>CAJQLX010000001.1 GCA_905479265.1 uncultured Alphaproteobacteria bacterium
CGGTCTACCCTTCCCACAGCAATCATCAAGAATACCGCGAGAGATCAGTGATTTAACCGTGAGATGCCGTGAAGAAGTGGTGCTGGTAAGGTGACTCGAACACCCGACCCACGCATTACGAATGCGTTGCTCTACCAACTGAGCTATACCAGCACACTTGTGCGCCTGCTGACCTTGGTGCGTCAGCCACGGCGCTTAAATAACCGAAAACCACAGTTTTGATCAAGCAACTGATTAAACTTACGGTGAATCCGTCGCGCGCGGCAGGGTTACGACAAACTGGCAGCCGTCGGTGTGTTTTGTCAATGTGATGGTGCCGCCGTGGGCTTCGAGCAAGGATTTGACCAGCGATAGACCGAGGCCGGTGCCGCCGCCTTCGCGGTCGGTGGTGAAGAACGGATCAAATATCCGCACCGCGTTGGCGGCCGATATACCCGGTCCATCATCCGAAACGGTTAGAACGGCGTAGCGGTCGTTTGCTTCCACGTCGACACGGGGGTGAGACTGGCCGTGCAAGAGCGCGTTATCAATCAGGTTGCGAACAATTGACGCCAGCGTGTCCGCATCGATCGCGACCCACAGCGCGTCATCGTCAAACGCCAAATGCCCGCGGTAAAAGGGCGATCCACGGTCTTCGTAGACATCGCTCAAGGCGCGCAGGAACCCAAGGAGATCACTGCTGACCCCATCGGGTTCGGGCTGCATGACGTCGGCCCGCGCCAACTCCAACAACCGTGTCACCAGTCGAGAAAGGCGATCGCTGTCGTCTGCGATATTGGCCAGAAACCGCTCTCGGCTTGCATCATCCATCGAGCCTGCGTGGTCTCGCAGCAGCTCCACAGCGCCTTGGATGGAGGTTAGCGGCGTTTTGAATTCGTGGCTGACTTTCGCGGCGAAGTCACTGATGTACTCTGCGCGGGCCAACAGGACAGCAGCCATGGCTGATACCGTTTCTGACAGCTCCGCAATTTCAGCCGTCACGGGGTTCTCAAGGGGCTCGATGCCGCTGCGTCGCCCTTGAACCACCAGTTTCGACTGACGCACCAAACGCGATACAGGACCGGAAATTGTTGCCCCCATGAACAGGGAAACCAACGCAGCAACAAAAATAAGAAACGCCAGCGCCAAGAACAGCACACGGGTTTTGCTGCGCAAGGCTTCGCGCAGGGTGGCGGGGGTTTTGAACACCAGCACCGCGCCCACAACTTGGTTGTCGATCATAATCGGTGCCGCCACGTACACGCGAATGCCACTGGCGCGCTCAAACGCGTTAAAGCGGCGATTGCGCTCGTCCATTTCCTCTTTCTGGCGAAGGCTGGAGACACTCTCCCCCTGCAGGGCGCGTTGCACCTCCGGCAGGTGCCCAAGGCCCAAGCCTTCGTTGGCTTTGGTTGATGAAACAATGACGCCTTGATGATCCACAACGCGAATAGCCGATAGCGTGACAAAGTGGGCTTCCATCAGGACCGTTCGAATGTCCGATCCAGCGTCCTTGGCCAACCAGTGTGGCTGGGTTTCAGGCTTACGAGGGGGAGCGGGCGGTAGCTCTAGCGGGTCGCGGGCCAAATCCAGCCTTGGCGGACGGGGGCGCCACGGCACCTCTGGGTTGATATCAACCATAAACGCGTCTGCAACCGGGTGGGACAGCTCGGCGTAATCCAGACCGGGTGTTTTGTTGCGGAGCAAAGCTGCGCGGTAGGATGCTGCGACAAAAACCGCTTGTGACTGAAGCGCGGTTTCCGTCTGACGGATCAGAGCAGACTCATAGAGCCGCATGGCAAAAATCCCGCTGAGGGGAGCCATCAGCAGGATCAAGTTCACCGCAAGCAGAAGCGTTGAGAGGCGAGGACGTCCAAACAATCGATGCCGCCAGCGCACGGGCACAGTGGAAGCACCAGCGACCAAGGGCGTGGTGTCGTCATCAGGATCGGACGGGTTAGGCTTGTTGGTCAGCATGATCCCAGCTTGTACCCGATGCCGTGCACCGTCTCGACCGGCTCGGCACCAATATCGGCAAACTTCTTACGGACGCGTCGAACGTGGCTATCAATGGTTCTGTCGGACACGATGCGGGAAAGTTCATAGGCATTGCTCATCAAATCATCGCGGGAATAAACCTTGCCGGGGCGCTGCATCAGCGTGCGGAGAATGCCAAATTCGGTCAGGGTCAGCACCACTTGGGTGCCGTCCCATTGACCGGTGAAGTCATCGAGATTGAGCGACAAACGACCATGTTCCATGACCGCGGTCCCTTCGTGCTCCCGGATCTCCTGGCTGTCATCCAACCGGCGGAGAACGGCCTTCACACGGGCCACCAGCTCACGCGGGGAAAAGGGTTTGGTGATGTAGTCATCGCCACCGAGTTCAAGTCCCAAAACGCGGTCGATTTCATCATCGCGCGACGAGAGAAAGATGATGGGCGTCTTGTCGGTCTGGCGGATCCGGCGACAAACCTCTGTGCCATCGAGTTCGGGCATCGTGATGTCGAGGACAATCAAATCGGGCTTCTCAACCGCAAACCGTTCAAGCGCCTCGGCGCCGTCCCTGGCCTCGACCGTGCTAAAGCCTTCCTTATCCAAGGCGAACTGCACAACCTGACGAATATGAGGATCGTCATCGACAACAAGAATTCGGTTCATAAGACCCCCAGCATCAAAATTACACAGCAGAGACTAAGCGGCCTTGGCAGGGAAAGGAAGAGACTGCACAACCTTTCCATTTCTACCTCAAAGGCGTGCAATTTTTGCGCAAGCTCTTCATTTTACAACCCAAATCACTATAAGAGGCGGGGAACGCAACGGCTTTGGTATTCAGCGCAGTGAACCCCCTCGAAATGGTCATTTTCGACAATGACGGCGTCTTGATCGACTCTGAAAAACTCGCAGCACGGTCGAATGCTGAGCTGCTGACGTCTCTGGGATACCCAACGACAGCCGAAGACTGCGAAGCACGATTCACCGGTATCTCAGACCGAGCCATGCAGCAGGAATTGCTTGATCAGGGCTACACCCTGCCCAAGGATTTCATCCAACAGATGTACGCTGTCTCAGAGCACGCCTTTGAAACGGAGCTGGAGCCGATCTATGGGGTGCGCGCGGTTATCGAAAATCTGATCTCTCGGCGTGTCAAAGTTGCCGTCGCCTCGAACGCGCCGCGCGTGAACGTGCTAAAGAATTTGCGGACCACAGGTTACGACGACCTGCTGACGCCCGACCTTTGCTTTTCCGGCTTGGACGTTCCAAACCCCAAGCCCGCCCCAGACCTGCATCAACACATACTCGCCCACTTCGAACAGTCGCCTGAAACGGCGCTGGTGATCGAAGACTCTCCGGCCGGTGCCAAAGGTGCCTGTGCCGCCGGTGTGCGCTTTATCGGTGTGCTTTATGCCGTAGCGGACCATATGAAAGCCCGACGCATCGAAGAATTCCGCGACTTGGGCGCCCTCGCCATTCTTGAGAGTCCAGAAGAACTCGGCAAAACTCTCGATTCTTACATTTCCTAGGAAACGCCAATATGACTCAGCCTGACACCCAATCCTTTGAATTGCCCGTCGCCCAAATCTGGCGCGAGGCTTACGGCTTTGTCTTCTCAATGCCGATGCGCGTGCTCATCGCCGCTATCGTTCCTTTTGGGCTCTACTTTCTCATTTCCACGGCGATCCAGATCACCTTTTTAAACGCCACGGCCCTCGAATTTTTGGCGGCAAGTGCCGCACTCGAAACCATCGATTTTGAGTCTGCTGACACGGACTTCAGCGTATTTGGCAGTTTCTTTGGTGTGTCTCTGCAATATTTCGCATGGATTGCGGTGCTGCTCGTCTTTGGTGGATTGGCTGGCGCCTCCATGGCAGCCGCTTGGCACCGGACCACATTGATTGGTCTCGACGCGCCGCGAACCGGCTTTGGCTTGTTCCTTGGCGCGGCGGAGTTCCGCTACTTCTTCCGGGCTCTGACGATGGTCTTTATCACCGTGGCGCTTCTGTTCGTCTATGCGGTCGTGGCGATGATCCTCTACGCCATACTGATGGCCGTTGTGGGCTTTATCGCCCCCGTCATGGTCGGTTTGCTTGCCGTTGTTGTGCTGGCGCTTCTGGTCATCTTGGGCGCTCTGATCGGCCTTTATCTGTGGAGCAAATTGATCATGAGCCTGCCTGCTGCCGCGCTTGGCATCCAAACCTTTGGCTTGAATGCGGCTTGGTCTGCGACCCGAGGACACGTCGGACGGCTGATGCTGACGTATGCAGGTCTGATGCTGCCCATGTTGGTGCTGAGTTTTGCCGTTAGCTGGATTTTCGAATTGGTCAGCGGCGGTTCTGCGGACGTTGCATCAATCACCGAAGCCGATCTGACACAAAGCGTCCTGATAGCCATCATCCCCAACTTCGTCATCTCAGCCTTTTCAACGGCACTGGTGGCAAGCGGGATGTCCTACACCTACTACCGCCTCGGTCAGCCACCTGAGTGGGTTGAAAAGGTCTTCTAGTTGCCGTTATGAGGGCCGGGGAACCAATCCTCGTCCCTCAACTTCGCGGCATCGAACCGAATGTTGGAGCCGCCTTCGGCTTCCGTCGCCGCTTGCAGGTTAATCAAACTCCAACGCCCCAGACTTTCCACCGTCAAATCCGTTTCAGCCTCGATCTTGGTGCCTTGGTTAAAAGGCAAATGATGGGCCTGAGCGGAAACACCGTCGGCTGATGTTGTCAGCACAGCAATGTCGCCTTCCTCGATCCAAACCTCGACCGCAAACGGCCAACTCAGCCAAGGCAACCAGTCACCCGGTCCGAGCAAGATTTGCCCCAAGCCTGCCGTATCAAAGTCCCGCCAATGACCACTGGTCAGCGACGGCAACATCGACGCGCGAAGAGCGATGAGGCGCTCGTCCATGTTAATCAGCCGGCTGTGTCGCTTGGAATGAAGGCCGTTGGCTCACGGCATCAACAAAGGCGGACAGGTTCGGACGCCCTTGACGCCAATCGCCAACCGGCCCCCGAAACGCTAAATACTCGACAAACACAATGATCTGAATTTCACCAAGGCTGGGCACACCATCGGTGCGGAAATCTGGCGCCATCGTTTCGAGCCGATCCAAAGCGCGGTTCACCTTATCGGCTTGCCGCTGGAAATAGACGTCACCGCCACCCAGCTCAAAGCGCTTGCGGTACACAAGCAGCAGCGCAGATTCCAGTGCGCCATCACAGAGCGCTTCCAACTTCAACGCATCCCAATCGCCGCTCACCGCCGCGCCTGATCCCGCTTTTTCCAGCAAATACCGCGCGATGTGAGCCGAATTTGTGATGTCGCCATGATCTGGTGTTTTCAGCACGGGAATCTTTCCCAGCGGATTGGCGGCGAGCAGGAAATCAGGATCTTCGAGCGTGTTGGCCGCAACCACCTCAACTTGATCTTCCATACCCAGCTCTTTGAGCAGCACTTTGATCTTCCGTCCAAACGGCGAAATTCTCACTGAATACAAAGTCATCATAGCGGTTTGGTCCTACTCTATCCGTCGTCGTTACAGGGCGTGAGAGATGGCGTCAGCCACAGCCAAAGCTTGCACTGTTTCCGCTACGTCATGCACGCGAAAAATACTCACGCCAGCGCCAAATCCAGCCATGACAGCCGCAAGCGAGCCACCCAGCCGCTGATCAACCTCAGCGCCCGTCAGCTTGCTGATGAACGACTTGCGTGAAGCGCCGAGCAACACCGGCCAACCGGCATCAACCAGCTCATCCAACCGCGCCATGATTTGCAGATTATGGTCGAGGTTTTTGCCAAAGCCGATGCCGGGATCAAGGCAGATGTTGTCCGGCACCATACCGCCATCCATGAGCGCCTCAGCCTGCCCGGCCAGAAACTCAAACACTTCCGCCGGGGCATCGTCATAGGATGGGGCCGCCTGCATGGTCTGTGGCTCGCCCTGCATGTGCATGACGCAGACAGCGAGGTTGAGATCCAACGCCGTCGCCATCGACGCCGGGTCGCCGGTCAAACCGGTAACGTCGTTGATGATCCCCGCTCCGGCCACTGCCGCCGCTTCCATAACTTTGGGTTTGCGGGTGTCGATTGAAACCAGAATACCCTCATTGCTCAGCGCTTCGATGACCGGGCGCACACGGGCAATTTCGTCCTCGATGCTGACTTCGGTCGCGCCGGGCCGCGTGCTCTCGCCGCCAACGTCGATGATAGACGCCCCCTGTGCCACCATCCGCCGTGCTTGTGCCAACGCAGCATCGATATGGTCAAATTTGCCGCCGTCGCTAAAGCTGTCCGGGGTGACGTTCAGGATGCCCATGACATGCGGACCTTCAAGGTCCAAGCCTGCCCAGTGCGTTACGTGGAAGCCATCATCGCTCACGCTAAATCCCCTCAAAAAATACATCTCAACAGAAAAACGCCCGGCCTCCAACTGAGGAGGGACCGGGCGCAGGGTAGAAAAGGCTGGTTACGGCCTGTTAGCTGTCTGTAGCGGGGCCACCAATGCCGGGCAAGGCTGAGGTTCCAGACGCTGCCTTGGGTGCTGGTGCGGCGGGTGCTGGTGTTTCACCATCATCGCCCGCATGGCGTGTTGGCTCCACACGGCGGCTTTCCCGCGACAGCTCTTCACCACGGAGAACAGCTTCAACTTCCTCCCGGCTCAGCGTCTCGTATTCGATCAACGCCTCTTTCAGCCGCTGCAGTCCATCGAGATTGTCGCCGATGATCTGGCGCGCGGTGTCTTCAGCGGTTTTCAGCAGTGTCTCAACTTCTTCGTCGATGATTTTGGCGTAATCATCCGAGTAGTTTTTGGTCATGCTGCCAAACATGCCATCGCTTTGATCCGCGCCAAAGGACCGGAGTCCAAGACGTTCAGAAAAGCCCAGACGCTCGACCATCACGCGTGCTTGCTGCGTTGCCATCTGAATGTCAGAAATGGCGCCTGCGGTTACGTGCTCCGCGCCATAAATGAACTCTTCGGCAATCCGGCCACCGTAGGCCATGGCAAGTTCAGCTTTCCACTGTTCCTTACGCTTGAGCATCGCTGCATCATTTTCTGGCAAGAACTGCGCATAGCCGCCCGCGCCACCACGTGGAATGATTGTCACCTTGTTCAATTTATCGCGCAAAGGAACGTGAACACCGACCAGCGCGTGTCCGCCTTCGTGATAAGCGACCAATTCGATTTCTTCTTCGGTCCGAACCGCCGAACGACGTTCTGGGCCCATCGTGACCTTGTCTTTGGCGTTTTCGAAGTCTTCCTGCGTCACCACGCGTTTATTCGCGCGAGCCGCCAAAAGCGCTGCTTCGTTCACAAGGTTGGCGAGGTCCGCACCGGAAAACGTCGGCGTACCCTTTGCGATCCGTGCCAAATCGATGTCTGGCCCCAAGGGAACGCCCTTGGTGTGAATGCGCAAGATTTTTTCACGGCCAATGGAGTCCGGCAGATTGACCTGCACTTGGCGGTCAAAACGGCCCGGGCGCAGCAGTGCCTTGTCCAGAATGTCCGCTCGGTTCGTCGCAGCAATCAGGATAATCCCCTCATTGGCTTCGAAGCCGTCCATTTCGACCAGCAACTGGTTCAGGGTCTGCTCGCGTTCTTCATGACCGCCCGACATCCCCGTCGAACGCGCCCGGCCTACGGCATCAATTTCGTCGATGAAGATGATACAAGGCGCATTCTTCCGCGCTTGTTCAAACATGTCACGAACACGGCTAGCGCCCACACCCACGAACATCTCAACAAAATCCGAACCGGAAATCGTGAAAAACGGGACATTGGCTTCGCCAGCGATAGCCTTGGCCAGCAGGGTCTTACCCGTGCCCGGAGGGCCAACCATCAGAACGCCCTTGGGGATTTTGCCGCCCAGACGCTGGAATTTCTGCGGGTCGCGCAGGAAATCCACGATCTCTTCCACGTCGGCCTTGGCCTCTTCGACACCCGCGACGTCAGTGAACATGGCGCGATGCATGTCTTGGGTCAGCAGCTTGGCCTTTGACTTGCCAAAGCCCATGCCGCCGCCGCCACGACCCTGCATCTGCCGCATCATGAAGACCCAAAAGCCGACCAGCAGCAGAATGGGCAGCAAGTACGCGAACAGCTGTCCAAACGCGAAGCCACTGGGGGGCGAATACTCGTACGTGATGCCAGAAGAATCCATCTTGCTCAGGAACAGCTCCATCCCGCCCGGCGGGATTTCTGCGGTAAAGCGTCGCCCTGCGGCCGTGCCACCGCTGGCGGTTGTTCCTTGGATGACAACTTCTGTCACCTGTCCCTGATCCACCAAATCCTCAAACTGCGAAATCGCGATTTTTGAGCTGTTGCTGGTCATGCTGTTACCAAAGAGGCTTTGCAGTACCACCAGGCCGATGACGAGTATCACCAACCAAATCAAGACGTTGCGTCCGATATTCATGCCTAATCCTTACCCATGCAGGGAGTTCCATACTCTTCAATGTAAGACCCAAGCTCGCCGATGCAACGCTTGAGACGTTACGGCGCATGCTAATCTGCTTTTTTCTTGTGTCCCAAGCCCCAAACCAGAGGCCGCCGGGGGCTGAAAATGGCACTGTTTCCGGGCCAAATCAGGCGCGCGCCCTCGACGTGCGGCAAACTGCCGTTCCACCGTAAGCAAGCTGCGGTGGCGCGCATAACCTCATCTTCTGCCCCGGCCATGACATCCTGCCCCACAAAGGACCAGTCGCCGTCGGGATGATCAACGACCCACCGGTCATCAACGCGCCACTGGCCTGTTTCCATCTGTTTCGCCAACAGCCGATTCTGACGTCGCGCTTCTCTGGCAATCAGGATCCAATGCCCTGTCCGTTGCTCCACCACGCAGCCGAACAAGGCGGCGCGCCCCGATGCCTTTAGCCCCACCAGAGCGCGGGCTGTTCGGTCCCATGATGGGGCGTAGTGTCCACCGCGCACGAAGGCACAGGCGGACCGAAGCTCAGCCACCGACACCCCATCAAGGCGCACCCAAGCGTGGCCAAGGGCGTGGGCGACCATGGCGCTGATCTGGCTTGGGCTGCCCTCGTGCGGGGGGCTTGCGGCCTTGCTGCGGGGCAAATCGGCAGCTCGCAGGCTTCCTCGCCGCGTCGTGACATCCGTATTCGTTGGGTCTGAGACAAAGGGCAAAGCCTGATCTTCGCAAACACGCACCAAATCCTGTTTCAACCACGTCAGCAGCGGGCGTTCGAAGATAACCTGAGCTTCCCCCCGCACAGCGTCCATGCCGCGCAGCCCCTCTCCCGCAGCCCCTTGCGCGTGTCGCATTGCGATGGTTTCCCGCTGATCGTCGGCGTGGTGCCCCAGCCAAATCCGGAGAATGCCGCTCGCTAACGCCCATTCCTGCAAATGATGGAAACGCGCCAAACGCGCCCACTCCATCTTGCGCGATTGCAGATTGGACGGGGGCACGCAGGTTAAGATTTCCGGTTCAATCCCCAGCGCTCTCAGTCGGTTTCGAACCAATACCGCTTCTGCGGCGCTTTCTGGACGCAGCCCGTGGTCCACAATCGCAACACGCAGATCCACGCCGTCCAAAGCCTGCTGCGCCAACCAACACATCGCGGTGGAATCAGGACCGCCAGAGACCGCCAAACCCAACTTCGTCCCCGGTAAAACCGGCGGAAGCTGCTTTAGATCGAGCCTGAAGCGCTCAACATCCAAATTGGGCCGCACGAGCACTGGCGTCTGAGATGGCTTGAGCATTGTTCGGATATTCGATTGG
This sequence comes from uncultured Alphaproteobacteria bacterium, assembly GCA_905479265.1. Lineage (GTDB taxonomy): Bacteria > Pseudomonadota > Alphaproteobacteria > UBA7985 > UBA7985 > UBA7985. Next base: position 9,710 of record CAJQLX010000001.1, read on the forward strand.
AACAAATGACAGCAATCGGCAGCTTTCTGTGACCTGCTCATTGGCGTGCAACGCATCCGCCAAATTGACCAGCGACGCCCCGGCATAGTCAGACGTCGGATAGTTCCGCAAGCCCAACGCCAGGATTTGAATGGCCGAGGCGTATTGTTGTTCGCGCAGGTAGGACGTACCCAACATGTAGTACCCCTCCGGCGCGCGAGCCCCCATACCGCCCTCATCGACCAATCCCTGAAGGACGCGGATTGAGGCATCGAACGCGCCGGCTGCAAAAGACTGCTTTCCGGCATCAAAGCCCGAGGTGGTGTTCGAGGATCGCGTGCTGTTTGAGGCTGAAGCTGGCGTGAGGTCTGCGAAGGTGCTTCCAACCTCTGCCGTCTCGTCCGCCGCTGCTGCGCCGATCGAGCGGACGGGGGGCTCTGGACGCGCACTTGGGAACACAGGTAATTCACCCTCTAACCGCGTGGCGCCCTCGACCGCGACCAAACTCGGCACCGACGTTTGCGGCACGATGATGACGTCTGCGGAAGAATCAGCAACGGCAACGTCCGCCGTCACCGCGCGGCTTGGTGGCGCGATAATGGTGCGATCCTTGGGCAGCGGCACGGGAACGCCATCGGCGTCCACAACCACTGGCACGGCGGCGTCATCCGCGCCGGGCGGGGTCTGCTCCGCCTCAGCCGTCAAGCTGCTGGCCGCGTCATCGGCGGGGTCGGCGGGGACTGCTGGCGCGTCATCCTGCGCCTGCGCGAAAACCGCATCGGCCTCCAAACCGGCCAAACGGGTTGCGATTTGGTCGATCGTGGCCTGCATCACCGCCATTTGCCCTTCGAGCTCATCAACCCGCTGAACCGCTGTTTCCGCCTGTCGCTGCGCTGTGCTTGCTTGGGTGGCAAGTGCGGCGGCGTCCTGCAGAACCTTATCGATGCGGCGCTGTAAGTCGTTGAATCGGACGTCAGCAACTCCGCCGCCTGTTTCGACTTGCGACCGCAGGAAATCGACCTCGGACCTCACCTGCCGGAGTTCGAGGATCAGCTGCTCCCCTGCCTCTGCATCTGCGTCTTGCGCCGCAGCCGTTTGCAGTGAGCAGCAGAGCAAGACCACTGTTGCTGCGAGTGTTTTCAAGCCGATTCCGAACCGCGAATGCATCAATGCAATGCCCTTAGATTTGTTTGCCTATTTATTACGGGATAACGCGGTCAATGCCTATGGCTCACGAGCCGCAAAACGTCAGGAACAGAACATAAAAAAGGCCCCCGAAGAGGCCTTTTCCACGTGTCCGACTTTCTGGAGAAGAAAAGCCTTTAAAGAACAACAAAAACCGCACGGCGGTTTTGCGCCCAAACTGTCGGCGTAGACCCCGAGGCGACCGGACGTTCCTTGCCATAAGACACGGTCGTCAGACGGTCTGCGGAGATACCAAGTTGCAACAGGCGATTGCGGATCGACGTTGCACGGCTGTCACCAAGCGCAATGTTGTAATCTCGCGTTCCGCGTTCGTCGGCGTGACCTTCAATCCGAATGCGCGTGGATGGGTACTGTCGCATCCATGCGCCCAACTGATCGATCACGCCCGTTCCGCGCGGGTCCAGCGTGCTGCTGTCTGTTGTGAAGAAAATCCGATCTCCCACATCCGCGCGAAGACCAGACTGTGAGGGTCCGTTCGAAAACTGGGTCGACGATACTGCCGATGCACTGATTTGCGCGCCGTATGGGTTGGTCAAGCCATAGGCAGACTGACCCGTGACCGCAGCATACTGCTGGCCAGCAACACCAAGTTGGCCTTGTGACTGCCCGAGGACAGTTTGCTGCTGGTAATATGGAGTGGTCTGGGTCGTCGTCGTTTCGGCGACAACCAAATCTTGCTCTACGGCTTGGACTTCCGGGTCACAAGCTGCGAGGACCAAAGGCGCAAATATCGCTATAGCGGTCCGTTTCAACATTTTAATCCAAACTCCAAAATGTTCCGTCTGAACTCATTGGGTCACTACTCCCTTAAAAACGCTGGAGTCGGTACAACCCGTTCATTGACTGTTGCGGTTTTACACCACTCACCCCTTAAGGGCAAAGAAAAATGATTATAAGACATACTTTTGAATGCAAAAATAGAACAAACTCTCGCATTACGCGATTTTTGTCCTCAGAATCCCTAAATTTGTAGGATTAACGACGCGAATCATCTGCAAAAGTGGCCCGTTAAAAGCACAAATTTGGCAAAATGCAAAAAGAAAACCTAGCTTTTAGTTGCGGGCCAGCCTTGGGGACCACGCAGGGTCAGAGGCTTCGCTGGTTGTTGGCAGAGGCCACTCCCGACGCTCAAACAAATCAACCGCATAGATGCGTGTTTTGACCGTGCCGTCCCCCGTTTGCCGCTCTTGGCGCGCAAAGGCGAGTGCGGTGCTGTTTGGCGACCACGTGGGGCTTTCGACGACATAGCCGGTGGCTAGGATCTGCTCTGTGGTGCCATCGGGACGCATGATGCCAATGGCAAATTCGCCGTCCTTGATCCGCGTGAAGGCAATCCATTGACCATCGGGTGACCAAACCGGTGTCGCATAGCGCGCCCGATCCTGAATGGAGATGCGTTTCACTTTGCCCGTTTGCCGGTCCAGCACATAGATCTGCTGACCGCTGGTCCGATCACTTTCAAACGCCACCTTGCGACCATCGGGGGAGATCGACGGCGAGGTCTCGGCGCTCGCGTCCATGGTCAGCCTCTCCCGAGCCCGCGTCTGCAAGTCCATATAATAGATGTCGGTGTTGCCGTTCAGGGCGAGCGAATACACGATCCCGCGTCCATCGGGGGAGAACCGTGGCGAGAAGGTTGAGGTTCCTTCCGCGGTTTCCAACACTTCCTGCTGGCCCGTCACCAAGTGACGCAGGATCACCCGGACGCGACCACTGTTGATTTCGGTGTAGGTGATCTCATCACCTTCGGGGGAAAACCGGGGGGTGAGTACAATGCTGCTGCCGTCGGACAGATAGCGAATGTTGTGGCCATCCTGATCCATGATCGCGAGACGCTTCACGCGAGACGTTGCACTGCCATCTTCGGCGATAAAGACAATCTGGCTGGCGTAGTGCCCGTCAATGCCCGCCACCTTCAAGTGAACGACATCAGAAACAAAGTGTGCCAGTTCCCGCCATTGCGACAGCCGGACTTCCGCCATTTCGCTCAGCTTATGGGTGCGGCTGTTGGCGTAGTAGATGTGGTAGGTCGCCTGAACTGTGCTGCCAGAAACAGACACGTCACCGGTCACAATCACCTTGGCATCAGATTTTCGCCAAGCGCGCCAATCGGGTTGGCTCAGGAACTCCGCCGACGTTTGCGGATAGTCCTTGCCGTTTACAACGGTGAAGGTGCCAGAGTGCTGCAGGTTCTGGCGCACGACTTTGGTAAAGTCTCGCGCGTGCTGCGCAGAAGCGCTGTTTGCCGGTTCAAACTCAAGCACCGCAATCGGCATGGTCGAACGCGCACCGCCGCCAATACCAATTCGGAACTGGGCGCTTGCGGTCGCAGCGGTGACAAGGAACAGGACGAAGGCTAAGAAAATGGCTCGCATAACGGCAACGAGAACGCTGGTAGTTAGGCGGAAATGGGGCCAAATCTGCCCGGTATCGAGGTTTCGCAAAATTGTGTCTTGAGCGTCACATTTATGGTCAGAAATCGATGCTTTTTTAAGCACCGGGCTGGTAGACAATCTCAACCTCAAAGGGGACACCCTCGATCCCTTCAGGATTCTTAAAGCCATCACACGTATAGATGGTTTCTCTAATATTACTTACGAACGCCTCAACCATCGCCTTTGTAGCGCCGGATGGGTAGGCGATTTTACCTTCAACAGCGGAGATGGGTGTCCCCTCCGCATCGAAGCCAACGATGAAAGCAACCTGCCAAGCGTTGCTGAATCTGACAAAAGGATTGAGCGTTACATCCAGATCGAAACAGGTCTGTGCATAGCGCGTTGCCGCCTGCTCCGCGTCCGTTCGATCGGTCGAACTTCCCCCCGACGATGAATCGCCCGCACCGGTCGATGCGTCCGTCTCCGAGTCTCCCTCATCCGCTGTGGTCTCTGCCGCAAGCTGTGCTGCTTGTGCTTGCGCTTCGGCGGCCCGTTCCTCGGCATCAATGTCGCGATACGTTGGCGCGGCGCGTGGTCGGGGCTTGGGGATGAGGGGGTAGTTTATGGGCTCTTCACCCGCCGACGCATCCCCTTCTGAGGCTTGCGCCTGCTCCTTGTCCTCTGCTTCTGCTTCTGACACCTCTGGCTCCGCTACCAAAGCAGGGGCCGGTTCGTCGGTTATCGCCGCTTCAATTTCTGCTGGCGTCGGCGACTGATCGTTCGATGCGCCAGCGGCGTTTGTGGACAGCATTTCTTCGGTCACGTCGGCATTGAGGTTTGAGGCAACGGGCGCGGTCTGTACAAACGCCTCTAGTCCGTCAGGCAAATCCTCAAACTCAGAAGAATCTGGCAGGAACAGCGGGTCAAAGTCTTCAGGCAGGGGCGCCGGCTCAAGAATGGGTAGATTTTCGGCCTTGGCTTGTTCTTCGATCGTCAGATCTTCCCCGAGGTCCAGATCTTCCAACACATGCGACAGGGAGTCCGGCAGCGGGGCATCATCCATGATCACAGCAACGCGCATGGGCAAGGTTTCGAGGGTTGCCCGGCCCTCGCTGGTCAAACCGCTCCCCACCAGCGCGATGACTGTGCCATGAAACACCAGCGATACGATGCTTGCGGTTGAAAGACGAGCGGGTATCTTGAGCCCGAACACGCTGAACCGTGGTGGAATAGAGGAAGCCGTACTTTGCTGCGCCATGGCAAACCTCAGCGAGCGTCGCTCGCGTGCCTCCCTAGCAGACTCAAGCGAGAATACCCGGCAACATGCAGGTCATTCATGACCTTCCAGACAAGGCCATAATCTGCGCCTTGGGCACCGCGAACGTGAATGTCGACATCTCGATTGTCGCCTGTCTGTGCAATGACTTCATCAATGATGGTGTCAAAGGTTGTTGGTTCTTCGGCCAAGAAAAGGTTGCCATCGACATCGATGGTAATCGTAACGGCTTCAACGGTATCGTTCAGGGCAAGGGAATCGCTGGACGAAGACTGATCGCTCTTGGGCAAATCCAGCGGAATACCAATGGTGAGCAAGGGTGCCGTCACCATGAAGACAACGAGCAACACCAACATCACGTCCACAAAAGGTGTGACGTTGATTTCAGACAGGGGACGATAGCGCCGACGTCTGATGCGGGATGATGCCTGTTTTGACGAAAAGGCCATGGGCTAGCCCTTGCTTTCCAAATGATCGCTCAGCAAGGCGCTGAACTCTTCGGCGAAGTCTTCGAGCTTGTTGGCCAGTATGCCCAGATCATTGGCAAATTTGTTGTAGGCAATGGACGCCGGAATGGCCGCGACCAGACCCAAGGCGGTGGCAAGCAGCGCTTCCGCGATGCCCGGCGCAACAACGGCCAGTGTTGTGTTACCCGTGGCAGCAATGCCCATAAAGGCGTTCATCACGCCCCAAACGGTACCGAACAAACCGATAAACGGCGCAGCGGTTCCGATGCTGGCGAGAACAATCATGCCGCGTTCCAAATTCTCAACTTGGCGGACAAGTTCCGCATTCATGCTGCGATCAATTTTGCGGACCGACGACATTGCGGCCAAGTCCCATGATCCTTTTGACATTTTTTGCCATTGCATCATGCCTGCGCGGAAGACCACGAACATGGCGCTCTTTTGATAACCCGCCCCGCCGTCGAGCAATTCATTGAGATAACGGCTTTCGGCATAGGCCGCTCGAAAGGCCTCGAAGCGCTGGTTTTCCCGCCAGAGCCGAAGCCCTTTCTCAAAGATCAACGTCCAGGACCAGCAGGACAAAAAGAGCAAAAGAGCCATAACCAATTGAACGGCCAACGGCGCGGCACGTACAATGCTCCAAAGCGTCATGTTATCGAGGTTCGTGGTGAGTTCCATCGAAATTACTCGTCGATTTCTTCTGGTTGCAGATAGGGTGCCATAGCGTCGATTACCTGTTGCGGCAGGCGCGCCGGGCGACCGTTTTCGCGAATCTGCGATACGGTAATACGCAAAGAAGTGCAGACTTTGTCATTCACACTCATTTGTTGATCCAACACCATGCGCGCGGCGGTGGTCTTCAGATACTGCGTTCGGATCGTGACGACATCATCATGAACCGCCGGGCTTTGAAACTTCATATCCGCCGAGACGATGACAAAGCGCAAACGGTGTTCTTGCCACAGCCAATCAGGATCAACCTTTAAGTGCCGCAGCATCTCCGTCCGGGCGCGCTCAGCGAAGTGCAGATAGGTGCCGTGATAGACAATGCCGGCGGCGTCGGTGTCGTGAAAGTAAACACGGGTGTGCATCACGAAGGTTTTGTCGTCGAAGAACCCGAGCGGCTTGTGTGGATCTGCGTGCTCACTCATAGCGATAAATCATTTCCCGAAGAGAGGACCGGCGGCTTTGTCCTCATTGTCTTTTGGTAGCGGCTTTAAGCCCAGATGTTCCCATCCGAACCGTTCCAGCACACGCCCGCGCGATGTCCGCTGAATCAAAGCGCGCTGGATCAAATAGGGCTCCACCACGTGTTCCAGCGTGTCGCGTTGCTCGGACAAGGCAACAGCCAGCGTTTCAACCCCAACCGGCCCCCCGCGATAGGTCGTCGCCAAGGCGCGGAGGTAACGCTGGTCCATGTCGTCAAGGCCCAGCGGATCCACGTCCAACTCGTCCAAAGCCGATTGCGCCAACCCCAGAGTGATGTGTCCATCGCCCATAACGATGGCAAAATCTCGAACCCGTCGCAGCAAACGACCCGCGATCCGAGGCGTTCCCCGCGCCCGGCGCGCAATTTCGATACGAGCCCTGTCATCAATGCCAACATCCAGAACCCGCGCCCCGCGCGTTACGATCTTCTCCAAGTCAGCTTCACCATAGAAATCCAAGCGCTGCACGATTCCAAAGCGGTCTTGCAACGGCTTGGTGAGCAGCCCGATCCGCGTCGTGGCACCGACCAGTGTAAAGGGCGCGAGGTCTACGCGGACAGACCGCGCTGCCGGGCCTTCACCGATGATCAGGTCAAGCTGGAAGTCTTCCATCGCCGAATAGAGCACTTCCTCAACCGCCGTCGAAAGGCGGTGAATTTCATCGATAAACAGCACGTCGCGTGGCTGCAAATTGGTCAGGATCGCCGCAAGATCGCCGGCCTTGGTAATCATGGGCCCAGAGGTCTGCCGGAAGCCAACGCCCAGCTCGGAGGCGACAATCTGCGCAAGGGTGGTTTTGCCCAAACCGGGCGGACCATGAAACAGAACATGATCGACGGCTTCACTGCGCTGCTTTGCGGCTTCAACACCGACGCGAAGGTTCCGGCGCAGGCGTTCTTGACCCACGAAATCTTCGAGCAGCAAAGGGCGCAGCCCTTGATCAGCGCCTGTATCACCGGAATTCAAGGCCTCAACCAAACGCGTATGCGTGCCGTCCGTGTTTAGGGGATCATCCACCATCGCCTAGGCCCCGGACAGCTTCTTGAGTGCCAGACGGATTAGGGTCGAGACGTCAGCTTGGGCCTCGTCCTGCAGAACGCTTGCGACGGCACGAGCCGCTTCAGGCTGGCCGTAGCCGAGGTTGGTCAGGGCGGAAACGGCATCTTGGGCTGCGACGCCTTCTGGTGTCGCGCCAGTAGCACCGGCGGGCATGCCAGCGCCCGTTGCGCTGCCCGCCAAGCCCGCGAAGGCGCCAACCTTGTCGCGCAAGTCGGTGATGATGCGCGCGGCCGCCTTTGCGCCGACGCCCTTTGCAGCTTGGATCGCTTTAGCGTCGCCGTTGGCAATTGCAGCGAACAGCATATCGGGCGCGTGGACAGACAAGATCGCCAAAGCAGCCTTTGGACCCACGCCGTTTACAGTGACCAGCAAGCGAAAGGCTTCCAACTCAGCCAGCGTGCCGAAACCGATGAGGGTTGGGACGTCTTGAATAACCAGATACTCCGTCTCCAACACTGTCGCCTGACCTTTGGCCGGCAAACCGCCCAGCGTGCGAGACGAGCAAAGCGCGCGATAGACCACGCCGTTGACGTCGATCAGTGCGGCGCTGTCTTCCTGCCCTTCGACCAGTCCTTTGAGCTTTGCAATCATGCTGACACCTTCGATGCCGCCAATCGGCGGTCTGCTTCAGCGTAATGGGCGTGGCAAATGGCGATGGCCAGCGCATCGGCTTCGTCGGCTGAGGTGACATTCACACCGGGCAGCAGTCGTCGTACCATCATCTGCACCTGTTCCTTTGCGGCCTTACCCGCCCCCACAACAGCCTTTTTCACACGATTAGGCGGATACTCGCCAACCGGCAGGCCCAGACTGGCCGGCGCAAGCAGCACCACGCCGCGCGCCATCCCCAGCTTGAGCGTTGAAGTAGGATTCTGGTTAACGAAAGTCTCTTCGACCGCCGCCTCGTCGGGACCGTATTCGGCAATAACTTTCACCAAACCTTTCTCAAGCTGAACCAACCGCTGCGCCAGAGGCAAAGAGGCTGTGGTCTTGACGGTTCCGTGAGCGATGGGGGTCAGGCGGTTTCCCGTCTGGTCGATAATCCCCCAGCCCGTGACCCTAAGGCCGGGATCGAGTCCGATAATGCGCATGGTCGCATAGAGTCGCAGTCCGCCCCCCGCGTCAAGTCTGGCCTGCACTCCAAACCGGAATTTTCGCTCTTTCTCCGTGGCTTATGCCCGATCCAATCGTAAAGGGAGAACTTAAGCACTGTTGTTCTGGGAAAACCTCTGAGCTATGCCCTTCCTATGATTCAAGATTTACTCTCTCAACTTCAAAGTACCGGTTTAGGCCTGCTGCAAGTGCTTCAGAACCAGTGGCTGATTTTGGCCGCGAGCAGTCTTGTTTTTAGCTTTGTCGTGCGTGTCCTGCTTGGCCCGGTGCGCGGACAGGAAATGGCCGGCTTTGCCATTGCCCCGATCTTCTGTGGAATCATGGTGATTGTCGTTGGGCAAACCCTGTTCATGCAACCTGCGCCCGGCAATACGTGGGCGTTCGTTTGGTCATGGCGGATTGACCAAATTATTCTGCTGTTTGCTGCTGTGGGTTGGGCGCTTGGGCTGCTGCTGGACGTCATGCGTCGGCCCTTTGTTTTGGCCCTGTTCTTTGGCCTGCTGATCGGCCTTGGCCTGTGTATTTCCTTTGTCATCCTGTTGCAGGATCAGTCCGCAACCTTGCCGGAGGCGTTCTCAAAAACCGTCGCATTCGCGCTGGTGAGCCTCTTCGTGGTGTGGCGGCATGCACAGGCTGAAACCGGATACAGCGTTTTGCGGCTCGGACAATTGGCATTGGCGAGCCTTGGCTTAATGGTCGTTGGCCTCATCACAGACTGGTCTGAGATCGAGGCGACCTTGCCCAAGCTGTTCACGCTGGTTCTGGTTCCCGCCTTCGCCGTTGCTTGGGTCATGTGGACCAGCGTGGGTCGCGGTTCAAACTTGGGCGCGGTTGGTCTGTTTGGTGGTTTAGCACCGTTTTTGTTGCTGGTCGGGCATCAAACCTTTGTCTCGGAAAACCTAAGCCTCACCGCTGCGGTACTGGTGATCATCATCCTCGTTGGACCTGATTTTGTCAGTGGGTTCGAGCGACGGCGGAACGTCTCAGACCGCGTCCCGTTCTTCAGCGGCCTGTTTTATCTCATGCTGCTGTTCGTGCTTTACGTCGCGTTGATCTTTACCGCCGGGCTGGACGCACGCAGCTAAGCCAGGCTCCAGTGGGCCGTCGCCAAAGCCCTGATTTCCGCTGCCGAACGTCCCTGCGCCCGCAGCATCCGCACCCCATCCGCCCCGTCCCGCTTGGCCAGCTTACGGCCATCTGACTCCGTCAGCAGCGGATGAAAATGGTAGATCGGCACAGGCAATCCCAGCAGGCTTTGCAACACCCGATGAACGGCTGTTGCGTCTCGCATATCCTCGCCCCGGATGACGTGCGTGATGTTCTGTTCAGCATCGTCGATGGTCGCGGACAGGTGATAACTGGACCCGATGTCCTTGCGCAGCAGAACCACGTCGCCGGTGGCCTCTGCTAGCGGACGAAAATCGATGGTGCCGTGCTCCACCGTTTGCACCGCCAGCGGCCCCATGCGCTGCAAAGCCGCTTGCATATCCAGTCGCCAAGCAAGCGGCTGGTTCATGTCCAAACTTTTGCCTTTGCACGTTCCCCGATATCGCATCCCCTCCGGGCCGAATTCCGGCGTGCCGGCCCACGACGCCTCGATATCCTTTCGCGTACACAGGCAGGGGTAGAGCAAGCCCATGCGCTTCAATTCTTCTGCCGCACGATCATAGAGCGGTTTTCGTTCCGACTGACGCACGACCTCGCCCGTCCAAGAAAAGCCCAACCAATCGAGGTCTTCGATGATCGCAGCGTCGAACTCAGGCCGGCAGCGGGTGAAATCGGTGTCTTCGATGCGCAACAGGACGCCTGCGCCCAGCTGATTCGCCCTATTCCACACCACGTGCGCAGCAAAAACGTGCCCCAGATGGAGCAAGCCATTGGGCGAAGGCGCAAAACGGGTGAGCGTGCAAGTCATGGTGTTCTTTATGCCGGTTGACAGTGCGAAGGCAAAGCACCACTCCTGTGCACAGAGCTGGGCGATGCGTCAGATCATATTGTCCCCGGGGCCGATGCACACTGCTAGGGAGCTGCCTCTGTCAGAGCCGAGGTTTTGTTACGCGGCGCCCACCTGACTAATGTCGGGCCGCAGGTGGACTACTCGATCAACGGTCGTCTGGCTCCCCATCACTCATCATTTTCCTGTGCGGGCGGAGGCGTGCGCGTGTCCATCACTGACCAAAAAGCCGCCCTGCGCAAAGGGCTGATTGGCGCCCGTCCTGCTGAGCCGCCAACGGCAGCGCAGTATGACCATATGGCGCAGGCGCTGCGTCAAAAACTGCCCGCCGACGCGTTCCAGATGACGGCTTATCTCCCCATCCGGCGCGAACTTGACCCCCTGCCCCTGATCAACCGTCTTTCCGCTTTTCCCGTTGCTTTGCCGCGCACACCCAGCGCGCCCGGACCGCTGGACTTCCGTCTTTGGTCTGTGGGCGAGCCGCTGGACGAAGGTCTATTCAAGACGCTGGAACCAACCGAAGCCGCGCCGAAGCTTGCGGCTCAAACCGTGGTCGTGCTGCTGCCTTTGGTTGGCTTTGACGACCGCCTTTTTCGGCTCGGGTATGGCGGTGGATTTTATGACCGCACCCTCGACTTGTTCCGCCAGCAAGGCCGCAGCGTCGTCGCCATCGGGCTCGCCTATGACAGCCAGCGGGTCGCCGCGGCGCTGCCCGTCGAACCGACGGACGAAAGGCTGAATGCCGTCATCACGCCAACAGCGGTTTACGACGGCGATACCAAGGACTAGATCATCAGCATGCGCACTTTAATCATTGGTGATGTCGTAGGACGCGCAGGCCGCCACGCGGTCGCGGAGTACCTACCCGGTTTGATCGACGATCTGACACTCGATTTCGTGATCCTGAACGGCGAAAACGCCACCCACGGCTTCGGGCTATCCCCTGAACATGCAAACGGATTCTTCGAGGCTGGGGTGGATTGCATCATTTTGGGCAACCACTCGTTTGACCGCAAAGAAATCATCCCAATGCTGGACGAGGACGCGCGGATCATCCGCCCCATCAACTACCCCAAAGGCACGCCGGGACGCGGAAAAACGCTGCTAACCGGGCGCAATGGCCACCGTGTGGGTGTCATTCAAACGCTGGGTCGGCTGTTCATGAATCCTGATGCCGACAATCCCTTTCTTGCCGCTGATACGGCTCTGGAAGCATGGAAAGACGAACCCCGAGATGCAACGTTTGTCGATGTACACGCCGAAGCCACGTCTGAGAAAATGGCCTTTGGACATTATCTCGACGGGCGCGTGACGGCGGTGGAGGGAACCCACACTCACGCCCCGACCGCTGATACGCAAATCCTGCCCGGCGGGACAGCCTTTCAGACCGATCTGGGCATGACCGGTGACTATGATTCCGTGATTGGCATGCTGAAAGACAGCTCTATCCCCCGGTTTACCCAAGTGGGATCACGGGGAAAATTTGGTCCAGCAGATGGGGAAGCAACGCTTTGTGGCCTCTTCGTCGAAAGCAACCAGAACGGCCTCGCCACCCGCGCCGAGCCGGTCCGTGTCGGCGGTCGGCTTCAGGCGTTTATGCCTGCCCCCTAGTCGCTACTGACGCGCCATGATTTCCGTGGCTGACTTCAGCACTTTGTCGCTGATCTCAGGATGCTGCAGCGCGAAATGCAGGTTTGCGGATACAAACCCTTCTTTAGAGCCACAATCAAAGCGTCGCCCGCTGAACTTTACCCCGTGGATGGGCAACTTCTGCAGGTTCGCAGCAATTGCGTCCGTCAACTGGATTTCATTTCCGGCACCGCGCACCCCTTTATCGAGATAATCAAAAATCTCGGTGGAAAGGATATAGCGACCCGTGATGCAGAGGTTTGAGGGCGCGTCTTCAGCCCGTGGCTTCTCCACCATTCCTTTGATCTCAACATGCGCGCCGCGCACGTCGCCCGGATCGATGATGCCATAGGACGAAACCCGCTCGCGCGGCACTTCTTCAACGGCCAGCACCATGCCGCCGTATTGCGAGTGAGCATCGACGAGCTGTTTCAGACAGCCATCACCACCATTGACGGGATCAATGATGATGTCCGGCAACAAAACGGCAAAGGCTTCATCCTTGAGCATGTGTCGTGCACACCAGATCGCGTGCCCCAGACCCAGCGGATCCTGCTGCCTGACATAGGCAATCTGCCCCGGCTCGGGCATCATCGAGCGCATCATCTCAACATAATGGCTCTTGCCCCGCTCGGCGAGCGTATGCTCCAGCTCGAAGGAGTGATCAAAGTGATCCTCAATCGCCGTCTTGCCCCGTCCGGTGACAAAAATGAAGTTCTCGATCCCAGCGGCTCTCGCTTCGTCGATGGCGTATTGCACCAAAGGCTTGTCGACAACGGTCAGCATTTCCTTCGGCATCGCCTTGGTCGCCGGCAAGAACCGCGAGCCCAATCCACCGACAGGCAGAATTGCTGTTTTGACTGCCCCAGATGTCATATGTCGAGCCCCTTGATAAAAACAGCCTACTGATTAGCCAGATGACCGGTGCGGCGCAAGTCTAATTTTACACTGTCTACATAAAGTTTCCCTAGATCGTGTTGCTGAACACTCGTAATCCTACCTTCCCACAACATTATTCGACCTCGGGGTTGCGGCCAAAGTAAAGATACAGCACAACCGGAGGGTAAAACGCCGGCGCCGAAAAGCGCGCCGCATGAGGGGTAGACTTTTGAAGCACGTTATCATCAGCGCCGTGGCTGTTTGCACCACCATTCTGTTGAGCGCCTGTGGGCCCGCCACCATTGGTGGCGAATTCACTGAGCCTGCCTATGGTTGGCAGCGCAATGGCACCTACATTCTCACGCCTGCAGAAATGGAAATGGGCTGCGACAGCCTGCGGGTTGAGCAGGGCAAAGCCGCCAAAGCGATCGCCTACGTGGACTCCGTGCGCGGTCAAAAGTTTGGCCAAAGCCTGATGATCAGCGGCGTCGCTGCGATGTTTGGCATGGTTCGCCTGCCGAACATGGGCTTTGAGGAGCAGAAAGCGCAGGAGCAACTGCGACAGGGCGCAAACGCGTTCAACGTCCGGCTCCAGGAAAAGGGCTGTGAGCTTACCGATATTGATGGCCTGATTTCCGAAGCCAAGCGGGAATTCAGAGAAGAGCGCATGGCCGAAGAACGGGCCGCTGAAGCCGCGGCGCAGGCGCCTGCGTCCACCCAAAGCTTTAACAAGAAAGACGATGATGTCGCCGATAGCGCTGAGCCGGTAGAGCTTGAACAGGAATAGCGCCGCGCAAACCTTCGTCCGTTCGTGGGGTCGCGCTGGTCACTGGCGCGGCCTTTTTTAATGCGCGCTTGACGCACCTATACCACGGCATCGATTGCCCTATGCGTTGCCAAGGTTTAAGAAAACGACCCATACCAAAGACATTGTTACAAAGAGTTCTGAACCATGGCAGGCCACAGTAAATTCAAGAACATCATGCACCGCAAAGGCGCGCAAGACGCGAAGCGGGCGAAGATTTTCACCAAGGTGGGACGTGAAATCACCGTGGCGGTGAAATCCAGTGGTGAACCAGACCCAGAGAAAAACCCGCGTCTGCGCGGTGCAATTTCCGCAGCACGGGCCGTCAACATGCCCAACGATCGCATCAAAAAGGCCATTCAATCGGCCTTGGGTGGCGGCGACGGCGCGGATTACATCGAAATGCGCTATGAAGGCTATGGCCCCGCTGGTGTCGCGGTCATCGTGGAAGCCCTGACGGATAACCGCAACCGAACCGCTGCTGACGTTCGTTCTTACTTCAACAAATTTGGCGGAAACCTCGGCGAAACCGGCTCGGTATCCTACAACTTCACGCGCGGGGGCTTGATCTCCTACGCGGTTGAGGCCGGCGATGCTGATACGGTGATGGAAGCCGCACTCGAAGCCGGCGCAGATGACGTTGAAAGCTCAGAGGACGGGCACGAAATCCTGACCACGACCGAGGATTTCCTCGCCGTGAGCGAAGCGTTAGAAGCCGCGCTTGGGACACCGCAAGAAGCCAAAATCGGCTGGAAGCCCAACCTCACGGTTGATCTGGCCGAAGACAAAGCCTCAACGATGCTGAAGCTCATCGACACGCTGGAAGACCACGACGACGTGCAGGCTGTTTTCTACAACGCCGAAATTTCCGACGAAGTGATGGAAAAGCTCGCGGGCTAAACCTGCTTGCTGTGTTCCTTGAAAGGCTGACATGACCTTGAACATCGCCATAGCCGGCGCCGGTGGGCGTATGGGGCGGATGCTGATGAGTGCTGTTGCAGACAGCGACCTGTGCACGCTTTCCGGTGCGCTGGAATACGACGGCTCGCCTTTGGTCGGCCAGGACGCTGGTTTCCTCGTTGGTAACAAGACTACCGGTGTGCTCGTTTCAGCCGAACGCGCAGACGCGTTTTCCGGTGCTGACGTCATCATCGACTTCACCCTGCCCGCCGCCACGCTGGACAACATGCAGGCTGCGCGCGACATGGGCGCGGCAGTGGTCTTGGGCACGACGGGACATAGCCAAGCGCAGGAAGACGTCATCCTCGGCTTTGCTGAAGCGGTCCCGATGATCTGGGCGGCAAACTACTCTCTGGGCGTTAATTTGCTGCTCAATCTCGTGGAGCGGGCTTCGGCGGCACTGCCCATGAACTTCGACATCGATATTCTGGAAATGCATCACCGCGAAAAGGTAGATGCGCCCTCAGGAACAGCGCTTGTCATGGGCAAGGCCGCTGCAAAAGGGCGTGGGCAGGACTTTGATGGCGTGAAGAACCTGAGCCGTGAAGGGCAAACCGGAAAGCGCCCCAGCGGTGAAATCGGTTTTGCAACCTTGCGCGGCGGGACGGTTCCCGGTGAGCACGTGGTGGTTTTTGCCGGTGACGATGAACGCATCGAGATTGGCCATCGGGCGGGAGATCGACACATCTTTGCGCGCGGCGCGGTTCAAGCTGCGACGTGGTTGGCGGGCAAGCAGCCAGCACTTTACACGATGAACGACGTTCTGGGTCTAAACGACTAGCTGCGCGCGCGTCTGGCCTCGGTCAGGGCTCGCAGCAGTCGGTTGGCGACGTCACGCCGTTGATCGGGGTTAAGATCGCCACCAAAGGGTATGCGGCGATTACCGGCCCTCAGCACCACAGGATCATCCCACGTCGTCGGCGTGTTGATCGAAACGGCACATTCTTCGGTCGGAAAGCTTTGCCGCTGCAAGTGGCCTTTGGGGTCGCGAAGATGCAGGCTGAGGGTTGAGGGCGTGAGAATGACTTCTTCTTGCCGCTTCCCCCGAGCAATCATCACGCGATAGCCCAAATACAGCGCGCCGATCTCGATCCCGAGAAAGCCGATGACGGGCCATGCGCCTTTGACGAACATCACCAAGCCAAAGCTGCTGAAGAACACACCTAAAGCAACAAAAACAATCGCCCAGCCTCGTTGGGACAGCGCTTGATGCTGTTGCAGGATTTCGCGGAAAAGAATGGGTTCGCTCATAGCACCAACGTAGTGACGCCTCCGGGCGGGTCAATTGCCGGCGCGGCGACAAATCTGCGGCAAATTAGCTCGAATGCCGTTTGGCTTAGAAAAGCGGCTCGGCGGCGTCTTCACCGGGGGTCCGGCAGGCAACTTTCGCATCGGTCAGCGTCGCATGCGCGGCCTCTGCGTCGTCGTCATTGACGATCAAGCGTCGGCCTTGGACACCAGCGAGACCAGAAAAGGCCTGACTCGCGTCGTCCAGCACGGCGTTCCAGATGCCCGCTTCATTCAAGCAGTGCTGGGCAAAACTGATTTCAACCGGGTTGTCAGATTGCAGGGCGACCCACATGGCATTGATCCTTCGTTCCGCTCAACGGTCCTGTGACCAGCCGGCGCTTTTCCTTTGTCCCTGCTTATTCTACACAGGCCGGTAGGGTGACAACCTTTTGTCGCCAACGTGGATTTTGGAGAGGCATGTGTCGGCACAGGCATCACGGGTACAGGACATTGACGATTTGGACGTCACCAAGAGCGTTAAGAGCCGTGACGTTACCCAAGCCGTCAACCGCTTAACGGCACTGGTCGCCGATGATATGGAGCGCGTGAACGCGACGATCATCGAAAACATGCAGTCGGATGTCGCGCTGATACCGCAACTGGCGGGGTATCTGATCGCATCAGGCGGAAAGCGCCTACGTCCCCTGCTGACCCTCGCTTCGGCGCGATTGTGCGGTTTGCACGACGGGGACGAGGCTGTGCGCCTCGCCGCATCAGTCGAGTTCATCCATACCGCCACGCTGCTGCACGATGACGTGGTCGATGACAGCTCTTTGCGGCGTGGGGCCGCTTCCGCGAATGCGGTTTGGGGCAACAAGGCCTCCGTTTTGGTTGGCGACTTCCTCTATTCCCGCGCCTTTCAGTTGATGGTTGCGGACAAGAACCTCGCCACCCTGAAAACGCTGGCGGATGCCTCGGCTGTCATTGCTTCGGGCGAAGTGGCGCAGTTGACGACAGCCAACGACCTGAACACCAACCACCAAGACTATCTGGACGTCATCGAAGCCAAAACCGCCGCCCTGTTCGCAGCGGCCTGTCAAGTTGGCGGTGAAGCTGCTCAGGCGCCGTTGCCGCAGGTGGAGGCGGTGAGAGACTACGGCCACAACCTCGGCATGGCCTTCCAGTTGATTGATGACGCTTTGGATTACAGCGCGGATCAGGAAAAGTTGGGCAAAGCCGTCGGTGATGACTTCGCCGAGGGTAAAGTGACGCTGCCTGTCCTTCTGGCCTTTGAGGCTGGAAACGAGGACGAGCAGACTTTCTGGCGTCGTACGATCGAAGAATTGGATCAACACGATGGCGACCTTGATCGCGCCAAAGACCTCATTGCCAAATATGACGCTTTAGCCGGAACCGTCGAAGCGGCCGAGCGCTATGGCAAAAGGGCTTTCGACGCCCTCGCCCGCTTGGAGACAACGTCAGGGGTCGCACAGGACATCCGAGAAGCGCTGGAAGACGTCATCGAGTTTTGCATCGTCCGAGGCCACTAGGCCTCGGTTTTCTGCTTAGAGGCCACTAGGCCTCGGTTGTTTCCTTAGAGGCCATCAGGCCTCGGGATGCTTTTCCGCTGGCTTTGCGCTCAGCCATGGCACCCCGATCCGGAAAGACCGGGTCCGCGTAACCGGTGTCCGCGTGCTGTTGGAGCCACTGCTTTCGCGCCAAACCACAAAGACACCACTGCTGATGATCAGCAACGACCCGATCGCCACCCACATATCTGGAATTTCGGCAAAGAACACGAACCCGAACAAGGCCGCCCAGATGATTTGGGAGTACTGCATGGGTGCGATCAAGGCTGCTGGTGCATTGCGGTAGGCGTTCAGCACCATCATCTGGCCCCCAATGAGCAACAGCCCCATCAGCGCAAGTGTGCCAACGTCCAAAATAGGCATGGGCTTGTACGTCCCCGGCAAAACCACCGCCATGATCAGCAAAACCGCCACCATTGGAAACAGGATGAGCGTCTGCGAGCGTTCTTCGCGGCCCACTTTGCGAACGACAATCGCGCCGATGCTGTTGGCCACCGCTGCGGCAAGGCCCGCCGCGTGCCCCAATGAAAGGGGCTGCAAGCCCGGACGCAGGACGATCATCACCCCAATGAGCCCCAAGACCACAGCCGCCCACCGGCGTTTTCCAACTTTTTCACCCAGAAACGGCACCGACAGCGCGGTGATGAGCAGGGGCGAGGCAAACAGCAGCGCGTAAGCCTCAGCCAACGTCAGCACGGTAAACGCATAGAACCCGCAAATCATCCCGATGATGACGGTGCAGGTGCGTAAGAGCAGATAGAGCGGCTTGTGCGGAATAAAGCTCGCCTCGGTCCGATCGGTGGCCATGATCAGTGTCATGGGGACAAACGAGAACAGCACGGAAAAGAACACGATCTGAAAGACCTCGTAACTTCCGCCCAAGCTTTTGATCAGAACGTCGTGACTGGAAAACACAACAAAGCCCACCAGGGCAAAAAGGACGCCGGTGATGGGGCGACTCATAGGGGCGGCACGATCCGTCATAACGGGAGACCTTCAAAAGGAGCTGAACAAGGCTACTAGATCATGCTTCTTCAAGGCGATGGTAGGGCACAAGCCCCTACGGTTTTGCGATGCAGAACCGCACCTCTATGGGTAAAGGGTGGGGTCTTGGGTGCTGCCGGCGACGTCACGAACCACTTTCAGACCCGCAGCCACCAGCTGGCGGTGACGCCGCCGCACGTGCGCCGCGACATAGAGCGGCTGTTGGATCAACGGCGCGTCCTCTACCACCCGCAAAGTTGGCATCTCGGCTTGCAACTTCGGGATCTGAGCTTCGGGCAGATAGGCCGTTCCGCCGCGATGGCGCAGCAGTTCAATCGAAAGCCCCTCATAACCCACGGTCATCGCGCCCTGCGTCAGGCCGGGCAGAAGGTCTCGGTGAAACCGCTCAAACAAGGGCGAGTAGCTGGCGTAGATGTAACCATCTTTGCCGACGTGCTCCATGGTATCGGTTTGCGTCGAGACCATGCGAAAGCTGAATGCGGAGAGCGGCTCGATATAGAGGTCCGGGGACCACGAAGGCGAGAACAGAATACCAATGTCGATTTCACCAGCCGATAAATCACGCATGATTTGCGCGGAATAATCGGCTTCCAGCTTCAAAAATAGTTTGGGCATGCGCTGATCGAAGGCTTCGATGAGATCGAAGAAGACCGAGCTGACCAAACTGAGCTGCGCACTGATATAGAGGCTGGCTTCGAAGCCCTCTGCTTCGCTGACGTCACGCATGGCGCGGGTCCAAGCGTTATAGAGTTCATGAGCATGAGCCCGAAAGCGCTCCCCCGCCGGTGTGAGCTTTGCCCCTGAGCGCCCTCGGGTGAATAAGGCCGCGCCCATCTGTTCCTCCAAAACGCGGATCCGACTGCTGATCGTTGACTGAGACACGTTCAGCCGGTCAGCGGTCTGGTTGAAGTTCATCGTTTTTGTGAGGTCGAGAAAGGTTTCGACGAGTTCGTTGCTAAGCATTGGGGATGTCGTTTTAAATCAATCGAATATTCCGATTGATAACGTCAGAAGCCAAGGCCCTTTTCTGCTCAAAATGCGCCGTCGAAGGGCGTAAAAGGTCGGTAATTCAGGTTGATAACAGGTTCTATAGTGCTGCTGTGGAACCGTCGAAAAAGGATTCTATCGTGGCTGATATTCCTAGCACTGCGCGCGTGGTCATCATTGGCGGAGGTGTCGTTGGCGTCTCTGCGCTCTATCATCTGGCGAAGATGGGCTGGAGCGATTGTGTCCTGCTTGAGAAAAACGAGCTGACGTCCGGTTCGACGTGGCACGCTGCGGGCAACTGCCCAACATTCTCGGCGTCTTGGTCCGTTATGAACATGCAGCGCTACTCGACGGAGCTTTACCGGGGATTGGCTGACGAGGTCGATTACCCGATGAACTACCACGTCACCGGCTCGATCCGACTGGCCCACAACAAAGACCGCATGCTTGAGTTTGAGCGTGTGATGGGCATGGGCCGGTATCAGGACATTCCGATGGAGATGTGCTCGAACGACGACCTGAAGCGACACTACCCCTTCCTTGAGACCCACGATCTCGAAGGCGGCCTGTACGATCCAACCGATGGCGATATTGACCCCGCCCAGCTGACTCAAGCGCTCGCCAAGGGCGCGCGGGCCATGGGTGGCAAGATCCTTCGCTTCTGCCCCGCGACGGGCGCGCGGCGTGAGAACGACGAGTGGGTTATTGAAACCGAAAAGGGCGAAATTCGCTGTGAGTACGTGGTCAACGCTGCGGGCTACCGGGCGCAAGAAGTCGGCCAATGGTTTGGCCGCTACGTGCCGATGGTATCCATGTCCCACCAATACGTGCTGACCGAGCCCGTGCCGGAGCTGGAGGCGTGGAGCAAGGAAACGGGCGGAAAGCTGCCGCTGCTGCGCGATGTTGATAGCTCTTACTACCTGCGTCAGGAGAAAATGGGCTTTAACATTGGTCCTTATGAGCGCAACTGTAAGGCCCATTGGGTGACGCCAGATGACCCGATGCCAGACGACTTCTCGTTCCAGCTTTGGGCCGACGATCTGGATCGGATTGAATGGTACGTCACCGACGCGATGGAGCGTGTTCCCTTGGTGGGCACGTCCGGCGTTTCCAAGATCATCAACGGCCCCATTCCCTACACCCCCGATGGCCTGCCACTGATCGGCCCCATGCCGGGCGTGCCGAATGCCTTTGAAGCCTGTGTTTTCACCTTTGGCATCACCCAAGGCGGTGGCGCCGGTAAAGTGCTGGCGGAATGGATCGTCGAAGGCGGGACAGAGTGGGATATGTGGTCCTGTGACCCGCGCCGCTTCACCGGCTTTATCGGTCAGGACTACGCGACCGCCAAGGGCATGGAAGTCTACGGCCACGAATACGCCATGCACTACCCCCGCCACTTCTGGCCCGCCGCGCGCGACCAACGTCTGTCCGCACTGCACGATCGCATCAAGGGTCTGGGCGGTCAGATGGGCGACTATAACGGCTGGGAGCGCGCCGCTTGGTTCGCACAGGACGGCGATGACACATCGCTGGAAGCCACAGAGACATGGGAACGCGAAGGCCCGTGGCAGCAGCGCGTCGCCGAAGAAGTTGGCGCGGTGCGCGACGACGCTGGCATGCTCGATCTGCCCGGTTTCTCCCGTTTTCACGTGAAGGGCGAAGGGGCTTCGGCATGGCTGCGGACCCTCGTTTCTGGCGCCATCACCAAGCCGGGCCGTATTGGCCTGCTGTACTTCGCCGATGCGAAAGGCCGCACGGTGACGGAAATGTCGATCATCCGTTTCGACGAAGACGACTTCATGCTGATCACCGCAGCCTCCGCCGAGTGGCACGACAAGGGCTGGCTGGAACGACACATGCCAAAGGACGCTGGCTTTACGCTCACCGACCGGACCGAAGAGCTCGGGACGCTGATCGTTGCCGGTCCAAAGAGCCGTGAGAAGCTGGCTGGTTTGACCGATGCTGACTTGTCCCAAGGCTGGCTGACCCACCAAAACGCCACCGTTGCAGGCAAATCTGCGCTGCTGGTTCGGGTCTCCTTCACCGGCGAACTGGGCTGGGAAATCCACGCGGCACCCGCCGATCAGCCTGCGATCTACGACGCATTGCTCGACGCTGGTGTGAAGCCCTTCGGCATGTTCGCGCTGGACAGCATGCGGATCGAAAAAGGCTATCGCGCGTGGAAAGGCGACCTTTCCACAGATTACACCCTGCTCGAAGCCGGTCTCGACCGCTTCGTCAAGCTGGAGCGCAATGACGACTTTTTGGGCAAGGACGCGCTGATTGCACAGCGGGACGAAGGCTTGAAGAAGCGATTTGCCATGATGACCATCGACATTGGCGCTTACGATGCGCCGTACATGTCCACGGTTTGGAAAGGCGACGAAATCGTTGGCGAAATCACCTCTGGCGCGATGGGCTATCGCACCAACAAGTTTATCGCCCTGTCCGTTGTCCGGACCGATTGCCTGGCACCGGGAACCGCCCTGGAAGTCGAAATCTTTGGCGAGCGTCGCGCGGCGACGGTAACCGGTGATGACGCCGCGTGGGATCCACAAAACGAAAGGCTGCGGGCATGAGCGCAAAAACCATTCCGAGCAAAGCCCGCGCCGTCGTCGTTGGCGGCGGGGTCAGCGGTTGTTCCGTGGCCTACCACCTCGCTAAAATGGGGTGGAAAGACATCGTGTTGCTGGAGCGTAAACAGCTTACGTGCGGCACAACCTGGCACGCGGCGGGGCTGATTGGTCAGCTTCGCCCGAACCAGAATATGACCCGTCTGGCCAAGTATTCCGCCGAACTCTACGTGAAGCTCGAAGAGGAAACCGGCCTGTCGACGGGGATGAAGCAAAACGGCTCCATCACTGTGGCCCTGACCGAAGCCCGCAAAGAAGAGATTTACCGTCAGGCCTCTCTCGCGCGGGCTTTTGACGTTGATGTCAACGAAATCAGCCCCGAAGAAGCGCTAGCCATGTACCCGCACCTGAACATCGATGGTGTGAAAGCAGCGGTTCACCTGCCGCTCGACGGGCAATGCGACCCCGCCAATATTGCTTTAGCGCTGGCCAAAGGCGCGCGGCAGATGGGCGCGACGATTATCGAAGGCGTCAAAGTCACCGGCGTCAATCAAGCCAACGGTGCCGTCACTGGCGTCACCTACGAGCGCGACGGCGAGCCGGGTCAGATCGATGCAGATGTGGTCGTGAACTGCGGCGGCATGTGGGCGCGCGACTTTGCCGCGATGGCCGGCGTCACCGTACCGCTCCACGCGTGCGAGCACTTTTACATTGTCACCGAACCCGTTCAGGGGCTGACCCAAATGCCCGTGCTGCGCGTCCCCGACGAGTGCGCGTATTACAAGGAAGACGCGGGCAAGATGATGCTCGGCGCGTTTGAGCCCAAAGCTAAGCCATGGGGCATGAACGGCATTTCCGAAGACTTCTGCTTCGACCAATTGCCGGAAGATTTCGACCACTTTGAGCCAATCCTTGAAATGGGCGTGAACCGCATGCCGCTGCTGGGCGAAGCGGGGATCCATACGTTCTTCAATGGCCCTGAAAGCTTCACCCCAGACGACAAATACTACCTCGGCGAAGCGCCTGAACTGCGCGGCTTTTGGGTCGCCGCGGGCTATAACTCCATCGGCATCGTATCGTCAGGCGGCGCCGGCTACGCGCTGGCACAGTGGATCGTGGACGGTGAGCCGCCGTTTGACCTGTGGGACGTGGATATTCGCCGCGCCCAGCCCTTCCAGAAGAACCGCGTGTATCTGCGCGAGCGGGTGTCGGAAAGCCTCGGCCTGCTGTACGCCGATCATTGGCCTTATCGGCAGCCGGAAACCGCGCGCGGCGTGCGCCGGACACCGCTGCACGAGCACTTGAAGGCCAAGGGTGCGGTCTTTGGTGAAACCGCCGGTTGGGAACGGGCAAACTGGTTTGCCCGCGACGGGCAAGAGCGCGAATACCGCTATGACTGGGGGCCGCAAAACTGGTTCGACAATGCCCGCGAAGAGCACCAGTCGGTGCGCGAAGGCGTTGGCCTGTTTGACCTTTCGACCTTTGGCAAAATCCGTGTTGAAGGCGCAGATGCCCTGCCCTTCCTCCAGCATGTTTGCGCCAACGATATGAACGTTGAACCGGGCAAGATCGTCTACACGCAGATGCTCAACGGTCGCGGCGGGATCGAAAGCGACCTGACCGTCACCCGACTTGGCGATACATCGTTCCTGCTGGTCGTTCCAGCGGCCACAATCCGCCGCGATATGGCGTGGCTTCAGCGCCATGTGCCGGCTGGGGCGCATGTTACTGTGTTTGACAACACCTCTGGTGAGGCCGTTATCGCACTGATGGGGCCGCAATCGCGAGAGCTGCTCAACCGCGTATCACCCGACGGGTTCACCAACGACGTGCACCCCTTTGGCACAGCGCGGGAGATTGAAATCGGCATGGGCTTGGCCCGTGCGCACCGGATTTCCTATGTCGGCGAGCTGGGGTGGGAGCTGTACGTCAGCGCCGATATGGCGGGTCACGTGTTCGAAAGCATCGACGAAGCGGGCCAAGACCTTGGCCTCAAGATGTGCGGACTGCACGTGCTTGATTCCTGTCGGATCGAAAAGGCATTCCGTCACTTCGGTCACGACATCACCGACGAGGACAACGTGCTCGAAGCCGGGCTTGGCTTTGCCGTCAAGCGCGACAAAGACAGCGGCAAGTTTGGGGATTTCATCGGGCGCAAAGCGGTCATGGAGACCCGCGAGCGCGGTCTGCAGCGGCGAATGCTGCAGTTCAAGCTCTCTGACCCAAAGTCCATGGTTTACCACAACGAGCCGATCATTCGGGACGGTAAGATTGTCAGCTTCCTGACCTCCGGCAACTACGGCCACACCCTCGGCGCGTCGATCGGCTTGGGTTACGTGCCTGTCATCGATGGCGAAAAAGGCGCGGAGCAGTTGCAGTCCTCCTACGAAATCGAAATTGCCGGTCAGCGCGTCGCGGCCGAAGTTTCTCTCAAGCCCATGTACGATCCAACCTCTGAGCGCGTCCGCGCCTAACAGGAGACTCTTTCCATGAACGCTGAAGCACCAAGAAAGGGCCGCGCCGGTGGCCGTTCTGCCCGAGTTGCCCTCCGTGCAGCACCGTTGGCTGAAGATATTCGCCCGGTGCGCCCGGGTATGGAAGGCGGCACGTACAAGCCCCTTTCCGATGCTGAGATGAGCACGATTTACGAGGCTGCCTTAACAGCCTTGGAAACCATCGGGATGGCAGACGCCCCACAGTCCGGCGTTGAGTCGATGGTCGCCGCCGGGGCGATTTTAGGCGAAGACAATCGCCTGCGCTTTCCCCGCGCGCTGGTGGAGCACACGCTCTCAATCGCGAATAAAAATCTGACGCTTCACGCCCAAGATCCAGCCTTTGATCTGGATCTCAGCGGGAATCGGGTGCACTTCGGCACTGCTGGCGCTGCCGTTCATCTGGTGAATGTCGATACCAAGGAATACGAAGATTCCACCATCGACCACCTCTACAGTGCCGCGCGCATTGTGGACCAGATGGACAACATCCACTTCTTCCAGCGTCCGATGGTTGCGCGCGATATTCTCGACAACCGCGAGATGGACCTCAACACCGTTTACGCATCGATCTCGGGCACGAAAAAGCACGTTGGCACGTCGTTCGTTGACACAACACACATGGAAGACGGGCTTGAGCTGCTCCGCATGGTTGCCGGTTCAGAAGAAGCGTGGCGGGCGCGTCCGTTTGTGTCCCTGTCGGTGACCTTTGTGGTCCCGCCGATGAAGTATGCAACAGAATCCTGTGAAATCATGGAAGTGGCGATCCGGGGCGGTATGCCCGTGCTGCTGCTGTCTGCCGGGCAAGCGGGCGCAACCGCCCCTGCGGCCATTGCTGGCGCTGTTGTGCAGGCTGTTGCCGAGTGCTTAAGCGGTCTGGTGTACGTCAACTCGATCTCACCGGGTCACCCCGCGATTTTCGGCCCTTGGCCTTTTGTCTCTGACCTGCGCTCTGGCGCCATGTCTGGCGGCTCGGGTGAGCAAGCGATCCTCACCGCCGCGGTGGGTCAGATGGGCAAGTTCCTTGGCCTGCCAACCGGTTCCGCGGCGGGCATGGCGGACGCCAAAATGCCGGACGCTCAGTCGGGGTATGAAAAGGGTATCACGAACGTGATGGCTGGCTTGGCCGGGATCAACATGGTCTATGAATCTGCCGGCATGCATGCATCGCTGTTGGGCTTTTGTCTGGAATCACTGATCATCGATAATGACATGCTGGGTCAGGCCATGCGCTGTGTACGCGGGCTGGAAGTCACGCCGGACAAGCTCTCGCTGGATGTCATGGCCAAGACCTGTTTGGAGGGTCCGGGGCATTATCTGGGGTCAGATCAGACGCTTAGCTTGATGCAGTCTGAGTACATTTACCCCACCATTGGGGATCGCACCTCGCCCAAGGAATGGGCGGAAGTGGGGAAGCCCGTCTTACTGGAAGCCGCGCAGAAGACGCTGCGCACGATCTTGCAAGGCCCAAAGCCTACGCATATTCCGCCAGAAATCGATGCGGCCATCCGTGAAAGGTTCCGCATTCACTTCGGCTGATTGGTAAGCCGACACGCACCGTTTCAGATACGAAAAAGGACCTCGCCGGTTAACGCCGACGAGGTCTTTTTTACGGTGGGCTGTGCTTAGGGTCTGTTGACCGCGCTTTAGAAGGTAATGCGCAGGCCTACGGTACCCGTTGCAATCCAACGACCGGAGGTGTGGAAGCCGCGAACACTCGGTTCGGAGAACTCACGGAGCCCCTTCAAGGAGAAGTCCAGCGCAACACCCGGAGCAATCTCGGTCTGTGAGCCGAACTCAAGACCGGCATAGGGCAACGCGTAAGAGTAATCCGTGTCGGTGTTGATACCCACAATGGCGCTGAGCCAAGAGTTACCTTCAACGATACCCAAGCCGATGTCAGTCGACACTTGCGTGTAATCCGTCACGCTTGGGGTCGAACGACGCGTTAAGTATGGCGCATCGTTAATGCCATCCCACACGTCTTCAATCTCCCACTTGGTCGCCGTCATGCTGCTCGAAACCCGCAGGTTGGAAAGCGGGTCATTCCACGCGATGCGCGCACCAAGGCCCAAAGACGGGCCAAACTCAAATGTGCCTGCCAACGGAATCGAATGCTCTGTGGAAACGGACATCGCGCTGTAGAAGGATACTTCAGCATTGCCAGCCGGGTTGCCCAATGTCACCGGCGCGCCCAAAGCCCAGATCGGCTTCATTGTGCGACGCACGACATACTGTGGCTGACCATAGTAATAGTTCGGGCGGTAACCAACGTTGCCGGTGTAGCCCAGAGAAATGGGACCGCCTTGGCTGAAAACAGGTGCCGAGTAATAGCCCTGTGCCTGCGCGGTACCGACGAAGGACGCAGCAGCCAAAACAAGCGCGCCCAAGGTAGCGGTAATAAACTTCATGAAATAACTCCAAGTATAAAGCCCACCTGTCAGCCAGCAGCAGACAAGTTCATCACCATGGTTCGCCTACCCCGGCAGGTATTCCTTGAGTTTTTTCAGTTATGCGAGCTGATTCAGAGATCGGAAAAAACCCTGTTGCATCAATGCTTCAGTCGTTTTCGAAACGCGTTGCGAATGGAAAATGAAGGGCTTGTTATGCGCGACCCCTGCGCATCTTGAGAATCAGCCCGAATGCCAAAACGAATCGGAAATCACCTGAGTCTCCAAACTTAGCGTCTTTGAGCCCCAAATTGAGTTTGCTTGAAACCCATTTGTCATTTCTATTGTCCAGGAATTTGACGGCTGAATTTTGAAGGAATGTCCGATGGCTGACTTACCCGTCCTTGGGTGTGCGATGGAGTTGCACAATCTCGAACACATGGCGCCTTGGGTGCTTGAGAAAAACCGGGATTTGGAAATCCAAGATGGCTATCACGCCTTTGTTCTGGAAAAGACAGCCGACAAGGTTGCTGACCGGGTGAAGGCGCTGCTGGGGTCGTCCTACACTGGACGATTGGGACTTCACGGCCCCTTTTACGGCTTTGACCTCGACAGCATCGACCCGGCCATCCGGAAAGTCGTTCGCATGCGACTGGAGCAGGCTTTGCGAATGGCGCACCGCATGGGCGCGACCCAAATGGTGCTGCACTCGCCACTGACGCTGTGGGATCGGGATAACATGGTTCATATGGGGTACGAGGCTGGGAAGATTGGCTTGATCCAAGACACCTTGTCAGACGCCATCAAGATGGCCGAAGATTTTGGCATCACCATCGTGCTGGAAAATATTCAGGACATCGACCCGACGTGGCGCGTTCGCCTGATCGAGGTTCTTGGCTCTGATCATATCCGCACGTCCATCGATACGGGGCACGCCCATTACATGCACGGACGCTTCGGTGCGCCACACGTGGTGGACTTCATCAAAACAGCCGGCAACATGCTCGAACATGTGCACCTGCAAGACACAGACGGCTCAGCCGATCGACACTGGGGCATTGGCGAAGGCCAATTGCCGTGGTTCCCAATCTTCGAAGCCTTGGGCAAGCTCACCAGTAACCCTCGGCTGATCATGGAGCCTATGGACGTGCCTGCGGCACCGCGTCACGCGGCTTGGGCAGAAGCGAACGGCTTAGCGCAGTAGAATGTCCAAAGCGGCCAACAAGACCCGCCCGTCCCCCGCTAGCGTTGACGAATTCCTGCGGGCGGTTGAGCACGACCGGCGGCGCGAAGACAGTTTTGAAATGCTCGAAATCATGACGCGGCTCAGCGGCCATCCGCCTGTGCTTTGGGGCAATATCGTCGGCTTTGGTCATTATCACTACACGTACGAAAGCGGCCGCGAAGGCGAGATGTTCCTGACTGGTTTTTCGCCCCGGAAAACCGCACTAACCGCTTACATCATGGGGGGGTTTTCAGCCTATGACGACCTTATGAGTCGCTTGGGCCAATTCAAGATTGGCAAAACCTGCCTCTACATCACGCGGTTATCCAACATCGACCGGTCCGTCCTCGAAGACTTGATCGGGCAATCTCTCGCCTATATGCGCGACAAGTACAGCGTGGAATAAGGCCGTGTCCGTTCGCTATGCCGTCTATTACAGTCCAGAAAACACAGCGCTTGGCCGGTTTGGTGCGCGCGTCTTGGGCACCGACATTCACCGGGACGCCGCAGCCGTCGAACAATTCCCGCTCAAGGCGCTTGCCGCGGAAGACTTTAAGGCACTGACCGCCACAGCTCGAAATTACGGCTTTCACGCCACCATGAAAGCGCCGTTTCGCCTCTCAGACGGTCATACGGAAGCAGACCTGATTGCAGTCTTTAGGGAATTTTGCAGCGCAGCCGCGCCGGCGGACCTGCCAAAGACATCGGTTCAAAATCTTCACGGATTTCTGGCGGTCATGCCCGCCTCACAGCCCGGCGCCCTGCTGCATTTGGAGCATCGGGTCGTCACCGAATTTGACCGCTTCCGAGCGCCTTTAAGCCCGGCTGAGATTGAGCGCAGGCGGCCTGATCAACTCAGCGAGCGACAGCGCCAACATCTGAGCCGGTATGGTTACCCGTTCATCATGGACGACTTTCGCTTCCATATGACATTGACGGGCCGCCTGACGCGTGGGCCGGTGGACATGGCATTGCACGCCGAGCTGCAAGATCTCTATGCGCGCTTGGTTCCCGACGCGGACCAAACCCTCGACAGCCTGACGCTCACAACCCAAAAATCTCCCTCCCTGCCCTTCACAGCACTGGCGACATGCTCACTGGGATGAACGCAGATGATCCATCCGGAATACGTCGTTATGTAATGTTTTTGCATTATAAAAATCAATTTTAGGTATACACACATATTGCAAATGGCTATTTCCAGCGAACGTGCGCGGTTTTAGGGAATTTTCTAAGGCAACTGGAAAACGTCTCGCCAGTTTTTCCTTGGCGTTGGATTGGCGCGAAGGGCGTTTGGGCCAAGCCGTGGGCGCGCTTTAAGGGCGTTGAACGCCAGCTTTTTCGAGGGTGCGTAACGCTATTTTTCAACGTCGATTGCCCGCAAAAACCGAACGATGACAGCGCACATTTTTTGTTTTTTATCAGTTTGTTAAGGGGCGATGAGCTGAGCTTCCCGCCCAAAAAGGTGAATGCCATTCTGTCTGTGCTTGGTACAGAAACCGCACGCGGGTAAGCGCGCCGTTGAACGCCAAAACATCTCTACTGTGCAATGCTGCTCCTCATTGAATAATTCATCTGCAATGCACGCATTATAAAAAATGGATTACCATTTGCTCTCCTCCCTCTGCCGATCTTCTGAGTTCAGTGCTCTTTGCCCCTCCAGCCCCGTCTGAAAGGGTGCTTGCACCGCTCTGAAGCCTACGAAGGATTGAGTTTATCGCTCAAGCCTCCGGCGCAGATGAAAGTCTTTTTTGGAGCGAACGATGAAAACGAAATTGTTACTGGCCGGTGCGTCTGCGCTGGCTTTGACGTGGGCGTCTACGGCCCACGCGGAAAACGTGGGTATTGGTGTCCTAGAACCCCAAGCCGTCCTGCACGTCGCAGGTGAGACAACAAACTCAAATGACGTAATTTTCCAGAATCTTGATGCTTATGATGGCACGGCCAACACGGAAAACGTGCTGTTGGTTGACGAAGACGACGGCCAACGCGTCAAAACGGTGCCGCTTACTGACCTTTTGGTCGATGACAGTTTCGTAAACACGAGCTTTGACTTCGACTCTGCAACCAATTTGCTGTCCATCTCAGAAGGCGGCCTGACCCTGATCGCGGATCTATCTACGCTGTCAGACACGCTGAGCAACACCGACACCAACACCACCATTGCCTCGGTAAGCTATCTCAATGGTGTGGTCACGATCACGGATTCCGATGGCAACACCTTCCCCGTCGATATTTCGGCGGTTGATACCACTGTTTCCAACAGCGACGTGGCCTATGATCCGATCACGAACCTCCTGACCATTGAAGAAGACGGGCTGACGTTCATCACGGACCTGTCTGACTTGCAGGATACAGACACGGACACTGTGATCGTCGACGTTACCTACGACGGTGTAGCCAACACGCTCTCGGTTTTGGATAGCGGCCTGAACCAATTCGATGTGGATTTGACTGATCTGCAAGATACTTTCACGGACCTCAATCTTGGCAACTCGAACCTCACACAGACCGCAGGTGACGCTGTCCGCACCTACGATGCTGGCAATCAGGAGCTCCACTTTGTCAACGGTAGCTTTGTGCTGGGTAATTCCACGCGCGTCGACGAAGGCGAATCAGACTCCCAAGCTGCGGGAACGCAAGCGGGCAACGGTTACACCGAAACCCCGGCTCTTTACACGCAGATCATTGAGGCCATCAATGAGACCGGCCCGCAATCTACCGGCATCGCATTCAGCAACGATGGTACCTATAATTCGACCACAGACGTGGTCTCCCTCTTTACGAACGGACAAAATCGGCTTGTCGCTCATGGCAACGGCCATGTGCAGCTTAACGAGTACGGCCAGAACATTGCTAGATTCCCAGGCGACGCGGCCTTAGACAAATATCTGACCGTTGGCATTCAAGGATACATCCGAGAGGTCCCTGCCCCGGTAGACACGACGATTTCCAACACCGGTGCCAGCCTCGATGGGCAAAACGTTCTAACCATCACTGACGAAACCGGCGATATCAGTGTCGATCTGTCAGGCTTGGCCGTTACCTTGAGCGACACGACTGTTTCCAACACTGCGGCAACGCTTGATGGCCTGACAAACGTGCTGACCATCACCGATGAGACGGGCGATGTGACCGTTGATCTTTCGGCACTGTCAGACACTGACACCACTATCTCCAACACCGCAGCGACGCTCGATGGGCTGACAAACGTGCTGACCATCACTGACGAAACCGGTGATGTGACGGTCGACTTGTCTTCGCTGTCAGATGCGCTGAACGACACCACCGTATCAAACACGGCGGCGACATTCGACGGGGCAACCAACGTGCTGACCATCACCGATGAAACCGGCGATGTTGCTGTCGATATTTCTGCTGTTGATACCGACACCACTGATCTGGACTGGGCGGTTTCTGGAACCGCGTCTGACCTGTCCACCGGCATTGGCGACAACATCTACACCAACGGAAACGTTGGCATTAACACCGACGCGCCTTTGTATCCGTTGGTGGTCGATACAGCCGCGACCCAAAACGCTTTGGTGGTTCGTGAAGCAACCGAAGGCGCAGAGACCTTGGGCCGTGTGGGCGTTGGAACGGACACGCCGGGCTACTCGCTGGACGTGAGCGGAGACATTCGCGCGACGGGCAGCATTTATTCCGGTGATCAGTTCCTCGCATCGAACTTTTTCCAAACCTCAGATCGTCGCCTGAAAACGGAAATTGAAGGCTTCAACCGCGGTCTGGAAATCCTGCGTCAAATGCGTCTGGTCTCCTACCGCTACAACGGTCTCGGCCTGCCGACCAATACCGAGCGGCTGCACTATGGCGTGATCGCCCAAGAGCTACAGGCGATTGATCCTGAGCTGGTTGGTTCGTTCTACTCACCAGAAGATCGCATGGATTACATGACCGTTAACGTCCAATCCATGACCTACGTGCTCGCCAATGCTCTGCAGCAGTTGGATGCAGAAAATGCGCGGATCACAGCGGTCCTGCTGGACTCCGAGGCGCGCATCAGCCGTCTCGAAGAAAGCATGCGCCTCATGGCGGCACGCCTCGGCGTCTCTGATCAGTAGCCCCCCCCGCGTAGCTGGCTCTCCCCAGTCCCCCGACCGAGCCAGATGCTGATCAGCGCAAACCGGACAGGCCCCCAAAGCCTGTCCGGTTCCCCTTCGTTTTCACGCGACCAGAGTGATCCAGAATGAAACCCTTTTGCGTTCCCGTTGACCGAGCTGCTCTCGCCTTTACCGCGCTTGCCGCTGCGCTGATGACAGCGTCGCTGGGCCACGGAGATGTGGGCATTGGCACGGACATGCCGACGGCCAAGCTGCATGTCGTGGGGGAAAGCAATCAAGATGGAAGCGACCTTCGCATTGAAAATCTCGACCCACCTCAAGCCGGCGAAGCGCTGCGGGTTATTGTGACGGACGACGCGGGGTATTTCCACGCGCTTGCCCCCGACGACCTGCCGCTGTCTGGTGCCGAAACCACGACCGGAACGACCGCCAGCGATGATGATTGGCGTGTGTCGATCCCGGGAAGTGCACTGACCATCGACAGTACGATTTACACCAACAATCGCGTCGGCATTGGCGTGACAATTCCAGCTTACGAACTGGACATTCAAGGCGACATTCGGGCGACAGGGTCGCTCTTTGCCTCCAACCACGTCATCACCCACGCGACGTTTGCAACGTCTGACCGGCGCTTCAAGCGAGACATCGAGAGCTATGACAACGGCCTCGACCACGTCCGCGCCATGCAGCCGAAACAGTTTCGATACACCGACAATGCCCCCGGTGGGCCCAGCGAGCGCCTGTATTATGGCTTGATCGCTCAAGACGCCGCCAGCATTGACGCGAACCTCGTCCAATCCTTTCCCCTGCCCACCAGCGCGCACGACGCAACGCCCGAAACCTACTTAGGCGTGGACAGTCAGCGCCTGGTCTTCACCCTGATTTCAGCGGTAAAGGCACTGGACGCCAAAGACCGCGAAATCGACGAACTGCGCACACGGCTTGAAGAGCTCGAAGCGTTGGTCACCCCTCGATCTCCAAACGGGGAATACCTCAGCGTCCGCAGATTCCCTGCCGACGCTTTCCTTAACCATACAAACCCTCATTTACAGCCCAAGGAATATTTTTGATGAAAATGCTGTCGTTGGCCGTCGTGGCCATGGGAGCTTTGGCACTGCCGTTCGGTGCACAGGCTCTCTCCGTGTCTGTTGTTTTTGACGCCTCCCGCGAGGCAGATTTGAACTGGTCTGAACACGTCCAAGCTGGTTTGGCCCTCTCACTCGGAAGCGTGGGCGATATTCAGGTTTTGGACCCCGTCGGCTATTCGGGGCCGGATGATTTTGCGGCGCTGGTTTCTGATCTCGCCACGGATGTTGTCATCACCAATTTCCCCCAAGCCAGCACCGTTTTGAGCGATGAGGCGAGCCGTCCGCTGCTGATGAATCTCAGCCCGGCGATGACCAACACGTGCGATAAGAGCACCCTGCACCTTGCCGGTGATGTCGCGCTTGGGCGCTTGGCGGCTCTCTATATGAACGATTTGAACGCCCAGCGTACGTTCGCGTTTGTAAAGGAAAACGAAGAAGGTCAGCAAAATCTCGCAGACTTTCGGCGTGCCTTCACGGGCGGATTGGGCGGCGCAGCCTTTGCCGAGCCGGATCAATCAAACTTTGACAATGAAATCGCTATTCTGCGCGTGACCAAAGCCGATGGTGCTTACTTCGATCTCGAAGGCGATGCCCTGTATCGCTACCTCGACGCCTTTGCCCAAGGCGTGGTCTCGGACACCCTGAACACCGTCACCACGTCGGAAATTGACTACGATCGTTTGCCCGAAGATACCCGGGCGGCTCTGTCGTCGATGACGCTGGTTTCAGCATGGAACCCCGACACCGTAGACGCGGCTGAATTCAAGGCGGCCTTTAACGCGCAACTTGGCGAAGACCCGAGCTTTGCGGGTTTGATGGGGTTTGAGGCTGGCGATCTGTTGCTCAAGGCGATGAAAGGGACAGAAGACACACTGTTCGACAATGTCGTTTCCCTGTCATGGCAATCGCCGCGCGGGCCGGTTTCCTTTGATGCCTATGGCTACGCAATCGTTCCCGTCGGCGCGTACGGTTTCACCGATACCGCCCTTTCGCTCAAAGGGCGGATTTCGGTCCAGACCAACCATGGTTGCAGCGAAAGCTAAGCGCTTTACAGGGGCAGAACACGGCAATGAGAGATTGGCTTGCTCTGCCCCGGATGTTGGCAGTGACGCTGCTGGTTGCGATGACGGTGGCCACGCGACCCGCGCACGCGCAAATGATCAACACCGGCGGCCTCTTCATCTCAACCGATGAAGTTGTCATGGTGGACGACGACTTTATTCAGGCTGACGCCACGCAAAGCACCATCAATCAAGGCACGCTGATGATTTCCGGCACGCTGCGTTTTATCGACGGCGTGATTGACGAAACCGGTGGCGCGCTGGTGAACCGATTGACCGGCCAGGGCGGAGTGCGCCTCAGCCAGCCTGATTTTCACACACTCTTTTTAGCGTCGGCCCAGTCACAAGACGCGAGCGCTGTTCTGGACGACGGCGGCACGAATGCTGTCATCGACGGTCCCGTTCGGCGGATTGGCGGCGGTGAGTTTGTCTTTCCAACCGGCGATAACCGCAGCGGTGAGGTCTATCGCGGATTGGTGGGACTGAGCGCGCCAGACACGGCGGGTGAGGTTGACGTCCACTACCACTGGCGAGACGGCCTGTCTGATTTTGGCGTCCAGCGGGAGAGCCTCCTGATCGCGGTAACAGACCGCGAATACTGGCAAGTTTGGGGAGATTCCGCGATCGATATATCCCCCATGTATGAGTCCACCAGCCGGATCAACGCGTTGATCCAAGAGAACCCGGGGGCAACGCTGGACAACCTCACGCTGGCCGGGTGGACCGGGGCGCAGTGGGTGGATCTGGACGGTCAAGCCGGCACACGTTCCAACAGCACCAGCGGCTTTGTCACTGCGCGCCTTGCGCTGCCGAACACCATAGCGGCCGTAACCTTTGCGCTGCGGTTGGCGGGCGAGGAAGACAGCGACAACGACAGTGTGCCCAACGACAAGGAATGGGACAGCAACGGCGACGGGCAAGGTCCGGATGATACGGACAACGACGGCACGCCCGACTATTTGGACCCCGATGACGACGGCGACGGTTTTCTGACACGCGACGAGGATTGGGACCAGTCCGGCACGCCGTGCGATGATGATCGTGATGGCGATGGTCGGCCCGACTATCTGGATCCCGATGCTGGTGACAGAATCCAGCTCTGGGTAACGAAATCCGCCAGCCAAGCGCGGTTTTCCATCGGTGATATCGTCAGCTGGACCCTGTCGGTGGAGAACCGATCGCGCACGGCGGTTACCGTGACCTTGCTGGACATCCTCCCCCTTGGTCTGGCGGTGGATCGACGGCGCCTGAGCCTAAGCTCTGCAGGACGCTTTGGCCCGCCACCCACAGCGGCACAGAGCGCGCCCCTGCACCACCCGGACATGGATCCCGATGGTGTTGGCCTTGTCTTGCATTGGCCGGACCTGATGCTTCAGCCGGGGGAAACCCGGTACATGGAGTTTCTGACCGAGGCGACCATTGGGCTCGATGCTGGCGAATACATAAACCGGGCTTTCGCCGTCACCGAAACCGCAGCGCAGCCGGCATTCTCCAACCTTGCCGCGTTTCCTTTTGAGCTGCGCCAAGATGTGGACTTGGGTTGCACGACCGTGATTGGGCGGGTGTTCAACGATGTGAATGTCGATGGTATCCACGATCCGAACGAGCCGGGCATCGCAGCGGCGAGGATTGGGGAGCACAGCGGCCTGATCATCCGCACGGACGAATATGGCCGCTTCCATCTTCCCTGCGCTTTGGTTCCCCACGGTTCAGGCAAAAATCTGGTGCTCAAACTGGATGAGCGCACCTTGCCCGCAGGCTACAAGATGACCAGCGAAAACCCCCGCGTGGTGCGCGTCACGCGTGGTAAAATCGCCAAGGCGAACTTTGGCGCGGCGCTATCGCGCGAAGTCACGCTGAATATCAGCGACTGCACCTTCGCCCCCGGCGCCCAACTCTCGCGCTTTCACCCCGCTTGGACAGAGACGCTCGCGCGCTTGATGCAGGTACTTGATCAAGGTCCGGCGCGGTTGGTCATCGATTACACGGGCGTTGTGAAACTCGACGGCGCGCTGCTGCAGGATCGGTTTGACCGCGCCGAGACCGATGTTCGGAACCTTTGGAAGTCTCGCCCCCGACGCTACGATCTGGACCTGAGCTTCCGCTCTCGTCGCCTGATCGGGACCGAAAAATTGCCATGCCAGCGCTTTGCGTTCGACGACCACCGTTTTGACCTCCCAACATCGTCCCAAAAACCTCAACCCAGCGGATCTCGTTGGTCCCCACGCGTCATCAAGCCACCGCGAGGGAACCGCTTTTTTGCAGCGACGGGCGGCAAATCACGCTAAGGAAAGCCGCGCCGGTGTGTTCATGAGAAACGACCCGGCACCCAAATTTGCTGCATATGCGGAGTGAGCTTCCATGACACGTTTTTCATCGCTGTTTTTGCCGGGCCTGATCCATCTCGGCTCGCTTGCCGTTGTGGGGTCAGCCTGGGCCTATCAGTGGGCTGGATTGCTGCCGTGTATTCTGTGTTTGCAACAACGCGTCCCGCACTACGTGCTGCTGTTTTTTCTGGTCCCGACTGTCGTGATGTTCTTCGTCGGTCAGTTTCTGCCAAGCCTCTACGCGATCTATCGCAAGGCGTTTTATGCTGTTGCAACCTTAACCATGGGGGCAGCGGTATTCCTTGCGGCCAAGCACATCGGCGTTGAATACGGCTGGTGGAAAGGGCCAATGGCCTGTGGTGGTTTGGTGGAAAAAATGGCTTCTCCTGACCAACTCTTCGCATTAGAGCGACCAGACTGCTCAAAACCCACAATTATTTGGCCCGGATTGTCCATGGCGACGTGGCATCTGCTTGCTGTCTTGCCGCTCTTGGGTTTGAGTCTGTTCGGCCTACGTCGGAATGTACTGCCACGCTAATGCGGCGATGGGCGTGATGCTACTGAGGAGTTCGAACCATGTCCCTGTACCCCAACTTGCTTAAACCACTGGACCTAGGATTTACCACGCTGAAAAACCGCGTGCTGATGGGTTCCATGCACACCGGTCTGGAAGAAGAAAAGACCTTTAAGCGGCTCGCGGCCTATTTCGCTGAGCGCGCCCAAGGTGATGTCGGACTGATGGTCACAGGCGGCTTTGGCCCGAACCAAGATGGTGCGCCCGTGATTGGTGGCGGCTGTATGGAGACGACGGAAGACGCAAACAAGCACCGCGAAATCACGCAGGCCGTTCACGCCAATGGCGGCAAAATCGCGATGCAGATCCTTCACGCCGGTCGCTATGCCTATAACCCCGCAGGCGGCGTTGCGCCGTCGGCGATCAAATCGCCCATCACACCTGTCGCGCCCCGCGAGTTAACGACCGAGGGCGTCGAAGAGCAGATTCAGGCTTACGTGAACGCCACGGTTCTGGCACGCGAAGCAGGTTATGATGGTGTGGAAATCATGGGGTCTGAGGGGTATTTGATTAACCAGTTCCTCGTCACCCACACCAACAAGCGCACCGACGAATGGGGCGGCGCTTACGAGAACCGCATGCGGTTCCCGGTCGAAGTGGTGCGCCGCTGTCGTGAAGCTGTGGGTCATGATTTTATTCTGATTTACCGCCTGTCCATGATCGACCTGATCCCGAATGGTTCAACGTGGGAAGAGGTCGTGCAACTCGCCAAAGCCATCGAAGCCGCAGGTGCGACGATCATCAATACCGGCATCGGCTGGCACGAAGCCCGCATTCCGACCATCGCAACCAGCGTGCCCCGTGCCGCCTTTGCGTGGGTAACGAAAAAGATGATGGGCGAAGTATCCATCCCGCTGATCACCACCAACCGGATCAACCACCCGGACACAGCCGAAGACCTGCTTGCCAACGGCAGCGCGGATATGGTGTCGATGGCGCGTCCGTTCTTGGCGGACTCCCAGCTGGTGAAAAAAGCGGCTGAAGGCCGTAAGGACGAGATCAACATCTGCATTGGCTGTAACCAAGCGTGCTTGGATCACACATTCTCGATGAAAACCTCCTCGTGCTTGGTCAATCCACGGGCCTGCAACGAAACCGAGCTTAACTACACGCCCACCGACAAGAAAAAGAAGGTTGCCGTTGTTGGGGCTGGTGCTGCGGGGATGCAGGCATCGATCGTTTTGGATGAACGCGGCCACGACGTAACCTTGTTTGAAGCCGCTGACAAAATTGGCGGGCAGCTGAACATGGCGGCGGTGATTCCGGGCAAGGAAGAATTCCACGGCATGCTGGGCTACTTCGCACGCATGATCGAGCTGTCCACCGTCAACGTGCGCCTCAACACACGCGCCAGCGTTAACGACCTCGACGGTTTCGACGAAGTGATCGTCGCCACCGGCGTTACGCCACGCGATCCCGGCATCGAAGGGCAAGACCACCCCAAAGTGCTGAGCTACATTGACGTGCTGGCCGGTAAAGCTGAAGTGGGCGAGAAAGTCGCGGTAATCGGGGCCGGCGGTATTGGCTTTGACGTGACCGAATTCCTTGTTCAAGAACACCCTTCGCCGACCGTAAATGTCGAAGAGTGGCTGGAAGAATGGGGCGTTGGTGATCCGGAAAAGGTGCCGGGCGGCTTGGCAGCTCAAGGGCCAAAACCCTCTGCTCCCGCGCGGCAAGTCACGCTGCTGCAGCGCAAAACCAGCAAGCACGGCGCAGGATTGGGCAAAACCACAGGCTGGATCCACCGGTCTTCGTTGCGCATGAAAGACGTAAACTTCATCGGCGGCGTGAACTATGAGCGCGTCGGGGATGAAGGTCTGATGATTTCAGAAGGCGAAGCACGGGAAAATCCGCGCTGGCTGGACGTCGACAACGTGATCCTGTGCTCAGGCCAAGAGTCGCTGCGCGATCTGGCCGAACCGCTGGAAGCCAAGGGCGTCACGGTTCACATCGTGGGTGGTGCCGATAAGGCCGCTGAGTTGGACGCAAAGCGCGCAATCAACAAAGCCGCTCGATTGGCTGCGGTTATTTAATCAGCCGGCGTGTCGCCCGTGGATTGCTCCAGCACTTCGCGGGCGCGCGCCAAAGCGCCCTGAATCAGCGCCACTTCGCTGTCGGTCGCTGCTTCTGCGTTTGCCGGCGCAGACCACTGATCCAGCGCGCTGTTCAGCGCCACCAGTCCTGTCGCTGCCTCGCGGTGCAAATCCCGCAAGCAATCGCTCGAAAAGCCGCTTTCAAAGCAGGATAAGGCCGCCTGATGCAGCGGCCCTGTCGCGACACCAAAGGCACGGAAAACCCCGCTGAGCCCTTGGATGCTAGAAACCTGATCCGCTAGGGGCCAGCGATCGGCTGTCCACGGCAAATCTGGCACCGTCAGCGATAAAGCATTGGCCAAAGCAGCGGTGGCGCGAAGGGTCGCTGGAATTTGCGCCGGCAGTGCGTCCCGCGTCGCCAGCAGCATCATTTGGCTTTGCAACGCCGCTGATAGATGCTGTGCGAGCCAGAGGCCTTGGCCCTCCAACTGATGAACTTCTGTCATGGTCATAAGGGCATCAACGGCGTCGCCCAGCGTCACGGCCAAAGCACTCAGACTGTCTTGGCTGACAATCATCAACGCCGTGTCGTTCAAGGAGGGGTCATGCAAGTCCTCTGCATCACCAAAACCCGCTTCCGACAACAGCGCCGCAACGCCCTGCCCCGACTCAAGCGCACGCACCACAGCCGTAAAGTCAAAATCTGGCGCGCTCAGGCGGTCATCCAGACTCGCTGCTGCGCTATGGGACAGTGCATCGGCAAGGGCGACCACACAGGCGGATAAGGCCGCTGCCTGACCTTCGGCAGACCAAAGCGCGTCAATTTCATCTCGGACCATCACTGCATTTAACCCTTGCGGCGGCGGTTGCCACCACTGCGACGGGTTGAGTTCTTCAGCGCGTCTTGGCCAATGGCGATTTGGCGAGCGCCATCGGACATTTTGCCCAAAGCCAGCTCAATCGCCAGCACGCGGAAATCCGGTTGATCGTTTTCATCCAGAGCCTCCCGCATGGCGGCAACATGCTCGGGCTTTGTCCCACAACAGCCGCCGATAATCTTCGCCCCTGCTGCACGCGCCAGTTGGGCATAGGCTGCCATTTGCTCGACTGTACCGCTGTAGACAATCTCGCCATCGTCATAGTGCGGGATACCGCAATTCGCTTTGGCGATAACCGGCGCGGTTGGTTGGGCGTCGGCAAAGCCGAGCACGGAGCTCATCAAATCAGACGCACCAACGCCGCAGTTTGCCCCAAAACCATCGAGGTTGAAGTCTTCGGCGAGGCCAGCAAAGGCACGGGGGGTCAGGCCCATCATGGTCCGGCCCGCGCTGTCAAAACTCATCGTCGCGCATACGGGTATGTCAAAGGAGCGCGCCGCTTCTGCTGCGGCTTCCAATTCATCGGGGGCGGAAATGGTTTCGATCCAGACAAGATCAATGCCGCCCTCAACCAACCCTTCGATTTGTTCTTTAAAACTGGCTACAGCGTCGGCTTTTTCGAGGCCACCCAGCGGGGTCAGCAGCTCCCCTGTTGGCCCTACTGAACCCGCAACCAAAACCCGCCGATCCGCCTTGTCAGCCACGTCGCGGGCCAGCATCGCTGCGGTGCGGTTCAGGGACGTAACCTGCCCCTCTAGGCCGTGCAGCTTGAGCCGGTGCCGGGTGCCACCAAATGTATTCGTCAGGAAAAGATCGCTGCCCGCATCGACAAAGGATTTATGCAAGGCTTGGACCCGATCGGGGTGCTCCAACAGCCATGCTTCCGGCGCTTCACCACTTTCCAAACCCATGGCAAACAGGTTGGTTCCCGTTGCGCCATCGGCGAGCAATACGCCGCGTTCTTCGAGCAGGGTGCTAAAAGCCGAGTTTGATGCCTGCGTATCCACGTAATTCTCCCAAGCCCAGTTCACCCCGGCTGAAGAAAGCAAAGTGACGCGTCAGCTCAAACTCTGCTTCGACACCGGAAATGAAGTATGGCGTCCAATCATATTCTTGGCTTGGGTCATCGATATCGACGTAAGAGATAACGCCTGCGCCGCCGCCAAGCCCAAGGCTAACGGGGCCAACCCCCATTACCGTGAGCCAACCTGTCGCATCCAAGGCGATAGAACAACAGGCTTGGTCATGACCTGAGGCGAAGGCAGCCCCCTCCACTTTGATCCAATCAAGCGGTGCTGCGCCGAGTGCGAAACGCCCGGTCAAGCCGTTGCTTTCCAAATTGCTGTAAACGCCTCCGGCACCGCTCATGTAGAGTTGTGCCGTAGCAGTGCCGGGTAGGATCAAAGCCGCCAGCGTCGAAAAGAAGAAACCAAAGAGACGAAGGCGCATGATCTGAGCTCCTAGAGTTGTAAGCGCGGCAATGTCGGCCCCGCCGCATATCCGCGGGTGTATTCCGATGCCTGCGGCGTGATGCCAATGTCGGCGCAGATGCTTTGGAGTTTTGCCAAACGGTTCTCATATCCCTGCTGGGCATGATAGACGCCTGTTTGGTACCAGTTTGCCTCGGTGCACAATCGCTGATCGCCACCACCGCACGCGGCGAGTGCCAGAATGGCCGAGGCCGCTGCGCCAATCGCTAACCGGTTTGCTACTTTGTTCATCGTGTCGTCCTTTCCAAAACCGCTAGCTTGGACAATCGCCAAGCAGTGTATAGTAAATCCAGCCTTGACGGCCAAATTGTGTGCGTACCCGATTCCAGGTGCCGTCCCCTGTCCGTTTTTCGACAAAGACCGCCATCCCGGGTTCGAGTATCGTTACGATATTGAATTCGGTGCCCGGGCCCGTCCGCAAGTTCGAGGCTCGCGCGATACAGCCACGCTCCAAGCTGTTCAAACCCGACGCGACCGGCGCTTCGGCAACCGCCGCGCCCGGCAGTCGTGACGAGACCCCTAAGGCAACCTCTAACGGCTCAAAGTCCCGTGTCGAAACAGCCTGACGTTCAAACAGGTTTACTGTCAGGGGCGCAGTTATGCCGGGGCTTTCAAAGGAGCCAACAGCCTCGACAATGCGAATACCATCGAGGCGACAAGGTCCGTCAAAAGCGAACTCTCGAATCCGCTTCGAGACACGGTTTCCGTCCAGATCGGAGACGGTCGCATTGGTCTTGCCGAGGATACGCCCCTGCAAAGCCAGCTCGATATCAAAGCGAACTTCGGCCAGGGGGCTGGACCCCAAAGCATCGACAAAAAACTGGTAATAACAACGCTGCGCGGTGAGCGGGAATTTCACAGAATGGATAACTTGCAGCGAAAACTCGATGTTATCGCTGAGCAACTGCGTGTCACCCTGTACGCTTCGGAGGCTGCTCAAGGCCAAACTGCTGTCGTTTAGCTGTGCCAGTGCCTTTGCGGATGCGCCCAACGCACCAAGGGCAAAAAGCCAAGCCACTGCCAATCTCATAAGATGCGGCACTTACGTGCTCCTCATAACTCTCAACCCCGAAAGCTGACGCATAATGGCAAATTTTTCGCGCATAATCTAGACAGAATCAGGGAGTTATGCGGGAATATCACAATCAGAGAGTTTAGTCGCGTTGCGTATGGAACGCCGCTGGCCATCCGCAAAGACAAGGCTGCACCCGTGGACACTCTTCCCCCATAGCAATACACCAAAAGGAACGATTTAGGTTTTCACGTAAGGACCAAAGACATGGCTCACAACATCCTCGTTCTCCCCGGTGACGGTATCGGTCAGGAGGTGATGACACAGGTTCGCCGCACCATCGATTGGTTTGGCGATCATCGTGGTCTCGACGTGAACATCACCGAAGACAAGGTTGGCGGCTCGGCCTACGACACCTACGGTGCACCCATCACTGACGCCATCATGGACAAAGCCTTCGCGGCTGACTGTGTTCTGTTCGGTGCTGTTGGTGGTCCACAGTACGACACACTCGACTTCTCCCTCCGCCCGGAGCGCGGTTTGCTGCGGTTGCGCAAAGACCTTGAGCTGTTTGCCAACCTGCGCCCGGCGATTTGTTTCGACGCACTCGCTGAAGCATCCTCGCTGAAGAAAGAGCTGGTCGCAGGCTTGGACATCATGATTGTCCGAGAGCTGACCGGTGGGGTGTACTTTGGCGAGCCTCGTGGGGTCAGCGACCTGCCAAATGGCGAACGTCGCGGCATCAACACACAGGTTTATGATACCTACGAAATCCGTCGCGTGGCCCGCGTTGCTTTCGATTTGGCGCGCAAGCGTGGAAACCGCGTGCATTCGTCGGAAAAGAACAACGTCATGGAATCCGGCATCCTCTGGAAAGAAGAAGTGCAGTGGGTCCGCGATAACGAATTTGCCGACGTCCAGCTTGACCATATTCTGGCCGACAACTGCGGCATGCAGCTGGTTCGCGCGCCAAAGCAGTTCGACGTGATCGTCACGGACAACCTGTTCGGTGACATGCTGTCCGACGTTGCGGCGATGCTGACAGGCTCACTGGGCATGCTGCCTTCCGCGTCCTTGGGTGCCAAAGACGAAACCACGGGCAAATCCCATGCGCTGTACGAGCCGGTACACGGCTCTGCGCCGGACATTGCTGGTGAAAACAAGGCCAACCCGCTGGCGTGCATCCTGTCCTTCGCGATGGCGCTGCGTTACTCGCTGGATCGCGGTGACGACGCCGATTTGCTCGAAGCCGCGGTTGATCGCGTTCTCGGCTCTGGCGTGCGCACCGGTGACATCATGTCCGCAGACTCTACGCTCACGAGCTGCACGGGCATGGGCGACGCCGTACTGGCTGAGCTTTCCAAGTCAATCTCAGGTTAATCGAGGAACTACGCATCATGGGTTACACGGTTGCAGTCGTCGGCGCGTCCGGCAATGTGGGTCGCGAGATCCTGTCTATCCTCGACGAACGCCAGTTTCCGGTGGACAAAGTTCACGCGGTTGCTTCTAGCCGTTCAGCGGGTC
The DNA here is from genome assembly GCA_905479265.1 of uncultured Alphaproteobacteria bacterium. Taxonomy (GTDB): domain Bacteria; phylum Pseudomonadota; class Alphaproteobacteria; order UBA7985; family UBA7985; genus UBA7985. Next base: position 54,180 of record CAJQLX010000001.1, read on the forward strand.
AGGAAGTCAGCTTTGGCGAAGACAAGATCCTCAAGATTGAAGATCTCTCAACCTTCGACTTTAGCGGCGTGGACATCGCGCTGTTTTCGCCGGGCGGCGCCGTATCGGCCCAATTTGCACCAAAAGCGGCTGCAGCGGGCTGTATTGTTATCGACAACACATCGCACTTCCGCATGGACCCCGACTGCCCCCTGATCGTGCCAGAGGTCAACGCCGAAGCGCTCGAACCTTGGGCGGCACAGGCCAACCGGAAAAACATCATCGCAAACCCGAACTGCTCGACGATCCAATTGATGGTCGCGCTCAAGCCCTTGCATGACAAAGCCAAGATCACGCGGGTGGTGTGTTCGACCTACCAATCCGTTTCTGGCGCGGGCAAAGAAGCGATGGACGAGCTGTTCCGCCAAACGCGGGGCGTATACGTGAACGAGCCCGTGATGCCCGAGCAGTTGACCAAGGAAATCGCCTTTAACTGCATCCCGCACATTGATGCATTCATGGATGATGGCTCCACCAAAGAAGAGTGGAAGATGACCGCGGAGACGAAAAAGATCCTCGATCCGAAGATCAAATTGGCCGCGACGTGTGTCCGCGTGCCCGTGTTTATCTCTCACGCTGTTTCCGCCAACGTCGAATTCGAAAACCCCATCACGACCGCCGAAGCCCGTGAAGCGTTCTCCGCTCAAGAAGGCTGCATCGTTGTCGATCATCGCCAAGATGAAGGCTACGTCACGCCCAAAGAGGCGGCTGGCGAAGATGCTGTTTACGTGTCTCGGATCCGCGAAGACGCAACCATCGACAACGGTTTGGCGTTCTGGTGTGTGGCCGACAACCTGCGGAAGGGCGCAGCCCTGAACGCGGTTCAGATCGCTGAAAAACTGGTCGAAATGAAGATCATCTGAGGGGCAAAGACCCTTACACGCACAAAAGGCTCCCATCGTCCTGACGGGAGCCTTTTTTTGTGGGTGGCGTCTGTCTGGTGAGATGGCGCGTGCTAAAGCGCTGCTTCTGCCGCGCTTGCCAGCGACGTAATGGCCTTCATCTCGTTCTTCACACCGCTATCGATGCCCAAAACCCCCATCCACATGCGCAATTGGCGGTCTTTGACCACCAAATCATCCGTGATCCGTACTTCAGTCGAACCATTGCCCAGATCCCGCATTTGAATGGCCCGGGCCGTTTGAACCGGCACGTCTTCGGGTGTGATGCTGTAGGCATAAACCCACGCGGAACCATCCGCAGGCTGGTCCGCTTGGGTTCGCGTGAATTGGGTGTAGTAGTTGCGGTCTTCGTGCCGGGCGGTCCAGCTGACCAAACCAAAATCATCCTCGACGACGTTTTCGAACTCCACTTCGTCAAAGCGCTCTTCAAGCACGCCAGCGGTATTCAAAACCATCCAAACCGCCGCAACAGGCGATTCAACCGTTTCGGTCACTGACGCGCTGATGTCCTCGGGCAATTGCCACGCTCTGAAAAATGCGCTGCCGATAAAGAACGCAACAGCGACGAGAAAAGCGATAATAGCCCAAGGCAGGAGACGACGGATCATGGTTTTCGGAACGACCTCAACTAAGACTGAATTATCCGGGCCAGTTCAGCGTCAACATCTTGTTTGAGTTTTTGCTTGAGGCCGAAGCGGTGAACGACTTCATAGACCAAAAACGTAGGCCCGAGCAGCCCCTGAAACAAATTGTCCAACAGCGCCGGACGCTTGCCTTCGAAAACATGGCCCACCAACTGAAAACCCCAGCCCACAACCTGCAAGCCGATGGCCAGAATGATCTTCCACATCACCGATAGGGTTGGGTCGTACCACGTGATTCCAAGCCAAAGAAACGGCAGCGCGAGCAAAACCACGATGCCGCCAATCAGCAGGTCCATCGACATCCAAAGCACCGCAAAAGCCACAAAGACATAAAGCGACAGAGGCTGCCCCAAGAGCTTTGGCCAAGACGCCACGAACAGGACGCCGATGACGATCAGCGGTATGCCAATGAAGTGTGTTGCTTCATTTCGTTCATCTTGGTGGTAACTGGCGTACCCGGCCAGCTGCTTGGTGTAGAGCTCCGTAAACATCGATTTCCTCCGGTTGAGTCGATTAAATCGGAGCTATATCACAAGCGAGACAAAAATTGCACCGGGCTACTCGGCGCTAAAGAAGCCCTTAACCTTGTTGAGGAATTTGGCGGCGAGAGGCGAGTGGGCGTTGCCCTCTTTCTCGAACTCCTCGAGTAATTCTCTTTGTCGCTTACTGAGGTTTGTTGGCGTCTCGACATCCACGCGCACGTACAAATCACCGCGTTCTTGGCGGCGATAAATCGACATGCCTTTGCCGCGCAACCGCAGTTGCTGGCCAGACTGCGCTCCCGCAGGGATCTTAACCCGCACCCGCGCCCCATCGATACTCGGCACCTCGATCTCGCCACCCAGCGCCGCCGTCGTTACCGCAATCGGCATCGAAATGAACAGGTGCTGCGCTTCTCTCTCAAAAAGATCGTGATCTTTGATGGTCAGGAAGATGTAAAGATCGCCCGAAGGCCCGCCACGTTGGCCCAATTCACCTTCACCAGAAAGGCGGATCCGCGTGCCGTCTTCGACGCCAGCGGGAATGTTGACGGAAAGCTGCTTGTCCTTGGCAACCTTGCCCGCGCCACCACAAGGGCGGCAAGGATCGCTGATCACCTGCCCCTGTCCCGAACAGGTCGGACAGGCGCGTTCCATGGCGAAAATACCGTTCTGCGTCCGCACACGTCCACGGCCACCGCAGGTTCCACAGGTCGTCGGGCTCGTCCCCGGCTTCGCGCCAGAGCCTGAGCACGTCGAGCAGGACTCAGCCGATGGCACTTTGATTTGCGTTGTTTTGCCTTCAAAGGCCTCATCGAGCGAAATCGACATGTTGTATTGAAGATCGGAGCCTCGCCCCGGCTGGCTGCGCCCTCCGCCGCCTCGGCGCCCGCCAAAAGCGGACCCAAACATCTCTTCAAAGATGTCGCCAAAACCATCAAAACCAGCCGCGCCAGCGCCCCCGCCGAAGGGATTACCGCCGCCACCTTGCTCAAAGGCTGCGTGACCATATTGATCATAGGCCGCGCGCTTTTGCGGATCTTTCAGCGCATCGTAAGCCTCGTTGACCTCCTTAAAGGTCTTTTCGGCCACTTCATCGCCAGGGTTGCGGTCCGGATGGTGCTCCATCGCCAGCTTACGAAATGCCGACTTGAGTTCCTTCTCGGTCGCTGACTTAGATACGCCCAGAACGTCGTAGTAATCGCGTTTTGACATGGGACTGCACTCCAGACTTAAGAGAGGCCGAAAATCGGCCCCCCATCGTCACTCCGCTGCACGACCCACGCGGATCGATCCGCGCGCGTCATGCGGTGGCAGTTGATTATTTGTCGTCGTCGTTGACTTCTTCGAAGTCAGCGTCAACCACGTCGTCATCGCCGCCCATACCTGCGCCGCCGGCCATGTCTTCAGGATTGAAGCCAGCACCGCCTTCTGCAGCATTTGGGTCACCGTAGATCGCGGAACCAATCGCCATCATGGCTTCAGACAGCGATTCGGTCTTGGCCCGGATGTCATCCAGATCTTCAGTCGAAGACGCAACTTTCAGCGCATCGGCCTTTTCCTGAATGTCAGCTTTGGCCGCATCGTCGATCTTGTCGGCATTGTCCTTAATGGTCTTTTCCGCCTGATAGGCGAGACTATCAGCGGAGTTGCGGGCTTCGATCAGATCCTTGCGCTTCTGGTCATCCGCTGCGTTTGCCTCTGCGTCCTTGACCATGCGGTCAATGTCATCATCGGACAAACCGCCAGATGCCTGAATGGTGATCTTTTGCTCGTGGCCCGTGCCTTTGTCTTTGGCCTGAACCGAAACAATGCCGTTGGCGTCGATATCAAAAGTCACTTCGATCTGCGGCACACCACGCGGTGCTGGCGGAATGCCTTCGAGGTTGAACTGACCCAACATCTTGTTATCGGCTGCAATCGGACGCTCGCCTTGGAAAACCCGGATGGTCACGGCGGACTGGTTGTCCGCTGCCGTCGAGAACGTCTGTCCCTTAGAGGTCGGGATGGTCGTATTCCGGTCGATCAAGCGTGTCATCTGACCGCCCAGCGTTTCAATACCCAGCGAAAGCGGGGTTACGTCGAGCAGCAGAACGTCTTTTACGTCGCCCTGGAAGATACCACCCTGAACCGCTGCGCCGATCGCAACAACTTCATCAGGGTTCACGCCTTGGTTCGGCTCCTTGCCAAAGAAGCTCTTCACCAGCTCTTTGACTTTCGGCATGCGGGTCATGCCGCCCACCATCACGATCTCATCGATATCACCAGCCGCGAGGCCAGCATCTTTGAGCGCGTTCTTGACCGGGTCCATTGTACGCTGCAGCAGATCGTCAACCAACGCTTCGAGTTTCGCGCGGGAAATCTTGAGCATCAGGTGCTTTGGGCCCGTAGCGTCTGCGGTAATAAACGGCAGGTTCACTTCGGTTTCCATGGAAGAGGAAAGCTCGATTTTCGCTTTCTCAGCCGCTTCCTTGAGGCGCTGCAGGGCGTCGGTCTGCTTGCGCAGGTCAATGCCGTTTTCCTTTTGGAACTCGTCCGCGAGGTAATCCATGATGCGAATGTCGAAGTCTTCACCGCCGAGGAAGGTGTCACCGTTGGTGGCCTTAACCTCAATCACACCGTCGCCGACTTCCAACACGGATACGTCGAACGTACCGCCGCCAAGGTCATAGACGATAATCGTGCCTTCGCCCTTTTTCTCAAGACCGTAGGCCATCGCCGCTGCGGTTGGCTCGTTGATGATCCGCTTGACTTCCAAACCAGCGATTTTGCCGGCGTCTTTGGTCGCCTGGCGCTGTGCATCGTTGAAGTACGCAGGAACTGTAATCACAGCCTCGGTGACGTTTTCGCCCAGGTACGCTTCTGCGGTTTCTTTCATCTTACCGAGGATGAAAGCCGAAACTTGGCTGGGGGAATACTTCTCACCGTCGACTTCGACCCAAGCATCGCCGTTGTCAGCCTTAACAACTTTGAAAGGCGCCATTTCGGCGTGCTTGGCGGTCTGCGCATCTTCAAACCGACGGCCAACAAGGCGCTTGATCGCGTAAAGCGTGCGCTCTGGATTGGTGACCGCTTGACGCTTGGCTGATTGGCCAACAAGCCGCTCGCCGCCGTCACTGAATGCAACCATCGAGGGCGTGGTACGCGCGCCTTCTGCGTTTTCGATAACCTTCGTGTTGGAGCCTTCCATGATGGCCACACACGAGTTGGTTGTACCCAAGTCAATACCGATGACTTTGCTCATACTACTTCTATTCCTTTCTTCAGCGGACGCTCGAACCAGTCTTCAGTCGAAGCCCCAGTTTCCGGCCCCCTCCAGGTGTTTTCCTCTTTGCCCAGTGGCATTTGAGCGAAAACGAACATGAACGGCGGAACGGATCGCTCCGTTCCTGTTTCATGTGGAGATATAGGGACTGGAAATCCTGTCGCAATGGCTGTGGCGTGCGCGTAGCGGTGTCTTACGCGCATACCGAACCGTCCATAAATTCAAATGAGGGTGTTGTTCTATTCCGCGCTTTCTTCGTCACTGCTCTCCTCAGAGACCTGAGGCGCTTGTGCGACGACGACGGTCGCGGGCTTAATCAAGCGATCGTGCAGGCGGTAACCCGCGCCAATCATTTGCACAATTTGCCCCGGTTCGATGCCTTCGGGGGCATCCACCCGCGAAATGGCTTCGTGGGCATTGTGGTCATAGGGTTCGCCAGCCTTTGCCGTGATTTGCTTGACGTTGTTCCGCGCAAAAGCATCCAGCAGCGTCTTTTCGGTCATGGCAACGCCCACCCGCAAATTCTTCAACAGCGGATCTGCATCAGCCTGCTCTTCGCTAACGCTCTGCAGCGCCATGCGAATAAATTCGGACACCTGCAGGAAGTCACGCGCCAGCGGTTCAGCGGCATACTTGCGCACGTTTGCAATTTCCCGCTCTGCGCGCTTGCGGGTGTTTTCCGCTTCGGCCACAGCACGCAGCCGGTCGGCCTTGGCTTCAGCCAGTTGGGCTTCAAGCTCAATGACCAAATCGTCGGCAGTTTGCTCTTCAGGGGAGGTCTCAGGGGGCAGTTCGTCTTCGTCAGGTACGGTCTCAATGCCTGCAGCGCGTTCTGCAGCTTTGATGTCTTCTGGATCGATGTCTGGCGCGGTCTTTTGGTCGGACACGAAGGTCTTCCTCAATCAACGTTTCATAGGGGTAGCGCTGCGGCAGGATCCTTGCTTAGGCGGATGCATTGCCAAGCGCACGGCTTACAATCTGGGCGGTATAATCCACCATGGGAATAATACGCCCGTAATTCATATGCATGGGGCCTATGACGCCAACGGCACCCACGACTTGATTGGACTGGTTTTGGTAAGGCGCAAGGATCATTGAACAGCCAGACAGCCCAAAAAGTTCGGTTTGCTCGCCAATAAAGATCTGAATGCCCTCGGCGGTATCCGTGCTTTCCAGCAGCTTGAGCATGGTCTCTTTGGTCTCCAGCGCTTGAAACAGCGTTTGGACCTTGTGCAGTTCTTCGAGCTGGCGCACGTCTTTGAGCAAGTTGGACTGCCCCCGCACGATCAGAACGCCGTCTTTAACGTCCTTCCCCTGTGTCGCTAATCCCGCTTCGACGATGGAGGCGGTTAGGCGGTCGATCTCGGCGCGGTTCGAATTCACCTCCGCAGAAATCGACGCCCGAGCCTGATCCAGCGTCTTCCCGGCAAGCCGGGCGGACAAAAAGTTGCCTGCGCGGATGAGTGCGTCGCTGCCGACGCCAACCGGCAGTTCCAACAGTCGATTTTCGACGTGACCGCCCTCGAACACCAACACCACCAGCGCCCGCCCCGGTGATAGAGGGACAAACTCAATATGCCGAATGGGTTCTTCGACGGTTGGCGCGACAACAAGACCGACACAGGACGACAGGCCACTGAGCACACCAGAGGCATCTGCCAGCACAGCATCAACGGAACGGCCCGCAACCTGACACTGGCCTTCGATATCCGAACGATCATCGGCGCTGAGGTTGTTTTGCTCCAGCAGCCCTTCGACGAAAAGCCGTAACCCAGCCTCCGTCGGCATCCGACCGGCGGACGTGTGCGGCGCGTACAGCAAGCCGGCTTCTTCGAGGTCGAGCATGACCGAGCGGATGGACGCTGATGACAGGCCAAAGCCGGGAAGCTTGGAAATGAAGCGAGAGGAAACCGTTGAACCGGTTTCCATATACTGCGCGACCACGCTCCGCATCACGCTCTGTGCGCGTTCGGAAAGCGAGGTCATGGCGGAATGCGCAGCATTGGCATCGTTTAAGTTCATCCAGCTTATGTATGAACGCCAGCAGAGGAGGTCAACGCCAGCGACCCATCTGGCTCAAGCGATCCTGCGCAAAGGTCGGTTTTAGCGTGCTCACGACAATGGTGACCCAATTGAGCTCATGCAGAGGGTCGAGACCGCGTAGGGTCAGTGCATAAGAGACAGGAAAGAGCTTTGGATGTTTAAAGAACAGAGACTGACGCCGGCTTTGGGCGCTGTTTTGCAAGGTGTGAAATGGGACGAGAGCGGGATCGAAACCCTGTCTGATGCCGTCTACCAATCCCTGATGGACAACTCGGTAATTTTCATCCGGCACGCCGACATTCAACCGGAGCAGCATTTGGCGTTTGCCCAGGCGTTCGGGCAATTGGACGAACCGCATCCACTCTACCCCCACGTCGAGGGGTTTGACCGCATCGTCAAGCTCGAAAACGACAGCGGCGCACCGCCGGATACGAACAGCTGGCACACCGACCTAACCTTCAAGCGTCAGCAACCGTTCGCGAGCATTTTGGTGGCTCGGACAGTGCCAAGCGTCGGCGGTGATACGCTGTGGTCCAGCCTTTACGCCGCCTATGATCGCTTGCCAGAGGGCATGAAAACAGACCTTCGAGGCCTAGAAGCGATCCACGACATGGGCGATTTCCGGAATACCTTTGCAGACAATTCAGACCCCGATCAAAGCCTGAATGACGCCGTGAGCCGCTTTGGGCATCGCGTCCGACCGCTGATCGACCACCACCCGGTGACCCAGCGCCCGTTCCTCAATTTCAATGAGGCCTTCGTCACCCACATCAAAGGTCTGACCACGAACGAGGCCAACAGCCTCAAGACTTGGCTCGCCAATCACATGAATCGACCAGAGCTGCAGGTTAGATGGCGCTGGCAGGCAGGGGATCTGGCCATGTGGGACAATCGCGTCACTATGCATTACGCCGTTGCCGACTACCTCCCTGCTTATCGCTGCATGAACCGGGTGACAGTCGTTCATGATCGGAGAGTTCCGAATTAAGCCATTATCTGCGACAACAAAGGCACACGAGGTTCCCAAAACCGATCCCTCCCCCAACCGAAACAGGAAGTTTTTCCATGTCCTATACCCGTCCTTCTGGCCGCGCTGTTGACCAGATGCGTGAAATCACCATCGAAACCGACGTCAACAAGTACGCGGAAGGCTCCTGCCTGATCAGCTTTGGCGATACCAAAGTTTTGGTCACCGCCACTGTCGAAGATTCTGTTCCGGGCTGGATGCGCAATACCGGTAAGGGCTGGATTACCGCTGAGTACGGCATGCTGCCACGATCGACAGATCAGCGCATGGGCCGAGAAGCGGCGCGGGGGAAACAGTCCGGCCGGACGCAGGAGATCCAGCGCTTGATTGGTCGCTCCCTGCGGGCTGTGGTTGACCTGAGCAAACTGCCTGAAGTCCAAATCAAGGTTGATTGTGATGTCCTACAAGCCGATGGCGGCACGCGGACAGCCTCGATTTCGGGCGCTTACGTGGCGCTGCAGATGGCGTTCAAGCACCTGATGAAAATCGGCATGCTCAAGGAAAGCCCCATGTCTGGCCAACTGGCTGCGATTTCCTGCGGCATTTGCGAAGGCACAGCGCTTCTGGATCTTGATTATGCCGAAGACAGCACGGCTGAAACCGACGCGAATTTCGTGATGGTCGCAGATGGCGGCATTGTTGAGATTCAGGCAACAGCCGAAGAAACACCCTTTGCACAGACGGAGTTCATGGCGCTGCTGGCGCTGGCGAAAAAGGGCGTGAGCGAGATTGCCGACGCTCAGAACAAAGCATTGGAAGGCTAGCAACACAGATGGCGCGTCTTTTCAAAGAGCCTAAACTCGTCCTTGCCACCCACAATCCCGGCAAAGTCGTCGAAATCGCCGCCTTGGTGAAGCCCTTCGGCATTGAGGTCGTATCGGCTGGTGAGTTGGATTTGCCCGAGCCGGAAGAAACCGAAACCACGTTCGAGGGCAACGCGCGGCTCAAAGCTCATGCCGCGGCAAAGGCCTCTGGGCTGCCAGCGCTGGCCGATGATAGCGGATTGTCGGTCGGAGCACTGGACGGCGCGCCCGGGATTTACTCGGCGCGGTGGGCAGGACCAACCAAGGACTTTGGCATTGCCATGGATCGCGTGCGGGCGGAGTTGGGTGACAACCCCTCGCGCGATGCCATGTTCATCTGCGCGCTCACGCTGGCGTGGCCAGATGGCCATGACGAGACCTTTCTGGGAACCATCACCGGCGCGCTGACGTTCCCAGCCAAAGGCGAGCATGGCTTTGGCTATGATCCCATCTTTGTACCAACGGGCTTTAGCCAAACCTTTGGTGAAATGGACCCGGCGAAGAAGCACGCGATGAGCCATCGCGCTCATGCTTTCGAGCAGCTTGTCGCCGCATGCTTTGCTGAATGATCGCGGCAGAAGATTTCAAGCTCGGTCTTTACGTTCACTGGCCCTTTTGCCAGAAACGCTGCCCCTATTGCGATTTCAATGTTCATGAAGTCGGCCCAGACGACCCCACGGACCACCAGCGGTGGGCGTCGGCCCTGGTGCGGGAGCTGCAGCACTTTGCCCCGCTCGCGCAAGGCCGGAAACTCACATCCATCTTCTTTGGTGGGGGCACGCCTTCGCTGATGCAGCCAGAGACTGTGGCCGCGGTCATCCTCGCCGCTCAAACAGAAATTGGCTTTCGCAACGACATTGAAATCAGTCTGGAAGCCAACCCCACCAGCACAGACGCAGACCGCTTTACCGGGTATCGTGACGCAGGCGTAAACCGGCTTTCGGTTGGTGTTCAGAGTTTGCGTGACAAAGCGCTGCTCGCCCTTGGTCGGCAACACAGTGTCGAAGAGGCACTTTCCGCATTGGACGTGGCCCGTTCCGTGTTTGACAACATCAGCTTTGATCTCATGTACGCCCGCCCCCGACAGACGTTTAAGGATTGGCAAAACGAGCTGGCACAAGCATTGGCGCTGAAGCCAAACCACATTTCGCTCTACCAACTCACCATCGAACCCAACACAATTTTCGAGCAGCTCACGCGCAAGGGCTTGATCCAGCCCAAGAACGAAGACGATACGGCGGATTTCTACATTGCCACCCGTCAGGCGCTCGAAGCCGCTGGCTATCATGGTTACGAGGTCAGCAATCACGCCCCGGCTCCGCATCTGCAAAGCCAGCACAACAGCCTTTATTGGCGCTATCAGGACTACATCGGCATTGGTCCCGGCGCGCATGGTCGCTTGACCACTGGTGGTGCAAAAGTGGCGACGCGGCAGCATCGGGCACCGACAGTTTGGCTGGATCACGTGGAAAGCGACGCCGGTCATGCCACCGTCACGCAAGACAGGCTAACACCAGAGGATCAATTGGCCGAAGCCCTGCCTTTTGGCCTGCGCCTGTCCGAAGGCATGCCGCTGAGTCATTATCAGGCACTGGCTCAAGCGCCGCTGAATGCCGCCCATCTCGACACACTCGAACGCGAAGGGCTGCTGACAACGGCGGATGCGATCTTGAAAGTAACAGACGAGGGCCGCCCGGTTATTGACGCGCTGGCCCGCTACCTGCAGTCCTAAGCCATGTTGATCCTTGTTACGACCCCGATTGGGAATCTCGGCGATATGCCGCCGCGTGGAATCGAAGCGATGAAGGCTGCGGACGTGGTTCTGTGTGAAGACACGCGCGTCACCCGAAAGCTCACCACCCGCTTTGGCGTGGAAACGCGCTTGGTGCCTTTGCACGATCACAACGAAGATCAGATGATCGACGGCATCTTGCATCGTCTGACACAGGGGCAAACGGTTGTTTTGGTCTCTGACGCCGGAATGCCGCTGATCTCGGACCCCGGCTACCGGCTGGTTCGCGCAGTGATTGGCGCAGGCTATTCGGTCACCGGTGTACCCGGCGCCAATGCTGCTTTGATGGCGCTCCAACTCAGTGGACTGCCGACAGACCGCTTTTTCTTCGCTGGCTTTGCCCCGAACAAGACCGTTGGGCGCAAGAAATGGCTGGAAGAGATGACCGTCGTGCCGGCCACGTTGATCTTCTATGAATCAGCCAACCGTCTCGCAGCCGCTCTGCGCGACATGGCCGAGGTCTTTGGCGACCGTCCCGCCTCTGTATCCCGAGAACTGACCAAGCAGTTTGAAGAAACGCGGCGAGGCTCGTTGGCGGCTTTGGCGGTGCACTATCAAGACGCAGGGCCACCCAAGGGCGAAATATGCATCTGCGTGGGCGCCCCCTTGCCACCCGAACCGACCACGGAAGCGGATTTGGACGCTGCCTTGTCCGCAGCATTGGAGACCCAATCGGTCAAGAATGCCTCCGCTGAAGTTGCAAAAGTGTTGAACTTGCCCAAACGTGACGTGTATCAACGTGCCTTAGCTCTCCAAAAAGGAGAGTGACACAGGGGGGCGCATTCGATGAAGCCGTGGCAGGCGCAGGTAAATAATTTTGTGGGCCAAGGCGGGGAGGCTGCGGCAAAGCGTCACTTATTGGATCAGGGCTACGAAATCCTTGAAACAAATTGGTCCTGCAAGATTGGTGAAATTGACATAATCGCCCGCAAAAATCGGATGATTATCTTCGTTGAAGTCAAAACAAGCAGAACAATCCACGCTGCACGCCAAATGATAGGCCAAGCGCAGCAGCGCCGTATCGCCAATGCCGCTCAATTATGGATCCGTGAAAATGCGTTCAAGCCAACGTACTTGTTCAGATTCGATGCGATACTCGTTGGCGCAGAACAGAAATTGCAGCATATCGAAGGGGCATGGACGACGTGATCTGTGCCTGAGCAAACAACTGAAAACAAACTGGATTTGGCTTTGACGGACTTCAGAGTGCCTAGCCCACTGAACGCACCACCAAGCACGGAACGCGAACTGGTTTCCAGACTTCGGGCGCATGGTAAGTCATCGACAGGGTCGTTTCCGATCCTGCAAGCCGCGTTGGATATCGCCGCTTATGCGCGCATCCAGACGAACACGGCCTTTCCAGACTTCGACTCGATCATCAATCAAATGAACGCCTTGTCGCAAGCCGCTGAAGAGTGGGTTTCCGTGTACGACACGAAACCTCCCGCCAATGAACAAGTCGATTGGCTGCGGCAGATCATGCAGGAGCAAGGCGGCTTTGTTGGTGCAACGCAGAACTATGATGCGTCAGAAAACGCCGACATCGTTGCGGTGATCGATAACCGGCGCGGACTGCCGGTGAGTCTGGGTCTGCTGTACATCCACGTTGCCCGTTGCTGTAACTTCAGCATCGATGGCTTGAATTTCCCGGGGCATTTCCTGCTGCGCGTCAACGCGGACGAAGGATCTGCCATCTTTGATCCGTTCAACGATGCGCGGATCCTGGAACCCCAAGACCTGCGCGCGACGCTCAAGCGCTTCCACGGCCCAGCGGCGGAAATGGATCTGTCCTTTACCCGCAGCGTGCGCGATCGAGACGTGCTGACGCGCATGCAGAACAACTTGAAAATCCGTGCTCTGCGAGAAAGTCGCCTGGAAGACGCGATTTTAGTGCTTGAGCGGCTGTTGCTGCTGGAACCCGGCAACGGTGTGTTTTGGCAGGAAGCAGGTTTGATCCATCAGCGGCTGGGCAATCTGCGCGCTGCTGTCCTCGCGTTCGAGAACGCGGTTGAGACAATGCAGGAGCCTGCGTTGTCCGTTCGTGTGCAGTCCCTGCTTGACGAGGTGCGTAGTCAGTTGAATTGATGGGCCAGCACTTGACCCAAAGGGATGGTAAGCATGGCTCTGCGTATCGCGGTCCAGATGGACCCACTCGAAAGCGTTAATATCGACGCCGACTCAACATTTGCAATGATGCTCGAAGCCCAGCGGCGCGGGCATTCTTTGGTCGAATACCATCCCGACGCCCTGACCTATTCCAACGGTGCCATCCGTGCGCGCGTTCGTCCTGTGACCGTGCAGCGCAACGAAGCCAATCACGCACAGTTTAGCCCCGCCCGGTCGATTGATTTGGCGCACGAAAGTGATGTGGTGCTGATGCGGCAGGATCCCCCCTTTGACATGCAGTACATCGCGGCGACGCATCTGCTGGAAAGCATTCACGGTGTGGGGAACACCAAGACGTTTTGCGTCAACCATCCCGGCCACGTCCGCAATGCGCCGGAAAAGATCTTCGTGACCGAGTTTGCTGAATTCATGCCGCCGACGATGATCAGCCGAAACGTTGAAGACATCACGGCCTTCCGCGACGAACACCGCGATATCATCGTAAAGCCGTTGTTCGGCAATGGCGGTGCGGGCGTCTTCCACCTCAAGCCCGATGATGAAAATCTGACATCCCTGCTGGAAACGCTGCTGCTGTCCTCTCGCGAGCAGCTGATGATCCAAGCCTATCTGCCGGCAATCCGAGCGGGTGATAAGCGGATCATTCTGGTCGATGGCGAGCCCATTGGCGCGATCAATCGCATTCCGGCCGCCGGTGAAGCCCGCGCGAACCTGCACGTTGGCGGTCGGGCAGAGCCGGTTAAGCTGACGGACCGCGAGCGTGACATCTGTGACGCGCTTGGTCCGGTGCTCAAGCAGCGTGATCTGATCTTTGTCGGCATCGATGTGATCGGCGACAGCATGACGGAGATCAACGTGACCTCCCCCACAGGTTTACAAGAGCTCCAGCGCTTCGACGGCACCGACGGCCCTGCACTGATCTGGGACGCCATCGAAAAGCGCTTCGCTTGATGAAGCCACAAAACTGGGATCCGGCTCACTGGCGCGACCTTGGTTGGCCTGATATCCGGTTTGTCGGGTTTGGCGCGTCGCTGGTGTTTTGGTCCGGCATTGGTCAAACCTATCTGATTGGCTTCTTTGGCGGAGAACTGCGGGAAGCGTTTTCACTGACCGACGGCCAGTACGGTCAAATCTATGGCGCGGCGACTTTCGCCAGCGGCTTGCTGATCCTTTGGTCCGGAGGCTTGGTCGATCGAATGCCGCTGAGCCGTATTAGCGGGATTGTCGTGCTCGGCGCCGTGATCGCCGGATTGACGATGGCCGCGACGCCGCATTGGATCTTCCTGTTGCTATCGTTCTTCCTGCTCCGGCAATTTGGCCAAGCACTGATGGGACACGTCGCAAACGCCAGCATGGGCCGGTATTACGAGCGGTTCAAAGGGCGTGCGACCGGATTGTTGGGCGTCGCCTATTCAGCCGGTGAGCTGATTTTGCCTCTGTTTGCATCGTACTTGATTGGCCAATTGGCCTTGCCGCCCGCGCTGGCGATGTTCGAGATTGATATTGGCTGGCGCGGGGCATTCCTTGTCATGTCCGGCTTAATCGCGCTCAGCGTTTTCCCTGTGTTGCCCTTTCTGCTCCGCGATATGCCGGCTCGGAATGGCGCGTTAGAGGCGAGATTGGCGGATGACGCGCGCGTGCTGGCCACGCAGCCCGGCTCCCGACGGCGTCAGTGGACGCGAGGCGAAGTTCTGCGCGATCGGCGGTTCTGGCTGATTGTTCCGATGTTGCTGGCACAGTCGGGAATCTTCACCGGCCTGTTCTTTCACATTGTTTCAGTGTTGGAGGAAAAAGGCTGGAACCCCGAGCTTTGGCCCTACTACTGGAGCTTTTACCCCATTGCTGCCTTTGCCTTGAATCCGGTGGCGGGCTGGTTGGTCGACAAGTTCACCGCGACCCGTCTGTTCCCATTTTCCCTCCTACCCTTTGGGCTGGGCCTGCTGCTGCTGGGCGCGCTTACGCCGTTTGCGGCGATGATGCTGTGCTTGTTGTTGCTTGCCATCGCCGTGGCGTTTTACGGCACCACGTTCAACACGCTATGGCCCGAGCTGTACGGCGTTCAGCATCTGGGCAAAGTGCGGACACTCAGCACCACAGCGGTAGTTTTTGTCTCCGCCTCTGGCCCTCTGGTCATGGGCGGGCTCAAGGATTTGGGCGTGAGCTATTCGACGCAGTGCGTCTATGCCGGTGTGTTCATTTTTATCGCATGCGGGATCGCTTGGGTCGCCCTGCGCAACACGGACAGCCGCCCTCTGGCCAAGGCGAGTTAGGTATCGCGACCACACGCGAAAGGTGCTAAAGCCGATGAATGGTCGCTCATATCAAAACAGTTTCTTTCCAAGGCCTCGATGTCCAAACCGTCGATGTCCAAGTGCTCATGACCAGCGGGTTGCCCAAGGTCAACATCGTCGGCCTGCCAGAACGCGCGGTGGGGGAGAGCAAAGAGCGTGTGCGCGGCGCATTGGCGTCTTTAGGATTGATGCAGCCACCAGCGCACGTTTCCATCAATCTCGCCCCGGCTGACTTGTCCAAGGAAGGCACGCACTTCGACCTGCCGATCGTCTTGGCTTTGCTGGTTGAAATGGAAGTGCTGCCGCCAGATTGCTTGGACGGCATGTTGGCGATGGGCGAATTGGGTCTGGATGGGTCGATCAACTCGGTGCTGGGCGCTCTACCCGCAGCCATCCACGCCAATCGCCAAAACCTCAGCTTTATCTGTCCCGAAGCGCAAGGAACTGAGGCGGCATGGGCGGGGGATACCCTCGATATCATTGCGCCCAAAAGCCTGCTTTCGCTGATGAACCACTTGATGGGGCGGGGTCAAATCCCCCGCCCAAAGGTGCAAGAACGCGTCAGCAATCACAGCGTGACCTTGGACATGCGCGACATCAAAGGGCAGGAAACCGCCAAGCGCGCGCTGGAGATCACCGCAGCAGGCGGCCACAACCTGCTGCTTTTGGGTCCACCGGGCGCGGGCAAGTCCATGCTGTCGGCCCGCTTGCCCGGTCTGCTGCCACCGCTCAGTGCTGAAGAAGCGCTGTCTGTCACGATGGTGCATTCTTTGGCGGGCACGCTCACCGAAGAAGGGCTGGTGACCGCCCGCCCCTACCGCGACCCGCATCACTCGGCAAGCCTGCCAGCGCTTGTTGGCGGGGGCAGCAAGGCCAAGCCGGGCGAAGTCACCCTCGCGCATTTGGGCGTTCTTTTCCTCGACGAATTGCCGGAGTTTGACCGTCGAGTGCTGGAGGCTTTGCGCCAACCCATCGAAACAGGCACCGTCACTGTTTCTCGCGCCAATGCCCACGTAACCTATCCGGCACACTTCCAGTTGATCGCGGCGATGAATCCATGTCGTTGTGGCTATCTGGCAGACCCGTCCCGAGCATGCTCTCGCGCGCCAAAGTGCGGACAGGATTATCAAGCCAAAATCAGCGGCCCACTCTATGACAGAATTGATCTCGTGCTCGAAGTCCCAGCAGTCTCTGCCATGGACCTGACATTGGCGCCTGCGAAAGAAGGAACGGCAGAAATCGCTCAGCGCGTGCAGCGGGCCCGCGCGCGACAGGCTGAACGCTTCAGCCGACAAAGCACGGAAAACCTGCTGAACAAGCCACCGGTTAATGCGTCCCTCGAAGGGGAACTGCTGGAAAAACACTGCGAGCTGGAGCCCGACGGTCAAGCCCTGATCGCAGAAGCGGCAGAGCAACTCAATTTGTCTGCTCGCGGGTTTCACCGTCTGTTGCGGGTCGCCCGAACCATCGCGGATCTGGAAAACCAAGACCGCATCAAACGCCTTCACATTGCAGAGGCGCTATCTTTCCGTCGGACAGCACTGGCTTAGTTGCTCTAGGGATTCTATTTGATGGGGTAGTGATGAAGGATCAGTCCCCATGAGCGCCACCAAACCCCACCTGACCGTCAAACTCGCCGCCCCTCGTGGATTTTGCGCTGGCGTTGTCCGCGCCATTGATATTGTCGAGCTGGCTCTGAAAAAATACGGACCTCCGGTCTACGTCCGCCATGAAATCGTGCACAACCGTTTCGTGGTCGAAGGGCTAGAGGCCAAAGGCGCGATCTTTATCGACGAGCTGATTGAGGCGCCCGACGACCGCCCCGTCATCTTTTCCGCGCACGGCGTTCCCAAGTCCGTGCCAGCGGAAGCCCAACGCCGAAATCTGCACTTTGTCGATGCGACCTGCCCCCTTGTCTCCAAGGTTCACAGAGAAGCCGAGCGCGCCCACGGTGCGGGTAAGCGTGTCATCCTGATCGGGCACGACGGCCACCCGGAAGTCATTGGAACCCTCGGACAGCTGCCCGGTGATGCCGTAACGCTGATCGAACACCCTGAGGACGTGGCACGCATCGACACCAACGACGGCGAAGATGGTTCCGGGCTTGCCTACGTGACCCAAACCACGCTTTCGGTTGATGACACCAGCGCCGTCATTGACGCCCTCAAACAACGCTTTCCGGCGATCACCGAACCCAAGGCTGGCGATATTTGCTACGCCACCACCAACCGGCAGGAAGCGGTGAAGATCATCGCGCCGGGGTGCGAGGGCTTTCTTGTCGTGGGGGCGCCAAATTCATCGAACTCGAACCGATTGGTGGACGTTGCCCAGCAATCCGGTGTCGCCAAAGCCTATCTGGTTCAGCGCGGCACAGACGTGGCCAAGCTCGACCTTTCGGGCATCCAAACCTTGGGGCTCACCGCTGGCGCTTCGGCCCCGGAAGTGCTTGTTGAAGAAATCTTGGACGCCCTGCGTCGGGATTTTGACGTGACCGTAAACGTGGAAGTTGTCCGGGAGGAAAACGTGATCTTCAACGTGCCGCTTGAACTGCGAGATGTTGTCTGATGGCTCAGGTCGAAATTTTCACCGATGGTGCCTGTAGCGGCAATCCCGGCCCCGGCGGTTGGGGCGCCATATTGCGCTATGGCGAAACGGAGCGAGAGCTTTCGGGTGGCGAAGCCGACACCACCAACAACCGCATGGAACTGACAGCCGCGATCGAAGCGCTCAACGCCCTGAAGCGACCATGCGATATCGTACTGACCACCGACAGCACTTACGTCAAAGACGGGATTACGTCTTGGATCGATGGCTGGAAAAAACGCGGCTGGAAAAATTCTCAGAAAAAGCCAGTGAAGAACGAGGACTTATGGAAAGCCCTCGATGAGGCCCGGTCTCGACACACTGTTGAATGGAAATGGGTCAAAGGGCACGCTGGCCACGCGGAAAACGAGCGGTGCGACGAGCTTGCTCGGCTCGCCATGCCGTCTCGGAAATCCTAGATTTGCTGAGCCCTAGAGCGCTGCGAGAATAGCCTCGGCGCCGGATACCTCTAAATCGCCTTCGCCAAAGTACGTAATCTCACCATTTTTCACGATCAACGCGTAACGCTTGGCGCGAATGCCCAAACCGGTGCGGGACATGTCCGCGTCCACACCCAGCGCTTTAGCGAACTCTGCATTCCAATCGGCAATGGTGTGAATGTGCTCAGACCCTTGCTGCTTGTTCCACGCATTCATGACATGAGGATCGTTGACGGAGTGAACCGCGATGACGTCCACACCCTTGGCCATTAACGCCTCGGCATGATCGACAAAACCCGGCAGGTGTCGAATGCTGCACGTGGGCGTAAAGGCACCGGGCAAACCGAAAATAACAGCGGTTTTGCCTTCGGTCAGTGCGCCAATGGAAAGGTCAGCCACACCGTCTTCCCAAGTCTTCACCGTTACGTCGGGAAGCGCGTCGCCAACTTTGACTGTCATGTGAGGCATCTCTTTTCATGTTTTGGTACCGATGCCTCAGAAATGGTTCATTCAGCGCGCCCGATCAAGCGCTTCTAGCACATTGTTTGCGGATAGCAGCTCTGGCAGCACCTCAACCTCACCCGTTTTACCGCTGTAAACAGCATCAAAAGGAATGGCTCGACGCCCCAAAGACGCCAGATAGGTGGTGATGCTTGGGTCGTAGGTCGTCCAATCAGCCTGCAGCGCGACCACGTCGTTCTTGGCCAATTCGGCTTTTACCTCTGGGACGTTAATGGCGCGAATCTTGTTGGTTTTACAGGTAAGGCACCAATCGGCTGTCACGTCGACAAAGACCGTTTTACCCTCATCCAAAGCCGCCTGCAGAGCTGCCTCGGTAAAGGGCTGGAAGATTGCATCCTTGCTCACCGCAGCCTGTGGGCTTGCAATGATGATCAGGGCGAGCGGGATCGCCGCCGCAGCCGCACCAAGACCCGCTGTGCGCCACTTGGCAAAATACGCACCCGTGGCAAAGGCTGCACCCGCGATCAGTGCCGCAGCCCAGCGCCAATCAGATCCAACGCCCCACTGCTTGAGCAGAACACCCAACAGCCAAACGGCTGTAACCACCAACGCAAGGCCAAGCACTTGACGAAGCCGCAACATCCAACGGCCCGGCTTTGGCATGACGGACGCCAATTTTGGGAAAGCAATCACGGCAAGGTAAGGCAGCGCAAGGCCAACCCCGACGAACATGAAAATCAGGATGAGGATCATCACCGGTGCGGCGAGCGCAAAGCCGATCGCTGTGCCAAGGAAGGGGGCGGAGCACGGGGTTGCGAGCAAGGTTGCGAGGATGCCAGAGGTAAAGTCCCCCAAGAACCCACGCTGATTTGCCCCCAACCCGCCAAGGCCGGGAATGTTTGGAATCTCGAACAAGCCAAACAGGTTCAGCGCAAAGCCAAGCAACACCACCAGCAAGGCCAGAATGAAGATCGGCTGCGTGAATTGTACCCCCCAGCCGAACGACGCGCCTGCGAGTTTAAGGCTTGCGAAGATCAAGGCGAGGATCAGAAAGCTGACCAAAATCCCCGCTGCTGTCGCGGCAAAAGACAGTCGAATTTTCCGATCAGCCTGCCCGCCATGCGAGACCACAGAAAACATCTTCAGCGACAAAACCGGAAGCACGCAGGGCATGAAGTTGAGAATAAAGCCACCAATGACGGCGAGCACCAACATGCCCAGCAGGGTCGGTAGCGACAAATCAAGCGCGTCCGGTGTTGCCGCCAAGGCCTTGGCACCGGTGCCAAAACCGTCGAGCAAGCGGAAGGGCGTCAGTTCAACGCCGCGAATGCCATCCGCGACCGTGATTGTGAATGCGGCATCGGACGGTTCTGCCGTGGCCCAATTCTCCCGAAAAACTGGCGAGCGCAGCGAACCCGTCATCGCGTCGTCGGCCAAGCTGACCGTTGGCTTGCGCACAAAATACCCGTCGGGCACTTCAGCGAATACATCGGGTTTGGTCATTTCGAAAACGGAGCTGACGTTGGTCACCAGATGACCGATCAGGGCTGGTTTTTCTGGGTCCGTTGTTGGCTCAAAAGCGATGGACTCAACCGTCAGCCCAACCGAGCCGCCATTTTCTGATGGAATCCGTGTCTCAAAAGTATTGAGCAACGCCGCTTCATTGGCAGCGACGCGGGCCGGTCCGCCCGGCAAGCTAAAGGCAACGTCCACCGTGTCGGGAATGCAGACTTCTTCACAAATCAGGAAATCGACGCGACCCCGCAAATCCAACGGCTGACCCGGCTGCTGCAACGTCACGTCAAAAGGCAGGACAACGGTGTCTTTGTAGATGAAGGTCTCGATGCCGAACTGCACATCACGAACAGGCACGGGCCAGGAAAAGGATACATCTTGAATGTTCAGGGATTGGCCATAATCCAGCTGCGGGGGCAAGCCTGCTTCGCCGGGGGTGCGCCAGTAGATGTGCCAGCCCTCGTTCATTTTGAACTCAAGCCCCAGCGGCACCGTCGCCTCGTTCTCTCCCGTCGCGGTATAGGGAGAAATAACGCGAACCTCGGACTGGACGCCTTGCATCCAAAACGATGCATCTGCGGTTGCCGTGGTTGCGGGTGCGCCAAAGGCGAGCGTTGCGACGGCCGCGAAGCCGAGCAAAATGCGCTGGAGTGCTGTCATTGATTCCCTGCCAAAATGAACACGTTGCCTGAGTTTGGTTTTTCATAGTCCCGCAAGCGGGCTGAAGCGTCTCTCCCCCCTCCCATAAGCAATTTTCACGCTCCTGTCGCATCACGTACGTCTGAGCAGTGCGTGTACTGTCCTCAACAATCCCTGTGAAAAGATGTGAAACACAAAACGACCGATTTGCGCCTTTACACCCGGCGGCTGTCCCCTACTCTTACACGCATGGAAGATATCGCGACTGATCCAGACTTTTCGATGAGAAACACACCCTACGGCTTGCAGGGTAAGCTGCTGGTGGCAACGCCGCACGTGGGAGACCCGTTGTTTGAAAAGTCCGTCATCTACATGTGCTTGCATGGTGAAGATGGAGCAATGGGTGTGGTCGTGAACCATGTTCATCATGCGCTGACGTTTACCGAAGTTCTGGAAAACCTGTCGATCGATGCCCTTGTTCCCCCGCGCGGGCGGGTCACACGCGGCGGGCCGGTGCAAGAACAGCGTGGGTTCGTGCTGCATTCCCCCGACTACACCCACGACACAACCATCAAAGTCACGGACGACGTTTGCCTGACAACAGCCGTTGAAATCCTGCGCGACATTGCCGAGGGCGTTGGTCCGGAGAATTATCTGATTGCGCTCGGTTGCTCGCAGTGGTCGCCGGGACAGTTGGAGCAAGAGCTAGAAGCCAATGCTTGGCTCAGCATCGAACCGGACCACGACTTGATCTTTGTCTCGGAGAACGAACCCGCGTGGAAACAAGCCATTGATAAACTGGGCATCGACCCGGGGCAGCTTGCTTCCATCGGTGGTCACGCCTGATTTACCAGCTTGGCCGATGACAGCCGGGATTTGACCGGTTAAAGAAACTGTCCAACATCACAAAACAGTTGAGACAACAATCATGCGTCAATTCTGGGTCGTAGGCGGCGAATACGAATCGACCGCTTTCAAGAACCTCGCAGAAGGCACCACCGAAGTCCGCGAAGGTCCGTTTGATGACTACGACAAAGCGCTGAAAGAATGGCAGCGGTTGGCATGGGAAACCGTGGACGACTGCAACGCACATTTTCACATCGAAGAAGAAAATGTCGATTTCGGCGCGGCGGGCGCGTACTGGGTTATTGGCGGTACGTTTAAGGACACGTCATTCAAAGAATGGGCCGGCGTGCCAGACCGCTTTGGTCCCTATGCCACCTATGCCGAAGCAGAGGGTAAATGGCAGGAAATGGCGTGGGCCACCGTGGACGACGCGACCGCGCAGTACCGCATTGAGACCGTCAAAGCCGACGATGAAGCACCCGCCAAGGAACGGCTTGCCTACCGCCTGCTCACCGGCTTCGACAGCCGCGAGTTTTGCCAAAAAGTGTCTCAGGCATTGTCGGACGGCTACGTGCTTTATGGCGATCCGTCCATGACCACCGTCGACGGCCAAGTCAGATGCGCCCAAGCCGTTATCCTGCCTGACGTCGTCGCCTAGCCCGGCTAAGCCAGCCGCTGATTGATATCGTAGAGTGTATCGGTGTCTGACAGCGGCCCAATGGCTGAAAGCGTCACCGGGCTCGACAGCATCAGTTCCGCTTCACGCCGAATCGCAGCAGCATCCACCGCATCGAGTTGGCCAATCAAGTCGCTCACGGTCCGCGGAATGCCATACACCAGCATTTGCTGTGCGGCGTCTTCGGCCCTGCTGGATGTGCTTTCTCGGCCCATGAGCACAGACGCACGAATTTGCGCACGCGCGCGTTCGATTTCCAGCTCAGGCACGTTGGTATCAACCAACCGCTTGAACTCGTCGATGAGGACGGAGAGCAGCTCGGCTTCTGCCTCTGGCGCCGTCCCCGCATAAACCGCAAACAGGCCGGTATCGGCATAGCCTGAAGTATGCGCCCCGACGTGATAGGCCAGCCCGCGCTTTTCTCGGATTTCCTGAAAAAGCCGCGAAGACGATCCGCCGCCCAGCAAGGTCGAAAGCACGGCGCTGGCGAAATATCGAGGATCGGTCATCGACGCACCCTCAAAGCCCAAAACCGTATGAACCTGCTCCAATGCGCGGGTCTTTAGCGTTACGCCGCCGGTGTACTTTGCCGCCGTCGGCATCTCACGGGGACCACGTTCACCGCGATCGGGCCAGAACAAGCGCTCCGCAAGCCGAACAAAGGCATCATGATCGACCCCGCCACTGGCCACCAAAATCGCCTTATCAGGCCGATAATGATACTGCCAAAACGCCATCGCATTCTCGCGATTGATGTTGCTCAGGGTCTGTTGTGACCCCAGAACCGACTGCCCCAAACCCTGTCCCGCAAAGGCCTGTGACTGAAAATCGGTGAAAACCACGTCATCAGGCGTATCTTCCGCCTGCGCGATTTCCTGGCTGATGACTGTTTGCTCGCGTTCAATGTCTTCCGGCTCAAACCGCGAATGTTGCAGCACGTCGGCAAGCACATCGAGGCACAGCTCCGTATCTTGCGCCAACATGCGCGCGTAAAACGCTGTATTCTCGCGACTGGTGTAGGCGTTCAGATACCCGCCTGTCGCTTCGATTTCTTCACTGATCGAAAACGATGAGCGCCGGTCGGTGCCTTTGAACAACATATGCTCAATGAAATGCGCCATCCCGCTCAGCTTGGCGGTCTCATAGCGCGCGCCAACTTTGAACCACAAGCCAAGGGCGGTGGACTCCACCCCCTCCATCGGATCGGTAACAACTTGTAAGCCGTTATCGAGTTGACTGATTTTAACGCTCAAAAAACCTCCCCGCGCATGGCGCGGAAACCTTGGACACTAAGTGTATCTTCGGTGATTGCGCACGTGCTGCTGCACCTCTTTTAACTGGTTTGGCAGCGAGGTGAAGCTTTCTGAACGATCGTAAAGATCACTTAGGTGTGTCGGTAAGTCTGGCGTGTGGTTTAAGGCCTGCTCAACCGCCGCCGGGAACTTCGCCGGATGCGCTGTTGCAAGCGCCACTGTCGGCACACCATCGCGTCCAAATTGCGCCGCGTGCTCAACGCCAATAACGGTGTGCGGGTCAAGGACTTCGCCCGTTTGATCGAACCATTTCCGCATGGCGTCCAGACACTTATCGTCGTCGAGCGAGAATGCATGAAAATCTTTCTTCGCCTGATCCCAGCCGCCCTGACCGACGCTCATGCGGCCCGAGGCGCGAAAATCGATCATGGTCTTTGCGGTCGCAGAACCGCTGCGGTCCAGCAAATCAAACAAGTAACGCTCAAAGTTAGACGAAATCTGAATGTCCATCGAAGGGCTCAGGCTTGGTTCAACGCCCTGTATCGACATGTCGTCGCTCTCAAAAAACCGCGTCAGAATGTCATTGCGGTTGGATCCGACCATCAACCGCCCCATCGGAAGCCCCATTTGCTTCGCCGCGTAGCCTGCGAAGACGTTGCCAAAGTTACCCGTCGGCACACAAAAATCGACTTCCCGATCCGGTCCGCCCAAGCGCAGAGAGGCCCAGAAGTAGTACACGATCTGCGCCATGATCCGCGCCCAGTTGATCGAGTTCACGGCCGACAAGCTGACTTCACCCCGAAAATCTGCATCAGCGAACATGGCCTTCACGAGGTCTTGGCAGTCGTCAAAAGTGCCCTCAACGGCCAGCGCATGAACGTTTTCAGCATTCACCGTCGTCATCTGACGCTGCTGCACAGGGCTCACCCGGCCTTCGGGGAACAGAATAAAGATATCAGCGCGCTTGCGGCCTTTGATCGCCTCAATCGCTGCTGAACCTGTATCGCCAGAGGTCGCGCCCACGATGGTCACACGCTCGTTCCGGCGCTCCAGCACGTAATCGAACAAGTGCCCCAACAGCTGCAAGGCACAGTCCTTGAACGCCAAGGTCGGGCCGTGGAACAGCTCCAGCAGGTAGACGTTGGTGTCGAGCTGCTTAACCGGCGTTACCGCGCTGTGTTGGAAGGTGGCATAGGCCCGCTGGACCAAGGTGGCGAAATCTTCGCGCGGAATGCTTTTCTCCACGAAAGGCAACATGACCTCGACCGCCAGCTCTGGATAGGACAGTCCCCGCCAACTGCGCATGGTTTCTGCGTCAACCTTTGGCCAGCTTTCCGGCACGTACAGGCCGCCATCGTTGGCCAGTCCAGCGAGAAGAACATCATCAAAGCTGAGCTTTGGCGCTTCACCGCGCGTGGAAATATACTGCATGATCGGGGTCCGTTTCAGGCGTTGGTGTGAAAGCAGATTAGCCGTCGAGGTAACGCTTGCGCAAATGCGCTTTGAACGCGTCAGCGCGGAGGCCAGAGCCGGTCGCAGCGGTTAAGATCTCGTCCGTGGACCCAGACGACGCTTTGCCGTGCACGTTGTCCCGCAACCATTGAACCAGCGGGGCAAACTCACCCCGTTCAATCTGTGCTTCGACATCGCCCAAATTCTCACGCGCCGCATTGAACACTTGAGCCGCGCACATGGCGCCAAGGCTGTACGTCGGGAAATAGCCAAAAGCGCCGGAGTACCAATGGATATCCTGCAAGCAGCCTTCGCGGTCCGTCTTCGGACGAATACCGAGCAGCGCCTCTAGACCGTCGCCCCACGCTGCTGGCAAATCAGCGAGATCGAGATCACCGGACAACAGCGCCTTTTCCAAGCGATAGCGCAAAATTACGTGCGCGGGATAGGTCACTTCATCCGCCTCAACACGAATGAAAGATCGCTCCACACGAGCCGCGTGGCGTGACAGGTTCTCGCCCGTCCAAGCGGGTCCAGACTTGCCAAAGGCCTTGGCCAGCATTGGCGCGGCATAGTTCATGAACGCGCGGCTGCGCACCACTTGCATCTCGATGGTCAGGGACTGGCTTTCGTGCAGCACCATCCCCCGTGCGAGGCCGACCGGCTGGCGCGCGTAATCCTTGGGCAGACCTTGTTCGTAAAGCGCGTGACCGGTTTCATGCAAAACGCCCATCATCGCGTCCATGAAATCTTCGTCGCGGTAGCGCGTGGTCATGCGAACGTCCGCCGGGGTGCCGCCGCAAAACGGATGCGCTGATGTGTCGAGGCGACCATGATCGAAATCGAAGCCGACAGCCTTCATAATATCCTGAAACACATGTCGCTGTGTCTGGATGTCAAAGGGACCATCGAGCGGCAGGGGTTCGCCGCGGGCCTGTTGCGCCGCCAGAACGTCGTCGAGAAAGTCTGGCAAAAAGGCTGCGTAATCATCGAAAACAGCGTCGATTTGCGCGACGGTCAGCCCCGGTTCAAACCCATCGATCATGGCTTCATAGAGCGGCTGGCCGGTTTTGTCGGCGATGGCCTGACCGGCCTGTTTGGCGAGATTGAAGCAATCGCGCAAAGCCGGGAGTGCGGCGGCAAAATCGTTGTTGGGGCGCGCTTCCTGCCAAATGGCGAGCGCGTGGCTTTCCGCTTTGGACTTGGCCGCGACCAGATCAGAAGGAATGGCCGTCGCACGGATATACGAGCGCTTGGTTTCCTCGACATTCGCGCGCTGCCAAGGGTTCAGGGCGTTATCGCCTTCTGCGGCTTCAATGGCTTCACCGAGCGCGCGGCCTGCGGTGATGTCGTGCACCATGGTTTCCAACAGCGCGGTCTGATCGGAACGGCTGGGGCCACCGCCGCTCGGCATCATCGATTGCTGATCCCAATACAGGATCGACAGCGCTTCGGACAACGTCCCGGCCTTGGCGTTCAAGGCTTCCATCGCAGTGTAATTGGTCATGCCGCGTCTCCTCGTTTCGGAAAGCTTAGGATCAACACAAACACCGCCAAAATCAACGCAAAGCTGAACCATTGAACGGCGTAGCTTAGATGCGGGTTGCGAAGTGCGTTGTTTGTGGGATTGGGGGTAAAGGGACTGCGTTCGCCCAAGGATTCTGTTAGCTCAACCAACATGGGCACCGTGACCTCTGGATCCAGCCCGGCGTGAAGCGACATGGCTGCGGGGTCGGCGACGGCCCACATGCCGCGCTCTGGCTGGTTTCCGGGGTCAAAGGCCGGGTTGCCGCGCCAACCGCCCGCGTAAACCTGTCCACGCGGCAGGGCGCCAAAGGCAATGGGCGTGTCGGCGGGATCATAGCTTGGTGCAAAGCCCAGTTTCACCCACGCGATCTGTGCATCGGACAGCGTCAACGGCGCATAGAAATCCTGGCCCGATTGTCCATTCAAGGATCGACCAAAAAAGCCAATCGCCTTTGAAAGATCGAGTGTGCCGGTCAGAACGACCGGATAATGGTCCTCCAACCCAAACAGCGGATGGCTGGCATCGGTCTCAATCGCCGGTGTCGCGTTGAGCGCCGCTTGGTTTGCCTGCAGCGTTTGCTTCCACGCAAGCCGCTGCAGCTGCCACGCGCCCAAACCACACAGCAGCGCAAAGCACGGCAGAGCCAGCAGGTACATCAATGGGCGAGGTTGGAAGCGTCGATTCATGGTGCGCCGATCACTTATATTTCGCGCTGCCGCTGTCGGACGCCTTGTTCAGATACTGCAGGGCGATAAAGATGGCCTTGGCTCGGGGAGCGAGCAGCCAGAACAGCACCAAAACCAGCGGCAACCAGATGCTGAAATGAACCCAATAAGGCGGTTGGGCCGCTAATTCAACGACCAGCGCCAAGAACAAAACCACACCACCAATGCCGAAAATTAGAAAGGCGGCGGGACCGTCGCCACTGTCTTCGCGGCTGAGATCCAAACCGCAGGATTCGCAGCTGGCGCGGACTTTGAGAAAAGATTGGTAAAGCGAGCCTTGCCCACATTGGGGGCATCTCTGCTTGATACCGAGGCCCACGGCCTCGGCAGATGTACGGCGGGGAAAAGACGGTTCTTTTGTCATATTTTCCCCGCGTGCAACGGATCGCTTAACCGCGATCGAAAATGCCCCAATAGATGGACACGTAAAGGAACAACCACACCACGTCGACGAAGTGCCAGTACCAAGCCGCAGCTTCGAAGCCGAAGTGCTTTTCCTTGGTCATGTTGTTCGCCAAACCCCGGAACCAGCACACCGCAAGGAACGTCGTGCCGATGATCACGTGGAAACCGTGGAAGCCGGTTGCGATCAGGAAGGTCGATGGGTAGGTCTCCACCACGCCTTCGGCATTATAGCCATAGCCGTAGACAGCGAAGGCTTCAAAGTACTCAACAGCCTGCATGCAGGTAAACAGAATGCCCAACAGAACCGTTAGACCCAAGGACAGCAGGAAGTCGCGGCGGTCGCCATGGCGGATCGCTTCGTGCGCCCATGTTACCGTCACGCCGGACAGCAGCAGGATCACGGTGTTGTAAAGCGGCATGTCGATGGGATTGAACGTGTCTGTCCCCTGTGGCGGCCAGACTTCTTCGGTGACACCGAAGTTGAAGTACGCCCAGAAGAACGCGAAAAAGAACATCACCTCGGACGCGATGAAGAACAGCATCCCATAGCGCAAGCCAAGCTGGACCACTGGCTTGTGATCGCCTTGGCGGCTTTCCTTGATCACGTCGCTCCACCAGCCAAACACGGACGCAATAAAGCCTGCGCCGCCGAGACCGACGATAAACCAACGCGCATCCATCAGCGTGTTCATCAGGCCGTCAGCTTGACTGGGGTTATTGTGGAACATCAACACCGCGCCAAACAGCAAGACGCCGACAGCGAGCGAAGTTGCGAGCGGCCAAATGGACGGCTCGAGCAAGTGATAGTCGTGGTTCGGACCGTGATGTGCGTCAGCCATCGCTGGATGTCCTTATGCTAGAATTTGTACATGACCCCCCTTCTAAGGGGCGCGGCGCGGCGGTGCAACGCTCTATCAGCGGTTCGGACCTTTGCGTTTTTGGAAAGCGTCCGGCCTGCCCGATTAATCTGCGGCGTTGAAGAAGGTGTAGGCCAGCGTGATCTGCCGCAAATCCTTCATATCCGGGTCATCCCGAATGGCGGGATCGACGTAGAAAACCACTGGCATATCAACGGCTTGCCCCGGCTCAAGCTGCTGATCTTCGAAGCAGAAACACTGGATTTTCGAAAAGTAGCGCCCGGCCTGAAGCGGCGTCACGTTGAACGTTGCCGTCCCCCGCGTAATCATCGTTTTCGATTGATTTTTCGCCACATATTCGATTTGACGCTGCTCACCAATGGGAAGCGTAATCGTCCGCTGCTTGGGCCGAAATTTCCAGTCCAGCGACGGTTCAACAGACGCTGTAAACAAGATCTCGATTTCACCCAGCCCACCTGCTTGCGCGGCCTGCTCCGCGACGGCGAGTTCAGCGGCGCTGGCCACTTGCGTGGTGCCCGCGATGCCCGTGATTTCGCAGAACTTGCGATAGGCCGCCGGCGCCGTCGCGACCAACACCAGCATGAAGCAAATCACCCCCAGCGCGATCAGAAGGACGCGGGTGTTCTTTGACTGGGTTGAGCGAGGCTGTGGCTGCTGCTGTGCTGTCATTCCGACTTAGCCTGCTGCGCGTGAGGCGGTGTTGGCGAGGAAGAAACCGTACCAGCCAATAACGAACACCACGAGCACCGCTAGGATGATCCAATTGCCCTTGGACCGGCCTTTGGTCCATTCAGGGCGCTTATCGTCTTTTTTGTCTGCCATTTTCGACGGCCTCCAACAAAAACAGGGTTTAGATCCACGTCAGGCTTACGTGCGTTCGTGCGTCGAACAGCAACAAGCCGAACATCAAGAAGAGGTAGAAGATAGAATAGCCGAACATCCGCTTTGCCGGTGCGAGCGAATCGCCGCGCATCAACTGCCATGCATTGACCATGAACAGCGCCCCAAAAGCCAAGGCAACGATAAAGTAAATATAGCCAGCCGCGCCAAGCAGGAACGGCACCAGACCCGTCAACGACATGGCGGCAGTGTAGATCACGATTTGGCGCTTGGTTTCTTTAGCGCCAGCAACGTTCGGCAGCATGGGCACGTTGACCGCGCCGTATTCGGATTCCTTGACCAACGCCAAAGCCCAGAAGTGCGGCGGGGTCCACAGGAAGATCAGACTGAACAGCACGAAGCCGACCCACGTGATATCGCCCGAAACCATGGCCCAGCCAATCATGGGCGGGAACGCACCGGCTGCGCCACCAATGACAATGTTCTGCGCGGTTCGGCGCTTGAGCCATATGGTGTAGATCACGACATAGAACGCGTTGGTAAAGGCGAGTATGCCCGCTGCGACCCAGTTGGTCACAAAACCAAGCGCAATCACCGATCCAATCGACAGCACGAGGCCGTAGATCAGCGCATGGTTTGGCGTTACGTCGCCGTTTGGAATGGGCCGCTTGGCCGTGCGGGACATGACCGCATCGATGTCACGGTCGTACCACATGTTCAGCGCGCCAGAGGCTCCGGCACCGATGGCCAGGATCAGCAGGCCAAGCACGGCTCGCCACGCTTCGATTTCACCGGGTGCGAGCCAGAGACCGACCGCAGCTGTGAAAACCACAAGCGTCATCACGCGCGGCTTTAGCAATTGAAAATAAGCGCGCGCCACAGAAGGGTTCTGTGGCGCGTCTTTTTCACTCAACTCAGCAGCTGTAATCTTGGAAGATTCGTCAGCGGCTGCGTTCTTCTCGTCGACAATAGTCGTCATATTTGCCCTTAGTGAGCGGCCTCAGGTTCAATCTGTGGCAGATCATCGAACGTGTGGAATGGAGGAGGCGAAGATACAGTCCACTCCAGCGTCGTGGCACCGTCACCCCAGTAGCTGTCACCGACACGGCGACCCGCAACCAAAGTGTAGATGGCGAGGCCAATAAAGAAGAGCGTCGAACCAAACGACAGGTATGCACCCCACGTTGAGATCATGTTGTAGAACGCCTGGGTATCAAGATAGTCGATGTATCGGCGCGGCATCCCCTGCATCCCCAAGAAATGCTGCGGGAAGAAAATCACGTTTACACCGATGAAGAAGGTCCAGAAGTGCAACTTACCGGCCCACTCGGGGTACTGACGGCCCGACATTTTGCCAATCCAGTAATACCAGCCACAGAAGATGCCAAAGACGGCACCCATGGACAGCACGTAGTGGAAGTGCGCAACAACAAAGTAGGTGTCGTGCAGCGGCTTATCGAACTGCGCCATCGACAGCATCACGCCTGTCACACCACCAAGGGTAAACAGGAAGATGAAACCAATCGCCCAAAGCATCGGCGTGGTGAAGCGAAGCGAGCCGCCCCACATGGTCGCGATCCATGAGAAAATCTTAATCCCGGTTGGCACCGCGATAACCATGGTTGCCAGCGTAAAGTACGCCTGAACGTTTGTCGGCATGCCAACGGTGTACATGTGGTGAGCCCACACAACGAAGCCGATGAAGCCGATGGAAACCATCGCGTAGGCCATCCCAAGGTAGCCGAAGATTGGCTTGCGGGAGAACGTGCTGATCACGTGGCTTACGATACCGAAAGCCGGCAGGATCATGATGTACACTTCAGGGTGACCAAAGAACCAGAAAAGATGCTGGAACAACACCGGGTCGCCGCCTTCGGCACAGAAGAAACAAGTTCCCAGCGCGTTGTCAGCCAACAGCATCGTAATCGCGCCGCCCAATACAGGGACAGCAAGCAACAGCAGGAATGCTGTAACCAACATCGCCCAAGCGAACAGCGGCATACGGTGCAGGGTCATGCCCGGTGCGCGCATGTTCAGGATCGTCGTGATGAAGTTGATCGCACCCATGATCGACGATGCACCCGCCATGTGGAGCGCGAAAATCGCCAAGGAGACCGACATACTTTCCGGCTGCGTGACGGATAGCGGCGGGTAGAACGTCCACCCCGTACCCGCGCCGCCACCGACGACAGCGGACAAGATACCGAAGATCACAGCAGGGACGAGCAACCAGAATGAGATGTTGTTCATCCGCGGGAACGCCATGTCTGGCGCGCCAATCATCAGCGGAACAAACCAGTTACCAAAACCACCAATCAGCGCCGGCATGACCACAAAGAAGATCATGATAACGCCGTGAGCGGTAATGATGGTGTTCCAGAAGTGACCGTTGGGCTCGCCATCGGCCCGAACGAGGAATTCTACACCCGGCTCAGACAGCTCCATCCGCATAACGACGGAAAGCGCTGCACCAATAAGGCCAGTGATAACGGAGAACACGAGGTACAGCGTACCAATGTCCTTGTGGTTCGTTGAACCAAACCAACGCCAAAATGGGTTGGGCTTGTGATCGTGATGATCGGCTGCGTGATCTGCTGCGTAAGCCATAGTCTCTTCCTTGAATCTTTGGCCTGTATTCATTGTCGTATCCGAGACCGAAAAGACGTCGCCTTTCAGTCTCGCATACGGTCTGTCTTAGTTCGCTGCCGCGACTTGGTTGTCGTAAACCGCTGGCAGGGATGGGCCGATAGCGCCACCTTCTAGCTCTTGCTTGGCCGTTGCCGCCCACGTCAGGAACTCATCCTTGGGTAATGCATCAACCGCGATTGGCATGAAAGAGTGCCGGTCGCCGCAGATCTCAGAACACTGACCGATGTAAAGGCCAGCCTTGTCTGCGTTAACCAAAGCCCAAGTCGCATTCATGTGACCCGGGATCGCGTCAATCTTCACACCCCACGCTGGCATCGCAAAGGCGTGCAAAACGTCGGAAGCGGTTACGTTGAAGCGCACAACCGTGTTGGTTGGGATGACCACGTGGTAATCGGCTTCACCCTTGTACAGGCCTTGATCGCGACGAGGGTCTGCCAGCAAAGCATCCCGTGAAAGCATGTTGGCCGTGAATTCGATACCAGAGACGTCCGTCTCCACACCGTTTTCATCACGATATAACAGGTATTCGTAGGACCAGTTCCACTGGTTACCCGTTGCTTGAATCACCAGCTCAGCGTGCTTGTCGTAGCCGCGCTCGCCGTTGATCAGCATGTCGGGGCCGTTCTCATTGAAGTACAGAAAACGCATCGCCGGGATAAACAGCACCACCAAAATCAAGATGGGAACAGCTGTCCAGACCACCTCGATCATCGTGTTGTGTGTCACCGTGCTCGGCTGGCGACCTTCCTGCTCCCGAAACCTCCAGCATGTCCACAGCAGAAGGACGAGAACGAACACCGTCACCGCTGCCATAATCGGAAGGATCAGCACATTGTACTGCGCGACTGCACGCTCCATGATTGGAGTTGCAGGGTCTTGGAAGCCAAGACCACGCTCAACCGGCACGCCCTGTACCGTAACTTGAGCTTGGGCCGCTGCGCTGGTCATCAAAAAGAGGGACAACGCGAGCATGAACGTTTTGAAAATCCGCACCATGGGACCTGTCTACTTGCCGTTAAAATGTTAAGCGAATGGGCGGGGCCGAATGGGAGAAACCACACCGCTCTCCGCCTGCTTCGGTGTGTTCTTAGACGACATACTTTCACAAGCAAAGTCATAGGTGAGCCGCAGGGCGTAATGACGCGGGAAATCTGCTATTCGTGGCTTTAGAAAACGTTAGACTTGGCAATGTTGACCGCAGAGCCTACCTGACTCTGCAACGCACCTTTGCTTAGGATGATTGAATATGGGCCTGCCGCTGCTTCCTGACCTCGACCTCGACCCAGACCTTGCTTTGACAAAAACGGAGTCGGCGCTGTCCGGCGCTGATGATGGCGAGCTGTACCTGGAACACTCCAAGGCTCAAACGCTGGTTTTTGACGATGGACGGCTCAAGCGTGCCTCTTACGACGAAGATCGCGGCTTTGGCTTACGCGCTGTGGCTGGTGAGCTGACGGGCTATGCCCACTCGGATCGCCTGACTGAAGACTCGCTGGTACGCGCCGGACAGACAGCAGCGGCGGCGGCCAAATCTGGTGGCGGCAGCTTCGCCGTAGACCCATCTGGCACCAACCAGCGCCCCTACACCGACGAAGACGTTATCGAGTCCGGTCCTTCGTTTGAACGCCAAGTATCGCTGGCGCAAACCATCGACGCGGCCGCGCGGGCTGCGGACCCTCGCGTGCGTCAGGTGACGGTTGCGCTGTCCACCGCGCACAAGGATGTCACCATCCTGCGTCCGGGCGGTTTTCGCGTCAGTGACTCCCGGCCCATGTCATCGATGCGGGTCTCGGTCATGTTGCAAGATGGCGACAAGCGCGAAGCGGGTGGCTTTGCGCTTGGCGGTCGCACGGCGCTCGATCCGCACATTGGCGAATTGGCGTGGGAAGAAGCCATTCAGCAAGCCATCCGCCAAGCTGAAGTCAACCTCGAAGCCGTCGACGCCCCGGCGGGCGAAATGACGGTGGTCTGCGGCCCCGGCTGGCCCGGTGTTTTGCTGCATGAAGCCGTGGGCCACGGGCTAGAGGGCGACTTTAATCGCAAGCAAACCTCGCTCTATGCCGGCATGATGGGGGAGATGGTCGCAGCCCCGGGGGTAACGATCATCGATGACGGCACGCTGACCGATCACCGTGGCTCGCTCGCCATCGACGACGAAGGCACGCCGACACAACGCAATGTGTTGATCGAAAACGGTAAGCTGGTCGGTTACATGCAGGATCGCATGAATTCCCGACTGATGGGGGTAGCAGCGACCGGGAATGGCCGCCGCGAGTCTTACGCGCACGCACCGATGCCGCGTATGACCAACACCTTTATGGCCGCCGGTAATGACGACCCGGCTGAGATCATCGCGTCCGTCAAAGATGGCATTTACGCCGTCGATTTTGGCGGTGGGCAAGTGGATATCACCAACGGCCAATTCACCTTTAAAATCACCGAAGCCTACCGCATTCGGAACGGTAAAATTGCTGAACCGATCAAAGGCGTAACGCTCATTGGCAATGGCCCTGAAGTGATGCGCCGCGTGTCTATGGTCGGCAATGACCTCGCCATCAAAAAGGGCGTAGGCATGTGTGGCAAGGCCGGGCAAAGCCTGCCGGTTACGGTTGGACAGCCGACCTGTAAAATCGACGCCATCACCGTCGGCGGCACACAGGTCTAACCGCAGCCATGACCCTCGCCTTTATCGAAGACGCCCTCGCCGCAGCCCTTGAGGCGGAACGGGCGGGGGAAGTGCCCGTCGGGGCCGTGATCGTGCGCGACGGTGTCATCATCGCCACCGCACGCAATCAGGTTGAAGGCGAGCAAGACCCCTGCGCCCACGCCGAGCTTCTGGCCATACGGCAAGCAAGCGCTGCGATGGGGTCAAAATGGCTCTATGACTGCGATTTATACGTGACGCTCGAACCCTGCCCCATGTGCGCAGGCGCCATCTCGCTCGCCCGGCTTCGGCGGCTGTACTATGGCGCACCAGACCCAAAATCCGGCGGTGTGGATCACGGTCCACGCGTGTTCGCACAACCAACCTGCCACCACGCACCCGAAGTCATCGCTGGCGTCGAAGAAAGCCGCTGTGGAGAAGTTCTCAAGCGGTTCTTTGCCC
Organism: uncultured Alphaproteobacteria bacterium; assembly: GCA_905479265.1. Classification (GTDB taxonomy): domain Bacteria; phylum Pseudomonadota; class Alphaproteobacteria; order UBA7985; family UBA7985; genus UBA7985. The sequence continues at coordinate 89,586 of CAJQLX010000001.1, forward strand.
AGCGTCGCTGAGCTGCTAAGCCAACATTATGGACATTTTCGACTTCGACGGCCAAGACGCCCCTCAAGCCTCCAACGCTCCCGAATTCAGCGTCACGGAAATCGCGCAAGCGGTGAAGCGGACGGTTGAAACGACGTTTGATCGCGTGCGCATCCGCGGCGAGATCTCGCGGCCCAACTATCACCGCTCTGGGCACCTTTACCTCACGCTCAAAGATGAAAAGGCGGTGATTGACGCTGTCTGCTGGCGGGGCGCGGTGTCCAAGTTGTCGATCCGGGCAGAAGAAGGCATGGAAGTGATCGTCACGGGCAAGCTGACGACCTTCCCCGGCGGCTCAAAGTATCAAGTCGTTATAGAATCGATGGAGCTGGCGGGCGAAGGCGCCCTGCTGAAGCTGCTGGAAGATCGCCGCAAGCGCTTGATGGAAGAAGGTCTCTTTGACCAAGACCGCAAGCTGCCCATTCCGTTTTTGCCCCGTGTCATCGGCGTTGTGACGTCGCCAACCGGTGCGGTTATTCGCGATATTCTGCACCGCGTCAGCGACCGCTTCCCGCGCCATGTGATTTTGTGGCCCGTCGCGGTACAGGGGGAGAAAGCCGCCCCCGACATCGCCAAAGCCGTTCGCGGATTCAACGCTTTACCCGCAGGTGGCTCTGTGCCGCGTCCCGATGTCCTGATTGTTGGCCGCGGAGGTGGCTCACTCGAAGACCTGTGGGGCTTCAACGAAGAAGCCGTGGTGCGTGCTGTTGCCGAAAGCACCATTCCCGTCATTTCCGCCGTGGGGCATGAGACCGATACGACCCTGATCGATTTCGTCGCCGACCGACGCGCGCCTACGCCAACCGGGGCGGCAGAAATGGCCGTACCCGTTCGCGCCGACCTTTTGCTCGGCATCGAGGAATTTGGCTCACGACTGGGTCGCGGGCTTCAGCGCCGCGTGACGCTCGCCCGATCCGACCTCTCCGGCCTCACGCGCGGTCTGGGCGATCCCAGCCGGCTGTTGCACGAGCGCAGACAATCGCTTGACGTGCTCGACCAACGCCTTGATCGCGCGCTAGAAACCGCTATTCGAGCGCAAAAAAGCCGCTTGGAAACCCTGTCGGCCAAAGTCCGGCATCCTCGCGAAAAACTGCACCGAATGGCCGAACAAACCAGCAGTTTGGGGGATCGCTTGAGCGGAGCATCCCGGCAACGCTTGCAAACGCTTGGGCAAAACGTGCAAGCCCAGCGCTTCGCCGATCGCCTGCTACAGGCCAGCACGCGAAACCTGACACAGCACAAGCAGACCCTCGACAACGCCCAGCGCCTGCTGGACTCCTTTGCCAAAAGCCGAGATCGATTGCTGGAACAGGGCTATGTTTGGGTCAGTTCCGCTGATGGTGAAGTGGTGCCGCGTGCTGGTGCCGTTACTGAGGGGATGGGGCTGAAGCTGCACTTCATCGACGGCGCCGTAGACGTGGTTGCCGGTCAGGGCGGAACGCCAACGCCACCTGCAAAACCCGCTTCTCGCCCCAAAAAACCCAGCCCGCCAGCCGACGACCAAGGCTCCCTGCTCTAAAGCACGCTGTCGATGGCCGAACGCGCCTGTTTCAGGGCTGTGTTTGCAAGGCGGTCGAGCGTGCCGAGATCGGGTCCGCCGGTGGGCCACGCGGGGGCCGGCACCATCATCCCTTGCTGCTCCAGCAAAGCGATCACATCGGCCTGCTTTCCCGGATGCGGGCCTCGCACCACCGCGCATTCCGCTCGTAACGCTTCAAGCGGGTTGTGAGACCCGATTTTAGCGTCAAACCCGCCCCCGATTACCACTGTCCCGCCTAGGGCAAAAAGCGAGCCCAAGGTGCCGAAGCTGGTCCAATACGCTAGCCGTTCATCCGCCGCGCCAAAGACCTGCTCGAATGCCGAAATTTGCGCCGGATAACGGGGTGCAATGATGATCTTTGCGGCGGGATCTGCCGTGTCCAACACGCCTTTCAGAGCATCAATCTCCGAGCGATGCGCATTTGCCAAAATGACGAGCGGCGCGCAACCGCGCCACTCGGCCCATTGCGTTTGTAAAGCGGCATCAACCGGCAAGGCGTTGCCAGCGAGCTTTAGCGGCAGGGCGAGGGTTGCGGGACCAAAGCCAACGGCATCAAGCGCCTGTTTCTTGGCCGAGCTGCTCGTCGTCACCTGCGCCAAACCGCCCCCAATCACCTGGGCCAATCCGCGCAATCGCCGCCATCGGCGAGCGCTGGTTGCTGACAATGCGCCATCGAGCAGAACCACAGGAACGCGCCGATGTTTAAGCGTCGCCATCCATCCCGGCCACAGCTCACTTTCCACCAAGACCAGCGCTGCGGGTTTCATGCGTGCGGCGAAGGTTGAAACAACAAACGGCGCATCCAGCGGCGCGGGGAGCACGGTGAAATGCGGCGGCAACTCCCGCCGCGCCACAGCCAGCCCTTGGCGGCTCTGCACCGTCACAACCACATCCCGGCCCCAGTCCATGAGGATCAAGGGTTTGAGCGCACGAAACTCGCCCACGGACGCCGCATGAAACCACAGCGTTCCGCGCGCTTTACCCGGCACAAGGCCCAAGCGATGCCCCACGGTCTCGACGCCATCTCCGCGCATCAGTAGCGCCAGTGCGACAAAGGGTGCCGCCAGCAGCGTTATCAAGCGGTAGAGCGCCAAGGTGACCATCTGCCTGATCGCCAGATTAGGTTCCGGCGATCGTCAGGCCGGTCATTTGCAGCGTTGGCGCGCCCATGCCGCCGAACCATGTCAAATCACTGGCCGTGGACATGGCCATCCACATATCTTGCAGCTTGCCACCCAATGTCATGCTTTCAACCGGCTCAGCCAATACGCCATTGCGCACCCAAAAGCCGGTTGCGCCTTGGCTGTAATCGCCCGTAATCATGTTCGCGCCCTGCCCCATCAGCGATGTCACGTAAAACGCTTCACCCGCGTCTTTCAGCATCTCCTCGACCGACAGCTCTGAGGGCGAAAGCCACGTATTCGCATAGCCAATCCCGACTGAGGCACCGCCCCGGCTGGCATGGCCTGTCGGCTCAACACCGGCTTGCTTGGCCGTGGCGAGGTTGTGCAAATGCGTGGTCAGAATGCCCTGATCGAAAAGCGTATTCTTGCGCACGGGCAAGCCTTCGCCGTCAAAAGGCCGCGAGCCTTGCCCCCGCGGCTTGAAGGGGTCTTCGAAGACCGAGAGTCCCGGCGCTATCACCGGTTTACCGACATGATCGGCCAGCAAAGATGTACCGCGAACCACGGATTCGCCGTTGATTGCCCCCATGAGCAGCGCGAACATGCGCACAGCGACCCGAGGCTCGAAAATCACGGGAACTTGCGCCGTTGACCCCTGTTTTGCGCCCAGCTGCCGAACGGATCGGCGCCCGGCTTCCAAGCCGATTTCGCGGGGGTCTTTCAGGTCTTCACCGTAAACCGCGAGCGAATAGTCGTAGTCCCGCTTCTGCGCTTCGCCCTCGCCCGCAATGCCGCTGACGGACAGCCCTTGGCGTGTTGATTGAACGCTGCCCAAAAAGCCATTGGTGGTGGCAATGACCAGCGAAGATTTCGTCCAACCGGCGGAAGCGCCACCGGAGTTGGTTATGCCCTCAACCCCCAGCATGGCTTCTTCTGCCTCTGCTGCGCGGTTCAACATGTCTTCCGTGCTTGGCTCGACCGGATCGCAGGTTTCAAGCGCTGGCAACTCTGTGGCCAGTTGTTCGGGGTCCGCGAGTTGTGCGAATGGGTCTGCGGGGCTGTATTTTGCCATGCCCACCGCCCGCTCTGCCAAACGCTCTAAACCACCATCGGTCAGGTCGCTGCCGCTCACTTGAGCGATTTGGCCGTTAACAAACACGCGCAAATCAACCCCAGCACTGTCGGCACGCTCCAGCGTTTCCACCTGGCCCATACGTCGGCCCACCGAAATCTGATCGCTGCCAAAGACGGTTGCATCCGCCGCGTCAGCCCCAACTTTCGTTGCGAGGTCCAACAGGGTCGCAACACGGTTTTCCAGTTGCAGGTCGTCAGCCGTGTTTGCAGTGCTCATGGCATATCTCATTTCGTGAAGTGAAGCGTTAGCTCTGATATAGGGTGAAGCATGGACAAGGTCGAACACTCTCCGCAACATCCCCGCTATCAATCCTTCGATAACGGCTATTTGGCCGTTTCGGACGGCCATACACTCTATTATGAGCAAGCCGGAAACCCCGACGGTGCGCCCGTGGTCTGCTTGCACGGTGGGCCCGGCGCAGGATCAAACGCGTGGACGCGGCGCTTTTTCGATCTCGACCACTATCGCATCATCCAGTTTGATCAGCGCGGCGCCGGTAAATCGACCCCTTCTGGTGGGCTGGAGGCAAACACAACACCGCATCTGGTCGCTGACATCGAGGCGCTGCGAGAAGCGCTAGGCCTGCCCGATTGGTTGGTTTTTGGCGGGTCATGGGGAGCGACGTTAGCCCTGGCCTACCTTGGCGCGCACCCAAGCCGGGTTCGCGGGATGATCCTGCGGGGGCTGTTCTTGGGTCGGGCGGGCGATCGAGATTGGTTCCTCGACGGCCTCAAGCAATTTTACCCCGATGCCCATCAAAACTGGCTCAACGCTCTGCCCGAAGACCTGCGCGCTCGACCCCTCGATGGCTATCAGCAGCAACTCAACAGCCGCAACAGCACCGTTCGACTGGCCGCCGGAGAAGCTTGGGCGAACTATGAGGCGGCCTGTTCTTCCTTGGCGGGGAGTCGCGGGTTTGGCCGCTCTGAAGGGGCTTGGCGCATGGCCCGGCTGGAGGCGCACTATCTCGCCCATCACTGTTTCTTTGACGACATCCGCGCCGGCGCGCTGTCCGCGCTCTCGGCCACCCCAACCGTGCCGGGCATTCTGGTGCACGGTCGCTTTGACATGATTTGCCCACTGGAAGGGGCTTTTGCCCTCAAGGCGCTGTGGCCGAAATTGGATGTCCGGGTGATCCAACAAGCTGGACATTCCGCGGGCGAACCGGCCATTGCCGAAGCCCTGACAAAAGCGGTTGAAGACGCCAAACGCTGGTAAACACGCCCGACGCACACCGCCTTGAAGCCGCTTTAGTTGTCGGGCAAAGGGGCTTAAATCGACCGGATCAATGACCTGGCACGCCAGCGTAAATATCTGATTTATATGACTTTTTTCGACCTGCTATTTCTCAGTGACAAATACGGAAAATTTCTAACTCCGTAATGGACTGATCAAAATTAGCGTCTATGATGGCGCAAATCACCGTTGGACCGTTAGCTCAGTTGGATAGAGCGAGTGATTCCTAATCACTAGGCCACAGGTTCGAATCCTGTACGGTCCACCACCTCAACCTTCTGATAGTGCTGCATTAACATCGCGCAGCAACAGTCGTCTGAGCCGTCTTTTTCCAGCACGGACTTCACTGGGCTCAAGTCGAAGGTGCTTTCGTAATGGACCCATTCACGCCTTCTACAATGTCCGCAGGGACGGCCTACGCTCTATTTCAATAATAAGACCCGTGGAGCGCTGCGCCACTTCATTTTTCATGCTACTAATTTTTGCTTGGTGAAAAGAGTATTCAAGATACGGGCAGAGAAAACGTTGGCTCCTTACAAAAACGCATTTTTCAGCATGCTCGCATTCATTTTGCAGCGAAGACTCGGGTCATCCTATGTTTTCGGCATCTTTATAGCCTTAGTATTCAGCACAAATGCTTCAACGGCCCATGCTCAATCACTTAAGGACTGTGATGGTAATAATTTCTTTGCAATCGAATACGTCAAAGAAATTAGCTTAACCTCCCTGAGCGGTACGCTTCTGGTTAGCCTGCCAGAAGATAGCCCTTTTGACGTTTCATCGATCAAAAGCCAGTTATCACCGGCTGTCCGATTAAACAGTGAAATCAATCAAGACAGCGGCCAAACGGTCAGGAGAAGTTTAGTCACGTTGCCCATTCGTGCAGAGCTCAACAAGTACCCCTTTCTTGAAGCCTTTGTAGACATCAATATCCTCGATCAAGTGCAAGCCCAAGACTGTGCAAAATCGGACGCGTTGGGACTGCTTGAGGGCAACCTGAGAGGTTGGAAACATACAAATACAGACGTCACGATAAAGGGCGGATCCCTTAGAGCCTCATACCGCCTCGAAAAGAGCAGAATTCAGATATTCTTTGACGTTATCTTTCCTCTTGGCGCCATGATCATGATCTCGATTTTCACATCTCTTTTCATGGATGTCAGGAACTTCGAGCGGATACCCTGGAAGATTGGTGTCCAAGTCACTTTGCTGCTAGCGGCGCTATTTTTACGGTCGTCTTATGAGCAAATCGCCCCGCAAAACAATGCTTTGATGCACGGTGATGTGATGTTCATCACCTGCTATTTGACCATTACAATCAGCACTCTTTTCCCGATGGCCTTCCGACTCGTCATAGACCCTGAGCTGCCTCACTATCCGAGTGCTTACCGGACCGGTCTGTTGCTTCTATACATGGTGGTAGCGGTGAGTGCCGCCACGGCCATCCTTGTTGTTAGAGGCCTCATTTAATCGCTCAAATTCGGGCCTTTGCTCAGTCTGATCGGTATAACGCTGGTGCTCGGTGCCAAAACCAAGGATCAGGCGGCAGTCTGAATCGGCAGCGACTATTACTTTTTGCCCAAGTCGACGACAGCCTCAACGGTCGGCAGATGCGCATAGATGGTTGTTCGGGATAGCCCCAGCTTCCGTGAAACAAGCGATATGTTGCCGTCATTCTGCAGCCACGTCCGGCGGATGGTCATGCACTTGTCCCGCTTGATCACGCCGTCCGAGCACGACGGGCAAGGCTGTACTTCATCTTCCTCAGTGGAGAGGAAAGGCGCGACCTGCTGGGGCCTGACGTACTGATCGGTGCTAGCCCGCAAGATCTGGCGCAGCGTCTTTCGCATCGACCGGATCGACGAAGGCCAGTAGGTTTGCGAGAGCAACCGCACGGTTTCCACGGTCAAAATCTTACTATCATCCAACCCCGTTGCCGTGCTGCGGATCACGTAATCGATGTCCATACGCTCATTCAGCGATGGAACAGCCAGCTCGTCCGGGATTTCAGCGAGCAACTCCCGCAGGGCAGGCGAGGCGCATTCTGCAAACTCTTCACGCGAACGGGACGAGGCAAGGACCAAAAGGTTTGGCAACAAAATATGGAACTTGTGGTGGTCGGGATCGGGTGTTTCCATTGCACGGATTACACGCAGCAAATCATCCGCCATTCTCTCCGGCATCTTCTCTGCATTGCGCAGGTACAGCATGCCCTTGGCCGATTTCTGGATCTTGCCGGAGAAGACACGCGACATCTCCGTATCATGGCTTTGGCGGGGATCAGTCGTCGTCACCGGCGACATGAAATCAGGCTCGAAGTACCCGAGACGGCCCCCGTTGCCAAACAGCAGACCTTCGTACGTCCGCCCATCGATCAGCGCACAGTCCAACTCGAGGACAGGTGAGCCGGGCGACACCCGCGTCAGAAGCTGGCGGGCAATGACGGATTTTCCGGCACCATAGGGTCCGTGACACACCAAGGCACCACCATCTGCCAAGCTCTCTTCCAGCTTATCCAGCTGCGCGAGGATCTGCGGGTCGCGCGCGTCGGTTGCAGCTTTTGGCTGAGGTGTTGGCTGGCTGGGCGCCTTTGATACACCGCCAAAAATGCGCGATTCAGGGGCTGAGAAATGGATCTTGTTGATGTACCGCATCAAGTGACCGATTTCTTTGATGGTGAAGTAAACCGTCGAGCGCATGTGGTCTTTGACCATCGCCGTCCCTCGGGTCAGCACCTCCTGCAGCAGCGTCGAGAAGCGCGCGTCGAAAAGATTCTCAAAGGCGATCGGCCGGCTCAAATCTGAGCCTTGCAGCATCTCTTGCGCACTGCCATTCGCCCCCACCACAAAACCGTCTTCATTCAGCGCCAGCAGAGCAGCGCTGGTGGTGTTGAGGTATTCTTTTCGGGGGTGAAATCCGAGGACCAACGCGCCAGCGTGTTCGGATCGAAACAGACGGTTTTCGACATTAACAGAAGCAAGCTTCACCAAAGCCAGCGTGTGCCGCTGGCGCGAGCGGGCGTCGGTCGAGGCATCAATAACCCCCACCACTTCGTTGCGCGAATTGCGGACCGGACAGGCAAAACAGGAGATTTGATCGAGACGACTCAAGTAATGTTCACCGCCATCCACCACAGAAGCGCGACGGGTCGCGATCGACAGACCCAGCGCGTTTGTTCCACGGATATCTTCCTGCCAAATCGAACCCGGCACCACCATACGGCTGGCGCTGCTGGAGGAGAATTCTTGGTCGTGGATGGCTTCGAGGATGGTCCCGGTATTGTCCGCAAAGGCGACGACATAGTTCGAACCGGCGACTTGCGAGAACAGCTCTTGCAGTTCTGTTTGCGCGAGCTGGATCAGCGCATTGTTCTGCTCCCGCTTCTCGCGCAGTTCTGAGGCATGGAGCATGACGGAGCGCAGGGGGTCTTCCCGTCGAAGTCCAGCAAACTGGCAACGCTCCCAACTCTCAGCGACCTGCGCGCTAAGTAATGGCGCTTCGACCAACCCGTCAGACGGGGTCTGTGATGAGTCATCCTTCATATCCATCCCAAATGTTACTGCTTGATATGATGACTTTTATTGTAGTCCACTTATCCACGAAAGCCATGGCTCTGTTCAATAACTGAACACTATTTCGCCGAGTCTGGCCGAAAACTGGACACGTATTACGATATTAAAGTCTAGCGCTCTCACCGACCTTCTCCCCCAACGAACTGTTCGAGGAGGAAAGCCGTGAAAGCTCAGGTTCTATACGAATACGATCCGTCCATGCAGAAGGACCTGTGGGTCCAAGAAGCGGATCTTCCCGAGCCGAAGATTGTGAAATCTTCGGACGTGATCGTGAAAATTGGCGCAGCAGGCGTTTGCCGCACCGATCTGCACATCATCGAAGGGGTGTGGCGGCATATCCAAGACCCTGACAACACGCTTTTGCCGTGCGTCATGGGGCATGAAAATGCTGGTTGGGTCGAAGAAATCGGTTCCGACGTGACAAATTTCAAAGTAGGCGACCCTGTGATCTTGCACCCGCTGATTTCAGGCACGGATGGGACTTGTCTGTCCTGTCGCCGAGGTCACGACATGCAAGCGGAAGACGGCGCATTCCCCGGCTTGAACATCAAGGAAGGCGGTTACGCGGAATACCTGAAAACCAGCGTCCGTAACCTGATCAAACTGCCTTCCGTCCTCGCGCCAAAAGACGTTGCACCGTTCTCAGACGCGGGCCTGACGGCGTATCGCGTGGTGAAGAAGGCGAGCCGTCATCTGCTGCCGGGCCAAGCCTGTGTGATCATCGGTGCTGGTGGACTGGGCCACATCGGAATCCAGTGTCTGAAGGCCATGTGTGCCGCAGATATCATCGTGGTGGAAAAATCGATTAACGCACTCACTCACGCCATGGACCTCGGCGCGGATCACGGCGTGCTGATCGATGGCAACGAACATGAAGCCATCCTGTCTTTGACCGGTGGCAAGGGCGCAGAGGCTGTCATCGACTTTGTGGGCGAGCATGGCTCAACCAGCATGGGTCTGAACATGACGGCTGCAGCCGGGCACTACTACATCGTTGGATACGGTGAAGATATCAAGATTCCTACAGTTGATTTGGTGAGCTCTGAAAAGACGATCGTCGGCAACTTGGTGGGAACTTGGGCAGAGCTCTATGAGTTAATGGAGTTGGCCAATAGAGGGCGCGTGAAGCTCTCCATGTCCGAATACAAACTCTCTGAAGCGAATAAAGCCCTGCACGACCTCAACGACGGCAACGTCAAGGGTCGAGCCGTTTTGGTGCCTTAAGCACTGAAACACTTTCTCTTTTTATTGGGAGGTAAAAATGAAGAGAATTACCGTAGCAATCACAAGCATGTTGGTTGGCGTCACCGCCGCTGGTATCGCGGCTGGTGACAAGTGGAGCGATCAGTTCCCGCACATTAAGAACACTGGCGATATTGCTGGTGAGTGTTCCTATGAGTCCATGTCCCAAAAGGACTACAGTGGCCAAACTCTGACGATCAACACCCACGCTGTTCCAGTAATGGGTGAGCCAACGGCACTGCACGCTGAGCAATTTTCAGCGCTGACGGGCGCAGAGGTTAACGTCATTCACACCCCGGCGGGTGACTTGTACTCCAAGGCGATGATCCCTTTCCAAGCCGGTCAAGCGCCGTACGACATCGTCTTCGGTTTCTCGAACTTCATCCGCGACTGGATGGCCTACCTCGAGCCCGTGCCCGAGTACTACGTCAACATGCGTCAGATGCAGGACGTGACCAAGTCACACATCGATGTGGCGTCTTGGGACGGTACGATGATGCAGTTCCCGATCGATGGCGACCGTCATTACCTCAAGTACCGCAAAGACGTGATCGACAACCCCGAGCTTCAGGCCAAGTACTTGGCTGAAACAGGCAATGAGTTGCGCGTTCCACAGACGTGGAAAGAGTACGCCGAAATCGCAGCGTACTTTAATGGCTGGGACTGGGATGGCGATGGCGAGCTGGAATACGGCTCTGCAGAAGTCATGAAGAAAGACGACCTGATGTACGCGGCATTCTTTAGCCGTTCGGTTGCCTACGCCAAGAACCCAGCAACGCCGGGTGGCTTCTTCTTCGACCTCGATACCATGACCCCGCTGATCAACAGCCCTGGTTTTGTTGAGGCGCTGACCGATTGGGTTGAGGCCGTAAACTACGTGCCACCGGGTGGCATCAACTTTAGCCTTGGTGACGAAATTAACTCCTTCGGCGGCGGACAAGCACTGTTCAGCTTCTCTTGGGATGATGCTTTCGTTGCTGCCATGGAAGACGGCAGCGCCATTAAGAACAAGGTTGGTGTTGCTCCTCTGCCGGGCGCAGATCGTGTCTGGAACCGGGAAACCGGCGCATGGGACGAGACCTACAACCAGGCACCGTACATCGTATGGGGCTGGGCAGCGGCTGTTGCGAAGAAGTCCAAGAACCACGAGTTGGCCTTTGACTACCTTTGCTTCTTCTCCAACGATGCGAACCACCAGGCAGACATTGCCATTGGTCGTTTCGGTGTGAACCCGTTCAAGAAGTCTGACTTTGTGCCAGACATCTACATTGAGCGTCAGGGTTGGGATCAGCAGATCGCAGAAGAGTACACAGAGACCCTCATGGACATGGAAGAAAAGAGCACAAACCGTGTGTTCCCACTGCGTGTACCAGGCGTCTTTGAGTTCACAAGCGCAGTTGCAACCGGAACCTCCAAAGCTCTGGCTGGCCAGCTCTCTCCACAGGAAGCACTCGATGAAGTTGCGGCTGAGTGGGAAGCGATTATCGAGCGTGTCGGTGTCGACAACGTTCGCGAAGCATACGCCGTTGGCGTAGCCCTGGAAGACAACCTCCGTTGATTTCCTGACCTCTGATGATGGCCACCTTCCCAAGGGGTGGCCATCACTCTTTTACTTTCGGAGACAAAGTATGCGCTACGGCCATAAATATGTGTTTCTTCTGCCTGGTCTCTTGGTCCTGATCGCCATTCTGATTTTCCCGGTGATCTTTACGGTCCGACTGAGTTTGTCCGGTTGGAACAGCTACAATCCGGGCTTGGATTTTGTTGGCATTAAGAACTACGTCCGTCTGTTCACCAGCGACCCCCGGTTCTGGGAAGCCTTTTCCCGCTTGGCCTTTTTCTCTTTAACGACCGTTTTCCTGCAGTACATCCTCGGTTTTGGATTGGCGCTGCTGGTATGGCGCGATGTGCTGTTTAAGCGTTTCTTCCGCGTCCTGTTTCTCATTCCCATGATGACCACACCCGTCATCATGACGGTGATCTGGAAGACCGTGTTTCACGAGTCACTGGGGCCAGTTAACGATTTCCTGTCCATGTTTGGCCTCACACCGCTATGGCTGAGCGATCCGATGCTCTCCAAAGTCACAGTGATCATTGTTGAGGTCTGGCAGTGGACGCCGTTCATGTTCTTGCTGCTGCTCGCAGGCCTGCTTTCCTTGCCCAAGGAAGCGTTCCTCGCCGCCTCAATCGATGGCGCGGGACCGCTGCGCAAGTTCATCTACGTGACTTTCCCGCTCATGGCACCGATTTCGATTGGCGCGATTATCATCCGATTGATCGAAGCCTCGAAGATCATGGATACGATTTACGTTCTCACCTCGGGCGGGCCGGGGACATCCACGGAAACGACCAGTTTCTACATCTTTATCAAAGGCCTGCGGGAATTCCAGATGGGCTACTCCGCCGCCATGTCCTTCACCTATCTGATCGTGATGATCCTCAGCCTGACGGTCATCGTTAACATTCTGATCCGCGTGTTTATTGGGAGAAACGACTGATGCGATCTTTCTATATCACTCTGAAGTATCTCGCGATTGCGCTCTGGACGGCCTTTGTTGTCGGTCCGTTTTTGTGGGCGCTGAGTACGTCGTTCAAGGACTTTTCCTCGGTCACTTCTGGGGCAAAGTACATCCCGTGGCTGCAGTTCAAACCAACGCTAGAGGGCTGGAATGTCCTGTGGCGGACCCCGGCGCGCGGTGGGGTCGATATTGCAGAGCCGTTTATGAACAGCCTGATGGTGACCACGCTGGCAAGTGCCATCTCGATCGCCCTGGGCACGCTCGCGGCCTACGCTTTGTCGCGCTACACCTTCAAATTTGGGTTCGTGAAGAACAACGACATCACGTTCTTCTTTATCTCCCAGCGGATCATGCCGCCGGTGGTGCTGTCGATCCCGTTTTTCATCATGCTGAGCAAGTTCGGCCTGCTGGATACGATTGCCGGGCTGGTGACGGTCTACATCGTCCTGCTGATGCCGATTGCGGTTTGGATCATGGTGGACTTCTTTAACAAGGTGCCACGCGAGCTGGACGAAACTGCGCTGATTGACGGCTGCAACCCGTTCCAAGCGTTCTTCCAGGTCGTGCTGCCGAACTCCATTCCGGGGTTGGTTGTGGCGACCATGTTCTGTCTGATCTTTGGTTGGACCGACTTCTTTTTCTCCTTCATCCTGACGTTTACCGAGGTGCAGTTACTGCCGGTTCGGATCGTTGCGTTGAATTCCTCAATTACCCCTTGGTGGAGCCTGTCAGCCGCAGCTTTGATTTCTGTGGCCCCGCTGCTGCTTGTCGCATTCGTCGTTGAGCGCTTCCTCTCCAAGGGCAACCTGTCCGGAGCGTTGAAGTAAGATCATGTTGGTAGGTGACAAAATTTCACTCGAAGTCGGCGGGGAAACCCACCTCTCTGATGTCTCTTTCGAGATGGCGCCCGGCGGGCTTTACACGATCCTTGGGCGGACATTGGCGGGGAAAACCACCCTGTTGAAGTCCATCGCGGGTCTGACGGAGTTCGACAGTGGCGCGCTTAGCAGTTCGGGCCAGGACTTTACCAAAGTCCCCGTCTGGCAGCGCAACGTAGCGATGGTCTATCAGCAGTTCATTAACTACCCGCACTTCAACGTCTTCAACAACATCGCCTTCCCGCTGCGTAAGAAGGGTCTCTCCAAGGACGAGATTCAGAAGCGTGTGGCTCGCTCGATTGAGCAGGTGGGCCTCGAAGGCTTTGAGCTGCGGAAGATCCAAGAGCTCTCTGGCGGTCAACAACAGCGCGTGGCGCTGGCACGGTCGCTGGCAAAAGCGTCAAAGATCCTGCTGCTCGACGAACCGCTGGTGAACCTCGATTACAAGCTGCGCGAGCAGCTGCGGGAAGAGCTCAAAGATCTGATCGATTCAGAGTTTAACAAGGACGGCATCGTCGTCTATTCCACTACCGATCCGCTGGAGGCTATGCAGTTTGGCGGCACGCTACTGGTGATGGATGAGGGCCGCATCATTCAGCAAGGCCCTGCCGTTGACGTGTTTGAGCATCCGGCAACGTGCCGCGTCGCTGAAATCACCAACGACCCGAGCATGAACCTGTGGCCTGCGACGTTCACTGGCGGTCAATTCCATATTGCCGAGGGTATCGACCTGCCCGCGCCTGCTGACACCAGCGGCGTGAACGAAGGCGCCTGCATTGTCGGCTTTCGCTCGAACGACATTCGCATCGAAGCCGGGGGCTTGGAATTCGTCGTTGAACTGTCCGAGATCGCTGGTTCCGAGACCATCATCCACTTGCGCCGCGGCGAAACCGGGATGATTGCGCGCGTCGAAGGCGTTGTGGACCTGAAAATGAACGAGGTGGTCCCGGTGAAAATTAACACCGACTGGCTCTACATTTTTGGCACTGATGAGACGTTGGTGAAGTCACCATTTGGGAGCAAAGACTGATGGCACGTATCGACCTCGAAGGCGTCCAGCACAGCTACGGCAACGTCGAAGCGCTGGAGAAATTTGACCTGACTTGGAATGACGGTGGCCGCTACGCCATTCTCGGTCCATCGGGCTGTGGCAAGACCACCATGCTCAACATCATGTCGGGCATCATCAAGCCCACGCAGGGTCGTATCCTGTTTGACGGCAATGACATCACCAATCTTCAAACTGCCGACCGGAACATCGCACAAGTGTTTCAGTTCCCGGTGATTTACGGGACCATGCGGGTTTGGGATAATCTGGCGTTTCCGCTGGTGTGCCGGAATGTACCCTCGGACCAAATCAAGACCAAAGTCGAAGAAGTCGCGAACACGCTCAGCCTGACACACCTGTTGGACCGAAAAGCCAACAAGCTAACCGCAGATCAGAAACAGTTGATTTCTCTGGGCCGCGGCTTGGTCCGCGATGACGTGGCGGCGGTCCTGATGGACGAGCCGTTGACCGTGATTGACCCAGATCTAAAGTTCCGACTGCGCCGCAAACTCAAAGAAATCAATGAGCAATACCGGACGACGCTGATCTACGTGACTCATGACCAAAACGAAGCCATGACCTTTGCTGAGCAAATCATGGTGATGGACAAGGGCCGCATCGTTCAGATGGGCACGCCGGGTGAGTTATTTGACCGGCCCAGCACGACCTTTGTCGGCTACTTCATCGGCGCGCCAGCGATGAACGTCTTCCCCGCAACTGTTAAGCAAGACCATCAGTTGGATGTTGCCGGCACCGCGATCGACGTAGAACCAAACCTGCAAGGGGCGGCCAGTGAAACCTTAAAATTGGGCATACGAGCGGAACATATCTCGCTGCAGGACGATCCCAAGAGCAATGACAATTGCCTCCCTTTTCACGTCGACCGGATCGATGATTTTGGGAACTACAAGCTTGTCGTTGGCAAGGCTTCAGGGCAGATCACCAAGGTCAAGGTTGACCGCAATCAACCGATTGCTAGCGGGGAAATGTTTATGACTTTCAAAGCCAAAAACTGCTGCGTTTACGCGAACGACAGGCTTATTTCTACGAGCTGAGATCTCGGTCCATCTGTCCCCACGACGCAGCCTCTTGCGTCGTGAAAAACGAACACGGGGCACAGGCTGTTTTGCCTGCGCCCCGTTTCGCGTTTCGGGGAACAGCCCTTAAACCAACTAGATTTACGGCGTCAGAATAACTTTGCCGTCGCGGTTTGATTCACCAGCTCGGGTGACCGCCTGCTTGATCTCATCAAGCGTGAAACGAGAATCCACTTTTGAGGACAGCTTACCCCCGGCAATCATTGGGATAATTTCACCAAAGGCCGCTTGCTTTTCCTCCGCTGAGCCCGTCTCAAACCACTTTGCCAGCCAAAAGCCTTTGACGGCGATATCGTTGAAGATCACGGCCATCAAATCCAGTGTCGGCATCTGCATCGCCAGCACGCCATAACATGCGATTTTAGAACCATAGGCGAGGCTTTGAACCATGCGGGTGAAAGTATCGCCCCCAACGGCATCGACCGCATAGACGATGTCTGCGCCGTTGGTTGCCGCCTTTGCGCGCTCAGCCAAATCGGGGCCATCGACCAAAACAACAGTCGCACCCAGCGATTTCAACTGCGGCACGAGGCTTTCACGGCGGACGACGTTGATGGTGTTTATGCCCCGCTGTGCAGCAAGCTGGATCAGGTATTCCCCCACGGCAGAATTGGCCGCGCTTTGGATGATCCAATCACCCTCCTTCAACGCCTGCACAGACTTCAGCAGCAGGTGCGCGGTCAGGGGGTTAATCACCGCCATAGACATCTGCTCGATATCACCAGCAGGAACCGGAATAAAGGCTTGGGCCGGGCCGGTAATCTCCTCACGCCACGTACCACCAACGCCAGAAAGCAGAACATGCTGCCCGACTTGCAAGTGGCTAACACCAGCGCCAACCTCAGCAACCTGCCCCACACCCTCAGCGCCAGGTTGGGCCGGGAAGGTTGGCATGGTGCCGTATTGGCCGCTGATCTGCAGCAAATTTGACGGGTGAATCGGTGTTGCGAGCACTTTGACCCGCACCTGACCTTCGCCCGGGGCAACCGAAGGGACATCTTTGATTTCTAGAACGTCAGCAGGGTTACCAATAGCGTTGTATTCAATGACCTTCATTGTCGTCTCCAAAAGGCTGTATTATTGATTTTTTGTGAATATAGAGAAGAATGCAGGTCAGAAAACCATAAGTGCTGGCATTCAAAATTGTCTTTTCGGCAATAATAACCTCCTCTAACGGATACGTACATGGATCAACTTCGCGCCATTTCTTACTTCATCAAGGTTGCCGAGCTGGGTAGCTTTGCCGAGGCATCAAAGGCTCTGGGCGTGCCGGCATCCTCCGTATCTCGGCGCTTGCAAGACCTAGAGGCCGCTTTGGGCGTCACCTTGCTCAGCCGAACCACCCGTGTTGTGAAACTGACGGAGCTGGGCCAAATTTACCTCGATCAGGTGCGCCCCACGATCAACGATCTGCGGCACGCCAACGAGCTGGTCCGCAATCAACTGTCTGCACCAAAAGGTACGCTGCGCATTTCGGCGATTACCGGTTACGGCGAATACCTGCTCGTTCCCGCATTGCGTCGCCTGCGAAAGCGGTATCCTGAGTTGGTCGTGGACCTTGAGCTAACCGACCAATTGATCGACCTCGCCAATGACGATGTGGATATCGCTGTTCGCGTCACAGCTTACCCGCCCGAGCGCGCCATTGCCCGGCGACTGAACAGCAACCGTTCAGTGCTCGTTGCTTCTCCAGAATATCTCATTCAACACGGCACTCCGAAGACACTCGATGATCTGCAACTCCATCAAACGCTACTCTATCGCGGGCCAGATCGGATCGTCTTTTGGCAAGCAAGAACAGCTGACGGATGGACGGAAATCAAAACCCAGCCGGCTTTTGTCTGCAACATCGGTAAAGAATTGCGCGCCGAAGCCGCAGCAGGGCGAGGGCTCGCGCTGTTGCCCCGATGGGGCGTGCAGCCGCAGATCGATACCGGTGATCTGCAGGTGGTCAGCCTGAGTGATGGCAAACTCCACCTATCTCGCAACGAGGGGACCAGCACTTATCTGCTCTATCAGCAGCCCAAATATCGCTTGACGAAAATCAAGGTCGCCGTCGATTTTCTGGTCGAAGCCCTCAGTGACCCAGCGGAGCTGCATGCAAAACCGGACGACGAACCCACCCCGCCCCATCTGAAATTTTGAATTTACCTTTGCCAGCAATTAAATTTAGGGTGGTCCTTCGACAACGAGAACGCTTACGTCATTGGGGATGATTGTCATGGGGCCGATCACTATTCTGCAGATGGGTTATCGCGAGTTCACCACGCGGTGGAACGAATTGGCGCGATTTATTCTCGTGTTCATGGGCGTCATCATGGTCGAGGGCATTGTGCTGGATCTGTTTAAGATCGATGCAACAATCGGCTCCAACATCCTGTTGGCGATCCTGTCTGTAATCATCTTTCGCAAGCTGATGGGCGCAGCACCAAACGGCGCTCCTTATTTCGCGTATTTTGGGAATTCACTTCTGATCGGTTTGGTCTGCGGCGTGCTTTTGATTCCGCTGATCATTGTGTTCGTTATCATGATCCTTGGCATGTTTGCTGAGGGCTTTAACTGGGTTCAGCCTTGGGTACTGCTGGTGCTCGCGTTGGCCTTACCGGTTTCACTTGGGTATTTTTACCTGTTTGTGCGCCTGCTTTACTGCTTGCCCGGCGTTGCCATGGGGCGCCGTCCCTACGGCTTTTTGGAAGGCTGGCGGGACTCAAAGGGCGTGGCCGCGTCGCTTGTCTTCGCGTCAATACTGGCCAGCATTATTTTCGGCGTCGTCGGAATGGTCATCATCGTTATCTTCGGCATCATTGTTGGCTTTCTTGCCGTGGCTGGAGGGGGTTCCCTATTTTGGGTCGAACTGATCGGCACTAATTTGCTGGCTGGAATCTTGGCCGGCGGCTGGCTGATGTTCCTCACGGTTATGCAGGGAACCGTTTATCGCGAGCACACGCACGGACCTCAGCAGGCCGTCGTCGACGTGTTTTAAGCGGCTTAAACCGAGAATCGGTCCGGGTCACCAAAACGCAACCAAAGGGGTTGAGTTACCATGTCTACTGCCACTCATTTCGACATCGATCCTGATGAATTCTGGCACGACCCCTATCCTACGCTGAAGCAAATGCGCCAGCGCGCAGCCATTGCTTTTGTCCCCCAGCTTGGCGCAACGCTCATGGTGAGGCGGGATGACATCGCGTTGAATGAGAAGAAAATCGAGATTTTCTCATCCGTGCAGCCTGACGGATTGATGACCAAGTTGATGGGGCAAAACATGATGCGGAAAGATGGCCGGGAGCATCGCAGCGAGCGAAAAGCAATTTTCCCCGCCATTTCACCCCGAACCGTCAAGGACGTTTGGCGCGCAGCGTTTGAGGACATGGTCGACCGTGTCCTCGAAGACCTGCACCCCCGCAAAAAAGCGGACATGACACGCGATATTGCGCGCCGGTTGGCGGGTGAAGCGCTGTGTCTGGTGACGGGGTTAACCAACATGGATTGGCAGACCATGGACAAGGTAAGCCAAGGCATGGTGGACGGCTGCGCCAATTATTCTGGCGACCCGACGGTAGAAGCCCACTGCATCGCCTGTGTCGAGACCATCGACCAGCACATTCTGCAGCGCTTTCCCCATGTCCGCCAAAGCCCCGATTACTCACTTTTATCGGTGCAGCAGCAGTCCGGCATGAGCGATGATCAAAACGGGATCAACATTCGCCTGGCGATCTCAGGCGGTCAAAACGAAACACGAGACGCCATCGCTGGCACAATATGGGCCTTGCTCACGCACCCCAGCGAGCGCGAGAAAATTGCCAACGGACAGGCAAGCTGGATGAACGCCTTTGAAGAATATGCCCGATGGATGTCCCCAATCGGCATGTCACCGCGCCGCATTGCGCAGCATTACACCTATGGGGGTGTTGAATTTGCCCCCGAAGACCGGGTGTTCTTCATGTTCAGCTCAGGAAACCGGGACGAAGACATCTTCGCGCACCCGGACCACTTCAATCTCAGCCAAGACTGCACCCACGCCATTTCGTTTGGTGCAGGGCCGCATTTCTGTGCCGGAGCGTGGATTTCAAAGTGTTTGATCGCGGATGTCGTCTTGCCGCGCTTGTTTGAGCGCTTCAAAGGCCTGCGGTTGGCGGGTGAGGTTCCGTTTGGCGGGTGGGCCTTCCGGGGACCAATGGCCATGCCGGTTGAATGGGACTGAGAACGGCGCTGACTGGTCGGCTGACTGAACGGAACTGTTAAGATATAGCCTGTTTCGTCGAAAATGCTATCTTTATGCCGCTGTTCGCCCTTGAGTTGGGGGTGGCTGGAGGTGAAATCACCTGATCCCGCAGAAAACTCGCGCACGTGCCCCGCGCCGCTGAACGAAGCGATCAAGGGCTTGTGCGACATTGGACGAAGGGACACGGCCTGATGGGACGTGCTTGGCCTGTGTTAATCCTTCTGGCTTTCACGCAGTTTTGTGCAAGTTGGGGGTCACTGACCATCATCGGCGTGCAGGTAGAAATGCGCGACGGGCTGAATGTATCCGGCGACGCGATTGCTGGGTTGATTTGGTCCTATTCTTTCTCAATCGCTGTCGGCGCGATTTTGGCTCAAGTCCTCATCGGACATTGGCCCCGCCGAGCCGTGTTGCTGTGTTCCATGTCTTTACTGGGGTTGGGTGCCTGTTTCTTGGGTCTGGCCCAAACGTGGGAACAGGCGATGATCGCACGGGTGTTGATGGCCGTTGGCGGCTGCTCCATCATGCCAACAACAACGGTGATCGCAGCCTCACTCGTCCCAGAATCCCAACGACCCGCCGCGTTGTCGGTGGTGTTTACGGGCCTGACTGCGTCATTGGTTCTCGCGCTGCCCATCGCAAGTCTGGTCAGCTCATCCGCGGGTTGGCGGGCCGCGTGGTTTGTTTCGGGCGGCTCAGCCTTTATCGCTGTTATAGGCTTAGCGTGGGGTGTTCCCGCGGGCATTCAGGGAACACGCGCAACGTTCAAATCCATCCGCGCTGTTTTGGCCGATCGCGCCACGTCGCTGACCATTCTTACCACGCTGCTTCTGATTACCGGCGGCTTCATGACCTATGCGATGGTTTCATTCTGGCTGGTCGAGGTCACCCAAACACCGCGATGGGCGGTGATCCCCATTCTGCTAGCCTCTGGCATAGCGTCCACAGCGGGCAATATCCTGTCCTCCCCCATCCTCAAAATTCTAGGCCGCGACCCAACAATCATCGCCGGTATGGGCTCAGCCGCCGCGTGCTTTATCATCCTTTGGACCCTGCCCCAGATTCTCTGGCTTTCCTATCCGGCGATGATCCTAATGGGCTTGGGCTGGTCGCTCTGTCTCGCGCCGCTGCAGGCGCGTCTGGTCCAGACCGCTGGCCCTCGGTCGCAATTAGCCCTCGCGCTCAACGCGTCGGCCTTTTTTGGCGGGCAAGGGTTCGGCGCCATTTGCGGCGGTGCGGTCTATGTCGCCTTTGGTCCCGTGCTGCTCCCGCTGTTTTCTGTGCTGGTTCTTGGCGGGGCAACGGTGCTGTTTTATCTCGCCAAAGACATCAAATCAGCAGCCGAAACGGCGTCAGACTCCCCGATATAAGAACGCCAACGCTGAGGCGCGCAAAAGTTACCCAGAAGCAAACACCGAAATGCCCCGCTTCGTGGCTTGGGAGTCATTTCGTTGCGCGTCCCGCTGTGCTTTAACATCCCCAAAAGAATATGCGACGACTTGGCGGCGGAAACCCCACCCCGGAAAGCCAAACCGGCGCACTCAAAAAATGGAGGGAAGCGACACCGTGAGTCTCGGCAACAAGCATGATGTTCTCAAAACTGTCTTTGGCTTCGATGATTTCCGTCGAGGTCAGGAGCAGATTGTCGATCATTTGCTGGACGGCAAAAACTCACTTGCCGTTATGCCCACCGGTGCCGGCAAATCTCTGACCTACCAAGTTCCCGCTTTGGTCAAAGGCGGTTTGAGTTTGGTGGTCTCTCCATTGGTCGCGTTGATGCAGGACCAAGTGGCCGCGCTGAAACTGGCCGGCATCAATGCTGCAAGCATAAACTCAGCCCAAAGCCGTGAAGAAAACGTCCGCATCTGGCGCGCCGTCGCAGCGGGTGAAGTGCCGATCCTGTATCTCGCACCGGAGCGATTGATGACAGATCGAATGATCGCCGCTTTGCGCAAAATCAGCCTTAGCCTGATTGCCATCGATGAAGCGCACTGCATCAGCCAATGGGGGGCCAGCTTTCGTCCTGAATACGATGCACTATCCCAGCTGCGCACGTCCTTTCCCGATACGCCCATCGCAGCGGTTACGGCGACGGCGGATGAGCCAACGCGCCAAGACATCGTAAAGAAGATCTTTGGCGGCACGGCTGAAGTCTACGTCGCCGGTTTCGATCGCCCCAATATCCGTCTAGCCGTCCGAGCAAAACAGCGTGCGAAAGAGCAACTGTTGGACTTCCTTGACGATCACCGAGGGAACAGCGGCATTGTCTACACGCTGTCCAGAAAGAGCAGCGAGGATTATGCCGCGTTTCTCGTGGAAAAGGGCTTTAACGCGCGGGCTTATCATGCCGGTTTGAAGCCTGAAGAAAGGTCAGAGACCCAAGCTGCCTTTATGACAGAGCCCGATCTGATCGTTTGCGCCACCATCGCCTTTGGCATGGGGATCGATAAAGCCGATGTCCGCTTTGTCTTTCACGCTGACTTGCCAGGCTCGTTGGACGCCTACTATCAGGAAATTGGCCGCGCCGGTCGCGATGGTGAACCCGCAGTGGCTCAGATGGTTTTTGGGGCGCAGGATATCAATTTACGCCGTCGCTTCATTGATCAGGAGTTCGAAGACGGCGAACGCCTGCGTCGCGAGCATGCGCGCTTGAGTGCGCTTGTGGCCTATTGTGAAGCGCCAGATTGCCGACGCCAGACGCTGCTGGCCTACTTTGGCGAGGCTGCAAAACCGTGCGGCAACTGCGATCTCTGTCTCGATCCAGATGACAAAACCGACGGCACAGATATGGCGCAGTTGGTTCTTCGTGCCGTCGATGCCACCGGCAATCGTTTTGGCGCGACATACGTGATTGAATTCCTGCTGGGCAAAGCGTCCGACAAGCACACAGCAAACAAACACGATGAACACGCGGAATTTGGCCAAGGGCAACATCAAGCCAAGACGTTCTGGCAGAGCTTTCTGCGGCAAATGGTGGGTGGAGGACTGCTTGAGCGCGATGTTTCCGGTTTTGGTGGTCTGTCGATTACGACCAAGGGCCAAAATCTGCTCGATGGTGCATCGACATTTGAGTTCCGATCGAACCAGATCCCGAAGACCCGCGCGGAGCGGGTTCGTCGTTCAACGCAGGATCAAGCCGCACAAGCGGACGTATCAACGGACCTGCTGCAAGCCCTCAAAAAGCGGCGCACCGCGTTTGCGGCAGAGCGTGGTGTTCCCCCGTACGTCATCTTCTCGGACAAAACACTGATCGATATGGCATCGGTCAGACCGTCCAACCGGGAGGAGTTTCTGACCGTGAACGGCGTTGGCGACGCGAAGGCTGATCAGTTTTGTGAAGCCTTTTTATCCGTTCTAGATACCTTTGGTTGAGAATCTCCCACTGCTGACAAACGCTTCTGCACGACGAATCTTCATAACTGGAGCCCAATTTTACCGGGATTTTTTGCCCAATCCGCACAATTCCGGCCACAAATTGAGGCTATCCCCAATAAAACAGCGCCAATTTCCCGAATGTGCGCATAATGTCTTTTTCTTTTTGGGCAGTTTCATTAAACCGAAAGCTCATTCGGGGTGGTGCCACGACACCATGACACAAGGGAGTTATCACGATGTCAAAAACCGCTTTCACCGCATTGGTTTCCGCAGCCGCTCAAGAATCTGGCGTCGCTGAATCTCAGGCTAAAGCAACAATCGAAGCGTTCCTCGGCGCGCTTCAGTCCGAACTGGTTTCCGGCAACGACGTCGCTGTCGGTGCTTTTGCAACCATTAAGTCGGAAGTTCGCGCTGCTCGCACGGGCCGCAACCCGTCCACGGGCGCGACGATCAATATTCCTGAGAAGCGTGTTGCTTCCTTCAAGCCGTCCACGGCTTTGAAAAATGCTATGGGTGACGCTGCAACCAGCTAAACACTCAGGCAAGGGGGAAGCACGCTGTCGTCAGCGGCACCCCAGAATCAGGACAATGTCCTCATCAAGGGCGCGAAGTGGCACAATATCCTGCCGCGTTCGCGCCTTTTGTGATTTGAGGCTTATTTTTTCCTTCATATTGTGATTTTTCAGGAAAATGGCACATTTAAACGGTGTTGAACCGAGGGTGCCATGAAAGCCTTTCCTTTATTCCTGACCGTGCAAGCGCGTTCGCTCGTGGTTTTTGGTGGTGGCGAAGAAGCCGCCGCAAAGCTGCGGCTTTTGCTGAAAACAGAAGCACAGGTGATTGCGGTGGCGTCTGCGTTTGAGCCAGCCGTGTCTGAGCTTGAAGGCCTGACCTTGGTTCGCCAGAACCCGCTGTGCTTCGCGTTCCCATCCAATACGCCCTTTGCCTACGCCGCCACCGGCGATGAGGAACTCGACGCTGACCTGGCCCGAAAAGCGCGTCACGCCGGCGTGCTGGTTTGTGCCGCTGATCAGCCTGCGGTTTCTGATTTTTCTACGCCGGCCCTTGTTGATCGTGACCCCGTGGTGATTGCCATCGGCACCGAAGGGACAGCACCCGTGCTCGCCCGCTCGATCAAAGCACAAATCGAATTCATGCTGGAGCCGAGCTTAGGCCTCATCGCCAAGACGGCGGCAGGCTTGCGGGATCAGGTTGCTCGGACGCTGAAACCCGGTCAGCCACGGCGCGATTTCTGGCGCGCCTTCTTTAGCACCGCACGCACCGAACGCTTGAGTTCCGCCCAAGCGGTTGAGACGCTTGGCAACGACCTGTTGACCGCCCCCGCCCAAAGCCAGCAGGCCGGCAGCCTGACGATTGTTGGGACCGGTGCTGGGGAAGCGGATCTGCTGGCCATTGCCGGACACCGCGCGCTCGATACCGCAGCCGTCGTTCTCTATGAGCCCTTGGTCGCTCGGTCCGTGCTGGAACTGGCACGACGAGAAGCAACATTTCAGGTGTTAGAACTCAACGCTTTTGCTGACGTTTTGCGCCACGTGGCAGCGGGTCATCAAGTGGTTCGCCTTGTTTCTGGCGACGGCACCTTGGCCGCAGACGAACATAAGGCCGCGCAAGCCGCAGGCCTGAAGGTTCGGTTGATTCCGGGCCTGAACGTCA
The DNA here is from genome assembly GCA_905479265.1 of uncultured Alphaproteobacteria bacterium. Classification (GTDB taxonomy): domain Bacteria; phylum Pseudomonadota; class Alphaproteobacteria; order UBA7985; family UBA7985; genus UBA7985. The sequence continues at coordinate 114,290 of CAJQLX010000001.1, forward strand.
CGTCTGACACAGCTTCAACCCATCCGCCGTCGCGCACCCAGCGCGCTGCGCTTCCCCCCTATATTTCCCGAAAGGCTGCATAATCATGGCTGCTGCATTAACCACCAAGGCAATTCTGACCGCCAATGACGTACGCAACGGCGACATCGTGTTTTGGACAGCGGACCAGCGCTGGTCCACGTCCATCGATGATGCCGCGATCGGCTACGGCAAAGACGACACGGATCAACTCGCCGATGCAGGGAAACAGGCAGAAGCGGCAAATACCGTTGTTGGGGCGTATCTGATTGCTCTGCGCCCGGAAGAAACCACGGCCCGCGTGCCGGTGAAAATGCGCGAAGTGCGTCGCTTGGCCGGTCCAAGCATCGAATTTGCGCAAGCGGCCTGAGGGACTTCAACCATGTATCAGTATGATGATCACGACCAATCCTTTGTCGAGGCGCGCGCGGATGAATTTCGCAACCAAGTGGAGCGCCGTTTGGCGGGCCAACTGAGCGAGGATGAATTCAAGCCGCTGCGCCTGCAAAACGGGCTGTACTTGCAACTTCACGCCTACATGCTGCGGGTTGCCATTCCCTATGGAGAGCTGAGCAGTGCCCAGCTGCGGAAACTGGGGTATATCGCCGATACCTACGACAAAGGCTACGGGCACTTTACCACGCGCCAGAACATCCAGTTCAACTGGCCCAAGCTGGTTGATACACCCGACATTCTGGATCACTTGGCTGGGGTCCAGATGCACGCCATCCAAACCTCTGGCAACTGCATTCGGAACGTGACGTCCGACCCCTTTGCCGGTGTCGCAGCGGATGAGTTTATCGACCCAAGGCCGATCTCTGAGCTCATGCGGCAGTGGTCCATGCTGCACCCTGAATTCGCGTTTTTACCGCGCAAGTTCAAGTTCGCGGTCACTGGTGCGGCTGATGATCGGGCGGCGATCAAGTTCCATGACATTGGCATTTGGGCCAAAGTGGACGACGCCGGCGCGCCGGTCTTTGACGTCTACGTTGGCGGCGGGCAAGGCCGCACCCCACGGGTGGCCAAGCTGTTCGAAAGCGCGGTTCCTCTGCCCGAGCTCATGCCACTGCTGGATGCCATGCTGCGGGTCTATAACCTGCACGGCCGCCGGGACAACAAATACAAAGCGCGGATCAAGATCCTGGTTGAAGAATTGGGTTTGGAGAATTACCGCGATGAGGTGAAGGCAGAAGTCGCCGGCATCGACCGCGCACCGTTCGCCACTGTCGAAGCGGAGTATGCACGGATCAAAGACGCCTTTGAAGAAGGCACCCCCGGCATGACACCCGGCGAGCCGATCGATCTGGGCGCAGCGGATCCAGCGTTCAGCGGTTGGGTCAAAACCAATGTTGCCGCCCATCGTGTCCCCGGCTGGGCCATTGCGCAAATTTCCGTCAAACCCAAGGGCGGCATTCCCGGTGACGTGACCGGTGAGCAAATGCGGGCGCTCGCAGACCTTGCTGACACATTCTCGCAAGGCGAATTGCGGATCACACACCGACAAAACGTGGTGTTCCCCTACGTCAAAGCCACAGACTTGCTGGCGCTTTATCAAGGACTGGCTGCGGTTGGCCTTGGCGAAGACAACATCGGTGAGGCATCCGACATCATTGCTTGCCCCGGACTGGATTACTGCGCGCTGGCCACGGCCCGCTCGATCCCTGTGGCGCAGGAATTGTCTTCCATGCTGCGGGATCGCGAAGCTAAGGACGAGCTCGGCTCTATCTCGTTGAACATTTCCGGCTGTATCAATGCGTGCGGGCATCACCACGCGGCGAACATTGGTATTCTGGGGCTGAACAAGGCCGAAAAGGAAAGCTACCAAATCACGCTTGGTGGGCGGTCGGATGAGAACGCGGCGGTTGGTGATATTCTCGGCCCGGGCTTTGCCCAAGCCGACGTGCCCGGCGCGGTTTCCAAGATCATCGACACCTATCTCGACCTGCGCACCAGCACGCAAGAACGCTTCCCCGATACCTATGCGCGGGTTGGCAAAGAACCGTTTAAGGAGGCTGTCTATGTGGGTGCTTAAGGAACAAGGCGCACGCTTTGAACATCGCGCAGACAGCAGCGATAGCGCTGCAGGATTGACGGTCGATGCCGGTGAACCATGCCTGGACGAGCAATCCTTCGCGAACGAAGGCAACTGCGTCACGCTTAACTTTCCCAGCTCCCACGATGGTCGTGGATTTTCCTTTGCCAAGCGCGTTCGTCGGGAGCGCGGTGAAGGGGTTCGGATCATCGCAACCGGCAACCTGATCCCCGATCAAGCACGCATGGCGTTCCAATGCGGCTTTTCGGAAATCCACCTCAGCGATGAGTTGGTCAGCCGCCACGGTGAAACAGCATGGCGCGCCGCAACCACCGTCGCACCGGACGCGCTGTACACCAAATCCGGCAAAGCGCCTTCCATCTGGGACGCGCGGCATCAACACAGCGTGAAGATCAAGTCGCTCACATCCGCGGAAGCGTTCGAAGACCTACAGCGCTCCGCCAAGGGGGTCTTGCTGGACGTGCGCACCTCCGCCGAATGGCAGTTCGTGGGCCGCCCTGCCTTTGAACGCAGCGTTGGTATCCAATGGCAGACCTTCCCTTATGCCTCGCAAAATCCCAATTTCCTGGATGAAGTTGCCGATGCCGGGTTGACGCAGGAAACGCCGATTTACGTGCTATGTCGCTCTGGCGTTCGCTCGTTGGCAGCAGCACAAGCGCTGAAGGCAGCGGGTTACAAAGACCTGACCAACGTGTCAGACGGCTTTGAAGGTGCAAAGAATGCATCCGGCCGTCGCGGCATTCTCAACGGCTGGAAAGCGGCGCATTTGCCGTGGAATCAAGACTAAGGACCGAACCCCACCATGTTCGAACAAACCGTACTCGAAACCCAGCACTACACCGACCGCCTGTTCCGGTTCCGTATGACACGGCCCCAGAACTTCCGGTTCCGCTCGGGTGAATTTGTGATGATTGGTCTGCCCGGGGAGAACGGCAAGCCGCTGCTGCGCGCTTACTCCATCGCGTCGCCAGCGTGGGATGACAATCTTGAGTTCTTCTCGATCAAAGTTCCCGACGGCCCACTGACCTCTCGTCTGCAAAATATTGGCGAAGGCGATACGGTCATTCTGGGCAAGAAGTCCACGGGCACGCTGGTGCTTGACGCGCTGAAGCCGGGGAAGACGCTGTACCTGCTGTCCACCGGCACGGGCATTGCGCCCTTTGCCTCGTTGATCCGCGAGCCGGAGACGTTCGAGCGGTTTGAAAAGGTCGTGCTGTGCCACACCACGCGGGAGATTTCAGAGCTCCAGTACGGCACCGACTTGATCAACGAAATTCGCGATGATGAAATGCTTTCAGAAGTCGCAGGCGACAAGCTGGTGCACTTCACCTCCGTCACCCGCGAAGACTACGCCGTCAAAGGCCGCATCACCAACCTGATCGAAGACGGCACGCTCTTTCGCGAAATCGGGGAAAGTGAGGGCTTTGACCCGGAAAGCGACCGGGTGATGATCTGCGGCTCGATGGAAATGTTGAAGGATTGCGCAGACCTGTGCGAAGCCGCCGGCATGGTCGAAGGCTCGAACAACCAGCCCGGCGATTACGTGATTGAAAAGGCGTTTGCCGACTGACGCAATGGGGTTTAGGCCGTCAAGCCAACCGCGCGGCGGCCTTCTTCGGTTTTAAGCGAAAAATCAGTGCCCGCGTGCGGCTTTGCCGCGTCGGTGCACAAGTAAGCAATGGTGCGGCCCACCCATTCCGGTGGGATGTGATCGGACCATTCCAGCGTGCTGATCGGGTTCACGCCAGATTTCTTGATCACCACTTGCATGTCCGTCGCAACCGTTCCCGGTGACAGGCCGACCACGGTGATGCCCAGCGGCCCCCATTCTTTCTCACCGCTGCGGGTCAGGCTCAGCACGGCGGCTTTGGTGGCGCAGTAGTGACTCCACCCTTCCAGCGCGTTCAGCGCAGCGCCGGAGGAGATGTTGATGATGGTCCCGCCGCTGGCCTTGAGCGGCTCAAACGCGGCGTGCATGCCGTTGTAAACGCCCATGAGGTTGATCTCGACCACTTTGGCCCATTGTGACGGGTCTGAGTCTTCGAGGCGCGCGACCGGGTCAATCACGCCCGCGTTGTTCACGACGACATCGAGACGGCCAAAGGTCGCTACAGCCTGCTCCACGGCGCTTTTGACGGCGTCGTAGTCGCCGACATCGCCCGCAATGGCGAGCGCCCGCCCTTCGCCCAACTCTGCCGCTAACGCGTCAATCGCAGCTTGCCCTCGCGCCATCAGGACGACGTTCGCGCCGAGACCATGCAGCACCTCAGCCGCCGAAGCGCCAATGCCTTTGGACGCGCCGGTGATGAGGACGGTTTTGTTGGTTAGATCGATGGTCATGGGACAGACTCCAAAAATATCCGCGTGGAGCCTCAGCTTATCCCTAGCCCCGACGCTCCACCATCATCTTCTTGATTTCGGTGATCGCTTTTGCTGGGTTCAAGCCCTTTGGACAGGTCTTGGTGCAGTTCATGATCGTGTGACAGCGGTACAGGCGGAAGGGATCTTCCAAAGCATCGAGGCGTTCGCCCGTCGCTTCATCCCGGCTGTCAGCCAGCCACCGATAAGCCTGCAGCAGGATAGCCGGACCGAGGTAGCGGTCGCCGTTCCACCAGTACGATGGGCACGCGGTCGAACATGAGAAACACAGAATGCACTCCCACAGGCCGTCCAGCTTCTCGCGGTCTTCAACCGACTGATACCGCTCACGCGATGGCGCCGGGCTGTCGGTTTTCAGCCACGGCTCGATCGACGCCAACTGGCTGTAAAGCTGATCCAAGTCCGGCACCAGATCCTTGACCACAGGACGGTGCGGCAGCGGGTAAACGCCCACATCACCGCGAATGTCATCAAGGTTCTTGGTGCAGGCCAGCGTGTTTGTGCCATCGATGTTCATGGAACACGACCCACAAACCCCTTCGCGGCAAGACCGGCGGAAAGTCAGCGAGCTGTCGATGTTGTTCTTGATCCAGATCAGTGCATCAAGAACCATCTGCCCCGCCCGCTCGACCGGCACATCATAGGTGTCGATGCGCGGGTTTTCGCCCGTATCGGGGTTCCAGCGATAGACCTTGAACGCGCGCGTTTTGCCGCTCTCACCCATTTTATCGGCGGGGGCTTTCCAATGCAGGCCTTTCTTGACCTGGGAATTCTTCGGCAGAGTGAACTGAGCCATGAACTGTGCTTCTCTTTCGTCGTGTCGCTGTTCGCTTAGTAGACGCGCTTGGCTGGCTCAACGACGGCAACGTCGTTGGTCAGCGTGCGCATGACGACTTCGCGGTAGGTGATTTCCACCTTGCCGCTCTCGTCAACCCAAGCGAGGCTGTGCTTCATCCAGTTTTCGTCGTCCCGCTCCGGGAAGTCCTCGCGGGCGTGGGCGCCACGGGATTCTTCGCGGTTGGCGGCGGAGTTGATCGTCGCCGAAGACTGGTAAATCAGGTTATCGAATTCGAGGGTTTCAATCAGATCGGAGTTCCAAACCAGCGACTTGTCGGCCACGCGCAGGTCATCGCGCTTGTCCCAAGCCTGATCCATCAGCTCCACACCTTCTTTCAACACCTCACCGGTCCGGAACACGGCGCAGTTGTTCTGCATCACCCGCTGCATTTCCAGCCGCAGGTCCGCCGTTCCGGTTTCACCGTTGGCGTGACGGGCCTTGTCGAGGCGCGCGAGGCTGCTGTCGCCTGCGTCGGCGGGCAAGTCTTGCTGCTTCGCGCCCGGCTCAACCATTTCCTTACAGCGCAAGCCCGCTGCACGGCCAAACACCACCAAATCCAGCAGTGAATTCGACCCCAAGCGGTTCGCACCGTGAACGGACACACAGGCCGCTTCGCCAACAGCCATCAGGCCGTCAACCGTCGCGTCGGGGTTCGCCGCCGTCGGGCGCAGCACTTCGCCATGATAGTTCGTAGGAATGCCGCCCATGTTGTAGTGACAGGTTGGCAGCACCGGGATCGGTGACTTGGTGACATCCACGCCAGAGAAGATTTTTGCCGTTTCGGAAATGCCGGGCAGGCGTTCTTCCAACTGGGCTGCGGGCAAGTGTGACAGGTCCAGCATGATGTGGTCGTTGTCTTCCCCAGCACCGCGGCCTTCACGGATTTCCATGGTCATCGCGCGGGAAACAACGTCTCGCGACGCGAGGTCTTTAGCCGATGGTGCGTAGCGCTCCATAAAGCGTTCGCCTTCGGAGTTGCGCAGAATGCCGCCTTCGCCGCGCGCGCCCTCTGTGATCAGCGCGCCAACACCGTAAACGCCGGTTGGGTGGAATTGTACGAACTCCATGTCCTGCGTCGGAATACCCGCACGCAACGCCATTCCGCCACCGTCACCGGTACATGTGTGCGCTGCGGTACAGCTGAAGTACGCACGACCATAGCCGCCCGTTGCCAAAATCGTCCGTTGTGCGCGGAAGCGGTGCAAGGTGCCGTCGTCCATCTTGAGCGCGATAACGCCCCGGCAATTGCCCTCGTCATCCATAATCAGGTCGATGGCGAAATATTCGATAAAGAACTCTGCGGATGCGCGCAAAGACTGCTGATACAGCGTGTGGAGCATGGCGTGACCAGTCCGGTCAGCCGCCGCACACGTTCGCTCAGCCTGACCGCCCTTGCCGTAGTTCGTGGTCATCCCGCCGAATGGCCGCTGGTAGATCTTGCCGTCTTCCCGGCGAGAGAACGGCATGCCGTAGTGCTCAAGCTCGATGATCGCCGGCACCGCTTCGCGGGTCATATATTCGATGGCGTCCTGATCGCCCAACCAGTCCGACCCCTTTACGGTGTCGTACATGTGCCAGCGCCAATCGTCTTCGCCCATGTTCCCCAGCGAGGCAGCGATGCCACCCTGCGCAGCAACGGTGTGCGAGCGCGTTGGGAAAACCTTGGTAATGTTGGCGGTCTTCAACCCCGCCTCAGCCAATCCGAGGGTCGCACGGAGGCCGGAACCCCCAGCGCCTACAACGATGACATCGAAACTATGGTCGGTGAACTGATATTCAGAGGTGGCCATGAAATGGTTCCTTAAGAGTTCAGGGAGGCTCAAGCCAGCATAAGACGAAGCACGGACAGCGCAGCGATCAGACCGAGAACGATCAAAACACCCCGCAACACCAGCAACGTCGCAAGTCGGGCTGCATGGTTACCAATATAATCCTCAATCACGACCTGTAAGCCGAGATGGGCGTGGTAAAATGACGCGCACACGAACAGGATGGCGACACCACCCCAAAATGGCGAGCCGATCTTGGTCGCTGCGGTGGCGTAATCCTCACCAATCAGCGTGATGACCAACAGGATCATGAGCGGTGCAAGAATCATCATGGCGATGGCGCTCAAGCGCTGCATCCACCAATGATCTGTGCCTTCTTTGGCCGAACCCAGACCGCGCGCGGTCTTGAGGGACGGAGAAGATGTTGATTTAGACATGATGACTCCTACGGTCCTAAGTTGCCCAGAAGAACAAGGCCAGGGCGACCATTGCAACGGACAGGATGCCCCAGCCGATCAAGACGGCGATCCCCGCCTTCTCTGCACTTTCGAGTTCCAGGGCGTGGCCCGTATCCCAAATCAAGTGGCGAATGCCGTTGCAGAAGTGATAGGCGATCGCAATCATCCATCCCAGCAGCGCCAAGCCACCCAACGGCATCATAAAGGCCGAAAAGACGGCATAGGCGCCCGGTCCTGTTGCCAAGGCGGCCAACCACCAGGCAAGAACCAACGTCCCGAAGGCCAAGGCAACACCGGTCACCCGATGGGTGATCGACATCAGCGGCAGCAGCGGTAGCCGATAAACCTGCAAATGAGGGGATAGAGGTCGCTGGACAGTTGTGTTTTGTTCGGTCATGGGATTTCCCGGTTTTCCGGTGACGGTATGATACTCTTTTCGAGTAGCCTAACTCCGGCGCACCTTCAATCACCTGCGACGTTTTTTGACCAGTGGTTCAGCAATGACAATTTTGACCCTCTCCAGCCAAGTTCTGTATGGGCACGTCGGAAACGCCGTTGCTGATTTTACGCTCAAACGCCTTGGAAACCCTGTTATCGCGGTGCCAACCGTGGTTTTGAGCAACCACAAGGGGTATTCGGACACTGTTGGCGAGGTTTTTGGCCCTGATTTGCTGCGCGATTTCTTTTCTGCTCTGGAACGCCGAGGCGCACTGGAAGACCTCAGCGCGGTTCAAACCGGGTTTATTGCGACGGCGGGACAGGCGCAAACCATCTTTGATTTTCTCCGCGAGCTGCGCCAAAGCAAGCCAGACTTACCAATCATCGTCGATCCGGTCATGGGAGATAAAGGCAAGCTCTACGTTGATCCGGGTTTGGTCGCGGTTTTTCGAGAGCGAGTCCCGAGTCTCGCAAGCCTCATCACGCCAAATGCCTTTGAAGCGCAGACCCTCGTGGGGGAAGAACCTGCTGAAACCGACGTCTTGCTAGAGCGCCTCATCAGTGGTGGTTTTTCCAGTGGGTTGATCACGTCCGCTGAAACCTTGCTGCCCGCGTCCAGCGACCGCGCCATTCTGTGCTTCAGCCCCGAAGAGCACCAGATCATCCGACACCCCGGCCTTAGCTTTGCCCGGGATCCCAACGGCGTTGGCGATTTCGTTGCTGCGCTGTCTGCTGGATTGTACGGGCAAGGCACCTTGTCAGAGCGAACAGAACGAATTGCGCGCGCGCTGGTCGCGCTGTTAACCGCAACGCAGCAAGCGGGCGGCCCAGAACTCGCGCTGGTCACAGCACAAGATCAATGGGTGCAGGCGCTGGCCTCGTCCGCGTTGATGCGCGCAACAAATGCGTAAAAGCTTTCGCCCGTTATGCGCTCGGACTGATACCGGTCGTTCAACGCGCTTTTGCCCGCAAACAGGGTCTGTGCCCACGTATCCGCCAGCGCCTCGTCATAGGCCGCATAGGCCGCCGTCAAGGAATCGGAAAAATCTGCTGCAGTGGTCACAGTGCTGTCCCCCAGACGCAGCCGATAGCTCACCTCTGGCACCAGAGCAGCGGTAAGGCCACAGGCCATGAAAACCTCAACCGCGTGCATCACGTCTTGCGCTGGCGCGTTCCAAAACGGCCCGTCTGCCGTTCCGCGTGGCAATCCCGCTGCATGCATGGGGTGAAACGAAGCCCCCCACCTGGCGAAATCAGACAGCATCAACCGATCTTGGCCCTGGCCGGGAACACGCAGGATTTCCGTGCCATCATGCGCCTCAATCACTGTCGGCGCAAAGGCACATCCCTCGACTTGGGCGATGGGAAACAACGCCGCGATATAGCCCGGAGACCAGGCATCATCGGCATCCAAGTAAGCGATAAACTGTCCCTTAGCGGCCGCAAACCCCCGGTTCCGCGCCGGACCCGGTCCGGTTCTGACCTGTCGTCCTTCATCGATCACGCGCACACCGGGCCAGTCTCGCGCAACGACCCCGTAATCATCGCCATCATCAACGCTGACGATGATTTCAACGGTCAGGCCCGCAGGAACCTCGATCGACGCAAGCGCGCGCGGCAAAGTCTCCTGCGCGTGAAAAACCGGAATGATGACACTCAGGTCAACCGTCATAGAACCCTCAGCGCTGCGACCGCTTGGCCATACCGTCAAACAGCAGATACAGCGGTATGGAGATGAACATCAGCCCAGCGGGAATAAGCGTCAGCGCCCACCGCAAGGCATCAACCGCTTCAGGGAGCTGTGTCACGTCGCCGCCATTGGTGCTGGAAACCCAGCCATACAGCGCCAGCAATTGCCCCAGAACCAAGGGCGCAATGGCGTTACCGACTTTCTGCCCCAGCAGCCAAAGCCCACTGAACGATCCTGCGATATTGAAGCTCTCACGTTCGACAGACCAGTCGACCAAATCAGGCATCATCGACCACGGCAACTGCTGGTAACAACCATTGGCCGCCCCAATCAGGAAGACGAACAGCGTGATCAGGCCCAGATTGCTAACCCCCATCTCCAAGCCGCTTGAACTCGGCAAGACGAAGTAAAAGCCAATCAGCACAATGCCGTAATAGAGGATGCCCAGAACGAGTGTCGCTTGTTTACCAATGGCCTTGGACAGGGTCACCCAGACAATCTGTGACGCCATCGAGCCAAGGATAAACAGCGCAAACGCGGTTGAAAACGAGCCAAGATACCAGACCACGGCAAGCGTTCCACTTGCGCCCGTGGTAACGATCAACTCAGCCGCGGCAAAGGGGATACCGAGCGTAATGAACGCGATCCCAAAGGTTTGAACACCGTAAATCAGGGTCAGCACCACAAACCGACGATTGCGCAGCGCCGCTTGGATTTGCGCACCGAAGGGGGCTGACGGCGTCACGTCTTGATTGCGCCGTCCATAGGTCGAAAAGGCAGCGATCCAGATGGTTGCAATCACGATCGGCGCGTAGACCGCCATGGCCATCGCGTGCGACAGCGCCAAGCCGTTCGGGGCCGTCAAAATGGGGAAAGCCCCGCCCGTCAGCAAAATACCAACGCCCGCAGCGCCCATCCGCCACCCGGTCATGGTCGCACGCTCTTGCGGGCTATCCGTCAGCTCAACCGACAACGAGCCATAGGGGATGACCACCATGGTGAAGGCGATAGAAGCAAGCGCGAAGAACACAAAAACCCACGTCGCAGACGCCGCCTGTGACAAACCCGATGGGACCGCGAAGGTGACAATCATCAAGACGGCCATCAAGACCGCGCCGGAGATGATGTAGGGGTGCCGACGCCCAAATCGCCCGCCCGTTCGATCGGACAGCCACCCCATCAGCGGATCCGTGATCACGTCAATCACCAGAACAGCAGACGTCACCCAACCGGCAAGCGCCGGGTCAACGCCAGAAAACTGAACCAAAAAGGCGAAAACCAAGAGCCCTTTAAAGATCACGAACACGTTGATGCCCATGTCCGCCAAGCCATAAGCGGCCTTGACGAGCAGGGGTAAGCGCGGCTGAACAGATGCGTCAGACATGGCGAAAGGCTCCTCCCAAACAACTTGGGCCTAGACCTATAATCTATTTGGGTTTTTTACCAGAAATTACGGCTCAGCGGGGGGCCGAGGGTGGCGCCTTACGCCCCAGTCCCGTTGATCAGCGTCAGGACATGACGCTCTATATCAGGGTCCGTGTTGTCCCACTGCGCAACAGGCTTCCCGTTTTCCAGCAGCGTGGCCATGCCGTCCGTTTCCATCAGTGAAAACACCGTCACCCTACCGCTCGTCGCGCTTTCCGCGTTCTTTCTGGCCAAGAGCTGCGCAATCGCGCCCAAGTGCGTTGTTTCCATCGATCCAGTAGCGGCAATTCTTTCCACGTTGCTCATGCTAAAATCCCCCATTGCACAATCACGCTGTCGTAATTCTTCTTAAAGAGTCTTTATTAAATCTCAAAGATACAATTTAAAATATATCCCCTAAACTTCATTTTCTTGCAATTTTTGCAAGTATTATTGTTAATTTAAGATGGTTTTTTGCGGTTTTATGCGGGTTTCAGACGTTTTCCTGAGACTCTGCTTGCGCCCTGTTCCGGTCCTGCCTAAGGATCGGCGCCTACGAAACATGTCTGTAGGTTGCCAGTGACAACGACTGAGCCCATTCGTTCCCTCCCCCAAAGCGCCGTCCGTGATGCCTGCGATTTTATCGGTCGTAACATCGTGTCGGGCGCCTATGCGCATGAAGGCAAGCTCCCGCATGAGACCGAGCTGGGGGAGCAGTTGGGCAGTTCACGCACTGTGATTCGTGAGACCACGCGCCTGCTGACCGCGAAAGGCATGGTTAACCCCGTGCGCCATTTCGGGACCGCCGTGCGGTATCACAAGCATTGGAACGTCCTCGACCCCGACATCGCGCTGTGGCACGAGCCCGATTCGCCGACCATCGATTTCATGCGTGACGAACTCAAGGCGTTTATGGCGGCCGTTTTGCCCTTGGCAGCGGCAAACGCAGCGCGCGCGGCTTTGACGGCTGAGGCAAGCGAAACCGCCACCGCCGCCGCAGGCCGCACGCCAGAAGCGATCATGACGATGATTTTCGAAACAGCCGGCGCGCGGGTTTACGAAAACGCCCGCGACTTGGGCCTGCACTTCGCAAGACTGCAGGAACCCGATCCGTTCAAGGACTCCCTGTTCCAAAAACTGGAAAGCTCGGTCGTTGAAGGGCGAGCAGACGACGCCCGGTCCTGCGCGGAATTCCTGCTGACCCCCTAGACACCGCGATCATCGCGCGCGCCCCGCACCCGCCAGCGCCATGCGCCATGCGCCCCAAACAAAAAAAGGCGAGGCTGCACCAGCAACCTCGCCAAGGTCACGCGCCGACAGGCGGCGCGCGCAATCTTTTATGGTCAGAAGAGACTTAGAAGGACAGCGTCGCGCCGACCTTACCGCCTTGGTCCGCAGCATCGTAGCCAGCGTAGAGGCTCAGACCACCCATGGACTTGGACAGGCTAAGGGTTGGCTGCAGATCCTGGTCAACACCCAAGGAAAGGCCAACGCCGTTCAGGGATGTGGACGCCGCGAGGGAGTAGAACAAGCCGCTCTTCTCGTGCGCGTCAGCGGCTTTGTTGTAGATCGTCGCGTCAACGCCGAAGCCAGCAACGTCCATGGAAGCACTCATGCCCCAAGCGTTTGAGCTGTCGTAAGCGAAAGCAACGGCCATGTCGCCCATGGTGTAATCAAGACCAAGGTCCCAAGAACCGATCTCGAGAACGTCCGTCGAGAGCAGTGACACATCAACCGCAGCGGACAAACCGCCCAGATCGATGGTACCACCGGTCAGGATTTCGAGGTTGGTCAGGTTTGATGCACCGTCAGCAGTCGTTGGAGCCAGATCAACAGCCAAGAATGGGTTTGCACCCAACAGGCCGACGCCCTCAACGATCACAGCCAAACCTTCAACGTCGAGGTCAGCCGCATCGCCAGCGTCACCGATGGCGGAAACACCACCAGCGTAGTCGCCGGTCTGTACGGTGATCTTGCCAAAGCCGCCTTCGATGAAGACAGTCGCGTCAGACGCCGTCAGCACCTTGGACGCTACGTCCATGAAGTAGTTGGTAGAAGAGGCGTCAACGCCTTCGACACACACAGCACCAACAACCATTTTGGTCGAAGAGGACTGCAGCTTTACTTCCATGAACGGACCAGCGAACACCTTTGCTGAAACGACGACTTCGGCTGTATCTGAGTCATCATCCACGTATCCTGAAGTATTGCCATCATTGAGCCGGACGTCGAACATATCACCAGCGTCGAAGCCGTTTGTGTCTGGAGCGGCTGGAGCGAGCTGGACGTTATCATTCCCATTTACCGTACCAGCGGTAAAGGTGAGGATGTCTGCGTTACCATTGGTCGTGAAGAATGACTCAACGGTTCCGTTCGGAAATTGCGTTTGAAGCGCCACGACTTGACCTGCGGGCAAGTAGTCACCCACGGGCACGAGTATATGCTGGTCACCGTCAGCACCAGCTACACCGGAATTATAAACCTGTGGATTGCTTGTAAGTGCGCCGTTGGGGGTCTGGGCGGCGATTCCGTAACTGACCTTCGTACCCATCCGATAGCCCTGCAACATGCCGCCGACTTTACAGACGTCAGCGGCTTCTACGCCGTCGAGGGCGAGACCGTAGCCGGTTTGGGTGTCGCCGACGGACATCCATGAGGAGTTGATTTTCACGCCAACGATTTCAGCAGCGTTGATCATCTGGCCGCCGGATACGTTGTAAGCGGCTGCTTCGATGTCGGTTGCGCCTTCGACGGTCATTTTGACCAGGTGCTTGTCGCCGGCAGCATCGGTGTAGTTGTCCAAGGACAGCTCAGCGCTGGTTGCGAAGCTGAAGGACGCGCCGTACATCAGGCCAGCGTCGGTGGTGCCAGCGGCTGCGATGCTCAGGCTGATGCTGTTGTACGCATCGCCGATGGACATGCTGCCCTTGTCTTTACCAACGCCGAATTCGACGCCCATGTCGATGGAACCACCGAGGGTGATGTCCACAGCGCCAGCAGAGCACGCCGAAGCTATTGTCGCGAGGCTGGAGCCCGCAATCAGGAACTTTTTCATTTTCACTTCTCCAAAATGGCAATAGCTCATTATCTTTGGAGAGCTTAGTTTGTTCGAAGTATCGCACACGACGAACAACCCATCTCTCTTCTTGAGCCACGCCGGGGCACTCTATCAGCGAGTAAAATGTTTCTGTTTTTACATTCATTTGACGCTGGTTTTTACAAAATTGCGTTGCAAGCCCACCACTATCCCCAATCGTCTGAAGTTGTCGTTATCAAGCGCCGCACACGCGGGGATAGAGCGGTTTTCAACCTCAATCAGCAAAAAGGGCGAGGCAGCAAATGCGGCCTCGCCCTCTCGGCCCACCAAATGGTGGTGGACCGTATTCACACAGCGGGGATTAGAACGACAGAGTCGCGCCGATCTTGCCGCCTTCGTCAGCCGCGTCGTAGCCCGCGTAGAGGCTCAGACCACCGAGATCTTTGGTCACATCGACGGTTGGCTGCATATCCTGATCCAAGCCAATGGACAGACCGAAGCCGTTCAAGGACGTGGACGCCGCAACGGAGTAGTAGAGACCCGTTTTCACGTGGTCTTCCTGCGCCTTGTTGTAGATCGTGGCATCAACGCCGAAGCCAGCCACGTCCATGGACGCGCTCAGACCCCAAGCATTGGTGCTGTCATAGGCAGCGGAAACCGCCATGTCGCCCATGGCGTAGTCCAGACCCAGATCCCAAGCCGTAATATCCAGCACATCTTCCGCGTTCAGCATGACATCAACCGCAGCGGTCAAACCGCCCAAGTTGAGCGTACCGCCCGTGAGGATGTCCAGATTGGCCAGGTTGGATGGAGCGGCAAGCGTCGCAGCCTCAAGATCAACCGCGATGTAAGGGTTCATGCCGATCAGGCCAGCGCCTTCGATGATCAAAGCCAAGCCGTCAACGTCGAGATCAGCCGCGTCACCCGCGTCACCAATGGCCGCAACGCCACCGGCATAGTCGCCAGTCTGCAGCGTCAACTTACCAAAGCCACCTTCGATGAACACGGTCGCGTCAGACGCCGTAACAACTTTGGACGCATTGTTCAGGAAGTAGTTGGTTTCTGAACTCTCGACGCCCTCAACACAAGCCGCACCGATGACCATTTTGGTCGAAGACGACTGCAACTTCACTTCCATGAACGGACCGGCAAAACCAACAGCATTCGACACCGTGACTGCCTCGCCAGCTGCATTTTCCCCAAACTCAACAGCGACTGGGGCCGTTATTCCAGATCCCGTGACTGAAGAACTTGAGACTACGAATGGGGAAGCGAAATTGACCGCGCTAAAGTGCACAGCGATTGGATTTCCCGAGTAATTCTGGGCAGTTAACACCAGAGCGCTCGTGACTCGCGGCAGGGTGGACAAAGTACCCCCGACTGTACCGCTAAATACTGTAAAGGCCTCAGCGATTTTGCCTGCGGCAAGGTAGTTACCGCTGGAAGGTAAGGATACCGTACCGATAAAATCTCCGTTTGTATCTGACCGCAGCAACCACGGCCCAACGGGTCCACT
>CAJQLX010000002.1 GCA_905479265.1 uncultured Alphaproteobacteria bacterium
GCCATCAAATACTCCAGACCCAGCAGATCTTCGCAGTCATCGGTGGTGATGAGCACCAAGCCGTCGGTCATCGCCTGTGCAGCGATCATGTTGCGCAAGGGGTCGGAGATGTCGCTGTCGCGTTCGAATGTAGCGGCCAAGCGGGCGGCGGGGCTGGAGATGTCTAGTTCCTTGAACTGGTAGACAAACTTTACCTGTTTGAACCGTTCAACCAGCGGCTCGACTTCGGGCAAAATGCCCTTTGAGTACTTATAAGACAGCTCAAACACCGACGCCGCAGAGACGTAAACCGGCGCATCTGTGTGCTGGATCAAATCGGCGACCGCCGGCGACAAGCGCGGGTCGGCGTTGACGAACCAGACCAAAACAGCCGTGTCGAGCAAGTACCCCTTGGGTTCCCCCGCAGATCCCGTTAAAGCCACGTTCAGCTCTCCCTCTCAGGGGCTTGTGGATACAGCGGGCGCAGGACTTCGTCTGGGTCAGCCGCCGCGATGCTGCCAAAATAACCGGGCGCAGGCCGGTTGGACGTCCCTTGGCTTGGCACCGAGATCGAGCGTGCGGGCATGCCGTTTTTCTGGGTCTTCAGAACACCAGCGGTATCAGCAGACAATCCATCATCCATTCGTATCAGGCCTCATTTCACGGTTAAGTTTAACCGGCATGGGAAGTAAACTCAATTTTTGAACACAAAGTAAACCGGCTCTGTCGAGCTAAGCTCGCTTTTCCCACCCACCGCGTTGATTTTGCTGCCAATAACTCAACTCAGGCGCGCTTTCCAGACTTTTCAACGCTGACCACCGGGCGCGCGCCTCGACAACAGAGGCTTCATGCCGCCCGTCAAACAGAATGCAGCAAACGGCGAAGGCGTCAAATCCATCTGATGCCGCACCATCGGTGACGAACAAATACGTGCCCGCGCCCGGGTTATCCAAACCTGTGGTCAGCCAGATTGGTTGATCTTCGGCAAAGCCCGTTCCCGCATGCCCGTGGGGCAAAAACTCGGCGTCGTTGAAGGTCCACAGCGCTTCATCAAGATCACTCAACCGCTCCGGCGTCGGACACCGCACGACGGCCCGGGCCTCGCGCTCCAGCGTGCGTTTGAGCATGATTGGAAGCGCGTCTTCCAACCGCGAACGCGTCAGGTGATAAAATCGAACGTCGGTCATTGTTTGCCGGTCATGGTTTGCCGCTGCTGTTGGCTGCTAGAGCGCGGGCCATGGCGTCCATATCCATGGTGGCGCTGAGTTCAGTTTCATCACCAATGGCCTCATCAATCAATGCCGCAGCGCTTTGATCGAGGATTTCGTCCGGCGCAGAGCTGGCCGAAGCCACACCTTCGCGGCCAATATCCAACATAACAGGCACAGCCATGGGAGAGACGCGCGGCAGGTGGATGTGCTCGATCCGCCCTTGGAACCGCACCAGCATGTCCGCCAACCGACCCACATCGGTCAGCCCGCCCGCCGCATCCTGCCGGGTGGCACGCAACAGGACGTGGTCGGGCTCGTGTCGGCGCAAAACGTCATAGATGATGTCGTTGTTGAACGTCACTTGCCGCCGATTTTTCTTTGGCCCCATGACGTTCTGATCGATCAAACCACCAATAACCGCACAGCGGCGGAAGGTGCGCTTGAGCATGGTGCTCTCGTCCATCCATGCCTCCAGATCATCACCGAGCATGTCCTGATCGAACAGCTCTTCAATCTGCTCCGGCGTTTCGGGGACACGCAGGGACCATGTCGCGATGCAGTAATCTGAGGCCACAAACCCCAGCGGCGCGTAGCCAAAGCGCTCCAACCGCTTGGTCAGCAGCATCCCAAGAGTTTGATGCGCATTCCGCCCTTCAAAACAGTAAGCAACGAGGTAGGTTCGATCCCCGCGTGGGAAGGTTTCCACCAGCAATTTATCCGCCGAAGGCAGGCGCGACTTCGCCTGCTGCAACTGCAGCCACTCAGCCACGGGATTGGGCAGCTTGGGCCACGCGCTGGGGTCTTCGAGCATGACCCGCACGCGGTCGGCCAAGTTCGCCGTCAACGGCTGTCGCCCGCCGCCGTAGGCTGGAACAGCAGGTTCGCGCACGCTGCGGTGGGCTTTGCGGCAAATCAGGCTGGTTTCATCGATCTTGACGAACTCCAGCAAGCGACCCGCGAAGATAAAGGTATCACCGGGGCGCAAGCCATTGGCAAACACCTCCTCGACCTCCCCCAAGGCTTTGCCGTAACCATTGCCCAAGCGCACCTTGAGCGTCGTAGCCTCAACGATGGTGCCGATGTTCATGCGGTAGCGCTTAGCGTGGTGCTGATCGGCAATGCCGCGCCGCCCATCCCCTAGCGTCACCAGCCGCTTGAACCGCTCATAGGCGCGCAGGGCATAGCCCCCATCGGTGACGAACTTGAGCGTATCGTCGAAGTCCTTGCGGGTGAGATCGCGAAAAGGTCGCGCGGTGATGACTTCGGCGTAGAGCGCATCCGGGTGAAACGGCCACGCGCAGCTCATGCCGATCAAATGCTGAGCCAAGACATCCAACCCGCCGGGCCGAATGGGGTCGCCGTCGAGTTCTTCGTCAAAAACACCGTCCATACAGGCCTGACACTCCAGCACCTCGAACCGGTTGGCGGGGACCAGAACCGCACGGCTGGCTTCATCAAAGCGATGATTGGCGCGGCCAATGCGCTGCATCAGGCGGCTGACACCCTTGGGCGCACCCACTTGCACCACCAGATCCACATCGCCCCAGTCGATCCCCAGCTCCAGCGACGACGTTGCCACAACCGATTGCAGTGTTCCCGCTGCCATCGCCGCTTCGACCTTGCGCCGCTGCTCGCGATCCAGTGAGCCGTGGTGCATGGCGATGGCCAAGCCGTCTTCGTTGAGCCGCCACAGCTCGGCAAAGCACAACTCGGCCTGCGCGCGGGTGTTCACAAAAATGATCGACATGCCCGCATCACGAATGAGGCCGTACACCCCCTCCATCGCGTGAACACCCATGTGGCCAGACCACGGCATGTGGACGTGGTCTTCGGGGGTTAGAATGCGAATGTCGGGCTTTTTCTTGGGCCGACCGCGCACGTGCACCACGCGATCGGACGGACGTCCATCGGGCGAGAGCCAGTCCAGCAACACTTGTTCTTCCGCCACCGTTGCCGACAGCCCGACACGGCGATGGTGGGGGGCCAAGGTCTGGAGCCGTGCCAACCCCAGCGACAGCAGCACACCGCGCTTGTTAGGCGCGAGGGCGTGTAGCTCATCCAAAATCACACAGCGCACGTTGGCAAACAGCCGGTCGCTGTCTTCCAGTGACAGCAGCAGGGCAAGGCTTTCCGGCGTGGTCATCAGGATGTTGGGCGGGTTCTCCCGCTGGCGCGCGCGGCGGTTGGGCGGGGTATCGCCAGTGCGGGCCTCAGCGGTGATGGGCAGGGCCATCTCACTCAGCGGTGTTTCCAAATTCCGCCGAATGTCGGTCGCCAGCGCCTTGAGCGGGGAAATGTAAATCGTGTGCAGGCCGTCAAAATCCGGCTGCTCGGCCAGTTCGACCAGCGAGGGCAAGAACCCCGCAAGCGTCTTACCCCCACCGGTGGGGGCTGTCAGCAGCGCCGATTGCCCGGCGCGCGCGGCGGCCAGCATCGCCAGCTGGTGGTCATGGGCTTGCCAACCACGGTCGGCAAACCAGTCCTGAAATACCGTCGGTAAAGCGCTCACGGCATCGGGGCTCTGAAGGCGTCAATCACGGCAATAACATCATCAAACGAGGCCCGCAGCCCCTTGTAGTCGCGCTCCGCCGGGGTCAGCGCCAACAGGTAGTCGCGTAAGCGATCAAGCGCGCCGGGGTGCTTGGCAAGCTGTGCCAAGGGGTCGAGATAAATGCGGACGGTGAACAGGATATCACCACTCTGGGGCAACTTGACCAGCGTCTGTCGCTCCACCCGAATGAAAGACGCTGCATCGAGGGTGTGACGATCCGGGTTCGCCTCCCGACTGCGGGCGGAATAGGGATGATGGAGCGTCGCGGTGGGATAAAGGCTCCAGTTCATGCGCTGGACCGGCTGCTCAACTTTGAGGCCATCAAAGATCCGGGCCATCAGACCGGCATTGCGGGTGCCGGGGCCAAATTCTGGAACATTGCCGTGAATTTGGTCGAGCGGCAGGCTGAACTTCTCCGCCAGAGACCAGCTTGAGGGAAAATGCAAAGCCGCCGCCACCAGCCGCCAGCCGCTGTCATCACGGCGCAGGAGCAGCAAATCTTCCTGCACGAGGCGCGCTGCTTCGAGCAAGTCGGCACCGCCGCTGTCCTTTGGCATGGCAACATGCGGATGGTGACGGACGAGGTTCTCGGTGATCAGCGCCCGGACTTCGGCCCCTGCTTGCGCCGTGCCGGGCTCCTCCCGAAACACAGCTTCGCCTTGGGTGGCTGTCAGGCGGTCTTTTTCCGCGCGGTAGTGCTCAATCTGGTCATCGACCTCGAACCACTGGGCCACGTCCAAGGGCTTGAGGCCGATGCGAAACAAGGGCTCCAACCGCTCACCGCCAAAGCGCACGGGATCGGGTGACGCTGCGGCGCGATCACTCACAGGCTCGGATCTCCTGCTGCCGTTTGGAAGAACGCCTGAATCTGCGCGGCCATGACGCCATTGTCCAAGGGTTGATCAAGACCTTGGCGGGCCTGATCCAGAACCTCAGGGGTCAGGCGCTCAGCGTAGGCTTCGGTCAAGTCGGTGATGAAGGCGGTGCTGAACTCGGGGTGAGGCTGAAAGCTGAGGGCTTTGCCGGCATAGGCCAATCCAGCAAAGGCGCAGAAATCGGTCTCGGCGATGACGGCGGCGTCTTTGGGCGGCACTGTTACCTGATCCTGATGCACGGCCACAATGGTCTGTGAAGGGCCATCGCGGAAGCGGTATTCGACCGGGCCAAAGGACCAGCCGCCCGCATACTTCTCCACCGTTCCGCCAAGGGCTTGGGCGAGGATTTGGTGGCCGAAGCAGATGCCCACGATGGGGACGTCTGCGGCGTAGGCATCGCGCAAAAAGCCCTCTAGCGGCGGGATCCAAGGGTGATCCTCGTAGGCGCCGGAGCGTGAGCCCGATACCAGCCAGCCATCTTGCTCAGTGATGCTGGCGGGAAACTCGCCGTCTACGACGAAGTATGGCCTGCACGCATAACCGGGGCCGAGCATGTCGGCATAGAGATCGCGGTAGGTGCCATAGCGGGCTTTGATGTCATCGCTGAAATGACCGCAGATGAGGATACCGATATTCATAAGCTGTGTTCCGTCCCTGATTACCACAAGCCCTTTTGCCGGCGCTCGGCCATGACACATAACCAATCGTGCGCAACCGTTGCTGCGGCGATGGCCGTGATTTCGGCATGATCAAAGGGCGGTGAAACTTCGACCAAATCCATGCCAATCATGTTGATCGCGCCCAGTCCGCGGATGAGCTCCAACGCCTGCCAGGTGGCGAGCCCTCCGCTGACGGGCGTGCCTGTGCCGGGCGCAAACGCCGGGTCGAGCACGTCAATGTCAAAACTGAGGTAGACGGGCCGATCCCCCACCCGCTTGCTGATGGCATCGAGCGTGGCGTCGATGCCATGACGGTGGACCCAAGGCGCGCTCAGCACCTGCATCCCAACATCAATATCATTGTGGGTGCGCAGGCCCACTTGGATGGAATGGTCCACGTCGATCAGGCCTTCGTTGACGGCGGAAAGAAACATGGTGCCATGGTCCAGTTGCCCTGAACTGGCCCAGGTGTCACAGTGCGCGTCGAACTGCAGCAGGGCGACGGGGCCGTGCTTGGCGGCATGGGCCTTGATCAAGGGATAGGCGATGAAGTGGTCGCCACCAATGGTGAGCATCGCTGTGTCTGCGGCCAGGATTGAGCGCGCATGGTTCTCGATGGCGTCGGGGACTGACAGTGGCGAATGGGGGTCGAGGGCGCAATCGCCAAAATCAACGACAGCAAGCGTCTCGAAGGGATCGAAGCCAAAAGGAAAGCCCTTGAGCTCCGCCAACTGCACCGACGCCGCTCGGACCGCCCGCGGCCCTAAGCGCGTGCCGGGCCGATAGGTGACGGCACTGTCAAAAGGCACCCCGGAGACGGCAATATCGACACGCTGTAGATCACGCGAATACTTGCGTCGCAGGAACGAAAGCGCACCGGCGTAGGTCAGCTCATAGGCGGTCCCGTGCACGCTTTCCTTGCGCCAGGCTTGATCCATGATCTCCTCATTGCCGGTGGGCGTTCCTTGCTGGTCGTGCTGCGGGTTATCGGCCATGCGCGTCATCCTTGATGCCCGTGTAAGATCCTTGGAGCCTAAAGCGAGGCTGGCCGAGAAGCAATTGGTGGCGCGATTACCGCTCAAGGGCTTCGCCCTTTCCCGGCAACCCCGCGCAAGCAGGACGCCGGCTCTGCCGTCGGTCGGGCTGCGCCCTCCAAGACGTTGGTCGGCACCCGCCTCCGGATCGCTGGTCGGCACCCGCCTCCGGATCGCTGGTCGGCACCCGCCTCCGGATCGCTGGTCGGCACCCGCCTCCGGTATGTTGGTCGGCACCCGCCTCCGGTATGTTGGTCGGCACCCGCCTCCGGTATGTTGGTCGGCACCCGCCTCCGTCTTCCTCATAAAGGGAGAGGTTCAGAGCATCTGAACCTCTGCCCGTCGGCGAGA
Source organism: uncultured Alphaproteobacteria bacterium (assembly GCA_905479265.1). Taxonomy (GTDB): domain Bacteria; phylum Pseudomonadota; class Alphaproteobacteria; order UBA7985; family UBA7985; genus UBA7985. Next base: position 6,661 of record CAJQLX010000002.1, read on the forward strand.
CTGGGGTGTGGACCGTCAAGGCTGCGCAGCACCGGCCAAAGGCCGGCTTGGCCTTTACGGTCTGAGGGGCTAGCCCCTAACCTGACGTAAACCGGAGGCGACAGCCGACCGACGGCAGAGCCGGCGTCCTGCTTGCGCGTGGCTGGAGATTGCCCGTCAGGGTAATCGGAAGACGCGCCACCCTGGTCGTCTCATCGTGTTCTAAAGTCTGTTTAAAGACGCTGGCCCTTTGGTGGCGCCATCATGCCCCGTGCGCTTCGCGCCCGCGGCACGATCCCGCGCAAGCAGATCGCCGGCTCTGCCGTCGGTCGGGCTGCGCCCTCCAAGACGCTGGTCGGCACCCGCCTCCGGATTATTGGTCGGCATCCGCCTCCGGTATGTTGGTCGGCACCCGCCTCCGGTATGTTGGTCGGCACCCGCCTCCGGGTCGCTGGTCGGCATCCGCCTCCGGGCTGCGCCCTCCAAGAACCGCCCTACAAGCGATCCCGCAAAGCGTACCAGCTCATAGCGGCGAACAAGAGCGGCTGCCGCCAGCGCCCACCGCCCGGAAAGGCTGGCGTTGGAATACGCTGCATCACGCGGAAATCATGGTCATCACCATCGAGCATATCCGCGAAAATCTTTCCAGACCGCGTGGCCATCGCCAAACCGGAACCAGAATAGCCTGACAGGGAGAAGATCCCCTCGCCCAGCTCAGCGAAATCAGGCAGGCGCGGTCTGGTGATACCCAGCGTGCCCCCCCAACCATAATCCAGACGCACGTTCTTCAGCTGCGGGAATAAGTGCAGCAAAGGCTTGGTCACGAATTCCTCGATGCGCCCATGGAACTTGTAGCCGTAGGTCTCCCCCCCGCCAAAGAGCAGCCGCCGGTCTTCACTCAAGCGATAATAGTTCACCACAAACCGGCTGTCCGCCACAGCCACGTCATCACGGATCAGCGACCGCGCGACCTCTTCACTCAGCGGCTCCGTCGCCACCACGAAGGAGTTGATCGGCATCACCTTGGCCGATGTCTGTGGCTCCAACCCGCACAAATAGCCATTGCACGCGTAAAGGATCGTCTTCGCCCGCACGGTCCCGCCCGAGCCTGTCCGCACCACGTGCGGGTCACCACGCTCGACCTCGACCACGGGGGAGCGCTCATAGATCTGCGCGCCCGCTGCCTCACCCGCCCGCGCCAGTCCCAGCGCCAAGTTTAACGGGTGACAGTGACCCCCACCCATATCCAGCGTGGCACCAAAGCACCCCGCCGCGCCCAGCATATCCGGCAGCTCCTCTCGGTCCACAAAACGGATCTGGTCGTAGCCGTACTCCTCGCGCAGCTTGCGGGCATAATCGCGGCTGTGCGCGTCGAACCGCGCGCGGTGATTGGTGTACAGCAGCCCCGGCTTATAGCCGATGGGTATCGCGTGCTTGGCCGCAAGCGCTTGAACCAACACCGGCGCCTCGACGCCAATGCGGTACGCCTCGCGCGCATCGTCAACACCGATCATCTCCTCCAGCTCGTCTTGCTCGACCCGCTGGCCCACGCCCGCCTGACCCCCGTTGCGCCCCGACGCGCCCCAGCCCGCCCGGTGGGCATCCAAGACCACCACCGACCGACCGCGCTCGGCACAATGCAAAGCCGAACTCAGCCCGGTAAAGCCCCCGCCGATGATGCAGATATCCGCCTCAACCGTGCCCGTCAGCGCCGGCCGCTCAACGGCCCCGACGGCTGTGGCGGCATAGTACGACGGGGGATAGCGCCCAACCGCGTCGTCGTTCTTGTAGAGCAAAGATGAATCAGACATTGAGCAACAAATGCTGGCGTTCCCAAGGACTGATGACCTGCATAAAGGCATCGTATTCTTCGAACTTCAGCGCCGCATACATGTCGATGAACTTCTGCCCCAGAACTTCGGCCAGCTCAGCGCTCTTGGTGAACGCGTCCAAACCTTCCAGCAACGAATAAGGCAAAGCCCGCCCGCCTTCGAAGCTATTGCCAACGACATCGGCCCGCGGCTCTACGCGGTTCTGGATGCCCAGCAAACCAGCGGCCAATGACCCGGCAATCGCCAAATACGGGTTGGTATCTGCCCCAATCAGCCGGTTCTCAACCCGCCGGTTGCGCGGGTTGGACCGCGGCACGCGCAGTCCCGTGGTGCGGTTGTCGTAGCCCCACTCCAGATTGATCGGCGCGGACATATCCGGCACCAAACGGCGGTAGGAATTCACATACGGCGCCCACAGGGCCGAGGTCGCGTAGGAATACTGCTGCTGCCCCCCAATGAACCAGCGGAACAAATCCGTCGGCTCGCCGTCCTTTTGGCTAAAGATATTCTCGCCACTGTGGATCGATTGCACCGACTGGTGAATATGCATGGCGTTCCCCGCATGGCCCTCAATCGGCTTAGCCATGAACGTCGCATAGCACCCACAGCGCAGCGCCGCCTCGCGCACGGTGCGCTTAAAGATGAAGACCTCGTCCGCCTTGTTCATCGCGTCGCCATGAACCAAATTGACCTCCAACTGCGCCGGACCGAATTCCTGAATGATGGTGTCGATCTCGACGCCCTGCGCCTCGGCAAAGTCGTAGATGTGGTCGATCACCGATTCATACTCATCGATCCCCTGCATGGAGAACGCCTGATTGGTGCGCTGCGTCCGACCAGACCGCCCCTGTGGCGGCTCCAGCGGCAAGTCAGGGTCCGTGTTCGGCTTGGTCAGATAGAATTCCAACTCCGGCGCAACAATCGGCTGCCAGCCCAAATCTTTGTACTGATCCAACACCCGGCGCAAAACCGTGCGCGGGGCAAAGTCTATGGGCTTGCCGTCCAGATCCAAAACATCGTGGATCACCTGAATCGACGGCACCGTCGCCCACGGTAGGGACGCCGCCGTGTGCAGATCCGGTTGCAAGATCATATCCGCATCAGACCACAGCTCGCGGTGGGGGCTGTCTGCATAGGATCCCGTGATGGTGGCGAAGAACACCGACGTGGGCAAGCGCGTCTGCACGCCCGTGAACCACTTGGCGGCGGGCATCACTTTGCCGCGCGCGATCCCGGCGAAGTCTGGCGTGTGACACTCGACCTCTTCAACACCCTTCTCTTTTGCCCACGTACGCAGTTCGCTCATCCGGCCAGAAACCAGATCCGGGGACTCTTCAAGGGTAATTTCTGGCTCCAAGGATTGGGGAAGTTCGTTCATGATTCATCTCCCAACGATCACTTAGGCCATCTGACCAGCGACAGCCGCCGCGGTCAGGTCCAAGGCTTTCCACGCGCGCTCAACCAGCGCATCGATTTCGTCGTCCTTGATGATTAACGGCGGGCTGCACACCATAGAATCGCGCACCGCGCGCATCACCAGATTGTTGGCAAAACAGTTATCGCGGCACAGACCGCCAACCGTACCGCTGTTCTCAAACCGTCGCCGCGAACCACTCTTGGCATCGGGGACCAGTTCCAGTTTACCCAGCAAGCCACAGGTCACCGCCTCGCCCACCAAAGGGTGATCGCCCAGCGCTGCGAACTTTTCCGCAAACACAGGCGCTGTGTGCGAGCGGACACGCTCAACGATGCCTTCCCGCTCCAGAATATCGAGATTGGCAATCGCCGCCGCCGCGCTGACCGGGTGGCCGGAATAGGTATAGCCGTGCGCGAACTCACCCATCTGCGAGACGCCCTCATAGACGTCATCGGTCAAACCCACACCGCCAATGGGCAAATAGCCGCTGCTCAAACCCTTGGCCATCGCGATCATGTCCGGACGAATGTTGAAGTGGTCCGAGCCGAACCACGTCCCAAGCCGCCCAAAACCGCAAATGACCTCATCGGCCACCAGCAAAATATCGCGCTCATCGCAAATCCGCTGAATTTCCGGCCAGTAGGTTTCGGGCGGAACAATCACCCCGCCTGCGCCCTGAATCGGCTCCGCGATAAAGGCTGCAACGCGGTCCTCGCCAATCTGGTCAATGGCCGCCTCCAATTCACGCGCACGCATCAAGCCAAACTCAGCCGGGTCCATGTCCCCGCCTTCGTCAAACCAATACGGCTGTCCGATGTGATGAACATCGGGGATCGGCAAGCCGCCTTGGGCGTGCATGAAGGCCATACCGCCCAGCGACGCCGATGCCATAGATGAACCATGATAGGCGTTGTGGCGGGAAATCATCACCGTCTTGCTCGGCTTGCCGCGACCGGCCCAGTATGTTCGCGCCAAGCGAATAACCGTGTCGTTGCTGTCCGAGCCCGACGTGCCAAACATGAATTTGTTGATACCATCCGGCGTCAACACACGCAGCTTCTCAGACAGTGCAATCACCGGCGGGTGCGTGGTCTTAAAAAAGGTGTTGTAGTACGGCAGCTGCGCCATCTGCCGCGCAGCAGCTTCACCGATTTCGCTGCGGCCATAGCCAACGTTAACGCACCAAAGCCCCGCCATGCCATCCAGGATCTGGTTGCCGTCACTGTCGCCGATGAACACCCCGCTGGCCGACGTGATGACCCGCAAGTCATCCGTGCCCAAAGCATCGTGATCGGTAAAAGGATGCATGTGGCTGTTCAGATCAGCTTCGCGCATCACGTCAGTTGTCGGCAAGTTTCCCAAGGAAAGCATAAAAGCGGTCCATCACTGTTCAAGTCGCGGACACACTAGGCGCACTTTTGGAAGCTTGAAAAGAGCTTCATGGGATGTCGCTGAGTAAAATCAGCACTTTTTCGGATTTCACCCCGCCACAAGAATACAGAAAGACAAAATGGCCCCTTGAAAAGCAGCGCGTAAAGGAGTCACCTATTACCCACGACATTTATTGTGAGAAAGGGTCAATCATGGCGCTCGTCGCAGTTGATTACACCAGTCCAACCGCCAAGCAAGACTTCGTCCGCTCCCTGCGCGAGACGGGCTTTGGTGTTTTGAAAAATCATCCTCTTCAGCAAAGTCAGGTTCAGGGCATCTATGATGACTGGCGCGCCTTCTTTGGTGAAACGCGGAAATCCGACTTTACGGTGCCCCACAACGGCACAGGCGGGTTTTACCCGCAGACCATGTCCGAGACGGCCAAGGGCAACACGATCAAAGACATCAAGGAATTCTTCCACTTCTACCCCGGCGATGTCTGCCCCGAAGACCTGCGCCCCGGTGCGCAGTCCTATCACGAAAACGCCATGTCGCTGGCTTCTGAGTTGCTGCAGTGGATCGAGGATGAGTCACCCGCAGAGGTGTCAGCACTCTATTCCGAGCCTTTGTCGGACATGATTGAAAACAGCCCCAAGCACCTGCTGCGCATCCTGCACTACCCGCCCCTGACCGGCGACGAAGAGCCCGCAGCGATCCGTGCGGCGGCGCATGAAGACATCAACCTGATCACCATCCTGCCCGCGGCGAACGAGCCGGGCTTGCAGGTGCTGGCCAGTGATGGATCATGGTTGGAAGTCCCGTGTGATTTTGGCAACCTGATCGTCAACATTGGCGATATGTTGCAAGAAGTCTCAGCCGGTTATTTCCCGTCCACCACCCACCGCGTTGTCAATCCCGAGGGTTCGGACAAAACCGTTGGCCGGATCAGCATTCCGCTGTTCTGCCACCCCAACCCAAACACAGTGCTCTCCGAGCGCTACACGGCTGATTCCTACTTACAGGAACGCCTGCGGGAGTTGCGCGGCGAGGCCTAGCGCGTCGCTCCCTGCTCTCTCTGCGCGGGGGTAAGCAAAGAACCGGGAACCATGCATGGTAACGCGTGCGCGGTTCCCCGTCCTCCCGTGTGCCGAAGCGCCGCCGAAGCGGCGCCGACCGAAGCGGCCACAGGCCGCAGAGCGCGAAAACACCCAAATCCTTCTGAAAAAAGCACAAAAACTGCGGCATTTTGAACGTATTTTCGCATTTTGCGTAAAAATCATTTTGAATTTGCATGAAAATAGATGTAGATTGCGCGCTGATATATGCAACTTTAGCGTCTTCATTTCAAAGCTAGAGCTTGCTGAGAATTTTCAGACGGAGCACTATCGTGTCCTATATTTTCAAAACGTGCAAAATGCTGGCAGCGCTGGCGTTGGCACCGTTGTCCCTGCTCACGCCGGGTACCGCGCTCTCGCAAACCAATGCAGCAGCAACAGCCGCCCAATTCGCCGACTTGCCTCAGGCCATGTTAGTGATGGATTTCTCTGGCTCCATGTGGGGCTCAGTGAATGGCGAAGCGAAGTTTCAGGTGTTGAACGACATCGTTGATCGCAACTTTGATGACTGGTCCCAGTCGCTTGAACTTGGTCTGCTGGCCTACGGTCACCGCCGCAAAGGCGATTGTCGCGACATCGAGTTGGCCTTTCGTCCCGGCGAAGTGCAGTCGCGCACGCTGCGGAACTGGGTCAACAACCAGCGCCCTGTTGGTAAAACGCCGCTTGGCAACTCCCTTGTCACGGCCGCATCGTACTTCAACAACAAGGGGCAGGAAGCCAATCTGATCGTTCTGTCCGATGGCATCGAAAGCTGTGGCGTGGACCCCTGCCGGATCGTCCGCGATCTGCAAGCCAACGGCGCGAAAATGACGGCGCACGTGATTGGGTTTGACCTCAACGCCCGCGATGCTGGCGAAATCCGCTGTATCGCTGACCTGACCGGCGGCACGTACGTTGACGCCAACCGCGCCGATCAACTCATTGATGGGTTCAGGAGGGCGGTGGAGACCATTGCCGTCAAGGATGACGGCGCTGAAAAGGCTCTGCGGGACACCTTGGACAAATCGCTGGACGCCTTGCGCGATACGTCCCAGCAGCTCGAAGCCGCCAACAGCCGGGCCGCCAATGCCGCAGACAACCTCGCCGAAGCCAACGCCGAAATCCGCCGGTTGACCGCGCTGCTCGATGAGCGTGACGCCACCATTGACCAGCTGCAAGCGGGTCTGGAAGACTGTAACGACGAACTCGCCCGCCTCGCCGCTTTGCTCGATGATGCACGGGACACCATCGACGTTCAAAACGACGCGCTGCGGGATGCAGCGGCTGAAAACCAGCAGCTGGCCAATGAAAACCAGCAACTCGCCGGTGACAATCAGCAGCTGAGCAACCAAAATCAGCAGCTGAACAGCAACTTGGCTGACGCCCGCGACGTGATCGCTGGTTTGGAAGATCAGAACGAACAGCAAAGCCGCCAGATTGCGCTGCTCGAAGACACCTTGGGCGAGCGCGACAGTGTGATCTTGTTGCTCAACGAAGACTTGGCGGCAAAAGACGAGCAAATTGGTGGATTGAACCGTGAAATCGATGGTCTGAACCGGGATCTCGAAGACGCCAACGACACCATCCTGTTGCTGAATGAAAAGAATGAAGACCTGCAAGCGATGCTCGACGAAGCCCTGCGCAACCGTCAGCTGACCGTCAGCAGCCTCGACTTTGGCGCGTTTGAAGGCACCACTGAGCCGGTTGACATTGCGGCGCTGGTGGCCGAGCGGGATTCCTACCTCGCGGCCTTGCAAACCCTGCGTCAAAACCTTGGTTTCGTCTTGGACCCACTGAGCCAAGCGCAATCCATCGCCAACGCGATTCCCGAAGAAGCCAACCCCGTCGCTGTGCCGGATGAGCTGAATGAAGTCATCATTCTGCTCGCACCGGGTGTTGAGGGCGAATTGCCAGACCTGCAGTGGACCCTGCGCGGGACGTCAGAAAACGCCATTGGTGTTCGCGATGCCGGGTCCGGCGCGCGGATACCGCTGCCGTCGTTCCAAGGCGGTTACGAAATCGGCCTGCAACTGCCCGGTTACGAAGCCACTTTGACCGTCAACAGCGACCCCGGCGCCCCCGTAAGCCGCCGCACGGATTTGAGCCTTGGCCGCCTGTCCCTGTCCATGCCGGGCAGCAAAGCGGGCGTCTTCTTTACCACGGTGAACAATGCCGAAGGCGAGACCGTCGCGAAGCGTCCGATTGAAACCTCTGGCTCGATGTATTTGCGCCCGGGTCTTTACACGGTTCGCGCACAGTCCGAAGCCGACGTGGATGAATTCGAAGTTCAAATCTACGCTGGTAAAGAAACAGCCGTACCGCTTCGTTTCTAAAACGAGGGCTCACCGCTGAAATAAAGGGCCGCCGTGGTAGGAAATCACCACGGCGGCCCTTATTTTTTGTAAAAGCCACGCATCACCACCGGGTTACGTCACCATGTCCTTTGATCTCGTCAATTCCCTGTTTGCCCTTCTGATCGTTGCCATCCTTGCCGGCACCGTCGTTCTCTACGCGCTCGACGTGATGCAGAACGAAGACGCCATCCGCCGCAACTATCCCGTCATCGGGCGGTTTCGCGGCTTGTTTACGACCTTGGGCGAGTTCTTCCGCCAATACTTCTTTGCCATGGACCGCGAAGAACTGCCGTTTAACCGTGCCGAGCGGGATTGGGTCGATCACGCCAGCGATGGCGGCAAGAGCACCGTGGCCTTTGGCTCAACCAAGCAAATGTCAGCCGTCGGCAACGCGATTTTCGTCAACGCGTCGTTTCCGCCCTTGGCGCACGAATTCGAAGCCGCCCACCCCACGGTCATTGGCCCCGACGCCGACCAGCCGTTTCACCCCCGCAGCCTGTTCAACATCAGCGGTATGTCCTACGGCGCGCTGTCTGCCCCCGCCATCGAAGCCCTTTCGCGGGGTGCAGCGAAGGCCGGGTGCTGGCTGAACACCGGCGAAGGCGCCCTCGCCCCCATGCACGAAGCCGCCGACGCGGATTTGGTTTTTCAGATCGGCACGGCGAAATATGGCGTTCAGGGCGACGGCGCGACGATGGATTGGGACAAACTGCGCACGCTGGCCGCCAATCCGCGGATCAAAATGTTCGAGCTGAAGCTCGCACAGGGCGCCAAGCCGGGAAAAGGCGGGATCCTGCCCGCACGGAAAATCAACGAAGACATCGCACAGGTTCGCGGCATTCCGATGGGCCAAGCCTCCATCTCCCCCAGCCGTCATACCGACATCGCCAACCACAGCGAACTGCACGCCATGATCGCCCGGATGAAGGCGGTCACGGGCAAGCCCGTGGGCATCAAAATCGTGGTTTCGAGCACAGAACTGATCGACGGCCTGTCGCAGAGCGCGGCAGCGCTTGGCACCGAGGGTCTGCCCGATTTCATCACGGTGGACGGCGGTGATGGCGGGACGGGGGCTTCGCCGATGCCACTGATGGATAATGTCGGCCTACCGCTGCGCGAAGCGCTGGTTCTGGCCGTTGACGCGCTGAACCGCCACGGCCTGCGCGAGCGCATTCGGGTGATTGCCAGCGGCAAACTGGTGACGCCCTCCGGCGTGGCGCTGGCGCTGGCAACGGGAGCCGATTTTGTCGTTTCCGCGCGGGGCTTCATGTTCGCCTTGGGCTGTATCCAAGCGATGAAGTGCAACAAGAACACCTGCCCCACAGGCATCACCACCCACAACCCGCGCCTGCAAGAAGGCCTCGACCCCACCGACAAAGCCGAGCGCGTGGCGCAATACGTGGCGAGCGTCAATGAAGACGTGGCCACCATCGCGCACTCTTGCGGTGTCCCAAACCCGCAAGATCTGGCGCGCAAGCACGTGCGGATCGTCCAGCCTGACGGAACCTCCCGATCCTTCGCCGACCTCTACAGGGCGGGATCGTTCGATTAAGCCCCCTAAATAGGTAAAATTGGCTGAAATACGCCGATACAAAGCTAAATCGACTGTTTCACAATCCCTTATAAAGGCAAAAATTCCGAGAAACTGGCGCAACACAGCATGGGTACAAAGCATCTCGTCAACACGGGGACGACAGCGTCCGCGATGAACTTCAACGACGAAACAAGGCTTACAACCCATGAAACTCTTTGCTTCCTTCTCCAAACTCGCCGCAGCATCCCTCCTCGCCCTTACCGGCGCTGCAACCGCAACAACCGCATCGGCTGATCTCTCTGATCTGCGTGGCACGTGGATCAACGTCGACGACCACACGCGCGGTATCACCAAAGTCGTCATCGGCGGGTCCGGTTCGGTGGTTTCCCTGTCCGCCTGGGGATCCTGCTCCCCCAGCGATTGCGTCTGGGGCGAAGTCCCAGCCACGCCACTGACCAACAGCGTGAGCGACGCACCCGACAGCGCAGATCGCATCGTCGCGGTCTATGAAAAATCCTACAAAATGTCGATTTTGAACGCCTACCGCTCGGGCAATCAGCTGATCGTCGATAACGCGACGGACTTCAATGATGGTCGCACGGATACATTTCGCAGTTACGCGTTCAAGCGTTTGCCCGTCTTTATCAACCCCGGCGTCATCAACAAATTCCCCATGCTGAATCTCGGCCTGATGCAGCCCGTCACCAACCTCGACCAGATGGCGGGCGCGTGGAAGAACGTGGATGCCAACACACGCGGGATTTCCAAGCTCAGAATCACCGTCGATGGCGCAGATGTCGACGTTCAGGCGTGGGGCTCTTGTTCCCCGACGGACTGCAACTGGGGCTGGACCGATGCGACGCCACTGACAACCAGTGTGAGCGCCAATCCGGTCGATGCGAACACGATCCTTGCCACGTGGGATTCCAACATCGCAACACGCACCGCGATCATCACGCGCGGCGGCACCATGCTGACGGTTCAAGTCACGACCACCTATAAAGACAGCCGCTCTGACCGGTTCAACACCTATGTTTTCGTCAAGTAAGCGGCGGACAACCGCTTTATTCTGATCAAAGGGGCGCTCCGGCGTCCCTTTTTTTCGTTTTTTGTTACACCGAGATCAGCTGGCGCGTGGCACCACTTTCTGGCGCAATGGTCAGGACATCGACTTTGCGATCCACCGGACCTGCCAAAATCTCACCCGTTACCCCGGCCAACACCAAGCGTGCTTGGGCTGAGGCGAGATCGTCCAGACTGTAGGCTTGGTTCAAATCGCCGATGCCAAGCGCTTCGGCGCGCCCTCGCTCCGCATCATCACGGAACAGCAACCGACCCACCATCGCGCCGCCCAAAGCCTGCAAACCCGCTGCGGCCAGCACCCCTTCGGGCGCGCCGCCACTGCCGATATAGGCGTCAAACGGTGGCCTGCCGCTTTGGTCAGGCAAGCACGTCTGCAGCGCACCCATCACGTCGCCCTCGTCAATGCGGCAAAGGTCAGCGCCCACCGCTTCGACGGCCTGCACGATGGCGGCGTGACGGGGGCGGTCGAGCATGACCACGCGCAAGCGGTCCTGCGCCTGCGCGCTCAGCCGCTTGAGAACCTCGATCAAGGGGCGGTCGAGGTCGTCGGCATCCACGGTAAAACCCGGACCAACGACCAGTTTCTGCATGTAGACATCCGGCGCGTGCAGCAAACCGCCGCGCGGGGCAAAAGCCGCAACGCACAGCGCGCCGGGCCGACCTTCAGCGGCTAAAGTTGTTCCTTCGAGCGGGTCAACGGCAATATCAACCGCTGGCCCTTCGCCCCCGCCGACGGCTTCGCCAATATACAGCATGGGAGCTTCATCGCGCTCGCCTTCGCCGATAACGATGCGGCCTTTCATGGGGGCGTCGGCGAAACGGGCGCGCATGGCTTCAACGGCGGCGGCATCTGCGGCGTCTTTATCGCCCTGTCCCACCCACGGCTGACACGCCAAAGCCGCATGTGCGCAGGCGCGCTCGACGTATGGGGTTAGGGCTTTCATGCTTCTTGGGCCGCCTGATCCGCGTAAATGGAAATGAGCTGGTCCAGCAGCGCCAGCGCGTCGGTCCGGCTGCGCTGGAACGCGTTTCGGCCAATGATGGAGCCGAATCCGCCGCCCTTGGCAATGGCCGCGATTTCTTTGGCAACGGCATCGGTGCCTTTGGCCTCGCCGCCGGAGAAAATCACGATGCGACGGCCATCAAAGGCGGACTGGATGACGTGCGCGATGCGGTCTTCCAAACGGCTCCAATCCTTGCCCTCGTAGTGCTTTTTCGCGGCTTCTTGCTCGATGCGGGTTTTGGGCGGCTTCACCTTGATGATGTGCGCGCCCATCAGGGCCGCGATGTGGGCGGCATAGGCGATGACATCCAAGCTGGTTTCGCCCTCACGGCTCAACCCACCGCCGCGCGGATAGCTCCACACCACGACCGCAAGGCCCGCATCACGGGCGTCTTTGGTCAGCTCGCGCAGCTTTTCCTGCATATCGAATTGCTGTTCCGAGCCGGGATAGAGCGTGTACCCCACCGCGACACAGCCCAACCGCAAGGCGTCTTCGACGCTGCCGGTCAGGGCTTGATCGGCATTCAGCGCATGACTGTTCGAGCTGTTCACCTTCAAAATCGTGGGAATCTGTCCGGCAAAGCGGCTCGCGCCGGCGGTCAGCAACCCGATGGGCGCTGCAAAGGCGTTCAGGCCGGCATCGATCGCCAACTGCCAATGATAGAGCGGGTCGTAGCCCACGGGATTGGGCGCGAAAGAGCGCGCGGGGCCGTGCTCGAACCCCTGATCGACGGGCAAGATCACCATCTTACCGGTTCCGGCCAAGCGACCATGATTCAGCATTTGAACCAGCTTGGCGCGGGTTCCCGGATTTTCGGCGTCATAGTTTTCGAGAATGGCGGAAACGGCGGGACTGAGGCTCACAACGGGGTTCCTTTGGGCAGGGAAAACATTGAGTCTTCCCAACCTTGGAGAGCCGCGTCGTTCGACACCACCGCCGATCTTCACCATCGGCGCGCATTGCCGACACCCACCGGAGATTCTGGAATCGAATTGCACCCCTCCGGAAAGCTTCTTGAACCAACTGTTACATGTAATCGTTTGCCGTCAGCTCTTCTTTGGGAATCAGATGCTCAAGGCCAAAATCCTCGATGTCGCGACAGCCGCACAGCGCCATCGTGATATCCATTTCCTTGTGAATGATCTCCAAGGCTTTGGTCACACCCGCCTGTCCCATCGCGCCAAGACCATAGAGGAACGCACGCCCGATGTAGGTTCCCTTGGCCCCCAAAGCCCGCGCCTTGAGCACGTCCTGGCCTGAGCGGATTCCGCCGTCCATGTGGACCTCGACCTGATCACCAACAGCCTCAACAATCCCCGGCAATTTCGCCAGCGCAGACCGCGCCCCGTCCAACTGCCGACCGCCGTGATTAGAGACGATGATGGCATCCGCGCCCGTCTTCGCCGCCATGCGTGCGTCTTCTTCGTCCAAGATGCCTTTGATGATGAGCTTTCGGTCCCACCGCTCTTTGATCCAAGCGACATCGTCCCAACTCAAGCTCGGGTCGAACTGCGATGCGGTCCATTTCGAGAGCGAAGTCATATCCTCGACCGTATCAACGTGGCCTTCGATGTTGCGGAACGAGCGGCGCTTGGTGCCCAGCATGCCCAGCGACCAGCGCGGCTTCATGGCCATGTCGATCATATTGGCGAGCGTGAGCTTTGGCGGCGCAGACAGGCCGTTGATCACGTCCTTATGCCGCTGCCCCAAAATCTGCAAATCCATGGTCACCACCAAGGCTGAACAGCCCGCCACATGCGCCCGCTTAATCAGGCGTTCGATGTAGTCCCGATCGCGCATAAAATAGAGCTGGAACCAAAACGGCTGGGTGGTGTGTTCGGCCACATCCTCAATCGAACAAATCGACATGGTGGACAGGGTAAAGGGCACGCCAAAGGCTTCAGCTGCCTTAGCCGCGAGGATTTCCCCGTCCGCATGCTGCATCCCAGTCAGGCCCGTCGGCGCCAGCGCAACAGGCATCGCCACGTCTTCGCCCACCATTTTGGACGCGAGGCTGCGCCCCTCCATATTCACCGCAATCCGCTGCCGCAGGCGCACTTTCTCGAAATCAGTGGAGTTTTCGCGATAGGTCTGCTCGGTCCACGACCCGCTGTCGGCGTAGTCGTAAAACATCTTCGGCACCCGCTGCTTGGCCATGAGCCGCAAGTCTTCAATGGTGGTAATCACTGGCATCGTTTGTTCTGTACTCCTGTAGCGCTGCTGCCCGGAGGGTTCGATGGGCGAGGCTTGCGCGTTCTAGTCTTCCTGAAGATCCGGGATCCCTTTAAAATTGTCCAGTGCTTCGGCGTTGGCGAGGGCTTCGACGTTCTTAACCTCTTCGCCCATGACCACCGAACGGACAGCCAATTCAACGATTTTGCCCGAGCGCGTGCGCGGAATATCCACCACTTCGATGATCTTCGCCGGAACATGGCGCGGTGAAGCGCCGTGCCGGATCTGCACCTTGATCTTCTCCCGCAACCCGTCGGTCAGGGCCTGACCTTCCTGCATCACCACAAAGAGGACCACCCGCGTATCGCCGGCCCAAGGCTGGCCGATGACGATGCTTTCCTTGATTTGCGGCAGGGTTTCGACTTGCCGGTAAATCTCCGCCGTGCCAATCCGCACGCCGCTTGGGTTCAGTGTCGCATCTGAGCGCCCGTGGATGATGTAGCCGTGGTTTTCCGTCTGCTCGATGAAATCGCCATGCGTCCATACGTTGGGAAAACGCTCGTAGTAGGCTTTGAAGTACCGACTGCCATCATCGTCGCCAAAAAAGCCCAGCGGCATGGACGGAAACGGCTTGGCACACACCAACTCGCCGCGCCCTTCGCGCAGGGGCTCGCCGTCGTCGTCATAGACCTGCAAATCCATACCGATCCCCGGCACCTGTAACTCGCCGCGATAGACCGGCAGCGTCGGCGAACCGGACACAAAACACCCCAGCAGGTCCGTCCCGCCAGAGCACGACATGACGTGCACGTCACTTTTGACGTGCTCATAGAGGTAATCAAAGCTCTCATGGACCAGCGTTGAGCCCGTGGACGCAATCAGGCGCATGTCGTCAAACCGGCCAACGGTGGTCGGGCGCACCTGCTGCTTGTTCAGCGCGTCCACGTACTTGGCCGACAACCCCATGCTGGTGATCCCGTGCTCCTCCGCAAACCGCCACAGCACCAGCGGGTCCGGCGCAAAGGGCGAGCCGTCATACAGCATCACCGTCGCGCCCGTCTGCAAGCCGGTGATCAGCCAATTCCACATCATCCACCCGCAGGTGGTGAAAAAGAATGTGCGGTCATCAGGCCGGGTATTGTTGTGCAGGATGTGTTCGGTCAGCTGCTTGAGCAGCACCCCGCCCTGTCCGTGTTCGATGCACTTGGGCTTTCCGGTGGTGCCAGAGGAGAACATGATCACCATCGGCGCGTTGAAGTTCAGCCGCTTGAACGTCGGCGTGGTCGCATCCTGATGCCGGGCAAGGGCTGTATCCAAGCGCTCGGTCCCCGTCAGCGGCCCGGTATCCGCCGCCTCGTCCGCGAAGCCAAGCATGAAGCTGGTTTTCACCGACGGCAAAGCGGCCAGCACTTCGGCAAATTTCTCACGCGTGTCAAAGGTCTTGCCGGTGTAGAAATACCCGTCACAGACCACCAGAACCTTCGGCTCGGTCTGCGAAAACCGATCGAGAATGCCGTTGACGCCAAAGTCTGGCGAGCACGACGACCACACCGCACCCAGAGCATTCGCCGCCATAGCCACGACGATCGAGGTGGGGCAGTTGGGCAGCACAAACCCGACGCGATCCCCTTCTTCCACGCCCGCCTCAACCAACAGCGCCTGCATCCGGCCCACCCGCGCAATCAGGTCGCGCCAGGTGACTTTCTCCGACTTCTGATCCTCAGCCTGAAAAATCAGCGCCAGCGCATCGCTGTCCGCTCGCTCTGCGGGACGCAACAAATTCTCGGCAAACGACAGGGTGCCGTCGGGGAAATATCGCGCACCGGGCATTTTGTCGCCATCGACCAAAACCCGCTCGCCCTGCTCCCCGATCACACCGGCGAAGTCCCAAAACCCCTGCCAAAACCGTTGGTTATCCTGAACCGAGAAATCGTGCAGGTCCCAAAAAGACCGACAGTCCCGATCAAAACGATCGTTGATATACGCTTGAAACTTGGTCAAGTTCGCGGAAGCAATCTGTTCGTCGCTTGGCTGCCACAGCAAAGTCATCAGGCGGGTTCCTCACTTCAGTCTTTCGTGCGTCCAACCCGTCAGTACAAGGCACACTCAATGCGCAATTTTGAACTTCCCGGTCGTTCTACAGTTATGGCGGAAAAAGGCGCGGTTGCAACGTCTCATCCGCTCGCCACCTCCGCCGCACTGCGGGTCTTGCAAGATGGCGGCAACGCTGTGGATGCTGCGGTTACCGCCGTTCTGGTGTTGTGTGTGGTTGAACCGCAATCTGTGGGCATCGGCGGCGATATGTTTGCGCTGTACGCACAGGGCGGAGCACGACCTGTGATGGGTTTGAACGGCTCAGGCCGCTCGCCCCAAGCTGCGACATTTGACGCCATCAGCGCCGCCTTCCCCGGCGCGCAAAAACCCACACGCAACCACCCCCATGCCGTAACCATCCCCGGCGCGGTCGATGGCTACTTAACCCTGCTGGAACGCTTTGGCCGTTGGGGCATTGATCGCGTGATCGCGCCCGCCCAGCGCTATGCCGCCGAAGGCTTCCCCGTCTATGACCGCGTTCGCAGTGATTGGCGGCGGGAGGTCGGTCTGATCCGCCAAGACAGCGACGCCGCCGCCATGCTGCTTCACGGTGGTGCGCTGCCGGAATTGGGCGCGCGCATGGCCTTCCCTGCGCTCGCCAAAACACTGGCGGAAATCGGCAAGAAGGGCCGCGCCGGGTTCTATGATGGCTGGGTGCTCGACGACATGCTGACCAAGCTGACGGCCTTGGGTGGACTGCACAGCGCCAGCGACTTTGCCGACACCCAAAGCACGTGGGTTGACCCCATCAGCACGGACTACAAGGGCTACCAGCTGTGGGAAATTCCGCCCAATGGACAAGGTTTGGTGGCGCTGGAAATCCTGCAAATCCTCTCCCGGCTGGACCAACCGCCGGGCATGCTGTCGCTCGAACGCTTCCACCAGCAGATCGAAGCCTCGCACTTGGGCTACGCAGACCGTGACGCCTTCTTCGCCGACCTCGCGCACATGCCCGCCAGCGTCGCCGCGGTGCTCGACCCCGCCCGCATGGACGCTCAAGCTGCTAAAATCGCCGCAGACGGCACCCTCTCCCCCGTGCCCGTGCCGGACTATCCCGGGCACAGCGATACGGTGTACCTGAGCGTCGTTGACGGCGACCGGAACGCCGTCAGCCTGATCTCATCGGTCTACGACAGCTTTGGCTCCACCCTGACCGCGCCAAAGTCAGGTGTGGTGTTCCAGAACCGGGGCTGCAGCTTCCGCGTGGACCAGCCCGACCACCCCAACGCCTATGGCCCGTCCAAGCGCCCCATGCACACCATCATCCCGGCCATGCTCACCAAGGGCGATGCGGTGCAAATGTCCTTTGGCGTTATGGGCGCGGACTACCAGCCGCAGGGTCACGCCCACGTACTGACCTCGATGATCGACTATGGTTTGGATATCCAAGCGGCCTTGGACCTGCCGCGCGTGCACGCCTCGCCGAAATCAGGCCGGGTGCAGGTCGAAGCCGGCGTGCCGGCGCTGGTGCGTCAGGGCTTGCTCGATCTGGGCCACCGGTTGGAGATCCCGGACAAGGCCATCGGCGGAGGCCAGGGCATCTGGCTGCACGCCGACACCGGCTTCCTCTCCGCCGGTTCAGACCCACGCAAAGACGGGCACGCGGCAGGGTTCTAAGAGCGCTGCACCGGCAGCGTCGCAGGCGCGCGAATGGCGGCGAGTGGGACCATCACAAAATCCCGCTCAAACATGCGCGGATGCGGCAGGATCGGCGGGCCATGAGGATCGCGATGATCGCCGTAAACCAGCAAGTCCAGATCCAGAATCCGCGCGGCGTTCCGCACGCTCCGAATCCGACCAAAATCGGCTTCAATGGCGTGCAAATCAGCCAGCAATTCAGCCGGTTGCCGCTGCGACTCGATTTCGCAAACGGCGTTCTGATACCACGGCTGATCAGAGATTGGCACCGGCTGCGTGCTCAAGAAGGGCGATACCCGAACCAACCGACCTACTTTCGCGTGTATTTCCTGCAGAGCCACACGCAGAACGGCATCTGGTGTCCCAATTTCGGGATGAGGAAGGTTGCTTCCCAGTCCAATTAAGATCATGCGCCCGTCCTGTGGATAACCAAAGTTGCAAACCGGAAGCGGGTGTACCATCTTCGGACCCGAACGAGCAAAACTAAAAAAGTTGCCCTATCGTCTGCGGAAGCTATTACCGCGGTCGCTTATTTTTAGCGCCTAGGCATTTTACGCCACCGCTTCGATGGGACATTTAAAAGCAAGGCGGATTTTATGAGCAACTTGCGTTTCTACCCGCAAGAAAAGATAGCCCTCTTCATCGACGGCTCCAACCTCTACGCGACGGCACGAGCCCTGGGCTTTGACATCGATTACAAGTCGCTGCTGGGCATGTTCCAGAAGCAGGCGATGATGGTCCGCGCGTTCTACTACACGGCCCTGCTGGACGATCAGGAGTATTCCCCGATCCGGCCACTGGTCGATTGGCTGGACTACAACGGCTACACCATCGTAACCAAGCCAACCAAGGAATTCACCGACGCCACGGGCCGTCGCAAGATCAAAGGCAACATGGACATTGAACTGGCCATTGATGTCATGGAAATGTCCGACCGGCTGGACCACATCGTCCTGTTCTCCGGGGACGGCGACTTCCGCCGCTTGGTCGAAGCTGTGCAGCGCAAAGGCGTGCGGGTTACGGTGATCTCGACCATCAAATCATCCCCGCCGATGATCGCGGACGAGCTGCGCCGGCAAGCCGACAGCTTTGTCGAGCTCACGGAAATTCAGGAATACATCTCCCGTCCCGTATCCCAGCGCAACACGCGCCAGCCGACCGATGGCATGGATCCAGACAGCGAGATGGCCCCGATCATCGACGAAGACTAAAACCCCGCGCACACACCGCGCGACGCCACAGGCAAAAAAAGCCCCGCCGGACCACCGCGCGGGGCTTTTTCTTTGGCCACAAGCACTCCGATCTTGATCGACGCTGAGGTTCAGCTCGCCTGAACCTCTGCCACGTGGCGAACGGCAGGTGAGGCCCGTCAAGGCTGCGCAGCACCGGCCTTTGGCCGGCTTGGCCTTGACGGGCCGAGGGGTGCAACCCCTGACATCTCTCAAAAGACGGAGGCGACAGCCGACCGGCGACGCAGTCGGCGATCAGCTTGAGCGACGCTTGACCACCGCGCGCAGCGCGGGGGTCAAGTCGGCGCCACCCAGGAACGCGCTGGAAAAAGACCCTTAGCGTCCCTGCTTGCGCAGTTCCATTTTTGCGATGGATTCCAGATGCACTTCATCCGGGCCATCCGCCAACCGCAGCGTGCGCAGGTGCGCGTAGCCCTCGGCAACGTTAAAGTCTTGGCTTACGCCACCGCCGCCGTGCACTTGGATGGCAAAGTCCATCACGCGCTGTGCCATGCGCGGTGCTGCGACTTTGATCATGGCGATCTCTTTGCGCGCCGCCTTGTTGCCAACCGCGTCCATCTTGGCGGCCGCGTGCAAGGTCAGCAGGCGAGACTGATCGATGTCGATCCGCATCTCGGCCAGCTTTTCGCGGAACGAACCCTTCTCCGCAATCGCAGAGCCAAAATTCACCCGCTGCTTGGCGCGGTTCACCGTATCTTCAAACGCGCGTTCTGCCCGTCCGATGGTTCGCATGCAGTGGTGAATGCGGCCAGGGCCGAGGCGGCCTTGGGCAATCTCAAAACCACGTCCCTCACCGAGCAAAATATTCGACGCCGGCACCCGAACGTTCTCGAACAGCATTTCCGCGTGGCCGTGTGGCGCGTCGTCATAGCCGAAGACATGCAGCGCGCGCTTGACCGTGACACCGGGGGCGTCGCGCGGGATCAGGATCATTGACTGCTGCTGGTGGCGTTCCGCCGCCGGATCGGTCTTGCCCATAAAGATAAAGACCTGACAGCGGGGGTCTGGCGCGCCAGAGGTCCACCACTTGCGGCCATTGATGACATACTCGTCACCATCGCGGCGAATTTCAGACTGAATGTTTGTCGCGTCCGAGGAAGCAACATCCGGCTCGGTCATGGCAAAGGCAGAGCGGATTTCGCCCGCCAACAGGGGCTTGAGCCAGCGCTCCTGATGCTCAGGCTTCCCGTAGCGCACCAGAACTTCCATGTTGCCCGTGTCCGGCGCGGAGCAGTTACAGGCTTCCGGCGCCAAATGGGACCGGCCCATTTCCTCGCACAGATGCGCGTATTCGAAGTTGGTCAATCCAGCGCCGAATTCACTTTCCGGCAGCCACAAATTCCACAAACCCCGCTTGCGCGCTTCGGCTTTGAGATCCTCCATGATGGGGGGCGTGACCCAGCGGTCTGACTGTGCCGCGTGCTGCTCGTGAAACACGCTTTCAGCTGGGTAAATCACTTCCTCCATGAAAGCCTGCAATCGCTCGCGCAGATCCTTGGCCTTGTCAGACAGTTCCATCAGCATGGCGGTCTCCTCCTCTATCCTCGATGCTGTTCGCAGAGTGACAAAGCCAGCGCCCTTGCGCAATGCGCTTCTTTGATGCAATCGCCCACGGTTAGTGCAGATGACCACGCCGCCCCTCGCAGACCGGGCAAAGGATCGCCACAAGCCTCCACCGCAACCGATCCACCGGGATCAACAGCGCGCTCAGGCGCTTACAGCTCACCTTTGAGCTTGAGCATGGGGATCGAGAAATCTCGCGCGCCGTGGCCTGCGTCGGCAAGGGCTTGATAGGCCTGCTCCGCGGCCTTGCCAAAGTCAGCATCGGCTGCATTGCCTTCCGCTGCGCCAAGGGCGAGTTTCAAGTCTTTCAACATCATCGCCACGGAAAACCCGGGCTGATAGTCCCGGTTTGACGGCGCTGTGGGCACCGGTCCCGGCGCGGGGCAGTACGACGTCATCGACCAGCACTGGCCAGAGGCCTTGCTGGAAATATCGAAAAAGGTCTGCGCGTCCAAACCCAGCTTTTCAGCGAGGTTAAAGGCTTCACAGGTCGCAATCATCGACACACCCAACAGCATGTTGTTGGCGATTTTAGCCGCTTGTCCGTTGCCCGCTCCGCCGGCGTGAAAGATGTTACCGCCCATCGCCGCCAGCACCGGTTCCGCTCGGGCAAAATCACCCGCCTCTCCGCCAACCATAAACGTCAGCGTCCCCGCTTGCGCCGCGGCAACACCGCCAGAAACCGGCGCATCCAGCATGCTAAAGCCCGCTTCCGCCGCCAAACGATGCGCCTGCCGTGCGTCTTCAACGGCAATGGTTGAACAGTCGATGAACAGCGCACCCGCCGCCGCCGCGCGACCAACCCGTCCAGTGTCAAAATAGACGTCCAAAACATGCGAGCCAGCAGGCAGCATGGTGATCACCATCTCCGCCCCCTGCGCTGCGGCCTCAGCCGAATCCGCCACCCGCGCCCCCGCATCTGCCGCTGTATCCCGAGCCGCAGGCGAGAGGTCATAGGCCGAGACTTCCATCCCGGCCTCGCACAAGTTGGCGCACATGCCCGAGCCCATATTGCCCAAGCCGATAAACGCTATTTTCGCCATGACAGAGTCAACCGCTGCGTGGGCTTAGGACATGGTCGGAATGATAAAGGCCTGATCGCCCACATTCTCCGACCCCGGCCAGCGCTGTGTCACCGTCTTGACTTGGCTCCAGAACCGAACGCCTTCCATGCCGTATTGGTTATGATCACCAAAGCCCGACCGCTTCCAACCACCAAAGGAGTGGTAAGACACCGGAACCGGGATTGGCACGTTGATACCGACCATGCCGACATTCACCTGCGAAGCAAATTCCCGCGCCGCTTGGCCATTCTGGGTAAAGATCGCGACGCCGTTACCGTACTGGTGCTGGCTGGGCAGTTGCACCGCTTCCTCAAGCGATTCCGCGCGCACGACCTGCAGCACGGGGCCAAAGATTTCTTCGTGATACGTCTTCATCCCCGGCTTGACGTTGTCGAACAGGCTCGGACCGATGAAGTAACCGCCCTCATTACCCTGTAACGTCAGTCCCCGACCATCGAGCAGCAAATCAGCGCCTTCGTCCACGCCGAGTTGGATCATGCCCTCGACCTTGTTCTTATGAACCTCTGAAACCACCGGGCCGTAATGGGCCTCAGGATCGGTAGAAACGCCAACCTTGAGCGCACGCGCCGCATCAGCCATCCGCTCGACGAACTCATCGCCGGTTTTCTTGCCAACCGTCACCGCAACCGGCAGCGCCATACACCGCTCGCCCGCTGAACCGTAAGCCGCGCCTACAATGTCTTTGACGGCCTGTTCCATGTTTGCGTCTGGCATGATGATGCCGTGGTTCTTCGCCCCGCCCATGCACTGCATCCGCTTACCGTTTGCTGTGCCGTTCATGTAAACATAGTGCGCAATATCCGACGAGCCGACAAAGGAAACCGCACGGATTTCCGGTGCCGCCAAAATGCCGTCCACCGCCTGTTTGTCACCGTGGACAACGTTCAGCACACCCGCAGGCCCGCCCGCTTCCATGAACAACTCCGCCAGGCGAACCGGCAGCGAGGGATCCTTTTCCGACGGCTTGAGAATGAAAGTATTGCCCATCGCGATGGACATGGAGAACATCCACATCGGGATCATCGCCGGGAAGTTAAACGGTGTAATCCCCGCCGTGACACCCAAGGCTTGCCGCATGGAGAATACGTCAATCCCCGGTCCAGCGGCGTTGGTGTATTCGCCTTTAGACAGGTGCGGGACGCCACAGGCGAACTCGACCACTTCCAAACCACGCTGAATATCACCGTGACTGTCCGCGACCACTTTGCCGTGCTCAGAAGACAGCAGGTGCGCCAGCTCGTCTGCGTTTTCTTCGATCAAGTGCTTGAGCTTGAACATCACCCGCGCGCGGCGCTGTGGGTTGGTTGCGGCCCACGCCGGTTGCGCAGCGGCGGCGGCGTCGATGGCTTGCTGCAAAATCGCGTCATCGGCGAAATCGACCTGTGCCTGAATTTCCCCGGTGTTCGGGTTGTAAATGTCACCTTTGCGCGCGCCTGTACCGGCGACGTGCTGACCATTGATGAAGTGATGGACCTGACGCATGAGGCTCTCTCCCAAAATCCGCGTGGCTTTAAGCGGTGACTGTGCCGCTCTGAACCGCTGGTGAAAAGTCCGAAACGTGCAAAGCGGGTCTCTAATCGTGATTTCCAGCCCCGAAACGGCCTCCACGACCGCGCTTCCCCCTGCGACGGGCGGCCACAAGCCTTGATTCGGGCGGACAAATAGGGTGAAGTTGCAAAATTAGGTAACACGTCAACAAAATTGGATCCGCTATGGGTTTGCGCTGGAAATCGACCAAGAAACGGCCAGTTCATCTGGGCGCCTATCCGCTTGAACAGCTCGAACGTCTGGCGGCACCCGCCGGGCTGGACAGCCTCAAGCCGCCGCAAGCGCTTGCCTTTGACCGCCCCGATGACCCCGCCTCCATCGTCAATGCCATGGGCGAATATATGGGCATGTTGGACGCCGTGCGGATTGGCAACATCAACGGTGCAACCGCCGTCTGTCCCGACGACCTGACCGAGCGCGCCGAACACCTCAAGGCCTTTGGCTACTTTGGCGACGCCAGTATGATGGGCGCGTGCGCGCTGGATCCCTCAGACCGGCTTGAACAGTCCTTCCGCAACCCGGACATCGACCGCCTTGCCCACCGTCTCCAGACCGAGCAAACCAAGACCCTCGCCGCCGGCATCGACGCCATCATGGCCGATCTCCGCGACAGCCTCAGCGCCCCTGAAACCAGCATCGACGGCCATACCCATGTGCTGCTGTTCCTTTTTGCCCATCCCCGTGCGCCCCGCGCGGACGAGCCGGGTACAGGCTGGATCGGCGAAGCGCAGGCCCAGCGCTCCGCCCTGCGCGCCAACGAGGGCGCAGCCGTCATTGCCAACTATTTGCGCTCTCTGGGCTATCAGGCGCGCAGCCATTCCGAGGCTACCGCTGACATCGACCTCCGCCGGGTCGCCGTGCGCGCGGGGCTTGCTGTGGTGCAGGCCGACGACGGCGACATCATCAATCCCTTGGTGCCAGACGGTTTCGGCTTGGCCGCTGTGACCACCGATTTCGCCTTTGCCACGGATTTACCGCTCAACCCCCAGCAAAACTGGCCCCTCCGCCAAGCGCCAAAGACCGCCTTTGCCCGTCGCGATTTCGTGCTCAGCGAGCACCGCTTCGAAACCCTGAAACGCGTCGAAGACACCACCACCTTTATCGACGAACCCCGCGTGGCGCGGGTGCCCAAGCGCACCGACATGTTCGCCCGCTCGATCTTTGGCGATTTGGGCAAGCAGGTGCAGGAAGCTGCGAAAAATGGCCGCTACATCACCCGTGCGCCTGTGTCCTACGCCCAGCGCCGTGCGCTCGGGGCTTTCGTGCTGATCCAAAACGGCGACCCCGCCCCAACAGCAGCCCCCGACACCAGCGACCCACAGGTCAACGCCGACCGCGTCAAAGCCGCCGCCTATTGGCTCGGCGCGGACGCTGTGGGCCTCTCGCGCTGTCCGGACTGGAGCTACTACAGCCACGATGCCCGCGGCGATGAGATCACGCCCTACCACGCCGAAGCCATTTCGATCATCATCGATCAGGGCTTTGAGACCATGGACGGCGCATCGGGCGACGATTGGATTTCTGGCGCGCAGTCCATGCGCGCCTATTTGCGCTTTTCGCTGATTGGTGGCGTCCTCGCCCAGCATATCCGCGCTTTAGGCTATGGCGCGCGCGCGCATACGGTTCTTGATGGCGAAGTGCTGCAACCGCCGCTGTTGCTGCTCTCCGGCTTGGGCGAAGTCAGCCGGATTGGGGAAGTCATCCTCAACCCCTTCCTCGGCCCCCGCCTGAAATCCGGCGTCGTGACCACCAACATGCCCCTCGCCCACGATGCCCCCATTGATTTCGGCCTGCAAAACTTCTGCGACAGCTGCAACAAATGCGCGCGCGAATGCCCCAGCGGAGCCATAACCGCCGGGCCAAAGTTGATGTTCAACGGCTATGAAATCTGGAAATCCGACAGCCAGCGCTGCACCACCTACCGCATCACCGTCCCCGGCGGCGCCATGTGTGGGCGGTGTATGAAGACCTGTCCATGGAACCTCGAAGGCCTGTTTACCGAAGCCCCCTTCCGATGGGCCGCAATGAACATTCCCGCCGCCGCGCCGGTTCTGGCCAAGCTCGACGACATGGCCGGAAACGGCGGTCTGAACCCGGTCAAAAAGTGGTGGTGGGATCTGGAAATGTTCGAAGACGGCGGCTTTCGGCCCACGACCGTCGCGGTCAACGCCCGCGACCTGCAAACCGATTTGGACCTGAAATACGAAGACCAAACCCTCGCCGTCTACCCCGCCAACCTCGCCCCACCGCCGTGGCCCTACCCCTATGCGATGGACCGAGAAAAAGGCATTGAAGCCTATCAGGCGATGATCACCGCCGACGCCTACAAGCTGCGCTTGGCCCAAGGCGATACCGAAGGCCTCGCCCACGAATACACCATCGACGGCGATGCCCCGGTTCTGCCGGTCACCATCTCAAAAGTCGAAGAAATGGCCCCCGGCCTGACCCGTTACGAGCTCAGCGACCCCGACGGCAAACCCCTGCCCGAATGGACCGCTGGCGGGCATATCGACATTGTTGTCGCGCCCGAGTTCCTGCGCCAATACAGCCTCGCCGGCGACCCGGCGGATCGCTCCAAATACGTCATTGGCGTGCTGCGCGAAGACGGCGGCAAAGGCGGCTCGCTCTTGCTGCATCGGATCTTCAGCGAAGGCCGCAAAATCTTTATCTCCAAGCCAATCAACCACTTTCCCGTGGCCGAAACCACGGGCAAGCATTGGCTCATGGGGGGCGGGATCGGGGTCACGCCCATGATCGCCATGGCGCATGAACTCCACGCCCAAGGCCGCGATTTCGCCCTGCACTACAGCTTCTCCAAGCGCGTCGGCGCCGGGTTCCTCACGGAATTGGCCGAGGTGCCATGGAAAGACAACATCCGCTTTTATTGCTCCGAAGAAGGCACCCGCGCCGACCTCACCACCCTACTCGCCGCCTACGCGCCGGGGGATCACGTATACACCTGCGGGCCAGATGCTTACATGCAGTCTGTCATGGACGCGGCCAGCGCCTTTCCCGAAGACGCCCGCCATCTGGAATACTTCGCCGTTCCCGAAGCCCCCGAATACGAAAACCACCCCTTCACCATCCAGCTCGCCCGCGATGGCCGCACCTTTGACGTGCCCGAGGACAAATCAGCCGCTGAAATCCTGCAAACCGCAGGCTTCAAGATCGACATCAAGTGCTCGGACGGAATTTGCGGTGTGTGCAAGTGTGGCGTTGTCGAAGGCGAGGTTGAGCATCGCGACTTTGTGCTCTCCAAAGCCCAGCGCCAAGACCAGATCATCACGTGCCAATCCCGCGCCAGCGCGCCCGGCGGCACCCTTGTTCTCGACCTTTAAACCCTGCCAACAAGGAACCGATTTGCATGCCTGAACAGGTGATTACCGGCTACCACGCCCACGTGTATTTTGATGCTGACACCGTCGAAACCGCCCGCGCCCTTTGCGAGGCTGCGCGGGATCGGTTCGGTGTGGTTATGGGGCGGGTGCACGAGAAGCCCGTTGGCCCCCATCCCATGTTCTCCTGCCAACTTGCCGCCAGCGTGGAGCAGTTTGGCGTGCTGTTGCCGTGGTTGGCCCTCAACCGTGACGGCCTGATCGTCTTTGCCCATCCGGAAACCGGCGATGACCTCGCCGATCACCGGGATCACGGGATATGGCTGGGAACCGGGTTGCCGCTCGATCTCAGTATCTTCTGACCCGCGCCTATTCCGCCGGACACGGCGCGCCCAGAGCATCCCATCGCAGGATAAAGCCGACCAATTCCGCCGCTGAGTAGGGCGCAGGCTCCCGCCCCGGTCCGGGATTCCAGCCCCACAGCACCAACGCATCATGCCCAACGTGATCGGCCACATCGCCAAGGGTCCGCTGACCGTTCTTGGCCGGGTTTTTGATCTGCTCGCAAATCTCCCGCGATGACCGCCCCGCCCACTGCATCTCGATCGGTGGTAAAGCCCAATGCGGCGCACCGGGCGGGCCGTGGGGAATATCCACGTTTTGCGTGCTGTGACAGGTTGCACAGGGCAAGGTTTCGGCCCCGTCCCGGCTGACGCCCGCGTGAATATTCATCCCATGAGGCCGGGCAGCGTCACCGCCATAGTGCGCACCGGACCACAGCGGAATATGGTCCTCCCCGACATGGCAATTACTGCACCGTGGGTGCGCAAAAACCTCGTGAATTTGCGCCCACAGCGCCAAGCCCGCACCATCCCCAAAAGCCGCGCTTTGCGCTGTGGCGGGACCGTGTTGGGCGGCGATCAGGCACAGACCTGCGAGCAGGCCAAGACTCATGCGTTTCATGGTTTTCGCTCCGGTCCTGCTTATACAAACGCGATGTGTTTGTTCATGGGAAGCTCTCGCACGCGCACGCCGCTGGCCGCGAAAATCGCGTTGGCCAGCGCGGGGGGTGCCGCTGGCACCGGCGGTTCCCCCACCCCGCGAATGTCCGAGCCATTATCCACCGCTTTGACGATGATTTCCGGCGCTTGATAAAGCCGCATGGCTTCGTGCTGGTGGTAATTCGTCTGCTGCGCCCGACCGTCGGCATAGGTAATCTCGCTGTTCATCGCGTGGCCAAGCCCCCAGATCACACCGCCCTGAACCAGATTTTCGAAGTTCAGCGGATCCAGAACCGTCCCAACGTCCAGCGTGGTGAAAACGCGATCAATACGGATGCCAGTGTCGGTGTTTGTCACCTCCACCACCATCGCCACTGGCACGCCAAAGCTCTCGACAAAGGCAACGCCGCGCCCTTGGTTCGGCCCCATCGCGCTGCCCCAATTGCTCAGCACGCCCACAGCCTCCAGCACCCGGCGATAAGGGGCATAGTCCATCAGCGCCAAACGCCCTTCCAGCGGATCTTGCCCCGCTTGGATCAGCAATTCGTCCATGGAGCAATCCGCGAAAAAGCCCGACGTTGATGC
>CAJQLX010000003.1 GCA_905479265.1 uncultured Alphaproteobacteria bacterium
AGCAATCAGGCCGCTAAACCGCCCAATTCTTCAATGGTCGCAATGATCTCAGCAACGCCTTTGCCGTGCTTCACTTGCGCGAACAAAAACGGACGCGCGCCGCGCATCTTGCCAGCATCCCGATCCATGACCTCCAAGCTTGCACCAACCATGTCGGCAAGGTCCGTCTTGTTAATCACCAGCAAGTCAGAGCGCGTGATGCCCGGCCCACCCTTGCGCGGGATTTTCTCTCCGGCAGATACATCGATGACATAAATGGTGATGTCAGCCAACTCCGGGGAAAACGTTGCCGACAGGTTGTCGCCCCCGCTTTCGACAAACACAATATCCAGCTCGCCCAAGCGCTCCACCATTTGCTCGACGGCGCGCAAGTTGATGGACGCGTCTTCGCGGATCGCCGTGTGCGGGCACCCCCCCGTTTCAACGCCCATGATCCGGTCAGCATCCAAAGCGCCGGTCCGCGTCAAAATCTGCGCGTCTTCCTGCGTATAAATATCGTTGGTGATGGCGGCGATCCGGTATTTGTCACGCAACTGTCGGCAAAGTTGCTCCAGCAACGCCGTTTTGCCAGAGCCAACCGGGCCACCGATCCCCACGCGCAAGGGCGCGGACAGGGCTGAAGGGGAAAGAGTCATGATCGAAACAGCCTCGAATATTGAGTTTCATGTTTGACAGAGCACCAGTCTGCAACCAAGCCAGCAGACAGCGGCGGCTTGGTGGCATCCTGATGGGAAGTGAGAATGGTCTCGACCGCTTCGGTCAGCTGACCTTCAAAACTGTGCATGATCCGCTGCCCATCGGTTTGACCCAGCGGAATGACCCTGCAAGCAACAGAGACTTGGTTGGCCAACCAGGCGTGCAAGAATGCCGATATCGCCGCATGTGGGTTGATCCCAAACTGCCGCGCGGCCAAGCCAAACAACACCGGATAGGATTTGTCACCCGCCGATAACCCCGGCCCTAAATCTAAATCCCAAACCGTGACCATCACTTTGGCAAAGGCATCGCCGAGCAAGGCCAACTCTTGCCGCGTCTCCCGTGTTTGCCGCAAAGCAAGCGATAGCCGGTTCAAGGCGACCAAGTCGTCGCCCGTCATCGCCGAATGGACCGCCCACCCGTCTTGCAAAGCAGCACCGGCATCCAAATGAAAGCGGCACCAGTGTTCCAGCGTCAACCGATCGGTAACCAAACCCTCCTCAATCGCCGCTTCCAAGCCGCCCGAATACGAAAAGGCGCCAATGGGAAAAGCCGGGGATGTCCAAGACAGCAGCCGCTGCAGCGCCAATCCATCAATGGTCATGGTCATGATCCCCTTTGCCATGATGATGGGCGTGACTATGCCCATAGGTTGGCCCGCCCCCATAGGCGCCACCTTCGGGGGCAAAAGGTGCTTGGGCGGGCTGAGGGTCAGCGCCCAAACCACGCAGCATGTCGGCGATCACCGGATCCCACGCAAGCCGCAAGCCTTCAGCGCCCAAAAACTGCACGGGCAAGTGACGGTTTCCCAAATGCCAAGCCCACCGCACCAGCTGCGTGGGATCGCCGGTGTGAACGTCCAAGACCTCTTCCACCGCCGCACAAACAGCAACCTGACCGTCCCCGTCACCAACGGACAAGAAACCGCCATCGCTCAGCTGTGTCACCTCGGCCAAGTCGAGCATAATCGGCTCGCCACTGTCCATCGTCAGCCGGATCCGCCGCCGAAACCGGTCGGAGAAAGTGAGCGTCACTTGCCCCAACAGCGGCACCGCTTCGTCCCGCACCGCCGTGAAAGACGTGGCTCGATGCATGGTCATCAGTACAAGAAATACCGCTGTGCCATCGGCAACACTTCGGCGGGCTCACAGGTAATCAGCTCGCCGTCACAGCGCACTTCATAGGTTTCCGGATTGACTTCGATTGTGGGCGTATAGGCATTGTGCACCATGTCCGCCTTGCGGATTGAACGGCAGTCCTCGACTGGCAGGATAACGCTATCCAGTGACAGAGCGTCCGCAATGCCCGCCTCATAAGCCAACTGTGAAACATAGGTCTGGCGTGATGCCGTAAGCGACCGGCCAAAAGCGCCAAACATGGGGCGGTAATGGACGGGCTCAGGGGTTGGGATCGATGCGTTTGGATCGCCCATAGGCGCGGCAACAATGGTCCCGTTCTTCATCACCAAGTCTGGTTTGACACCAAAGAACGCAGGCGACCACAGCACCAAATCCGCATACTTGCCCGTTTCAATCGACCCAACATACTTGGAAACGCCGTGGGTCAGCGCCGGGTTAATGGTGTACTTTGCAATGTAACGCTTGACCCGGAAGTTGTCGTTTTCACCGGTTTCTTCCGCCAAACGACCGCGCTGACGCTTCATCTTGTCGGCGGTTTGCCACGTCCGAATGATGACTTCCCCAATGCGGCCCATCGCCTGGCTGTCGGACGCAATCATCGAGAATGCCCCCAAATCATGCAGAATGTCTTCGGCCGCAATGGTTTCCTTGCGAATGCGGCTGTCAGCAAAGGCAACGTCTTCGGGAATATTGGGATCGAGGTGGTGACACACCATCAGCATGTCCAAGTGCTCATCCACTGTGTTCACAGTAAAGGGCCGGGTCGGGTTGGTTGAGGACGGCAGAACGTTCTGCAATCCGCAAACCTTGATGATGTCAGGCGCGTGCCCGCCCCCTGCGCCTTCGGTGTGAAAGGCATGGATGACGCGGTCCTTGAACGCGGCTGTGGTGTTCTCCACAAAGCCGGATTCATTGAGCGTATCGGTGTGAATAGCAACGGAAACATCGGTCAGTTCGGCAACAGCCAAACAGTTATCGATCGCCGCCGGGGTTGTCCCCCAGTCTTCGTGCAGTTTCATCCCGCACGCGCCAGCCAGGATTTGCTCCTCCAACGGTGCCGGTAACGACGCGTTGCCTTTGGCGAAAAAGCCCATGTTCATGGGAAAGGCTTCCGCCGCCTGCAGCATCCGCTTGAGGTGGAACGCTCCGGGCGTGACCGTCGTGGCTTTGGTGCCTTCTGCCGGACCTGTGCCGCCGCCCATCATGGTCGTCAAACCTGAATAGAGCGCGTCATCGACCTGCTGCGGCGCGATAAAGTGAATGTGCACATCCAAGCCGCCAGCGGTCAGGATCTTACCCTCACCGGCAATGGCTTCGGTGGACGGACCAACGATGATGTCCACGCCGGATTGTGTGTCGGGGTTCCCGGCCTTGCCGATCGCGATGATCTTACCGTCTTTCAGCCCGACGTCAGCCTTAACGATGCCCCAGGTATCAACGATCAGCGCGTTGGTGATGACCGTATCAACCGCGCCCTCGCCCCGTGTCCGCTGAGATTGGCCCATACCATCGCGAATGACCTTGCCACCCCCGAATTTTACTTCTTCGCCATAGGTGGTGAAGTCCTTCTCCACCTCGATAAACAACTCCGTGTCGGCCAGACGAACTTTGTCGCCAACGGTCGGTCCGAACATGGAGGCATAGGATGCTCTGTCTTGCCGTGCCATCAGTCTAGGCTCCCCATCACCCGTTGGTTAAATCCAAAAACCTTACGCTCACCTGCCAGCGCAACCAGCTCCACATCCCGGGTCTGACCGGGTTCAAAACGCACCGCTGTCCCGGCGGGAATGTTCAGCCGAAACCCGCGTGCCGCGTCCCGGTCAAAGTCCAAAGCCGGATTGGTTTCAAAGAAATGATAGTGGCTCCCGACCTGAATCGGACGGTCGCCGGTATTGGCAACGGTGACCGCCGTTGTCGCTAAGCCGTCGTTCAACGTGATCTCGCCTTCTGCGAGGATGAGTTCTCCGGGGATCATTGCTTGTCCTGTCCTCTTGCTCGTCTAGCGAATGGGGTTGTGGACGGTGACCAATTTGGTCCCGTCGGGAAAGGTTGCTTCAACTTGGATCTCGTGGACCATTTCTGGGATGCCTTCCATCACCTGATCCCGGCGCAGCACATCAGCCCCGGCGCTCATCAAGTCCGCAACCCGCCGTCCATCGCGTGCGCCCTCAACCACGAAATCCGTGATCAATGCCACCGCCTCGGGGTGGTTCAGCAGCACGCCGCGTTCAAGCCGCCCTCGGGCAACCATCGCCGCGAGGCTCACCAGCAGTTTGTCTTTTTCTCTCGGACTGAGCTTCATCGCCTTCGCCTTTCTCTAAATCGACCAAAGTGTCGGCAAACGCGGGGCATAACCGCCGGTTTCCGAGCGTAGTTGTTTCCAAATCTCACCCAACAGAACCCGCACCTGCTGCGGTATCGGCCCCATAAGCCGGATCAACGTGTAAGTGCCCAAGCACGTTGCGCCCAAGCGGATACTCTGTGCCCGCGCCCGATCTTCAAAATCACCCGCACGGATCTGATCCACCACAGAAGCCGCGCGTTTACCGACATAGAGCACGGTCGCAAACGCCTGCGCACCATCGAGACCAAAGGCATTCTGCTTGGCGCGCGCAATGCCAAGGTTCTCGAACCCCGTGCGGTCACACCACTGCAGCGCGCCACCGATGTTCAGCGTCCACGTATCCGCAAACGCGCCCCTTTCAAACCGCTCCCCCATCGCCAAGCGGCCCAAAACGACCATATCGCCGATCAAGGCCTGTGCGTCAGGATCAACGTCAATGTCGAACCTCCGGTCCAGCCGCGCACCATCAAACAGAATGGTTTCTTGGGGCACCTGTTCGAGCCAAGATCCAGCATCCCCAGACAGGCGAAAAGCCACGTCCGTGGTTGGACCTGCGGAGCCGTAAACCTTCTCCGCCGCTTGCCCCACAAACTGCGCTGCGGCCCCTTCTTTCACATGCCCCGAAAATGACAGGCGATCACCGCCGACCAAGCCACCAGACAACGTGCTCAGAACCACAGACACAGGCTCACCCACAGCAACCCGCGGCGTGAACAAACGATAGGGGTCGGTGAAATAGCGTTCATCGAGATAAGAATGACCATCCCGCTCTGCCACGCTCACACGCGCGGCTCCGTGGCCCAAAGTACCGGGGGCTTTTACGACACCGCCATCAATCGACGGGTCAAGCGGTTGGATGAACGTCACCATACTCTCCTTGCTTCCGCGCAAAACTGAACAAGGATCCGGCTTTTTTCCAGCCTGCTTCGCCATTTGCATAATAATTGTGCAGGCTTAGATGGGTTTGGACGATGCCTAAGCAGTGCAGAGCGTTTAGTGCCGCGTAACTGTCTTGCGAGTTCCCGGTAAGGGTGGGTCAGCCGGTGCACCGGCAAAGCATTGCGCAATATCCATCCACGCTTTCGCGTTCTTACCCGTGACCACCAGCGCCGTATCCGCCACGTTGCGTGTCTGTGTGACCACCTGACAGAATTCCTCGGCCAAGCCCTCAATCACCTCTTTATCATCCGCTTCGCCCATCTCCCAAACCTCGCCCGACGGCGCGGTCAGCTTCAAAAAAGGACGCGGTGTCGGAATATCGAGTTTTCTATTTTGAAAGCAAAAGCCATAGGTGTTGAGCCCGAGTACGGCGATATTTTTGATGTGATCCTGATTGACCCGTTTTACACCCAGCAGGTCGTAAACCTCCTGCCCATGCGCCCACGTTTCCATCAACCGCGCCGTAACCGAGGACCGCACCGACATTCCCGGCCCCGCCCACTCGACCCGTGCTTTCGGATCAGCCTGCCCAAAGCGCTGTGCCAAGCCTTGGTAATAGGATCGCCACTCCGCCACCAATGCCGGCCCGCTCAATCCTTCGCGCCATTCAAGCTCAAAACTGTTAAACGACCCACCGGCGGCCATGTGCTCAACAAACGCATTGAACAGCACGCTGAACTTCCCCTCGCCCTCCAGCGACAAGTCCGCAGCATGGTTCCACATGTGCAAATGCCCAATGACGGCGTTTATCGTCCAGTTCTTAAACCCTGTCTGCAGTTCAAGCGCTTCGTCGTCGAGGTTCTTGACGAGGTCGTACAGGGCTTCGCTTTCATCCAGAAAGGCCTGTGCTTGTTCCATCATTGCGGGCGATCCTTTTCTTCAGAACCTCACGCGGTCCTTCCAAGCTCTAAGGTGGCGTTCAAAACGCCTGCTGGCAATGCCCCAACGTCTGCCTTTTTCGTCTCTGCCACTCTCCTCGTCGTTACCCGTCTCGTCTTTGCTTTTCGAAAAAAGCCACGCCAACGGCTCACCGCAGCGCTCGGCAACAAAAAAAGGGACGAAGACCGCTAGTCACAGCCCTCCTCCCTCCACGATCATCAATGGCGTGCTGAAACGGTCCCTCTATTCGACCGTCAGCCACTCGCGTACCAAAATGCTATCCGTCGCATCGTACCAATACAGAACCTCATATTCACCGGGCTCCACGTCCAAGGGCAAGACGACCGGATTGTCTTTGTCGAGCTTGACCTCCTCCAAATACATGTCGTCTGCATCGCGGTACAGCAGGATACTATCGCCTTCAAAGCCCGGACCTTGCCAGTCAATCAAAACGCCTTGGCCGGCCTTCCCCACCGCCGCACCATTGACCCAGACATTGTGCCACGTGACCTCCATGGCCGATTGGTCTTTGATCTGATCCCCGACGTCCCGCCAAATGATCATATAGTCACCCGGATCACTGGGGCCGGGCATCCGGATTTCTCGACGGCCTTCCGGCAGCACGCCGCCATAAACTTCCCAGTCCATGCCTTGATGGACAAAGCTGATTTGGTCACCCGGGGCCGTCGGCGGCTCAAAGATCACCGTCAACGCACTCGCACCCTCAAACTCTTCTGGAACCGTCAGGGTTGGTGTGTCTGCCTTCGATGCAGCAGACAAAACAAAGCAGGCAACTGCGAACCCCTTAAGCACGTACGATGGCAGTCGTTCGTGAAACATCAGCCGACACCTTTCTTTTCTGAGGCCGTTGTCCTTTCCATCAGCGCTCAAGGTGCGGCTATCGCAACGGCTTGTGCGCGGATCGAAAGGCTCGCGTCGCAGTATTCAGGCCAAGTGACAAAGATTAGACAAATGGCAGGAAAACTGCGCTTTGATGACCCGAAAAGACGGCCGCAGCGGCATAAATTCCGCAAAACGCCAAACCGCGATGACGCATTTATGCCCTGCGACCCAAGATGCAACGACCTCAGCTTAGGCTGCTGCGTTTAAGCTCTCACCATCAGCCGACATCGCCTCACCCATCGCCCGCAGGACTGCGTTCATCGCTTCTACGTCATCGTCATGGGTCAGCCCACCGGTCGCGTCGTTGAACCGCTCACCAAACCCAGCGATCGACTGCGAACCAACGACCTTCGCGCCAAAGAACGGTGCCGTCATCACCGCAAACCCCAGCACCTTCTGCCCACCACGCGGACCGGGTGAAGTCGCGAAAAAAGCAGTCGGCTTGTCTTGGTAAACAGCCATTTTGATGCGGCTCATCCAATCAAAGATGTTCTTGTACGCAGCGGCATAGGAGCCATTATGTTCCGCAAACGCGATCATCAAGCCATCGGCTTCACCGATTTTGTCGTAAAACGCCTGCGCTTTGGCCGGAATGCCGCTCTCCTGCTCGCGCGCTTGGCTGTAAATCGGCATTTCATAGTCGTTCAAGTCCAGGGTTTCGATGACCACATCCGGCATAAAATCAGCTTTGAAAGTGCGCGCTGCGTGCTCGACCAGCTTCCTGTTGATCGAATTGGCGCTGTTGCTAGCGGCGAAGGCGAGGACAGTCTTTGTCATGGCGAAGTTCCCTTGGTGTATTCGGCGCGCCCGGTTGACGCCCGTTGGTTCCTCCCCATATGAAGTGCGCGTAATTAGAACAAAAGACGCGGGTTTATACAGCTAATGCGCGCATACGCGCACCTGTTGAACACCCGCCAACGCGGGAAACTGACATGGATAAATGGACGGAATTGCGAACGGCGCTTCACGTGGCCAAACTCGGTACAGTCAGCGCCGCCTCCGACGCGCTGCAGATCCACCGCGCCACCGTAAACCGACATATCGACGCGCTTGAAGACGAGCTTGGTGCGCGGATTTTTATTCGGCATGGTCGGGGCTATACCCTCACCGACGAGGGTCAAGATGTGTTGCGTGTGGCCCAAAAGACCGAAGACTTGCTGCTTGACCTCTCAGGACGGGTACAGGGCAAAACCGCCGAAATAGTGGGCGATATTACCGTAACGACCTTGCCCGTTTTTGCTCACCTGCTGATGCGACCCATTGCGAATTTCAGGATCGAACACCCATCCTGTCGCGTCCTGATCAGCGGAACCGAAGACCTCGCACGGCTTGAATTTGCCGAAGCGCACGTCGCCGTCCGCGCCGGGCCAAAGCCCAGTAACCCCGATTACGTCGTTCTGCCCTACGCTAGTATCCACATTGGCCTCTACGCCCACAAAAGTTACATCGATCGGCGTGGTCGCCCAACGGGCGTCGACGACCTCGGCCACCATGAATTCGTAACCTCCACCCCCGCCTCGGCCCGCGTTCCTTTCACTCTTTGGCTGCACGAGCATATTTCTGCGGACCAGATTGCGCTCGCAACGGACAACCACCGGGTGCGAGAGGAAGCCATTTTTTCCGGTGTCGGTATTGGGTTCATGTCCCAGTTCGAAGTCAAAGGGCGCGATGATATGGTCGAGGTTCTCCCGCCAAGGGACGATTGGGCGGTCCAGCTTTGGCTTGTGACCCACGTAGACCTGCATCGAACGGCAAAGGTTCAGGCCATGATCGACCACATCAAGCGGGAACGCCGGCAGCAGCCTTAGGCCCGCACCTTCAATGCGTTACCCGCCAAAGTGCGGCAATTTCATTACACTTCCCCTTTTAGGAACGCCAAAAATCCGCTACTTGCATAAAATTCGTTGCATCTTCAATGGCCAACACGGACTTAGACGGCGGCTTGTGTGAAAGAGCACGCGTCAGACCCTCCAACCTTTTCGTCAAAGAGTTGCCCAAGCAACCAAGGGGGATTTGAACAAGTGCCGTCCATGCATTTGAGGGAGTTTCCCACCATGATTTCGTTTCCATCGGCACGCACACTGCTTGCTGGACTGGCTGTTGCCCTGTGCGCTCTGACCTCTTTGGGGAACAGCGCCGCCGCCGACCCGACCTCATCAAACTACAGCTATTCTGGGCCGTCATACGGGGCAGCATTTAACCCGCCGGTGATTCCAACCTTCAATCTGAACTTCACACCGCTTAAAGCCCCTGCCTTCCGCGCGCCATCCTATCAGGGCCCCGTTGGCTATCGCGGTCCAGCGCGCAAAGCGCCGACGGTGAACAAGACCGTTACAAAGCAAGTCGTGATCCACCGTGGTGGTCGAGACGGCGGTGGTAACGGTGGTGGCGGCACTCGGGTTGTTCACGTGTCCGGACCAAAAGTCGTGGAAAAAACGATTGTTGTGGTGAAGCCGGAACCTGTGACCAAAACCGTTAAAAAGCGGCAGTATATGGTCGAAGAACTCCACGCCGGCCGCTGCATCAAATCCGGCCCGTCGCATGTCTACGCCAAGCCCAGCTTTCTTTCCAAGGCGCTTGGAACGGTGGTTGCGACCGAAAAGGTTCACGTTAACATTTGCCTGACCGACCAGCATCAGAACCGCCAATGGTGCCTGCTGTCGAACCAGAAAGGCATTGAAGCTTGGATCCCCGCATCCGTTCTGGATTTGTGTCCTTGGTAGGGTTGCTGGCACAGGCCTAAAACCATTCCCCACCGGCGGCTCACCCACGCGGGCCGCCGGTCGTCAGGTGAGGTCTAGGGTTTGTTTATGCTCCATGCCTGTCCGCGGCGCGGCACTCGGGCACAGAAAACTGGCGGAGCGGGCATTTGGAAACCTGGCCAAGGACGGCACCCACCCTCGCCTTAAGCCCGATAAAAATTCTAATGCACACCAGCGTTTTTGGTAAAAGCAGTCGGTCCTCAGACACATAGCGAAACAGGCTAGACTTGGCCCCACAATACTGGCAGTAAGGCTCCCGTCGCCGCGCCAGAAACCCGCAAGGCCAACCTGCCCGTCGCGACACGATATATAGCTCTGTAAAACACCCAAGGGTGCCAGAGCACAGGCCATGCACGCGCATAGGCCTCGCGGGAGGGATGGCTGAGCGGCTTAAGGCGGCGGTCTTGAAAACCGTTGTGGGCTGATACCCCACCGTGGGTTCGAATCCCACTCCCTCCGCCACTTAAACCGTAAGTCTTTCATAACCTCGATGATCTTAGCGGCGTAATGTCTATGGCGTTTGAACAGCTCAAACTTAGGTTTGAGAGATTTCTTTGGCTTGTTCCAGTACGAGGTCGGATACATCCAATCGTTTAACCCGAGGCCTGAAAACCTTGTCAAAGATTTCAAGCTTGGCGATCATCCAGGTTTGATACTCATCCCAGCGGGTTAACGCGTCCAAAGGGCAGTTGTCTTTGTGGCAAATGATCCGGCAGGCCTGCTTGGTTGGCAAAGGCATCCAAGTAACGCCGAACCCCAGCGCCTGTTCAATGTCGTCGCGTTGCTCTTCCAGCTGGCTAAAATAATCCGCCGCGTGTTCGTCATACAGGTAGAATTCCACCGAAATACGCTGGTCGCGGGAATTCAACACCGCTCCGAGCTTCATTCCCGAACGCCCAATTGAATAATTGGTCCAATGTTGGGCGCGAGGCTTTCTCGATTTGATGGCAGTGGTTGCCAAGATTTTCTCATGAAGACCAAGCCAGTAATCCAGCTGCAACTTCTTGGTATCGGTCAGCGCCTCTCGGCTGATCCTGCGTGTTGCGGCGCCTACGGTCTTGGACCACTCATTGGGCTGGCTAACGACGTTGAACTTGGGCGCGGCGGCACTGTCACCGATCTTCCAGAGCTCAACCTCAAGGGCGAAGAAGCGAAAGCCGTCATCGGTCACCGTGTTGAGCCAATCGAGGGCGGCGCGGTGCTCGTCCGTAAACTGCGCGGCGACCCAAACGATTGTGACGGCCTGCAGACCGGCGGCATAGGTCAGTAATTGCCCGAGGTGCTTATGATCCGTTCGCTCCAGCTGGTTCTCAATCAGAACCCATGTACCGTCCGTGAGGTCTTTACAAAGGATGTCAGCACGAAATGGCCCCACCTCTTTTTCCTGGGCTTCAACCTCCAACTCCAAACCCAGCGTATCGCCCAGCAGCGTGATGTTGTCTTCACGCGCAAGCCAAGGCGTGAAGTCCTGGTCCTCTGTCCTCCAAATATCCCGAAGCTCAATCTTCTGTAAGCGTCCCAGCATCTGTATTTTTCCTTTTTGACGAGCCGCTGGTCACAAATTGGGTTTACCCGCACGGCGCGACAGCTTGGTTGGAATTGTCATCATCGATCTTGTCACGCCACCCCGAACACGTTGCAGCACGGCATCAACGATCAACGGCTGGCGTGGACGCTTTTGGCATCTTTAAAGGATCTTGTTTTCTTTTTTATTCAATTGCCATCTAAGAATGCAGGTGATTTTATGCAACTTCTATCATTCCGGTATAAAATCAAAGGATGGCAGGACGCGCCATGATAAGAAAATCTGTAGCTCTTGTTGGGCACGGCCTAAGCAGACTTGCTTCCGACGACGGGCTTTCGGATCGCACGCGCAGAGTGTTGGCCATCGTGTTTCTGAGCATCGCCGTTGTCGTTGGCACGTGGACTTATACCGATGAGGGCCGGCGTCTCTTTGGCCTACTAGGCCCTAGAACAGCGAATTTTAGTCCGGATCTTGGCAGCGGTTTGATCGCGTTGGCTTTGCTGTTCCCGCTCTATACCCGTGGGATCATGCATTGGCGCGGGCTCTCCATCTATGCAGTGGTGATTTTTGTGCTCACCTGTTGGGTTTTGGCCATTACCGTTAGCATCACTTTGGGCGGAGGAACCACGCTCAAGCTTGGCGGTTTCCGTCTGCCTAACGGCGCCTATGCAGCTTTGGTTGCGACGCTCTGTCTGCTGTATCTCGGCATGCGCCCGGTTGCCAGCCTCGCCGCGGTCGCCTTCTTTGCCTTGGCCGCCTTTAACCTCGCAACGGCCAACGTCATGGGCATATTCGGGTTCTTTTTCCTGATAGCCACCTTACTTGGGATTCTCTGCCAAAACGACCTCCACCCCGGTCGGCTGATCGGAGAAGTGCGAGAGAGCTGGTCCGGCGCACCCATTCCCCCAAAGCCCAAAGCTGTCCCCTTAAGCGATCAACGCGAGGAACGAGATACCGCACCATGATGAAATGGATCCCCGGGAGAAAGAAACCGGCACCGTCGCCCAACGACATGCTGGCCACAGAAACACTCGACGCCGCGAACGCGCCAGATGTTCCAGCGGTGCCGTTGGACACCAAGTCCCTGCCCGTCGTCTGGATGCTCGGCAAAACGGG
>CAJQLX010000004.1 GCA_905479265.1 uncultured Alphaproteobacteria bacterium
GCTTGCGGCAGTCTGCGGGGATTATGATAAATTACCTCTATGAGCGGACCAAACTGGTGAACAACCACGAAGCCTTTGTCTCAACCGGCATGATCCCAAGTTCCGCTGACATCACACTTTTGACGAGGCCTTAACCCAAAGGCTTAACCCCTCACGGATCGGTGCCGCCTATTGGCCGTCGCGACGAAAAAGAACAGACCTTGCAGCACAAGAACGGAACAATGACAGTGGCTGACGTTGAAACAGACGTGTTGGTTGTTGGCGGCGGTACCGCAGGGTTTGGGGCTGCGGTAGCCGCAGGGCGTCAGGGCTTGCGGGTCACGCTGCTTGAAGCGACCAGCAAAGTCGGCGGCGTTATGGCCTTTTGCCCCGGTATGCCGTGGGGCGGTGGCTATCCCGTCGATCAAATCGTTGGTGGTTTGATCGAAGAGTTGACCCAGCGCCTTGAGCAGATGGATCCGCCAGCGGCGGAAAAGCGGCCTTGTACGCTGGAAAACTTTGGGCCGGAAATCATTTACGACCACGACATCGCGACCTTGACCATGTTTGAAATGCTCGAAGAAGCGGGCGTGGAAGTAAGGCTGAACGCTACCGCTTTGCAGCCCACAATGACTGAGGATCGCATCACCGCCGTCGAGTGCGTCAACCGGAACGGTCCCTTTACCATCCGTCCTAAAGTGGTGATTGACTGCTCTGGCGACGGGGATATTTCAGCCAAAGCGGGGGTGCCCTACACTTTGGGTGATGAGAACGGGAACATGATGGGCGTAACGATCTCGTTTCACATGGTTGGTGTGGACTGGGATGCCGCCTTTGCCGAGCCCGATCCCTATTTCACCAAATACGCAGCAAAAGGTGTCGCAGAAGGCCGGATCCACCCGGATTTGGCGCAGCTGTATCTGATGAAAGCCTTTCACCAAGGCACAGTGTTCTGCAACTCGGTGCATGTGCGCGGCGTCAACGGTATCGACCCCGATGCCGTCTCGAAGGCCACACAGGAAGGCCGCCGGCGCTGTCACCAATTGGCGAGGTTTCTGCGCGAAGAAGTCCCCGGCTTTGCCAAGGCGCACATGGCCATGCTGTCGC
Source organism: uncultured Alphaproteobacteria bacterium (assembly GCA_905479265.1). Classification (GTDB taxonomy): domain Bacteria; phylum Pseudomonadota; class Alphaproteobacteria; order UBA7985; family UBA7985; genus UBA7985. The sequence goes on from CAJQLX010000004.1 coordinate 1,087, forward strand.
CCACGGTTGGTGTCCGCGAAACGCGCAAGCTCGAAGGGGTTTACCGGGTCACAGGCGAAGATTTGGCCAAGGCACGGCGTTTCACTGACGGCATTGTCTGCTGTGACAACCCCGTTGACGATGTCATGCGGGGCTCCTCAGAAATGACCCACGACGCCGCTGTTTCTGCGGGCAGCTACTACACCATTCCGTTCCGCGCGCTGATGCCTGCGAACGTGGCAAACCTCATGTTTTGCGGGCGGATCATATCGGCGGACGCGGTCGCCTTTGCCTCGGTGCGCGGGATGCCGCAGTGCATGTCAATGGGACAAGCCGCGGGAACCGCTGCGGCGATGATGATCGAAAACCACACGGCCGTTCAAGATCTTGACCTACCGGCGCTTGTCGCAAATCTCACCCAGCAGGGGATTCATGGACTGGGTAACAGCAGCCTCCTATAACCCGTCCGACGCATTGTAACATTCAGGTAAGCAAGCACCATGACCCCGACACAGCCGCAGACCCCCGCCGTGACCAACCGCATTGACGGCCTGCGCCCCGATGCGCCTGTACGGGCCGCGTGGGGGGCGTTTGGTGTGGGTCGGACAACGCTGAAAATGACCAACGAAGATGTACCGCGCATGGTCAATTTGCTGACCGGAGAAGGCCCGGAACGCGCAGATCGCACACTGACGGTAGAGCTGTTTTACCCCGCTCAAAAGCCGGTCCAGCCGACCCCGATACAAAGCCTGTTGCGCGACGGACAAACGCCGGTGACGCTGTGGGGCCAATCGGCGCAGGATGCCCCTATTGCCGAGACAGCCGGCGATTTCCCGTTGGTTGTGATCTCCCACGGCTATCCCGGCAACCGGTTTTTGATGTCCCATCTCGCTGAAAACCTAGCGACCAAAGGCTATGCCGTCGCCAGCATCGACCACCCCGACTCAACCTATGACGATCAGAACATCCCCGAAGCCGTCGCTGTTGATCGGCCGCGCGACATTCACTTCGTGCTCAACGCCTTAACGGCGCTGCGAACCACTGGCGACCATCCAGCCCTTGCCCTGCTCTCGACGGATCGCATCGGGTTGGTGGGCTACTCCATGGGCGGATATGGCGTTCTGATGGCTCAAGGCGCGCAGTTGGCCCCGCCGTTGCTCACACAAAGCCCCGCCGCCGCGCAACCGCTGGTGCAGGGCTACATCCTGGACACGGACACCCCCGCGCACCACCCTGACCCTCGTGTTGCGGCTATGATCGCGATTGCGCCCTGGGGCCGTCAGGTGGGGATCCTTGACCCAAAAGGCCTGGCCAAGATCACCACGCCAACGCTCGTGGTCGGCGGGTCTGACGATGAAATTTCAGGCTATGAAACCGGTATTCGCCAGATTTGGCAGGACACCACCGCCGCCGACCGGGCTTTGCTGACGTTCGAGAATGCACAGCACAACGCAGCCGCCCCGATCCCCGCGCCACAGGAAAGCTACATCCCGCACCCAGAGCTTGGCATGCTGCCTTTCGAGCATTACGCCGACCCGGTTTGGGACAACGTCCGCATGAACAATATTCTACAGCACGCCGCGACCGGCCTGTTTGACCACTATGTCAGGAACGACCAAAGCGCCCCGGATTTAGCCCAAGCACGCGCTGAACACGACATTCCCGGCACACGGTTTGAGTTCCTTCCTGCTGGCTAAGCAGGCATTCAGACTGCCATTGGACAGCAGCAGCAGATCGTCACCTTGCAAGCTTGGCACCAAGGACCAATATTCGGGCCAAGGGATGACGACTGCACCATGACCCAAACGACAAAAATTGCCACTTGCGGCTACTGCGGCGCCCGCGCTGCGCTGGTGTTGACCCAGCAAGCGCGGCACGAATTAACCTGCTCAGCCTGCGGGGCTCCTCTGGACGATGTCGAGGTTCTGCAAACAACCGTGCGCACAGCGCCCCCGACCGATCAGCCGACGACGTTCAAAGAGGCCAAGTCCCGTGCCGCCGTTATGCCTTGGATGGAAAGTCGGGCGAAGGTCAACGCAGATGATGACGACGATGACGATGACGACAAAGATCGGCGCAAGGCGTCTAAGAGGTCCAAAAAATCAAAACGGGGCAAGCGGCGTAAATCTCTTGTTCAGCGCTTCTTTGACGAAGCCGCAGACGCGATCGAGGACATTTTTGACGATTGAGGGCCGCGAATGAGGCCTGCCAAGGGTTCCGTTTCCTGCAAACAGTCTACTTAATAAGCAGGCAAATGGGGAGGAGCCAGGTCTTGACTGCGAAACTGAGTACCTTGATCGCTCATGTCTGAGGCAACCGTCCCCACCCCCCAGACTGATCTTTCCGATTTCCAGCGCCTGATGATCATCACGGCGCTCTCGATCAGCGTTTTCACCGTTGGCATATCGTTGGGCGGGATCATTCCTTGGATTGCGCTGAAGCAGGATATGCTGGGCGCGGATGGTTTCACAATCGGCCTGATCGTTGCCGCCCAGCCGTTGGGGATCATGCTGGTGGCCCCGTTGGTATCGCGGATCGCCTCTTCGATGGGTTTGGGCATGGCGATGGTGGTGTTCAGCGTCGGCACCCTGCCCGGCGTCGCGCTGCTGCCGCTGACAGACTCCAACGCGCTTTGGGTTCTGTTTCGCTTGGTTGGCGGATTGGCATCGGCGGTGCCTTGGGTGTTGGGCGAGACGTGGATCAATATGGCGACCAAGCCCAAATGGCGCGCGCGCACCATGGGGATATACGGCGGCACTTTGGCCGGTGGCTTTGCGCTTGGCCCGATCATGCTGACCTTTTTCGAAAACCAACTGGACTTGGCGATCATTGGTTTTACGGTTCTGACCGTTCTGTCGATCCTGCCGCTGCTGCCAATTTTGCGCTATGCACCTACGTTTCCGAAGCAAGAAAACACGGCATTCTTCTCCATTATTTTCACCATGCCCGTGGTCTTTTTCGCCGTTGTACTGGCCGCCGTTGCCGACATGTCATTCGCAACCTTTTTGCCGCTGTGGAGTACGGCTCAGGGCGCTTCGATACAGACATCACTGCTGCTGGTGTCCTGCCTGATGGTTGGAAACGTGGTGCTGCAGTTCCCCATAAGCATTTTGGCGGACAGGATTGGGGTTCGGCGCACCATGCGGTTTTGCGGCGTTGTCTCGCTGGTCATCCCACTGCTTATCATGGGAGTTGGGACCAACTTGCTGTTGCTGTTTCCGCTGCTCTTCATCTTTGGCGGCACCGTTTGGACGCTCTATTCGCTCGCGCTGGCTGATCTGGGACATCGTTTGAGCGGATCCGCGCTCGCCATGGCCAATGCTGCTGTGGTGTTCGTTTACACAGCGTCCAATGTGGTTGGTCCGCCGCTTTCGGGCTTGGGTCTGCGCCTGTGGTCCCCGCACGGGTTTATCTTGGTAACCGTCGTGATTGCGCTGATCTTTGTGATCCTCGCCTACCTGCGCCCCACCCCAGCAGAGACGGAGTCGTCATAATCCCCGTTCCACCTAATTTGGCCCACGCAAATGTGTCTTATCAAGTGCATTTGCACTACTTTCTCTCGTTAAGTATGTGATACGCTCTCGAAATAGTGGAATCTATTTTGGAGCTTTCTATGGCGATCTTCAATATTTGGCCTAAGACGCTCAAGGCCGCTTTGGTCTTGTTGCTCACGGGGTTGAGCCTCTCGTCTCCGGCAACGGCCCAGACCTACGCTGACGACTGGTGGGGCTATGTTATTCGCAACAATCTGGGAACCTTTACCTTGGGTCAGGATCTGGATTTCTCCTGCTTGGCCGGTCGCGGTGAAGTGCTTGTTGCTGTCGCTATCGAGGCGGACGCCGCTCAAACCAAAATAGAGCTCCGCCATGGAAAGCATTCCTATCGCGCAAACGCGAAACGAAGGGTAGACGGCGCGTATATCTTCGCCGTCCCCCAACACCGCACCGCGGCGCTGTATCAACTGCTGACCGAGTTCCCGGAGCTGAACGTTGAAACATCGATAGCCGCGCCCTTTATGGTCAAAACAGGAGCCAAAGCCGGATCAAAGGCTGGACAAGCGATGGAGCGGTTCTGCTCCCCCGAGCGCAGCACGGCACAAACCGCGACCACCACCAACGCCACAGAAAACCTGCCCTGCTCTCAGGAAGGTCTCGCTCGGTCTGAGCAAAGCGCAGGCTCCCTCCGGCTGAAGCTCACCAACCGAACCCGCTTGCCTCGGGTGGTTTTCTGGCTGGACCAAAGTGGGCAACGGCGCGACGCCACGCGCCTGAACCCCGGCCAATCCATCACCAAACGAACGCAGCCCGATCACGTCTGGCTGGCAGCAGATCGCAATGGAACGTGCAAAGAGATGGTGTTGGCGCGGGCCAGCGGTAAATTTGTCATCAACCGCTAGGGCTGGCGTCGGGGGTTTTGGTTCGGCGCTGTAGGGTGATAATCCCAACCCCGGCCAGAATAACCGCGCCACCGAGCAGGCTATTCAGGCTTGGGCGCTCGCCCAGAAACAGCATGCCGCCCAACGAAGCATAGAGCGGCAGCAGGAGCAGGAACGGCGCCACGCGCCCGACGTCGTGGCGGCGGATCAGCGTATTCCACAGAAAGTAGCCAAAGGCTGTCATGACAATGCCAAGGTAAGCAACGGCGAGCCAAACGATGGGCTTTGCCTGCTGCACAGCCTGCACCTGCCCCTCTTCGAACAATGCCGACATGACGAACAATTGCGGTGCTGCAAATACGGCGGTCCAAGCGGTCACGGTTAAGCCGTCGATATCCTTCATCCGTCGCACCATAATCTGTCCCAAGGCCCAACTCAGCGCCCCGCCGATCACCAAGCCAACGGCCCACACGTCCCCCTGAAACGTGCCAGGATTGGCGATCAGCCCAACGCCAATAAAGGCGACGACGATCCCAACCCATTTCCGCGCCTCCGGCTTTTCGCCGAGCAACACAGCACCGAGGATGACGAGAAAAGGCACTTCAAGCTGCACGATCAGCGCCGCGATACCCGCGTCCAAGCCCTTGAGACCTGTAAAAGTCAGGCTGTATTGAACAGCGCAGGCGACGATGGCTGTGCAGAACAACCAGACGAGGTTTTTCCGCGGGATCGGTACAAACCACACCAGCAAAAAAGCGGTGAGCGTGAAGCGGAACCCCATCAGCAAAATCGGCGGAAACTGTTCGATGGCACCTTTTGCCAAGACCAGACCCATGCCCCACACCAAGGGAACAGTGAGCGCCATCAAGACCTCAGTCGCACTCAACTTTCCCATCAATCGACGCTCCTCGACAAAACTCAACAGGCCACAGGTTTGCCCCTCAGAGCTGCAGCAGCCTGACACAAGGTCCGGCGCACGGGAAAGGAATTCTCAACCGGCGCTGTGCTGGCTCAGCTGGGGTTAAGGCGTGCGATGATCTCTTGTTGCTTATCGAACCACGGTGCCGCCTGCTCGATTTCCGCCGACAGGCTCATCAACGCCTCGTCTTCCCCAAACCGCATGGCGAAGTGAACGCCGATGGGCAGGTCATTGGCCGACCAATGCAGCGGCAGCGAGACCGCAGGCTGTCCGGTGGCGTTAAACGCCGCTGTGAAGGGCGAATACTCGAAAACGCCGCCCTTGCCGTTGCGGTATTCCCAAAAGTTATCGTTGTCCGGCTTAAGCTGACCAATGCGCGCCGGAGGCTGGCCGAGCGTTGCGGTGATCAAGACATCGAAGTCCGTCATCAAATGAGCCATTCGGCGGCCAAAGGCATGCACTTCGTTGACGGAATCCAGGTAATCTTCGCCTGATACGTCGCGCGCGTAGGCCACGGCCCCCCATGTCACCCCGTCCACCTGCGCCCGGTCTAGCGGCTGACCCGCCAGCGCCTTGCTGACCGACAGCGACGTGCCGCAGGCCACGACCTTTGTCCACGCGTGCATCATGTCCAGAGCCCGCAGGCTGTCGGGTATCTGGAGTTCTTCGACATGGTGCCCCAAGCGCTCCATCAGCCGTGCCGCACTCAGAACGGCGTCCTGACAGTCTTGGTGGATGGGATCGCCAGAAAGCGTCGTGGTCAAAAACCGAACCTTTAACCGCTGGGTTGGGCTTTGCTTTAGGGCGTCTTGAAAGCTGCCGGCCATTGGCGGTGCTGTGTAGGGCGCGCCGCTATCCATACCGGTGCAGGCGTCTAAAAAGGCGGCAGTATCGCGCAAAGACCGGGTGATAAAGCCGTCAATCGCCATGCCGCCCCATCCTTCGCCCGCCAACGGTCCGCTGGGCAGGCGCGCTCGGGTCGGCTTGAAACCAACCAAACCGCAAGATGAAGCTGGGATCCGCACAGAACCGCCACCATCCGAGCCGTGAGCCGCAGGGACGATCCCGGCCGCAACTGATGCTCCCGATCCTCCGGATGAGCCACCCGGCGTGTGGTCGAGGTTCCACGGGTTCCGTGTCGGTGCGCCGTTAACCTGCCCTTCTGTCACCGGACCAACACCAAATTCCGGCGATGCGGTTCGGCCAAAGGTCACAACGCCCGTATCGCGAACCCGCTCAAACATGGCGGAATTCACGGGCCAACGCATATTTTCGCTGAGCTTCGACCCGTTGCTGGTCGGAAAATCGACTGCGGCCATCCCGAGGTCTTTTATCAGGAACGGCACGCCGGTGAAGGGACCGCCCGGCAAGCCTTCGTCGATGCTGCGACGGGCCACGTCCTGACCGTCCACAACAATGGCATTGAGCGCGGGGTTGTGGGTCGCGGCAAGCTCCAGCGCGACGTTCAGCAATTCGCTTGGCGAGGCGTCCTTGCGGGCCACCATCTGGGCAAGGCCCGTTGCATCCTGCTTTAAATACTCCTGCTTCATCACACCCTCCACAAAGCACAATCTCCCACCACTCACACACGGAGCGGCCCTTATCGGTTTTCATGTTGAAGGGTTTTTGGGGTCGTTGAAAAGCCTTGATTTGATCTTGACGTTCGCGCTGCTGCCCGCAGAGTGTCTTGTAGCGGCCATCAAAGCCGCCATGACGAGGGAGAAAAAGCCGATGACCGTGGTGCTGCGGCATCTGTTGCAGATGCGAAACCTTCAATACCTTATGCCATTCTATGCGCTTGGTTGGGCCGTGCTGGTGCTGAATTTCAGCCCGTGGCTGCTGCTGGCTGTGGCTTGGGGCTGCTTGCTGCAGTTCATGTTTGAATACGTCCTGCACCGCTTTGCCTATCACGGGACACCGCCGACCGACCAAAGCGCCTTTTCCAAGCTGTACCGCACCCACATTGCCCATCACGAATATCCGACCGATCCGCGCTTTTTTGCCGGTGACGCGCCTTGGTACGGTGTGCGGGTTTCTGCCTTGGTCGTTGGCCTGCACACGCTGGCGCTCTGGGCGTTCATGGGCTTTGGCGGCGCGCTGGTGGCCGGGACCACGGCGACCTTTGTCGGCGGGATCAGCGCGTATCTGTTCTATGAATACTGCCACACGCTGGCTCACCTGCCGGTCCACAAAGGCCGCTTTGGTCGCTGGGTGACGCGCACGCACCTCGCCCACCATTTCCAAGATCACCACGCGACCTTTCACGTCAGCGCCGGCATGGGATGGATCGATTGGGTGCTGGGGACGGCCTTTGACAAGCAACAGGCCAAGGACCGGTTTGACGCGGAAACACACGCCAGTCTGGGCATGGCCAAGGATGACCCTCGGCTGGTCACGGCTCGCCATGAACTGGGGCTGGACCGGTCCTAACCGCGGCTTTGGCTTTGGCTTTGGCTTTGGCTCAGTCCATAACCATGGAAAACTGCGCCAGCAGCTTGGAAATCCCCGCTGCGTCCAAGCCCGGCGGCACTTCGAACAGCGCCTGACGCGCCGTGACCTGCTTTGGCGCAACCAAAGTTTCAACGATGTGGTAATAGCCCCGTTCGGTATAGTCATCGAACAGAATGCGCGTGCCGGGCGTGGCGTTGAGCAAGCACGTCAGAAAGCACGCCACCCGAAACCGCCCATCGACCAAAACCAATTGCGGGTCAAAATCCTGTATCCACGGTCCGGCCAAATAGTCGGGAATGGCATCGCGGCGCTCATAGGACTTGGGAAAGCCCCAGTTGCCCACGGGCCCAAGATCCACGTGCAGCAACGATGTCCGGGACCGCGCTGCCTCATCCAAGTCAGCCCAAACCCGGTCTCGCCACGCCAGCGAAGTATCCACAGCCTGAATGCGCGCTGACGTGGATTGGGCCACAGCACGGGTTGATTGCCCCATGCCATACTCCCCATAGCGCTCAACACCGCGCAGCGCGTCGAGGAACAGACCGTCGTGACCGTCAAACAGGGGCTCAGGCGCCGCTGCGAGTGGTGGTTGGAGCTGTGGTGGTGTGGGGGTCGTCATTGCTGTGTGGTCCTTTTGGCGCTGACAGGGAGGATGCCCATTCACAGCAGGCTACAGCATTCCATGCTTGCCGTCCCTCACCACCAAAAGAAAAAGCCCGGCCCCCATGATGGGAGCCGGGCTTCTATAAGGCGGATAGAAGCGAACGCTTAAGCGCGGCTTTCGTCCGAAGTCGCAGCGGCCCAAATGACGACACCGAATGCGATCTTGTTTACAAAGTCTGCAAGGTTGTAAATCAGGTTCAACGTGCCATCGCCCTCGAGCATGCCCGCGTAACCCAAAATGTAACCCAGTGGGTAAATCGCCCAACCAACCGTTACAATCCAACGCAGTGCGTTGAATGCGGACTTGGACGCTTGAGTACCCTGAGAAGCGTTGATCTTGGATGCTTCACCCGCGAAGATTTCGTAGATGATGTAAACCCAAGCCGCTGTACCGACGATGAAACCACCCCACAGCAGGCCACCATTGGCGATGTTGGTTTCGCCAACGAAACCTGCCAACAGCATGACTACGGATGCGATGAGCAAACGCCAGAACAGAGAAGCGCCAACCACAGCAATCGCCGTCAAGATCAGGTAGAATTCTACGATCTGCAACGGAACCGTCAGCAACCAATCAACATAGCGGAATACGGTCGGGCTTTCGCCAGTTTCGACCCAAACACCGCGCATATAGAAATAGTGCAGTGCCGCAATACCCGTAACCATCGCGGCAACGGTGAGTGATGTCTTCCACTTGCCTACAGCGCGATCACGCTCGACAAAGAAGAAATAGGTCGCCGCAAGCATGGCGGCGGAAATAATCCAAAACGAGACGCCAACTGGATCGCTGGGATCTAAGCCTGTTTTCTCCATTACTGGACCTCCTTCAAAAAAACATGCGCGTGTGAAACTGAAGTATTCCTACATTTTGGCAATACACCATGACCAACTAATCGCAATTTTTTTGATATTTTCTTATCTTTTTCGTGTCGATTCTATCATTTCGGTGCTCTTTTATCCTCAAATGACCAACTATCATACATGCTAAGAGGCGAATGTTTTTCAAATATTCATATATGCGCAATTTGGTATATATCGAGAATATCCATCATTTTATGCGTTTTGGAGCGTAGGAGATGCCCAAAACGGGGTGGGTAAATGCGCCAAATTTTGTGGCGCATTCTTCAGATTGCATCATTCGATGGGTCTTAGTGGAAGTACAGGACGTAGATCATCCCAATGACGCACATACACAGCACCGTGGTCGCGAAGCCCAAAATGGAGCCAAGCCGCGAAAAGGCAGTGCGCTCGGGTTCGAGTTCGTAACGCAGGTATGGGTCAGATGATGGCGACTGCCGGGGTACCCGATCGCCGTAGGATGAGTAAGTCCACTGTGGTTGTGTCATGGCTCTAAAATTCGATAGTTAAAAACGGCTAACTATCCGCCCCATAACTACTATTTTGCCATTATTCTTCACATTATGGACAATATGCGCGCCCATTTTCCCCTTTATGGCGAAGCAACACCTGCAAAACAGATAGGCTCACCCGGACAGCTACGACCTGTGAGCGCTGTCAGAGTCGGTTTGCTGCAAGGCTGTAAAACGGGACAGCCGCTTTACTGCCAGCGCACGTCTTGGCGCGAAAGCTCCTGCTGAATCGCAGGCATATCGGGCGCGTCGAATGACCAATTATGCTTAATGGAGAGCGCCGCCGCGATGCCTGCACCCTGCCCTGATACAGCGCAGCACGCCATGTTTCGTGTTGCAGCGTGGGCCACTTTATCGCCGCCGGTAGAGCGCCCCGCAACCAGCAGATTGTCCACGCCCTTTGGCACCATCGACAAGAAAGGCACATGCATGTAGCGGCCCGTCGTCGGCAGAATCAGAATGCCGTAACCGTCAATGAACTCGGGATAGATGCCGATGCTGTCTTCGAATCGACCTTCGTGGCGCACATCGTCTTCGGTCATGTTGTAGAGCGCATCGATTTTGCGCGTGTCGCGGATCCCGATGCTCATGCCAAAGTTTCGCAGGCGCGCGCCCTCGCAGCCCGGCGTGTATCGCTTGAGCGCTTCGATGGCGAGCATCGCTTGGCGACGGCCTTCGATTTCCCACTCGGTCAGGCTGTCTGGATCCGTTCCATCCACGCCCGCCAAATGGATGAGGTTCATGTAGGTCATCTCACCGCTGTCATGTACGGCGCCCCATGTTCCGGCGATGGTGTTCAAATGCGCAGGGATCAACCCGTCTTTGATGGCTTGCTCAAAGGGTTTGCCGAGATAGGGCGAAAACATCTCGTCTTCTTTGCCTGACGTTTCAATCTGCCACTCCCCGCTCGACCAACTGCTGTACGTCGAGGGGTTCTCGCGGATCCCCTGCATAAATTTCTGCTTGTCCACGCCAGCCATGTGAAACATGACCGAAGCGGCCTGTAGTTCTTCGATCGGCGTCGATTTCATGGGCGCGCCAGCCCTCAAAGCGACATCCGCGTCACCGGTGGCGTCAATCACCCGCTTGGCCAAAATCGCTTCCCGCCCGGCTTTGCTTTCCACAATAACGCCCGTAATGGTGCGCCCTTCCATGATGGGCGCAACGAACTGGCGGTGCAGCATGGGATGGATCCCGGCTTCGAGCACCAGGTTATCCGCAACGAGCTTGAAGCCCTCAGAGTCCAATTCGTAAGACAGAGATTGGCTTTCCGGCACAGCAGCCCCGGCCGCTTTGGCCCGTTCTTCAAATTCCCAACCTATACCGCCCGCTTCGACGGTTTGCTCATGACGGTACCAGGCGAAGCCTTCGACGCCGACAACGGTGATGTTGCCGCCAAAACAACCAAACCGCTCCAACAAGGTCACGCTCACCCCTGTCCGTGCTGCCGCCAAAGCCGCAGCCAGTCCGCCGGGGCCAGAGCCGACAACTAAGACGTCCGTTTGATGAACGACAGGCGTTTCGCGCGGGGGCTCTTGAACCGTAATCATGGCGGAATTCTTTGCACAGGTTGATCAATCAGCAGGGAAAAGAGCACGGATCCGGGCGCAAGAACAGCCCTCGCAGACAGACCGATTTACGCGCGAAAGACACGACGCTGGTTGCCGTCAAAGACGGGTGAGCGGGATGCTTCTCACCAACCAAGCGCGCCGATGTTGAGAAATCTTCCGAAGCACATATCCAAGTTGCTCCCATATCTTAGTATGTTTTCATTGGGCAATTAGCAGCATTGCGTTTAATGTATGGTGGCAAAATGGAATGTCACTGTCGTTTTGGCAGGATTCATCGACCACCGCTCGCACTGGGTAAGGACCGCAATGGCCAACAGCTGCGTTTGGGGTCGCCTGTCTTGGACATTCTGTTTCGGCAAACAGAAGTGTGATCCGCCAAAGTTGGGAGACTGGATCGGCTTCTGGAGACAGTAACGAAGGAGGAAACCGTGAAAAAACAACTATATCTTGAGCAACAAGCAAAGATGCTCACTGAGGGTCTGATAGACCGCCGTAAGTTCGTCATGGGCGCACTGGCCGCGGGTATCGCACTGCCGACCGCTCTGGGTCTGGCGCAAACGGCTATGGCTGCAACGCCAAAGAAAGGTGGTCGCCTGCGCTGGGGTAACTCAGCGGCAGATTCTAACGATTCCCTTGATCCTGCGACATGGCTCAGCTCATTCATGATGGCGACGGGTTGGCTCAGCGCGAACGGTCTTACCGAAGTTGGCCCCGATGGTCAGCTGATCCCCGAATTGGCTGAATCCATTGAATCCGACGACGCGCAGACTTGGATGTTCCGCCTGCGTCAGGGTGTCGAGTTCCACAATGGCAAGACGTTGACGCCTGAAGATATCATGGCGAACTTCGCCTATCATATGGCTGATGACAGCACATCGGCAGCCAAAGGCCTGCTGAGCGGGATTGCCGACATTCGTAAAGATGGCGACAACAACGTTGTGTTCGAATTGGCAGGCGCGAACGCTGACTTCCCGTTTGTTCTTTCCGATTATCACCTCGTGATCCGCCCGTCTGAAGCGGATGGCAGCCTGAACATGGCCAGCGGTCTGGGGACCGGCGGTTATATCCTCCAAGAGTTCGTACCGGGCGTTCGCACCTTTGCGACCCGGAACCCGAACTACTGGAAAGAAGGCCGCGCGCACTTTGACGAAGTTGAGATGATTGGCCTGAACGACGACGTTGCTCGTCAGACCGCTCTGATCAACGGTGACATCGATCACATGAACGGCTTGGCACCAACGAACATTCCGCTGATTGACCGCATTCCGAGCTTGGAAGTGGTTGAGGCCGCAGGCTTCGCCCACACCACCATTCCGATGCGTGTGAACGAAGTACCGTTCGACAACAACGATCTGCGGATGGCACTCAAGCTGTCGATCAACCGTCAGGAGATCATGGATAAGCTGCTGCTGGGTCACGGCACCCTGGGTAACGACCATCCGATTTCCCCGGCGCACCGTTACCACAATGGCGACTTGCCTCAGCGCGAGTTTGATCCCGAGCTGGCGGCCTTCCATTACAAGAAGTCCGGGCACAGCGGCACGCTTGAGCTTTCGACCTCTGAGACCCCGGGTCCGGGTTCAACGGATATGGCAAACCTGTTCGCGGCTTCTGCGGCGCAGGCGGGCATTGATGTTAAGGTGGTTAAAGAGCCTGAGGATGGTTACTGGTCCAACGTTTGGAACAAGAAGGCATTCTCCGTATCGGCTTGGAGTGGTCGCCCAACGGAAGATTGGATGTTCTCCGCCGCTTACACCGCAGACACCGAGTGGAACGAGACCGCTTGGACCTCTGGTGACGCAGCGGATCGCTTCAACAACGTGGTTGTTGCAGCCCGTTCTGAGCTGGACGACAACAACCGTCGTGCGATGTACTACGAAGCACAGCAGATTATTGCTGACGACGGTGGTGCCATTGTTCCGATCTTTACCAACAACATTCACGCTTCTTCCACCGCGTTGGGGCATGAAGAGACCATTGGCGGTAACTGGGAAAACGACGGCGCACGCATGGGCGAGCGCTGGTGGTTCGCTTAAGAACCTTCTCAATCCGTTACAGGACAACGTGCAATGCGGGCCTTTCAAGAGGCCCGCATTTCCGCCCCTGACACCAGCTTAATGCTTCTCCTAAGCACAAGGAGCTCCTTCATTGTTACGGCTCGTGGAAGTCATTGGTAAGCGTCTCCTTTTGGGTTTCGTGACACTGTTTATTGTCTCGCTGCTGATCTTCAGCGCAATTTCCCTGCTGCCCGGCGACTTCGCCCAAGCGGTCCTCGGGCAATCGGCGACCGAAGAAACCCTAGCGGCGTTCCGCAGCGGTCTTGGTTTGGATAAGCCCCTCTTCTCCCGCTATTTTGATTGGATAACCGGGGTCATGCGAGGGGACTTTGGCAGTTCGTTCTCTGGGCGAAACTCCTCGGGTTTTGACCTGTCCCGGCCCGTGCTCGAAATCATGGCACCCAAACTACGGAACACGGTCTTCCTGGCGCTGGTTACAGCGGCAGTGGCGGTGCCGCTCGCGCTGGTGCTCGGCTTGCTCACAGCGCTGTTCCGCAATTCCATCTTTGATCGTGGCGCGAATGGTTTAACGCTGACGACGATCTCAGCGCCGGAGTTCTTCCTCGCCTACATCCTCATCATCGCCTTTGGCGGCTTTTTGCCAACAATCGCGAACGTTAAACCGGACATGGGCGTGTTAGAGCGCTTGCGCCTCATCTCACTGCCGACAATCACGCTGACACTGGTGATTGTTGCGCACATGATGCGGATGACGCGCGCGGCGATCATCAACTTGCTCGCCAGCCCTTATATCGAAATGGCCCGCCTGTCTGGGGCCAGTCAGACCGAAATCATCTTCCGCCACGCCCTGCCCAACGCCTGGGCCCCCATTGCCACCGTCATCGCGTTTAACCTCGCTTATCTGGTTGTCGGTGTGGTGGTGGTTGAGGTGGTCTTTACCTATGAGGGCATTGGCAAGCTGATGGTCGATTCCGTCGGCAGCCGGGATATTCCCGTGGTCCAAGCCTGTGCGTTGATTTTCGCAGCCACCTACATCCTGCTGAACCTGCTGGCGGACCTCGTCGGCATTCTCACCAACCCAAGACTGTTGCACCCACGATGACAGAGACACAGAACCAAGCAGCACCCTCTGCCTTGAACGAAACCGCCGCGGTGCGTCTGCGCCGCAGTCGGTTCGAACGCATCCGCATCCTGCTCAGCCGCGCACCGCTCACGGCGTGGTTCGGCATGATCGTTGTCTCCCTGTACGCGATTGCCGCTGTCTTTGCGCCTTTGCTTGCGCCCTATGGCGAGGCGGAAATCTTCGCCAAAGCTGACGACATCTGGTCCAGCAAGCACTGGCTTGGTACGGATCAGATTGGCCGTGACGTGCTCACACGCTTGGTGTACGGCGCGCGAAACACGGTGGGGATCGCCCTTGGAACGACCACGCTATCGTTCTTGATCGGCGGCGGTCTGGGTTTGATTGCGGCGATTGACCGAGGCTGGATTGATCAGATTTTCAGCCGAGGGATCGACGTGCTCATGGCCATCCCAAGCCTGATCTTCGCGCTGATGCTGCTGGCGATTTTTGATTCATCGATCATCGGCCTGATCCTGATCATCGGCGTTCTGGATGCAACCCGTGTCTTTCGTCTGACGCGATCGGTCTCGCTGAACATTGTGGTGATGGATTACGTTGAGGCTGCGCGCTTGCGGGGTGAAAACATGGGCTGGATCATGACGCGAGAGATCCTGCCCAACATCCTGCCCCCCCTCATTGCAGAATTTGGGCTGCGTTTTATCTTTGTGTTCCTGACCATCGCCGCGCTGAGCTTCCTCGGCATGGGCGTACAGCCGCCGACGGCGGACTGGGGCTCGATGGTGCGCGAGAATGCGAAATGGATCACCTACGTCCCCTACTTCCCTTTCCCGGATGCCATGTACTACGCGCTTAAGCCCTTACTGCCGGCGGGTTGCATTGCTCTGTTAACCATCGCAGTGAACTTCATCGTTGATTGGTTCCTGCACGAAACCAGTGGTTTGCGCGATGTCTGAGGCTCCTAACCAATCCTCGCTGTTGCTCGATATGAAGAATATCAGCATCGAGGGCTTTTCTGACGAACGATGGCACCCGATCATCAACAACGTGGATCTGACGCTGCATCGTGGCGAGGTTCTCGGCCTAATCGGGGAAAGCGGCGCAGGCAAGTCAACGCTGGGCAAGGCCGCGATGGGCTACACCCAGCCCGGTTGCCGCTTTACCGGCGGTGACGTGCTGTTTGACGGCCTAGAACTGAGCCGCATGAACGTGCGAGACCTGCGCTCGATTTGGGGCACGCGGATTTCCTATGTCGCCCAATCTGCTGCGGCGAGCTTTAACCCCGCCCACCGCCTGCTGGATCAGACCATCCGCGCCTCCAAGCGTCTGGGCGAGCGCTCGGAGCAGGTTTTGAAGAACGACGCGATCGACCTGTTCCGTCGCTTGAACCTGCCCGAGCCCGAAACCATCGGCAACCGATACCCGCATCAAGTCTCTGGCGGACAGTTGCAGCGGGTCATGACGGCAATGGCGATGTCGCCGCGTCCTGACCTGATCATCTTTGACGAGCCAACAACCGCGCTGGACGTGACGACCCAAGTGGAAGTGCTGTCATCCATCCGTGATTTGGTGGCCCAGTTCAACACCGCCGCCATCTACATCACGCACGATCTGGCCGTGGTCGCACAAATGGCAGACCGGATCAAAGTGCTGCGCTTTGGTGAGGAGGTCGAACAAGCGGAGACCCGCACCATGCTATCGGCACCCGAAGAAGACTACACCAAGTCCCTGTGGTCGGTTCGCTCGCTGGAAAAGCCGGAACAGGCTGGCGACGACGTGTTGCTGTCGATCGCTAACATTGATGCCGCCTATGGCTCATCTAAGGTGTTGCACGACGTGTCGATCAATTTGCCTCGGGGCCGGACTGTTGCGGTGGTGGGTGAGTCTGGCTCGGGCAAATCAACGACCGCGCGGGTCATCACCGGTCTTTTGCCCCAACTGAGCGGCAGCGTGACCTTTGAAGGCGAGCAACTGCCGCCCAAACTGCGTGATCGCTCCAAGGACCAGCTGCGGCGCATCCAAATGATCTACCAAATGGCCGACACCGCGATGAACCCCCGGCAAACGGTCGGTGACATCATTGGTCGGCCACTGGAGTTCTATCTGGGTTTGCGCGGCAGGGATCAAGAGCGAAGGGTGATCGAGCTGCTGGAGATGATCGAGCTTGACGCCAGCTTCTATGACCGCTTGCCCGATGAGCTGTCTGGTGGACAAAAGCAACGGATTTGTATCGCTCGTGCTTTGGCCGCTAAGCCTGACATCATCATTTGCGATGAAGTCACCTCGGCGCTGGATCAGATTGTGCAAGAAGGCATCCTGAACCTGCTGCAGCGGCTGCAGGACGAATTCGGCATCGCCTATCTGTTCATCACCCACGACATTGCCACCGTGCGCGCGATCTCAGATGAGATTGTGGTCATGTGGCAAGGAAAGGTCGTTGAACAGGGCATGAAAAACGAGATCCTCTCGCCCCCGCACCCCGACTACTCCGAACTGCTGCTTTCCTCGGTTCCCGAAATGGACCCCGACTGGTTGGACACCCTTTTGGCGCAACGCGCAGCAGAAGGAAGCAAGACGATCAAGGCGCAGGATTAACCGAGCAGCGCGGGTAAATCGGCCACGGTATCGATCACAAAATCAGCCCCCGCGTCTTTCAGCATTTTGGTCGCGGACGCGCGGTAATCCGCAAGGTCAGCCGCTGACGCCGCAGCGAGTGCTTCGACCGTCAAACCGACGTGGTTGCCACTGAGGGCAATGCCGACCGTCGGGCAGCCAGCGGCCACGCCCTCAGCGATACCGGGCGCTGTGTCGTCGACCTTGACCACAGCGCTTGCGGGGAAAACGCCCAGATCGACCATCGATTGATACATACCCAGCGGCCCCGGTCGCCCAATCAGCAAATCATCTGAACAGACACAATTGAGCGGCGCATATCCCTGCGCCGCAGCGACCGGCAGCACGCTTTGCATGATCAGTCGCGTGTAGCCCGTGGTTGATCCAACTTTGATGCCGCGCTGGTCCAGCGCCGCCAACATATCCAGCGCACCGGGGATAAGGTCGGCATGATCAGCCGCCACGCGCGCATTGATCGGCTCAAACCGCGCGAGGATGGCGTCGATGTCAGCATCCTTCGGCGCGGCGCCATGCTGCTGCTGCCAGAGTGTGGCGATGCGCGGCTGGTGGATCATGGTTTGGATGTGGACCCGTTTCGGCAGACCCATCGGCCCACGGGCTTCCTCCAACGTTACCTCAACGCCAAAGGCGTCAAAGGCCGCAACAAAGGATTTCATCGGCGCAAAACTGCCAAAATCCACCATTGTACCGGCCCAATCGAAGACAACGGCTTTCACGCCCGAAATCATAGGTCTCAGCCTTCCGCTGTTGCCCCAGCCGCCGTTGCAGCCAAGGCTTTGGCCTGCTCACGCAACTGGAATTTCTGGATCTTCCCGGTTGAGGTGCGGGCGATGGAGGTAAACACGAAGCGGGCGGGAACCTTGAACCCCGCCAAACGCTCCCGGCACCATGCCCGAAGCGCATCATCATCAACGTCGTCCTTGCCTGAGGCCAATTCGATAAAGGCACAGGGCCGCTCGCCCCACCTGTCATCAGGCATCGCGACGACCGCTGCCGCTTCGATGGATGGATGCTGGTAAAGGGCGTCTTCAACTTCGATGGAGGAGATGTTCTCACCGCCTGAAATAATGATGTCCTTGGACCGGTCTTTGAGCTGAATGTACCCGTCCGGGTGAACCACGCCCAAATCGCCGGAATGAAACCATCCCCCGGCAAAGGCTTTGTCTGTGGCTTCTGCGTTCCGGAAATAGCCTTTCATGACCACATTGCCACGGAACATGACCTCACCCATCGTTTCGCCATCACGCGGAACCGGCTGCATGGTCTCCGGATCCAGAACGTCGAGCTGTTCGAGCGGCAAGTAACGCACCCCTTGGCGAGACTTGAGCGACGCTTGCTCTGCGGCGGGCAGCGCTGACCAGTGCTGCTGCCAGTCGTTAACAACGGCGGGGCCATAGGTCTCGGTCAGGCCATAAAGGTGCGTCACGTCGAACCCAGCGGCTTTCATACCGGCGAGCACCGGTTCCGGTGGCGGTGCGGCGGCGGTGAAGAACTGCACGGTTTGGGACAAAGGGCGCCGGACCGCTTCGGGCGCGGAAATCAGCAGCGACATGACGATCGGCGCGCCGCACAAGTGCGTGACGTCTTCCTGGGCCAAAGCCGACCAAATCGGCTCCGCCCGAACCTGCCGCAAGCAAACGTGCGTGCCTGCAATCGCGCTGAGCGTCCACGGAAAGCACCAGCCGTTGCAGTGGAACATGGGCAAAGTCCACAGGTAGACCGCGTGCTTGGCCATGGATGTCGTCAGGGCATTGCCCTGCGCCAGCAAATACGCCCCGCGATGATGATAAACCACACCCTTGGGGTCGCCTGTCGTGCCGGATGTGTAATTGATCGAAATCGCGTCCCATTCGTCTGTGGGCATCAACCAGTCAAAGTTCGCATCACCGCTGGCTATAACCGCTTCATAATCCAGCACATCTGCGGCTACCGCTTCGGTTGGTTCGGTGAACTCAGGGTCGTCATATTGGATTAAGACGGGCTGCACTTCAGCCAACTGCAAGGCCTGCTGCGCCAATGCCATGCACTCCCGATCAACGATCAGCACTTTGGCTTGGGCATGATCAAGCTGGAAGGCGATAACTTTGGCATCGAGCCGCGTGTTGATGGAATGCAAAACCCCGCCACACATGGGCACGCCGTAGTGACACTCCAGCATCGCCGGCGTGTTGAGCAAAATGACGGAGACCGTATCCCCTCGCCCAATCCCAAACCGCGAGGCCAGAGCCGAACCCAACTGCCGCGTCCGTTCATAGAACGCAGCGTAACTTCTGCGAAGGGGGCCGTGGATGATGGCGGTGTGGTCGGGAAAGACGGCGGCTGAGCGTTCGAGAAAGGTCAAAGGCGTCAGGGGCTGGAAGTTGGCCGGGTTGCGATCAAGACCAACATCGAAAAAGTTTTCCGCCATCGGGGTTAGGCATCCTTCCATTCGGGCGCGCGCTTTTCCAGCACCGCGCCAATGCCTTCTTCCGCATCGCGGGCCAGCATATTTTGGACCATAACCTCAGAGGCATAGTCATAAGCATCGGATAAGGACATTTCCGCCTGCGCGTAAAATGCCCGCTTCCCCGTCGCGACGGTGAGCGTGGATTTTGAGGCGATGAGGGCCGCAAAACGGTCCGTTGTTGCTTGCAAATCTTTTTCCGCAACCACGCGGTTTACCAGACCCATTTCCTCGGCCCGCGCTGCCGATGTCATCTCACCGGTCAGCAGCATCTCCATGGCATGCTTGTTCGAAACATTGCGAGAAATTGCGACCATGGGTGTCGAGCAAAACAGGCCAATATTCACGCCCGGCGTCATGAACCCTGACGCCTCGGTCGCGACAGCCAGATCACAGCTTGCCACCAGCTGACAGCCCGCAGCGGTCGCAACACCGTTCACTTCGGCGATGACGGGCTTGGGGCAGTTGACGATGGACTGCATCAGCGTCGAGCACATGCCCATCACTTTTGCGAAGTAGGCGCGGCCTTGGTCCGGCGCATCGCGTCCAGCGGTCATTTCCTTGAGGTCGTGACCAGCGGAGAACACGGGGCCAACAGCGGCGAGGATGATCGAGCGCACGGCTGGATTTGCGCCTGCGTCCAAAAACGCCCCATGGAGGGCTTCCAGCATGGCTTCAGACAAGGGGTTGCGCCGCGCCGGGTTGTTCATGGTCAGGCGCAATACGCCCCGCTCATCCAAGTCCTGAAGCAGGATGTCGGTGGTTGGCATGGTCGTCTCTCCCCCAGAATGGCGCAGCGCCATCCTTTCCTCGTTCCCGTCGCCCTAGCAGTGGCCCTTAGCTTGCTGCGATTTTCTTCTTTGGATCGAAGAAAGGCCGCTCGACCACTTGAGCCTTCACTTTACCCTGCGGCATCGTAACTTCAAGCTCCGTTCCAACCTCTGCATTTTCAGCAGAAACCATTGCCAGCGCAATATTCTGCTTCAACCGGGGCGAATAGACCGCCGACGTGACTTTACCAATCGCGTCGCTGCCAGCCGAAATCGGCCAAAATGTTGTGTTTGGTCCTGTTAGCGGGTCGGCTTCAATCACCAAGCCAACCTGCTTCCGCGCCACACCCTGTTCCCGGATCCGCCGCAGAGCCGCTTTGCCGATAAAATTGGCGTCCATGTCGATGTTCAGCAAGCGGTCCAAACCCAGCTCGAACGGGTTGGTGTTGATGTCGGCATCGGCGTGATACGACAGCATCCCGCCCTCGATCCGCCGAATGGACGATGTGTGACCGGGTTTGAGGCCAAAGGGCTCGCCCGCCGCCATGATTGCATCCCACAGCTCACCGCCCCGGCTGCCGTCCTGCAAATACAGCTCATAGCCCAATTCGCTCGACCAACCGGTCCGTGAGACCACCAGCGGGATACCGTTCAACTCGACATGGCGCAGCCAGTAGTATTTGAGGTCCGCGATGCTGTCACCAAACATTGCTTTCATGATCTCGCCCGACTGCGGACCCTGCAACTGCAATGGCGAGACGTCTGGTTCGTGGATGGTCACGTCCATGCCAGAGTTCACCGCCACGCCCTGCGCCCACAGCAAGACGTCGCTGTCTGCCAAAGAGATCCAAAAGCGGTTCTCTTCCAAGCGCAGCAAGACCGGATCGTTCAGAATGCCGCCGTCGGCGTTGGTAATCAGGATGTACTTGCACTGGCCCACCGCCAGTTTGGACAGATCGCGCGGCGTCAGCATCTGGGTAAATCGCGCAGCATCCGGCCCGCTGATCTCGACCTGACGCTCGACCGCGACGTCGCACAGAATGGCGTCGTTGACGAGGTTCCAGAAGTTCTGCTCTGGATCGCCGAAATCCCGTGGAATGTACATGTGGTTATAAACCGAGAAGCCTTTAGCGCCCCATTTTACGGTCGCGTCGAAATAGGGGGACTTGCGAATTTGGGTGCCGAAGCCGAAATCTTCTGGTTTGGTCATGTCGTTCTCTCTAACGGGCCACAGGTGCAGAATGCACAAGAACTCGGTCGATTACCTGACAAGTCGAGACGCGCAAGGACATTTTTAGGGGTGTGCGGCGTTGCTTATTTACGGATAAGCGACCCAGGGCGGTGCAGCCGCCGCGCGCATGACGCATTTAGACGTTTGTTTTCCCCCGTGAGCGACGGCATCGCTCGGAGCAGTAAACCACATCATCCCAATCACGCGCCCATTTCTTGCGCCAAGCAAAGGGTCGATCGCAGACGGGACAGGTTTTGGTTGGTAGGTCGGATTTCTTGCGCATGCCCCCAGAACTGGCGCGCTTTGGCCATAGTTCCAGCCCAAAGGGGTTCACGGGCCTAAAATTCACCAAAAACGACGTATTTGCTATTTTGCGACGTAAATGGTACAGTGTGTCCCATGAGTGATACAAGAAAGACGACCTCGCTTGGCGATCGCATCGCCACCGCACGAGAGTGCAACAACCTCACAACCGCACAGCTTTCTCGCCGCCTCGGCGTCCAGACCGGCACTGTTTCCGGCTGGCAGAGAAATTCTTCCCAGCCTCGCGCCAACCGTTTGGCCATGCTTGCTGGTGTTCTGGGCGTTAGCCCATCTTGGCTGCTCGTTGGCCGTGGAACGGGTCCACTGCGCTCCTGATCCTTAGCGGCGTCGTCTTCGGGATAGTCCAAAGCCGACACGTGAGCGCCTAGAACGTGCCCAAAAATTCTTTGGGTTGAGCCTATTTTTCAAAGCCGACTGCGCGCAGAGAAACAGCGCCGGTCGGCTTTTTCGTTTTTAGCGTTCAAAAATTTCAGGGTCACAGCGTAAACGGTTTGAGCCTTTGGCGGTGTAATTTGATCAACGTCCCCTAAACCGGAGCTTGATCACCCCCATGATTTCATTGGCCACCACACCCGTTGCCCTTGCTGGCGTCGCAGCAACCGTCCTTGTCGGCATCCATACCCTCCCCACCGCCGCCAACGCTGATGTCTTTGACGCGATGTTTGCCCCGCCCACCGCTGCTGAAAAACGCTCTGTCATTGCTGACTGGGACAGCCGGAAGCAGTCGGTTCAGGGCTGGCGCGTGGAAGAAAGCAGGCGTGATGACGGGTATCGGCTGCACGTCGTGAGCCACATTGTCGATGGCAACCGCCACTTCGCCGCTGTTCGCACGCCAGAGGATCACCGCCCCGGACAGTCTGCCCCCATTTTGGTGCTCAATCATGGCGGTTGGAACGGGACTGACGCTGTTTGGGCGACGGAAGTTGCCGATGACTGCTTGGCCGACTTCTTTGTGCTGGTGCCAAGCTATCGCGGCGAAGAGTTGCGCACCGGTGAGCGAACCTATCGCAGCACCGGGCAGCAAAGTCTGATTGACCGAGACGTAGACGACACCATGGCCCTGATCAGCGGTGTCTTGCGCAATTTTCCCGGCGCGCAGGGTGATGATATCAGCACGTGGGGGTATTCGCGTGGCGGCGGTGTTTCGCTCATGCTTGGTATCCGAGATCCGCGCGTGGACCGGGTGGTCAACGTCTTTGGCCCCACCGACGTCGTCACCCACGATGATATGGCCGACCGCGTACGAGAGACCCATCGCGGCGCAGACAATGGACCGTTTTTTGGCTTTCCAGCACAATACGTTGACGCGCACATGCGCGGTAAACGCAGCAAAGCGAGCGTGCGCCGCCAGCTGATCGGGGGCTCAGCCCTTCACTTCGCAGATCGACTGCCCGCCCGCGTGCAAACCCATCACGGCGCACGCGATACCATTGTTCCCGTTGGCAATGCGCGGGCTTTGCATGACGCCCTCGACCAACGCCGCGACATGGCCGTAAACGAGTATTTCGAATACCGCTTTGGCGGCCACGGCGAGCTGCGTGGAATGGATCGGCGGGCCGTCAGGATGCTGTGTGAAGACCGGTGATTTTTCCGTCAAACCAGCATGATCGTTTGCAAGTCTGAAAAGCCTTGATAGGCTCCGGCGGATAAAAACAGATCGCTGGAGCCTTTTGCTATGTCTGCTGCTGTGTTCAAGGGCATGATGCCCGCACTGATGACCCCCTGCCTGCCAGATCGCACGCCTGACTTTGACGCGCTGGTGCGCAAAGGTAAGGAGATGATGGAAGCGGGCATGAGTGCCGTGATTTACGCCGGGTCCATGGGCGATTGGCCCCTGCTGACCGATGCACAGCGGATGGAAGGCGTCGAGCGGCTGGTCGCTGCGGGGATCCCTGTCATCGTTGGCACCGGTGCGATCAATTCGGCCTCTGCTACCGCCCTTGCCGCCCATGCGCAGAACGTCGGCGCAGCGGGATTGATGGTCATTCCCCGCGTGCTGTCTCGTGGTCCTTCCACAAGCGCGCAGTGGCATCACTTCACGTCGATCCTGTCCGCTGCGCCTGATGTCCCTGCGGTGATCTATAACAGTCCCTTTTACGGCTTCACGGTGCGTGCAGACTTGTTCTTCGCCTTGCGCGCTGAACACAAGAACCTCGTCGGCTTTAAGGAATTCGGCGGGGCGGAAGATTTGACCTATGCGGCGGAAAACATCACCTCGCAAGACGACGACGTCGCGCTGATGATTGGCGTTGATACGCAGGTCTACCACGGAATCGTCAATTGCGGCGCGACCGGCGCAATCACAGGCATTGGTAACGTCTTACCCCGCGAAGTCTTGCTGCTGGAAGCCCTCAGCAAGCGCGCCGCCCGAGGCAGCGCGGAGGCACGCGTTCGGGCGCAGGAATTGACAGACGCCATCCACGTCCTTTCCAGCTACGACGAAGGCCCGGATCTGGTGCTTTATTACAAGCATTTGGCTGTGGTGGCCGGTGATGATGCTTATCGCTTGCAGTTCTATGAGACAGACACGCTTTCCGCCTCGCAGAAGCAATTCTGCGAAGACCAATACCGGCTGTTCAAGGCTTGGTACGCTGATTGGACCGCACAAGGCGGAGTGATCGCTGAATGCATGTAATCGACAGTCACACAGGCGGTGAACCGACCCGTGTGATCTTGAGCGGCGGTCCGGATTTGGGCGCTGGCACGATTGAGGAACAGGCGCAAATTTTGGCCCGAGATCATGGCGATTGGATCAATGCCGTCTTGGCCGAGCCGCGCGGCCAGCCGGCCATGGTCGCCGCGCTGCTGGTACCGCCGACCTCGCCCGGCAGTGTGACAGGCGTGATTTATTTCGACCCTGCCGCCGTCATCGGCATGTGCGGCCACGGCACCATCGGCCTCGCCGTCACGTTGGCGCACATGGGCAAAATCGGCCTTGGGGCGCACACCATTGATACGCGCGCAGGCAGCGTTGGCATCGAGCTGTTGGCGGGGAACGCTGTGCGCGTGCGCAACATTGAAAGCCGCCTGATTTCACCAGCCTTTCAGATCGATGTGCCCGGCTTTGGTCCTGTGACCGGAGATGTCGCCTATGGCGGAAACTGGTTCTACATCATCGATCCCAGCCCCATTGCCGTGGAGACAAAGAACATCCGCGCGATGACGGATCTGGCCGTCGCCATTCGCGAGGCAATCAACGGCCAGCGCGCGCCTGGACCGGGTGAAGCGATGATCGACCACGTGATCTTTCAGCACGCCGTGCCAGACCCCAGCGTTCACAGCCGCAGTTTCGTGCTTTGCCCTGACGACACCTACGACCGATCCCCCTGCGGCACCGGCAGTTCGGCGCGCTTGGCCTGCTTGGCCGCTGCCGGAACGCTAGAGCCGGGGAAAATCATCACCCACGAAAGCGTCATCGGCAGCCGGTTCGACGTGTCCTATCAACCCGGCCCCAACGGCGGGGTTCTCCCAACGCTGCAAGGCAAGGCTCACATCATGTCCGAAGCACAGTTGGTCTTCGACCCTGCTGACCCGTTCCGGACGGGTGTGCCGCTGTGAGCAGCACAAGCAACAGCGTCGCAATCGTTGGCGCGGGCATCATCGGGATTAACATTGGGTTGGAGCTGCAGCGGCGGGGGTTTGCGGTTTGTCTTTACGACCGCGAACCGCTTGATTCCACCGCACGCGCCAGCGCCGGTAACGCGGGCGCTTTTGCCTTTACCGATGTCATGCCTCTGGCAACGCCCGGGATCATGCGCAAGGCGCCAAAATGGCTGTTCGACCCGCTGGGTCCGCTATCCATTCCCCCCCAGTACGCGCCAAAGATCGCGCCTTGGATGCTTCGGTTTTGGCGCGCAAGCTGGCCGGATCGCTTTGCCGCCGGGGTTACAGCGCAGAGCCGACTGATGGCCCACAGCCGGGATGCACTGGAACGGCTGGTTGAGTCGGTTCAGGGCGAGCATTTGTTGCTGCGCCAAGGCCAAATCCAGCTCTACGAAAGCGAGGCGGAATTTCAAGCAACAGCCCCCGAATGGAACTTGCGTCGAGAGCACGGCATCCCGTTTGAGCTGCTGGACAGTCCCGAAGCGATTGCCGAGCGGCAGCCGGGCCTTTCGCGCCAATTCACACACGCGGGCTATACGCCAACTTGGTTCAACGTGGTCGATCCGCAGACGTGGACGCAGCACCTCGCGCAGACGTTCCTCGAACGCGGCGGACGGTTTGAAGCGGTGGCCGTGAACCGGCTGGGCCAAGAGGGTAACGAAGCGGTTTTGCAGACCGACCAAGGCCCGCGCCGAGCCGAGTTTGCCGTGGTCGCCGCCGGTGCCTATTCCCACCATTTGAGCCAAACGCTGGGCGAGCCGGTCCCGCTGGAGACCGAACGGGGCTATAACACGACCCTACCCGCCGGCGCGTTTGACTTGCGCCTGCATCTGACCTTCGCCGGTCATGGATTTGTTGTGACCAGCAACAAGGGCGGCGTGCGCGTTGGTGGTGCGGTTGAGTTGGGCGGACTGCGTCGACCGCCGAACTATCGACGGTCTGACATTTTGTTGGAAAAGGCAGCGCGCTTTATGCCCGGCCTCGACACCACCAATGGCGAACGCTGGATGGGGTTCCGCCCGTCGCTGCCGGACAGCCTGCCTGTGCTGGATCGATCGGCGAAGGCGCAGCGTATCCTTTACGCCTTTGGCCACGGCCACACCGGTCTCACCCAAGCGGCGGGAACCGCTGAGTTGATCGCCGACGTGCTGACGCAGCAGCCACCCTCAATCGACCTCGCGCCCTTCCGCCTGAACCGCTTTCGGTAAAACCCGTTACTTCAGGTCGAAACCGAGCGCTTCCATGACCATGGTTTGGAAGTGATGCACCGCGTGCTCGCTCAGCTCGGTCTTGCCTTTGTCCACGATAAAGCGGCCCTGATTGTACCCCTTGGAGTACAACCCCCGCTGCACGCTTTCACACAAGCCGATGTCTTCGGGCTGCAGAACGTCTTTCTGATAATCCGCCGCCTCTTTCAGCTGGGACGTGAGCACACCGCCCGGCGTGAACCAGTCTTGATACTCAAGCGTTTTCGCGGGCGCGGTTGGGTTCATTTGCAGGACCGATAGGTTGGCTTCGCCGGGATAGATCCAAATCGTCATGTTGGGCCAAACAAAGAAGCCAGCATAGCCAAAGTCCACGTCCCCGGGCTCAAAGCTGAACGCCTTACTGCTCGTGGTGCGCGGCGCGGCAGCGCATTGGGAGGAGTAGCGCTTGTGCGTAATGGTGCGGTAGGAATTCATATCGACCAGATCGACAAAATCCAGATGCGCTGGGGCGCAGTGGTAGCATTCGAGGAAATTATCAACGAGCACTTTCCAGTTGGACTCAACCTCAAACGTATCGCGCTGGGCAAAGGCCAGATCGTCAACCGATGGCATATACTGGCGGATTTCGTCCTCCAGGCCGTCGAATTGCTCGGTAAAAGGTGTCGCGTCAGGGTCGAGGTTGATCATCACCATGCCGCAGAACACTTCCAACCGCACGGGTTTGAGCGAGAACTCGCACCGGTCGAAATTGGCCACGTTCTCTGAATTGCGGGCAGAAACCAAGTTGCCTTGCAGATCGAACGTCCACGCGTGGTAAGGACAAGTAATCAGGCTCTTGCGCCCATGACCCGCCACCAGCTCATGCCCCCGATGGGCGCACACGTTGTAAAAGGCGCGCAGTTCGTTATCGCGGCCTCGCGTGATGAACAGGTTTTGCTCGTGGATTTTGGTGGTAAAGAACGCGCCGGGCTCAGTGACTTGGCTGACGTGACAGGCATAGTGCCATGTCTTGTAGAAAATCGCGTCTTTTTCCAGCTCATAGACTTCGTCGCTGGTGTAAAACCGCGCCGGCATGGTGAAGGAATGGGCCGGGTCTGCGAGGAACGGCGCGTCTGTTTCTTCAAAATTTAGAATGCTGGAACTCATGATCGTCTGGCCCGGTTATTCAAAAAAATTCACTGACCGGAAACGTGCATCAATCAATTCCACTCTGCAATCAAGAAAGTCGAAGGTGAACCACCAAAAAATCGTGGCACTTCCTCAAACCACAGCAGAAACGCACTGCTCCACAAAAAACCCATGTCGCGACACCTTGTCGGGATTGTCCTGACCAAACGCGCCCTACCTCTTGGGCATGAATGCAATCATTTTTGGGGCCAGCGGCGGCATTGGCGGGGCGCTTTGCCAAGCCGTGATCGCCAGCGGCCAATACACCACTGTTTTCGCCGTCTCTCGGACGCCTGTGACCATCCCGGGCGCGGTGCCCTTGGTCTATCCACAGTTTGACGACGAAAGCCTCGCTGACATCGCCCAAACCGCAGCGGCGCAAGGCCCGCTGACGCTTTGCCTGTCCGCGCTCGGCACGCTATCGGACGCCAGCCAAGACCTTTCGCCCGAACGCACCTTGCGCGCGCAAAGTGCGGCAGCGTTTGAGGCTGTTTTCCATATCAACACCGTCCTTCCCGCGCTGATCGCCAAGCATATGATCCCCTTGATGCCGCGAAAGGAGCGCGCCGTGTTCGCAGCGCTGTCCGCGCGTGTGGGCTCGATCTCCGACAACCGATTGGGCGGATGGCACGCCTATCGCGCGTCGAAGGCTGCGCTGAATATGCTGATCAAGAACTACGCGATTGAACAAACACGCCGCGCGCCGGATTTTATCGCCGTCGGACTGCATCCGGGAACGGTCGATACCGCCCTTTCTTCGCCGTTTCAGAAAGGCGTGCCCGAGGGGAAATTGTTCTCACCTGCGCAATCAGCCGGCTATCTGCTGTCCGTTCTGGGCCAATTGACGCCTGACGACACCGGCAAAGTGTTCGACTGGCAAGGCACGGAGGTTCCAGCGTGAGTGACGCGTCGCGCCTTGTCTTGGTGATGGGGGATCAGTTGTCCCTGAACCTCTCCTCGCTGCAAGCGGCTAACCCGGCACGCGACCGGGTTCTGATGGTCGAGGTGATGGAGGAAACAACGTACGTTCCCCACCACCAAAAGAAGATCGCCTTTATCCTGTCCAGCATGCGCCACTTTGCCGAACGCTTGCGGGGTGAGGGCTGGACCGTCGATTACGTCAAGCTCGACGACCCCGGCAACACGGGCTCTTTCACCGGCGAAGTTGAACGCGCCCTTGCCACCAGCGGCGCGGATGAAGTGTTGGTCACACACCCCAGCGAATGGCGCGTTTTGGCGGCGGTCAAGGCATGGACAGAAACCCTGTCCCAAGCCATCCACATCCTGCCGGACGATCGTTTCATCTGTGACGCGGCAACCTTTGAGGCTTGGGCCGACGAGCGCAAGCAGTTGCGGATGGAGTATTTTTATCGGGACATGCGCCGGAAAACCGGCTTGTTGCTCGACGGTGATCAACCGGTGGGCGGCAAATGGAACTATGATGCTGAGAACCGCAAACCCGCTGGTGCGGATTTGTTCATGCCGCCGCCACACCGCGTCGAGCCAGACGCCATCACTCAAGACGTTTTAACGCTCGTGGAGGCCCGTTTTGGCCACCATTTTGGCGACCTTCACCCCTTTTGGTTTGGCACCACCGCTGAAGACGCCGAGGCTGCTGTCGATCGTTTCATCGAAGACGCCTTGCCGCTGTTTGGGGATTTTCAAGACGCGATGGTGCGGGGGGAGAAGTTTCTGTACCACTCGCTGATCGGTCTGTACCTCAACATTGGCTTGTTGGACCCGCTGGCCGTGTGTCGCCGTGCTGAAAACGCGTACCTCAGCGGTCATGCGCCCCTGAATGCGGTGGAAGGCTTTATCCGGCAGATCATCGGTTGGCGCGAGTTTGTGCGCGGGATCTATTGGCTGAAAATGCCAGAGTACGTGGACAGCAACTTCTTCGACACCAAACGCCCCCTGCCCGAATTCTATTGGACCGGTGAGACCGATATGGCGTGCATGCGCGCAGCAATCACGCAGACCCGCGAAGACGCCTATGCCCATCACATCCAACGCCTGATGGTGACCGGCAACTTCGCGCTGCTCGCTGGCCTTGACCCCCAAGCCGTGCACCAATGGTATTTGGCCGTGTACGCCGATGCCTTTGAATGGGTGGAAGTGCCCAATACCATCGGCATGACCCTTTTTGCCGATGGCGGGGTTCTGGGTTCCAAGCCCTATGCGGCCAGTGGAAACTACATCAACCGCATGTCGGATTACTGCAAGTCATGCGCCTATCAGGTGAAGCTCAAGACGGGCAAAGACGCCTGCCCCTTCAACGCTCTGTACTGGCACTTTCTGGACCGTAACCGAGACGTGCTGGCCAAGAACCCGCGCATGGCGCAGATGTACCGCACGTGGGCGCGGATGGCCGAAGACCGGCAGAGCGAGACCTTGGCGTCTGCCGAAGCCTTCCTTGAGACGCTTTAGAAGAACCGGCTCCTCAAACGTTTCTATGGACATATTAATGATCGTTGTTATATACGGTGTTGGGACGCAAAATGCGGCGTCCTGCTTTTTTTGTCAGAGTTGCAGGTTCTCAAGTCTTTGGCTTAGTCTTGCGCAGTGCAATGAGCTTATCGGACAGCCCTCCGTCCGAATGAATCGAATGAAACGGGTTTTACGCCCCCGGGCCGCCCAAGGCCAAGCAAAGGAGATCGCATTATGACCACAGCTCAAACAAACGCTGTCCGCCCCGAGGTCACAGCGTTCTTTGACAAAGCGTCCAGCACCATCAGCTACGTGGTGAAAGACCCCAACAGCGCCTCTTGCGCGGTGATTGATAGTGTTTTGGATCTGGACTACGCCGCAGGTCGCATTGGCCATGATAGCGCGGACGCCATTATCGAACACGTGCGCTCGAACAATTTGACGCTGGAATGGATCATCGAGACCCACGTCCACGCCGACCATCTTTCTGCTGCGCCCTATATCCAAGAACAGCTCGGTGGCGCGCTAGGGATCGGCGACCAGATTACGGTCATCCAAGACACCTTTGGCAAGATCTTCAATGAAGGCACCGAGTTTCAGCGCGATGGCAGTCAGTTTGATCGGCTGTTCAAGGATGGCGATACCTACACCATCGGCAGCATGACCGCGCAGGTCATGCACACGCCCGGGCACACCCCGGCGTGCAATGTTCATCTGATCGGTGACGCTGCTTTTGTCGGCGATACGCTGTTCATGCCCGATGGCGGCAGTGCGCGCTGTGACTTTCCCGGCGGTTCGGCGGAGCAGCTCTATGACTCGATCCAGCGCATCCTCGCCCTGCCGGATGAAACGCGGCTGTACATGTGCCACGACTATGGCCCCGGTGGTCGGGAGATTTCTTGGGAAACCACCGTCCGCGACGAGCGGACCGAAAATATCCACGTGGGCAACGGAAAAACCAAGGCCGAGTTCGTCGAGTTCCGTACGGCCCGAGACGCGCAACTGGCCATGCCCAAGCTGATCGTTCCGTCCTTGCAAGTGAACATGAAGGCGGGAAGCCTGCCGCAAGCAGACGACAGTGGTCCAGCGTACTTTAAGGTGCCGATCAACCAGCTTTGAGGCTGGTTTGCTGTAAGCGCGGTTAGGCTCGTCTTTCAACGCGCTGACAAACGGCTCAACCGCCACGACGACCAGCGGCTGACCCAAAAAGCCAACTCAGCTTTCGGGCGGAGCGCCGCCTTGGGCCGTGCGCCGATCGATGAAGGCCTTGAGCGCTTCCTCCCTGGCACCGTCCACTGATGGGCCTTGGGCCGAGCTGACGATGTTCTTCCAGACCGCTGTTGCGCGATGATTGGCATCCATACTGCCGCGCTCGGTCCACGTGCCGAAGTTGGCGTAGTCATGGACGATGGGTTGATAGAACTCCGTATTGTAGCGCGCCATGGTCTGGGAAGAGGCAAAGAAATGCCCCTGTGGCTCGACTTCCTGAATGGCATTGGCATAGCCAATCTCGTCGGTTCCGGCCTGTGCCCCAGCGCACAACTCCGCAATCATGTTCAACACTTCAACGTCCGTTACCAGTTTCTCGAACGAGACGGTCAAGCCGCCTTCGATCCAGCCTGCAGCGTGAATGACGACGCTCGCCCCGGCCATCAAACACCCCCACAGCCCCATCTGGTTCTCATTCGCCGCCTGTACGTCGTTCACGTTGGACGCAGAACCCGCCGCCGATCGCCACGGCAAACCAATGTGCCGGGCGAGCTGTCCAGCGGCCAAAGACGCCTGAAAATGCGCTGGTGTGCCAAACGCCGGTGCGCCGGATTTGATATCGACGTTGGAGGTAAAGGTGCCGTAGCACACGGGCGCACCGGGGTTGGTGAGCTGTGTCAGCACAATCGCGGCCAGCGCCTCGGCGTGGCTGAGTGTGATCGATCCCGCCACAGTAATCGGTGCCATCGCCCCCATCAGGGTAAACGGCGTCACAATCGACATCTGCCCATAGCGGGCAAAGTCGATCAGCCCTTGCGCCATTGGAATATCCAGCGTGCGGGGCGAGTTTGTGTTGATGATGGTGTAGCAGTGCGGCCCAGCGCGGAAATCGTCATCGCTCAGCCCACGAAAATCGCGGATCATCTCGAAGCAATCCATCACCTGTGGCGTCCCGCGGGAGAAGATGAAGGGAAATTTGTCCGTATGGGTCATCTGGGCGTGGGTGGTGAAGTAGTGACGAAGGTGATTGTCCACGTCTTGGGGTTCAACCTGCGGCGAGATCATTTGCAGCACATCAAAGTGATGCGTCAGCTTGAGGTAATCGATGTAATCGGCCGCAGACCCCGCCCGGCGACCACGCTCTAAATCTGTGGCATAGGGCGCGCCTGCGCCCGCCTGAAACACCAGCGACCCCAATTCCAACACAAAATCGCGCTTTCGATCCCCGGCGCGGCACGGAATCGATTTGGGGGCGGTGGCCAAGGCAGCTTCGACCATTTCGCGGCCAATGTGGACCATTTGCGCGCCTTCATCGACCTTAGCGCCGCCCGCCGCAAACAGCTTGCGCGCCTCGGGCAGCAGGACTTTCATGCCCATCTCTTCCAGCATCCGCAGCGCGGTTTCGTGCATGTTTTGGATCTCGTCAGCGGAGAAGACATCCATGCTGGGAAACGGGTTGCGCAATTGGCGATAATTGACATCGCGCGTCACGGGCTGACCAACGGACGAGGCTGGACGCCCGCCGCGACGGCGCCGCGTCATGCGACCCCCTTGGCGCGCATGGCCTTGCCGGTGGGATCGCAAGTTGAGGCTGAAATCACGGTTGCGGAGCCTTCCATCGCCCCATTTCGGTTAATCATGGACATGGCCAGCGATTTTCCAGCCGCGAACAGAGCAATGCGTTAAACCCAGGTTCACGCCTATCCAGCCCTTTGTCCGTCGGCCGTCGCCCACCGACCAAAATCACCACACGATCATGCGAATTCAACGGCCGCTCCCCCTTCTAAACCTGTGCGTTCCTTAGCTAGAACAGCGTTGGACACTTCTGTCCATAGATCAATGGAGGCGGAGAGGGTTCAGCGCGATCGCCGCCGCTTGCGCTGGATGGCGCGGTTTCGGCCATCAACGATCATGAAGGCCTTAAAGACCGAAAACGTCTCGTTCGCCGCGCCGCGTGTCCCCAGCAGCCAGATTTGTTGATAGAACCAATAGGTGCCGGAAAAGCCATCGATGGTTTTGACCAGATTGGACCGCCGCAACCAGCCCAGCCAAGACGGGATCAAGCCCAACCCGGTTTCATAGCGCGGCAAGACCTCAGCACCATCGAGCAGCGCGTTCGGCGCGTCGGTCATCAGGCACAGCGGACGCGCCAAGCCGATCGCATCGGTTGCGCCCATCTGCAAAGCCTGCTCCATCGCATCCCGCCGCCGGAACCCTCCTGTGACCATCAGCGGAATGTTCACATGCGCCTGCATCGCCGTACCAAAATCGACGAAGTATGCTTCTCGCGCCGCGGTCGAGGCAGCGACGTTTTGATCGGTCACCGGCTCAATGCCTTCGAGCGTTAAGAAACGCGGCTGCTCATAGGTGCCGCCGGAGATTTCGATGAGATCAACCGACGCCGCTTCGAGCCATTGGACGACCTGCAAGCTGTCGGAAAACTCAAACCCGCCTTTTTGGAAATCCGCGCTGTTTAGCTTGACCGAAATCGGAAACGATGGCCCAACCGCCGCTCGCGTCGCAGCGACGATTTCCAGCAGGAACCGCGCCCGGTTCTCTAAACTGCCGCCATAGCCGTCTGTGCGCTGATTGATCAGCGGAGAGAGAAACTGGCTGATGAGATAGCCATGCGCCCCGTGGATCTGCACACCCGTAAAACCGGCATCCTGAACAGCCTTCGCCGCCGTTGCCCAGCGCTCAACCAAGTCCGTGATCTCCGACAGCTCCAGCGGCGTTGGCCGCGCAAAAAAGCCGCCGGGCACCCGCAACCTCACGTCCGAGGAAGACTTTGGCCGCCGATTGACGTTGGATTGCGTTTGCCGTCCACCGTGACTGATCTGCGCCCACAAATGGTTCCCATTCCGCGTCCCTGCGTCCGCCCAACGCTTGAGCCGCGCGGCCATGTCGGGGTCTGGGACACGGTCGATGATCACGTTTCCGGGCCGCTCAAGGTGATCGGCGCACACCATCACGTTTCCCGTGATCAGCGCCCCCGCCCCACCATCAGACCACAGGCCATAGAGCCGTTCGAGCTCTGGGGTTGGCCGACCATCCGGTGTGGCCAGTCCTTCGGTCATCGCGGCCTTTATCATCCGGTTTGGCAGCACTGCCCCGCATGGTAATGCCAGCGAACTTCCCAATGTCATACTCACGCGCCCGGCTTCCTCTGCGACTAGACCCTTGCACCCTATTGGGGCTGACAATAGCAATTTTCCCACCGTTCTATCACCTTCTCTTTCACCGCTACAGCAAAGCACCTTGCGCGTAAGGGCTGGATGGTGACACTAGGGGGAATGAGCGTGGTCTTGAGCGGAGCAAACAGTATTTCCTATGTCTGACGTTTCTCAATCTGTCCTGATTGTTGGCGGTGGTATTGCCGGGCTTTCAACGGCCTTGACGCTCCACCAGCTTGGCATCCCTTGCCGCGTGTTTGAATCGGCTGAAGAACCGCGTCCGCTGGGGGTTGGCATTAACATCCAACCCAACGCCGTGCGTGAGCTGTTGGCGCTTGGCATCACCGAAGCGGAACTGGACGCCATCGGCATTCAATCGCGCGAATGGGCGCTGGTGGGGCTTAATGGCAATGACATTTACGCGGAACCAAGGGGGTTGCTCGCCGGGTACAAATGGCCGCAATACGCCGCCCATCGTGGTGAGCTGCAAATGCTGCTGTATCGCAAAGTGCTCGAACGCCTTGGCCCAGATGCGGTTCTGACCGGGCATCAAGGCATAGGCTTTACCCAGAACGACGACGCCACCATCACCGCGCATTTCAACACCCGGCCCAGCGGTGAAAGCGCGTCTTATACCGGAAAGCTGCTGATCGGCGCGGACGGCATTCACTCCGCCATTCGCGCGCAAATGCACCCCGACCAGCCGCCTATCCATTGGGGCGGCACCATCATGTGGCGCGGGGTGACGCGGGCCAAGGCTGCGCGGACAGGTTCCACATTTTTGGGCTTGGGCACCGAAGACCGGCGCTTGGTGATCTACCCGATCAGCCAGCCGGACGAAAATGGCCTGTCGCTGATCAACTGGATCGCAGAAATACGGAACGTGTCTGAGGAAGACTGGCAGAAAACGGGCTGGTTCAGCGAAGTCGCCATCACCGACTTTTTGCACTATTTTACCGACATGAAATACGACTGGCTGGACGTGCCCGGGCTGATTTCCCAAGGCACGGTGGCCTATGAAAACCCCATGATCGACCGTGACCCGATCAGCACGTGGGCCAGTGGTTCTGCGCTCGTGCTGGGGGATGCCGCACACCCCATGTATCCCACGGGCTCCAATGGGGCCTCCCAAGCCATCGTTGACGCCCGCAACATCGGTGCCTGCTTGCTCCAGCACGGCTTGACCCCCGCGGCGCTGACGGCGTTTGACGAAGCCTTCAATGGACCGGTCAACGACGTGGTTCTGCGCAATCGCGGCGATGGTCCCTTTGGCCTGCTTGGGTTGGTTGAGGAGCGCTGTGGCGGTGTATTTGACGATATCAACACCGTGCTTGCAGAAGAAGAGCGCACCGCCTTTATGAAGCGCTACCAAACCGCCGCCGGTTTTGCCCGCGATGCCCTCAACAGCACCCCGCCCATCATCCCGGCCGATCAGTACAGTTAAGGAAAAACGCCCCATGTCGGACACGCTAAAAAGCCAGATTGCCGAGCAGTTTGGAACCCCTTGCATGGTGATCGACATGGACCGGGTTGAGGCCAACATTGCACGCGCCCAAGCGCTCTGCGATGCCGCTGGCGTGGCAAACCGCCCGCATATCAAAACCCACAAATCCCCCATTTTAGCGCAGATGCAGTTGGACGCTGGCGCCACGGGCATCACCTGTCAAAAGCTCGGTGAGGCCGAAGTCATGGCCGCAGCAGGGATCACCGATATTCTGATCGCAACCAACGTCATTGGTGCTGCGCGCTCTGGCCGTCTTGCCGCCTTGCAACGCCAGTTGCCGCTCAAGGTTTGTGCCGATAACCCCGTCAGCTTGGATGCCTACTCCAGCGCCGCCCAAGCCGCCGAGCGCCCCATTGACGTGCTGATTGAGTGCGATACGGGGCTAGAGCGCGCTGGCGTCGAAACCCCGGCTGTAGTCCTGCAGCTCGCCGCACAGATCAAAAATGATCCGTGGCTAAACTTCGCTGGTTTGCTGTTCTACCCCCCAATCGACGGCTGGCCCGCGACGCAGGTGTTCTTCAATCGCGTGAACCAGGGTTTGGCCGAACTGGGTCTGCAGCCCACCATCGTCTCGACCGGCGGAACCCCGAACATGGTCAATATGGACCAGCTCGTTGGCGCGACCGAGCACCGCGCTGGAACCTGCATCTTTAACGACCGCATGATGATGGCAGCGGGCATGGCGTCGCTCAACGACTGCGCCTTGCATGTTTATACTACCGTGGTCAGCCGTGGCGGCGCCGCGCGCGGGATTCTCGATGCTGGATCCAAGACCTTAACCAGCGACGCCGGTGGGCTGGACGGCTACGGCCTGCTGCTGGAATACCCCAACGCCCGCATCCACAAATTCGCCGAAGAGCACGGTTTTCTCGATCTTTCGGACTGCGATCCCCGGCCAGCGGTGGGCGAGATTGTTCGCGTCGTACCGAACCACGTGTGCGTGGTGGTGAACATGGTGGATCAACTGGTCATGGTGCGG
The DNA here is from genome assembly GCA_905479265.1 of uncultured Alphaproteobacteria bacterium. GTDB lineage: Bacteria > Pseudomonadota > Alphaproteobacteria > UBA7985 > UBA7985 > UBA7985. The sequence goes on from CAJQLX010000004.1 coordinate 38,186, forward strand.
GGGGACACGATTGTGGATGTGTTGCCCGTTGCAGCGCGCGGTCTGCTGGTCTGAGGCGTCGATTTCATTGGTTGTGGCACTAGCCCTCCCCCTGCGACGATCTAACTCAGTGCTGAGACATTTGTAAGGTTGAGGATCCCCACCATGAAACGACTTTCGCCGCTTTGGATGACCTTTTGGATTGCGGTGGGCCTGTCGGTTCTTGCGACGCTTTCAATTCTCTTGCTCAACCCCATCCTGCGGCAGGTCGAGTTGCTGCCCGATCAAGGTGCAGCTTGGTACTACTGGAAACTGCCCGAGCCGAGTTTCTGGACCCGTGCCACCGCCTGGGGCTTCTATCTGGCGCATCAGGTGTTCTTTTGGGGGTTGATCCGCTGGGCGGTTAAGAACCGGGACACCTTACGGAACCGTGGAATCATGCATCCGGTCAACTGGATCGGGTTGGCCGGAACCGGCTTTTTTGTCGCCCTACACTACCTTCAAACCGCCTTTTGGTATGACGGCCTCGCGCAGGATACGTCGGTTTTCTCCTCTCAGATTTCTGTGATTTTCCTGCTGGTCATCGTACTGATTATGGAGGCACCGCGCCGGGGTATCGTCTTTGGTGTGGGCGGAAAATGGCTGGCGCCAGCGCGTCAGTGGCTCATTCGCTACCACGGCTATTACTTCGCGTGGGCCGTGGTCTACACCTACTGGTTTCACCCCATGGAAACCACGCCGGGCCATTTGCTCGGGTTCCTTTACACCTTCCTGCTGCTGCTCCAAGGCGCATTTGTGTTCACGCGGGTTCATACAAACAAGTGGTGGACAGCCGTGCTGGAAGTCTCCGTCCTGATCCACGGCGTTACCGTTGCCTTGGTCGCCGGACAGGAGTTCTGGCCCATGTTCTTCTTTGGCTTCGCCGCCCTGTTCGTTGTCACGCAAATGCACGGGCTCGGTTTGCCGCGCTGGGTGCATTGGGTGGTCTACACCGCGTTTGTGGGTGGGATTTGGGCTGTCTATTCCGACCGGGGATGGGGCAACGTGAATGAAGTCTTCCGCATCCCCATCATCGATTATGGCCTCGTGGTCGTTCTGGGCGGCGCGCTGGTGCTTGTCCTGTGGCTCATTCGCCGCCGACGCCAGCGCGCGAAGTCGCCCTAAGCGGCCTCGGTGCCGCTGCCTTCCTGCTGGGCAAAAAATGACGTGCCCTTGGGCACTTCGGGCAATTCCATTTCGTAACTTGAACAGCGAACGCGCCCTGTTTCCACACCACTGACCAGCTCATGCGTCAGTGTGCTCGGCAGCGCGTTCGGGCTCAGCTCGCGCGCGTCTTCGGCGTAATATGTGGTGATGTACAGCGTGCGGGAACTGTCGGACAGGTTCGGCGCAGACCCATGCAGCAGGCTCGAATGCATCAGGCAAACCGACCCCGCCTTTCCCACGCAAGGGACGACCTTGTCGCCATGTTCATCCATCACGCTATCGGCCACAGCCCCCGTAAATCGCCCCCCGTGCCAATGGGTGTAAAGCGGCCCTTTGTGAGAGCCGGGAACGACCTCCAACGGGCCATTTTCCAGCGTCACGTCATCAATAAACAGCAAGCACGTAATGATGTCGTCGTTGGTCATGGGCTGGAAGTTAAAATCCTGATGGAACAGCACCTTTGTCGCGGTCCCGGGCAGCTTGGAATTCACTTTGCCGTGGTGAAAACGCAAGTTCGGGCCGATCAAATCACCCACCACCTCAACCGTCCGCGCTGACCGCATCACAGAGGCAAAAACCTCCGATACTTCCTCGGGTGATTGCACGCGGCGCAGGCCGGGAGTTGCAGCGCTGTGACCGGGCTGCAGATCAAAGCGCTTTCGACCGTCCAGCGTCTCGCCATAGTCCTCGTCATGCTGGCGGCTGTCCTCAACCCATTGGTCAAACGTCGCGCGCAAGGCGGACAGTTGCTGGGGGGTCACGGCGTCTTCGACCACCAGCACCCCATCCCGCCAAAAAGCGTCATACTGTTCCGCAGTGAGCGTCTTCATCTGATCCAACTCCAGTCCAACGAGAAAACATCTTCTGGATCAAATTTATGCTGAGAAAACGAGCTGTCTTCGGTCAGAGCGACGTCGTTTGATTACGCAATAGCACGTCCACGCCCTGTTGCTGCATAAAGTGCAGCATATCGATGAAGATCCAGTTTTCGGCGAGCTTATCATCGCCCCGCCGATACAAATCGATCACCCGAAATTCGAGGGTCTTTTCACTGCCGGGCAAGCCCATGAAACCGCCCGTGTGCGTTGCGCGAAAGTTTGGCCAGCCGAAAAAGCCGCCATAGGCGCCTTCAGCCATCCGGCAAACATGGCCCGTGCCAGAGCGGTTGGCAAACGAAGCGCGGAATGGGCCGGAGTGCTGCTTGGCGTAGCGCTCAATCGTATAGGTCGCCCCAACCCCTGTTGGCCCCCACCACAGCATGTCGTCTTGCCACGTCTGTGCCAGCTCCTCCTCCAACGGCAGCGGGTTGTCCCACTGCCCCAGATCGCTAATCATTGCATTGATCGCCGCCAGCGTCGCCACGCCCTCGCTTGGTTCGGCGTCCGCGAACAGCAAGCCGTCGTGTGTCAGGGGGCCGGGTTGAATCAGTTGCGCGCCGGTTTGCGGCGGGAATGGGTTTTGCCCGGCCTGCGCCATCAGGTGCGGCAAGTCGAAGTAAAAGGCGACTTCCGCAATCTTCCCCTCTTGAACCCGCAGGAACTCGGCGTAACGCAACATGCCGATTTTGCCCGTGGGCCGAATGCCCAGCAGCGGTGCATCAAACAAGCCCATCAAATGCCCCATCGATGCGACCCAGACCGAGCCGTCGCTCTGGTCGGTCAGGCTGTTTTGGCCGGCAAAGAAGATATCCATGCGCCGCTGCATCCGCGTCAGGCTGGTTTTCAACGGCGTCCAGACCGTTTCTGCGACGTGCGCCGGATCACCGCGCAACTCACCAAACGGGTGAAAGGCGCGAAACAGAATATCGGGCGACAAGAAGCGTTCCATGACCGCAGCGGTCTGCGTGGCTGAAGCGTTATCGAGCGCGTCGTAAAAGTCTAAAACGAGCGTCTTCGCAGGCTGGAAATCCACGTCATTCTCCCTTGCGGCTCTCAATAAGGAACCGCGCTGTGGTCGCGTTTATTGGGCAGTGTCTGCATGCGTATGCAAAATGTCCTTGCCAAAGCCTTGTGTGCTTGTCCAGAACGCAAACAGTCTTGCGACACGAAAACCTATCACCGACCGCGCTGCATATCCAAAGTGAATAGCAGGTCAAAGAATAGGAATTTGAACGCTGGCTCGGAAAGCCGGACGATCCGGCCACGATGGAGGGTGCCTTTCATGCACGGGTTTGACGAGAAATATCAGGATCTGACCGACTATATTCTGAAATGTACCTATCAGATTTGGGAAAGTCGGGAGATCTCGGCGATCGATTGGCACTATGCCAAAGACATCAAAATCCGCACGCCCTTGGGCTACAGCGAAGGCAACCGCGCTGGCATCACAAACACGATGGAGACGTTGCACGAATTCCCGGATCGCCAACTGTTTGGTGAGGACGTGATTTGGTCCGAGCACTCGGAATACGGCTATCTCTCCTCCCACCGCATCATCTCCGAAGCGACACATCTGAACCAAGGCATGTTTGGTCCCGCGAGCGGGAAACGCCTGCGGTTTCGGACGATTGCCGACACCAACTGCATCGCCAATGCCGTACACGAAGAATGGCTGGTGCGGGACGTTGGTGCGATGGCGCGGCAGATTGGGCTGCATCCGCGCGAAATGGCGGCACAGATGATTGCCGCAGAGGGCGGACCTGCCCACGCCAAACGGCCCTTTTCACCCCAAGACGACAAACCGGGCGCTTACAAGTCGCGCGGTAATGACAGTGAATGGGGAAAGCGCGCCGGGGACATGATGACCCGCCTGATGAAGGCAGAGTTTTCCGCAGTCACCGACAGCTATGATCGCGGCTGTCATTTGGAACATCCCGGCGGGGTTAGCGCACACAGTACGGCGGCGGCTGAAGCCTTTTGGCTGGGCCTGCGCTCGTCGCTTCCCAATGCGGTATTTGGCATCGATCACGCCATCGGTCGCGAAGACCCCATGATGCCCCCACGCGCCGCGATCCGCTGGCACCTGACCGGAAAGCACGAAGGCTGGGGCACGCTGGGCGCACCGAGCGGGGCGGAAATCCACGTCATGGCCATCAGCCATTTCGAGTTTGGTCCGCGCGGCATCCGCCGGGAATGGACCGTTTATGATGAAGTCGCGGTGTGGAAACAGATCCTGCTGGCTGGAAAGACGGAAACTGCGCGTTGAACCCCCTGCTCATGCTGCCCGGCATGATGTGCGACGGGCGGCTTTTTCAGCCCGTGGTCGATGCTTTGGGCCCCCGCCATCACTGCCTGACAGCCGACCTAAGCCACCATGACAATTGGCAGGCATTGGCCGCTGACGTCCTCACACGGGCACCTGCGCAATTTGACCTGATCGGGGTTTCGATGGGGGGCGGTTTGGCGTTGGAACTTTGCGCGCTGGCCCCAAGACGGATTGGCCGGGTCGTCATTCTCGACGCGAACCCACATGCCGACACGACCGAGCGAACACAGCGGCGTTTGGCGCTGCTCTCAGCGCTTGATGATGACGGCTTGAGCGCTGTCATGTGGCAGCATTTACTGCCCCTCTACCTCGCCCCGGGCAATCACGCGCCGGAGGTTTTGGATTTGTGCTGGGATATGGCTGAAGGGCTGGGCGAAGACGTGTTTCGGCGACAGACCAAAGCGCTGCAAAGCCGCACGAGCCGTTTGGACCACCTCTCAGCCTTTGAAAATCCTGTGCTCGTCTTGCGCGGCGCAGGCGACCAAATCTGCCCCGCGTCATTCCATACGGATATGGTTGCGGCGCTCCCGAACGCTCATTATCAAGAAATCGACGCGGCGGGACATTTGCCGACACTGGAAGCGCCGATCAAAACCGCTAAAATCATTGCGAATTGGCTGAAAACATGACCGATACCGAGCACCACACGGCCCTGATCGAGAAACTTCGCCAGTACGATACGCCCACAATCTGTAACGCCATTGAAATTGCGCAGGGCGGGCGTGGGTTCGATGCATTTACCAAGCGCACCATGCACAGTTCTGACCCCGCCGGGCCGCCAATTGTCGGTTTTGCCCGGACGGCACGCTTGCGCAGCAACACCCCGCCAACCGCACCGCTGGACGCGGTGAAGGCCTTGCGGATGCAGTATTTCGAATACATGGCCGACGAACCGCGCGCGAGCATCGCAGTCGTCGAAGACCTCGACGGCGACGCAGCGCAAGGCGCGTGGTGGGGAGAAATTCACACCGCGGTGCACAAAGGGATCGGCCTTTGCGGTGCGCTCACCAATGGCCTGATGCGTGACCTTGGTGATTTAGAGCCGGGCTTTCCGGTCATTGCAGGCGGCGTTGGGCCCAGTCACGCGTTCATTCACGTGGTGGATTTCGGTCAGCCGATTGAGGTCTTTGGGCTGAAGATTGCACCAGGCGATTTGGTGCATGCCGATTTGCACGGCGCGGTGGTGGTTCCACCCGCGCTTTACGCCACACTCCCCGCTGCCATCGACAAACTGCTGACGCTGGAAACCTTCATTCTCGGCCCAGCGCGGGAGCCGGGTTTTAGTGTTGAGAAACTCGCCGACGCGTGGGCGAAATACGAGGCGCACCGCGCGCAATAGCCTTACCGCCGGAGTTTGGCTTCCAGCCGCTGCAGGCTTTGCAAAATCCCGTCACAGAGTTTTTCGGCAACGCCAGAAAGGCGCGTATCTTCTTTGTAAACAATGTTTACGGGAAAGCCGACTTCAGGGTCGAAAGGCAAGAACACCACCCGCTCGCCGGCATAATGTCCGGCAGATATGGGATCAACAATACCAATCCCGTTACCCGCCTCGACCAGCGCAATCACGGGTGCCGAGAACGACGCGAAGTTCTGCGCGCTTTCGCGGATGATCCGCCCTGCCTCTGGATCCGTTACGTAATCGGCCAAGTTATCGCCCAAAGAGATAAACGATTGCCCCACCAAGTCAGCAGCACGGGCCGTGGCCCGTTCCGCCAAAGGATGACCTTCGGGCACCGCAAGCATGCACGCCAGATCCACCGATCCGAAAACATGGAAATTGTCGCTGGGCACGATGTCATTACAAATCCCAAAGTCCGCCTTGCCCGAGGCCACGACCGTCTTGGTCTCGTGATGCTCGGCTTGGACCAAACCAAAACTCAAGTTCTCAATCTCTGCTCGCAGGGCGGCCAGTGCGTCGGGCACCACATGCAGGTTCACCGAGGGAATTGTCACCAAGCGCAGGGTGCTGTTGCCATAATTCCTGATCTGCCAAGCGCGGCGCTCAAGCTCCTCCGTGGTCATCAGAAACTGCTCAACATCGCGGAAGAACTGCTTGCCTTCGTGGGTCAAAGTCAGCTTGCCGCTTTGGTTGTTGAACAAGGCAAAACCGACCTGATCTCGCAGTTGAGCCAACAGACGGCTAACGGTCGGTTGGGACGTATTGAGACTGCGGGCCGCTGCCACGGTTGAACCCGTGCGGACAATGGCGGCGAAGGCCTCCACCTGTCGATGTCGTATCATGGGAATTGGGCCATATCAGTTCTGAATACCTTGCACCATATTCGAGTTGGCTTGGGCGAGCAATTTTGGTGAATGGTCGCATCCTCTCATCACCAGACCCAAGAGACCCCCTCGCCATGACTCCTGACAGCCTGAAATCCTTTTTCAAGCCCTACAGCAAAGCGCTGGCCGACTTCGAACCCACGGCGGTAAAGGCCGTGATGGACGATTTATTCGCGCCCGACGCGACGTTTAAGGTGTTCCACCCGTTTGGTGAACTGTCAGGGCCGGACGCGTTCTTTGAGCAGTGTTTGCTGCCACTGCATGCGGCGATGCCGGACATGGAGCGGCGCGATATGATCGTGCTGGCGGGAACGACGGCGGAGGGGTTGGACTGGATCGGCTGCATGGGGAACTACCTCGGCACCAACCTTGCGCCATTCTTGAACGTTCCCCCGACCGGTATTCTGACCCACATGCGCTATCATGAGTACTTTCACGTTAAAGACGGAAAGATTACGGAAGTGCAGGTCATTTGGGATGTGCCTGAACTGATGATGCAGGCCAATGCTTGGCCGCTGGCCCCCCAACTGGGCGCGTTCCTGTGCACGCCCGGCCCGCTGAGTGGCGACGGCTTGTCTGCTTCGGGCGATGGGCAGGCGGCGATCGACTTTGTGGTGAGCATGGAAACGGACCTGTGCCGTCACCCGGATAACCCCGACCCCCGCGTGATGAAGCTGGAGAAATACTGGCACCCGCGCATGAACTGGTACGGTCCTGCGGGGATTGGCACGGGGCGCGGCATTGCAGGGTTCCGGCATTGGCACCAGATCCCCTTCTTACGCGGCATGCCGAACCGCAAAGTGGACCCCACCGGCGACCGTGAAGCGTCCGAAGAGATGTACGATCTGCATTCGCACTACATCGCACAGGGTGATTATGTCTGCGAAACCGGTTGGCCGAACATGCGTCTGACCGTTTCCCATGATGGTTGGCTGGGCATCGCGCCATCGGGGACGAAAATTGAAATGCGCAGTCTGGATTTCTGGCGGATGGAAGACGGCTTGATTCGCGAGAATTGGGTCTTGATCGACATGTTGGATATTTACCGCCAACTGGGGGTCGACGTGCTGGCGCGCCTGGCAGAATTCAACAAGGCCCGGAATCTGGGACGCGTGGACCTGAGCGACGGCATGGAAATGGTCGAAAAACGGACTTAGGCGCGACGTCGAAGGCCGGTTTCCCGTCATTACGGGTCGTCCGTTCACAATTTTTGCATACGCATTCAAGAATCAGTTGCCAAGGCTCTAAACTCGCGTCTAGGCTTTCAATTCGAACCCAATGCTACGAGGCACAGCGAAAGCTATGGCTGAAATTCAGCTCCGTAATCTAAGCAAACGCTGGGGCACCTTTGTCGGTGTGAACAGTTTCAACCTGACCATTCCTGATCGGGAATTTCTGGTCCTGCTTGGCCCATCGGGTTGCGGGAAGACGACCACCATGCGGATGATCGCGGGTCTGGAAACGCCGACCGATGGCGAGATCATTGTGGACGGCAACCGGATCAATGAGCTTGAGCCCAAAGACCGGGACGTGGCGATGGTGTTCCAGAACTATGGCCTCTACCCCACCATGACTGTGCGCGAAAACATTCGCTTTCCGTTGAAGGTTCGCGGCGTTCCGCGGGATCAACATGATGCAATGGTCCACCGGGCCGCAGAAATGGTGGAACTGGGCGATCTGCTCGATCGACTTCCCAAAGAGTTATCAGGCGGTCAGCGTCAGCGCGTAGCGCTGGCACGGGCGATTGTGCGCCAGCCGACTGTGTTCCTGATGGACGAGCCCCTGTCGAACCTCGACGCCAAGTTGCGCGTTTCGACGCGTGCGCAGATCAAGAATCTGCAGCATGAGCTGGCCGTTACCACAATCTACGTGACGCACGACCAAATCGAAGCCATGACCCTTGCCGATCGGGTTGTCGTGATGAACCAAGGCGAAATCCAGCAAATTGGAACGCCGACAGACATTTACGACCACCCCGCCAATACCTTCGTCGCAGGGTTCATTGGCTCGCCGGCCATGAACCTTGTAAACGGTTCGGTCAGCGGTGGAACCTTCACTGGCCCGAACATCAGCGTTGAAGGCTTGAAAGCCAAAGATGGGCCCGTCACGCTGGGTTTCCGTGCTGAGGACATCGAAGTCGTGAAAACCGGCGGAGATGCCAAAGCCACGGTCTACTCCATGGAACTGCTGGGTGATGCCACACAAATCTCGATCCGTGCCGATGGCGCGATTTTGAGCGGTAAGGCACCCAAGGATTTCCGCGCTGAGATCGGCGATCCGATTGGCTTCACGATCACACCAGAGGTTTGCCACTTGTTTGACGCAGAAACGGGTGCGCGGCTGTAACACAAATTTCCTGCCCGGCGCGCCACACAGTCAAAGACCACAAAACGGCGGCGACAGGCAGATCACAGAATTCAGCCCGGCTTAGGGGGCGGACTGGATAGGGCGTCATTAAAGACGTGAGCGGGCAAACCAGCACTTTAACGGCGCTGGTTTTGGTCGATCACGGTTCTGGCGCGCTTCACTAAAGGGAGATTGAACATGAAAATGACCCGTATTGCCCTTGCGGCAACCACCGCTGCGCTGTTCAGCGCATCCTACGCCAACGCCTGTGCTGTTGACGGCTCAGGCCTTTCCATCTTGTCCGCCGCATTCCCTGCGGTTGAGGCTCTGCAAGACGAATCCGCAGCATGTGGTGCTGCAACGGAGCGTGACCAAGAGCACAAAGACAAGATCAACGCTGCACTCTCAGCAAACCCAGCTGTTTACAACGCTGTATTGGGTGCAAACAGCACCTTTACTTCCGCGAACAGCGAAGGTTTGGTTGCTTCCATCACAAACGTCCCTGGCGTTGCTGAACTGCCAACCTCGATGAAGGTTGAGCAGGACGGTGAAGTTGTGGCGATTGCTGTTGGTGCAAACGCTCAGCACCTGATGGTTCGCGCTGACGTCCTCGAAGCAACTGGCATGGATATGCCAACGTCTTACGAAGAAGTCCTCGAACTCGCTGATGCTGCTAAGGCCGCTGGCCTGATGGACTACCCACTGTCCGGCACATACGCTGCTGGTTGGAACCTGGGCGAAGAGTTCGTGAACATGTGGCAGGCTACTGGCGAGCCAATGTTCGTCAACGGCACGGAAGCAAACATCGAGAACGCTGCGGGTATCGCAACGCTCAACATGATGAAAGAGCTTTCCTCCCGCATGAACCCTGACTTCCTGACCTTCAACTCTGATGCTGTTCAGGCACAGTTTGAGCAAGGCTCAGCCGGCATCGCTAACCTTTGGGGCACACGTGCTCAAAAGGTGATCGACGGCGCAGCTGCGTTGGGTGTTGAAGTTGTCATGGGTTCCGCACCAACACTGGGCGGCGGTTCTACACCGGCTTCCACGCTGTGGTGGGACGGCTACTTCTTCGCGGCGAACCAGTCTGAAGAAGACCTCGCACGCGCTGTTGCTCTGGCCATTGATTCCGCTGACGCCGACATGCTCGCTAAAGGCGACAACATGTCTTTGTTCGTTTGGATGATGGACAGCTATGAGGCGACTCCTGCGGCCGCTGGCGTATTCGCAACCGCTGGTAACGGTGTTCCAGCTTACCCAATGTACTCACACATGGGTAAGATGCACACAGCCCTGGGCGCTGAACTCCCTGAGTTCCTCAGCGGTCAGGAAAGCGCTGAGCAAGCTCTCGCTGACGTCGTTGCTGCTTACAACGCAGCTTTGGCTGAATAAGCAGAACACACTGCTTAGACTTTAGTTGGGGAGCGCTTCGGCGTTCCCCTCCCTTCTACGCCGGATTCAGCAGACAAACAGGCGGAATGCGTCCCGCAAAGCCTCCGTGCTGCCGAACAATCAGGTAGATCCAAACAATGCCTCATCGCGCGTTCTTCGCCTTTCTGATGCCCAGCCTGCTGGCCATGGTGCTGTTTATCCTGCTGCCGCTGGTCAGCGTTGGATACCAGTCCCTGTTCTCGCCACCGCGAGACATCGAAGTGATGTCGGAAATCTGCTCGACCAACTTTTTGACGGGCGTGCGCAGCTGTGAGCAGACCGTCGCGATAGAAAAAGTCGAAGGCCCAAATATCTTTCGGGGTTTGGACTTTTTCTGTGGACGCTCTGTCCTCGCCTGCGATGAGCTGGCGACGGGGTGGGCGGAAAACACCCAAGGCTTCGGGCATTTTTGGTCCAAAACGGTCCTAAACCTGCCCCTTTATAAAGCGATCGGCTTTACCCTGTTTTACACCATCATCACGACGCCGTTCATTCTGGTGCTCGGGCTGATCGTGGCGCTGGTTGTCGATAATCTGTGGCGTCCGCTGCGAGGTGTGACGATCTTTGCCAGCCTACTTCCCTTTATCGTGACACCGCTGGTGGGGTCGCTGGTGCTGTTTTGGATGACGGACAACACGGGCGGTCTGCTGTACGCGATCACCAATGGTTTGGCCTTTTGGGCCGATGATTTTTCACTGCGAGCCAGTCCGCAAGCAACGTGGGCGGTGATTGCCGTCTATGGCGTGTGGCACGTGACGCCGTTTGCGTTTGTGGTCTTCTATGCAGGACTTCAGACGGTCAGCCAGGACCAGATTGAGGCGGCCATGATCGATGGCGCCCCCCGGATTGACCGCCTGCGCTATGTCATCCTGCCGCATTTGATGCCGCTGATCACCTTTGTGCTGCTGATCCACATCATGGACGCCTTTCGCGTTTTGGAGCCGATCTTTGGCTTCCAAGCCGCTGCGAATGCGCAGAGCGTATCCTATTTGATTTACGAGCACCTCGTCCTGCAAGCCGACAAGCGCTATGGCTCGGCGGCGGCGACCAGTGTTCTGACCATCCTGATGGTCTTTATCCTGTTGCTGCCCGTGCTGATCCGCACATGGCGCGACTTCCGCGTTGCAGCACGATAGAGGGGGAGCAGAGACAATGACACGCAAACATCCACTCGCCCTTCTCATCCTCATTTACGGCTTTGCGGCCCTATGGGTGGTGGTCGCGGCGTTTCCGTTTATCTGGACGACATGGGGCAGTCTGAAGGTCGAAACCGACTTCTTTGGCCATTGGACCAAGAACCTCAGCGGTGTCGATACCTTGCGCGAGTTCGGCGCGTACTTCACCTCGCTGGGCTATGATTCAGCGTTTTCTGAGAAAAAGCAGTTCGGCCAAGCGGTCGGCAACACGATGATCATCACCATCTTTACGGTTGTGATCAGCCTGACGTTTGGCACTTTGGGCGGCTACGCGCTGGCTCGATCAACGGCGCGCTATGCGTTTGTGCTGCTGATTATCGCCCTGATCTTCCGCGCGATGCCGCACATCACACTGGTCAGCGGGTATATGGAGCCGCTGTTCAGTTGGGGTATTTGGGGTGAGACGTGGGTGGCCGTGATTGTGCTGGTCGCCATCAACCAGCCGTTTACCATCTGGATGATGCGCAGCTTCTTTATGAACGTCCCGCGCGAGCTGGACGAAAGCGCGATGATCGATGGCTGCAACCGCCTGCAAGGGTTTTGGCACGTGATCATGCCGGTGATGTGGCCGGGGGTAATCACCACGGGCCTGTTCTCTTTCCTGCTTGCCTACAACGATTTCACGGTGACCAGCGCCCTGCTCAGCCAGCAGAATACAACCATGATCCCCCGGATCGCGGGCTTCCTTGGCTCGGCACAGAACGACGGGGATCAAATGGCGGCGGTGGCGGCGGTTGTGACTGCGACAGCCCCGCTGTTCGTCCTGATTATGATTTTCCAACGCCAGTTGGTCAGCGGCCTGACCGCTGGCGCGGTAAAAGGATAAGCCGGCCATGAAAGGTTCAAGACCCGAGCAAGCCTATTTGAGCAAAGACACGGATCTGTCCAAAACCGAAGAAACCCGCGCGGTGATTGAGGGCATGGTTGACGGTCTGAACGACCACCGCATCGACGACATCGGCGAGTTTTTCTCTCAAGGCTTCCGCTGGATGGGAAACCAAGGATGCGGCACTAAGACTGGCTTGCAGGAGTTCCAAGACAACTGGCAGCGCCCGTTCCAAGCTGCGTTCAGCGACAAAACCTGCATCGACGAAGCGCGCCTGTTCATGGGTGAATGGGCTGCAGCCTTTGGCCGGCAGGAAGCGACGCACAGCGGGGAATTCCTCGGCATCGCCCCCACCGGCAAGCGCGTTGAAATCCGCTACATGGATTTCTGGAAAGTCCAAGACGGCAAAATCGTAGACAATTGGGTCAACGTCGATTTTGCCCACGTCGCCGCACAGCTCGGCGTCGATCTGTTCAAAGGGGAAGGCTGGGAAGCCTATGATAGCGGGGACCGAACGGCCCCTCGCCCACAACAAGACGAAGAAACACCATGACAGTGAAATATCTCAAACACGGCAAACCCGACGTAGAGCGCGCTGAAGACGACGCCAAAACCCGCCAGATTGTTGAAGCAACACTGGCCGACATTCAGGCCCGCGGTGATACGGCTGTTCGCGCGTTGTCCGAGAAGTTCGACGGCTATACGCCCGACGCCTTTCGCCTGACGCAGGCGCAAATTGACGACTTGATCGCGCAATTGACCCCGCAGGAGCTGCACGACATCAAATTCGCGCAAGAGCAAGTGCGCACCTTTGCCCAAGCGCAGCGCGCGAGCATGACGGATATTGAAGTCGAGACCATGCCCGGCGTTATTCTGGGTCACAAGAACATCCCGGTGCAGTCTGTGGGCTGCTACGTCCCCGGCGGCAAGTTCCCAATGGTCGCGTCAGCCCACATGTCGGTGGCAACGGCAAGCGTCGCTGGCGTGCCCCGGATCATCGCCTGTACCCCGCCCTTCAATGGCAAGCCAAACCCCGGCGTGATCGCGGCCATGCACTTAGGCGGCGCGCATGAGATTTACGTTTTGGGCGGCATTCAAGCGGTTGGTGCGATGGCGATTGGAACAGAAACCATTGAGCCGGTGCATATGCTGGTTGGCCCCGGCAATGCCTTTGTCGCCGAAGCCAAGCGCCAGTTGTTTGGACGCGTCGGGATCGACCTGTTTGCCGGTCCCACTGAAACAATGGTGATCGCGGATGATACGGTTGATGCTGAAATCTGCGCGACCGACCTGCTGGGCCAAGCCGAGCACGGCTATAACTCCCCGGCTGTACTGCTGACCAACTCTGAGAAGCTGGCGCGGGAAACACTGGTTGAGATCGACCGCCTGCTTGAAATCCTGCCCACCCGCGACACCGCATCCGTCAGCTGGGCTGACTATGGCGAGGTCATCGTCTGCGACACCTATGATGAGATGCTGGCGGTGGCCAATGACATTGCCTCCGAGCACGTGCAGGTGATGACGGACCGCGATGACTGGTTCCTTGAGCACATGACCTGCTATGGCGCCCTGTTCCTTGGCGCGCGCACCAACGTGTCCAATGGTGACAAAATCATCGGTACAAACCACACCCTGCCCACCAAGAAAGCAGGCCGCTATACCGGCGGTTTGTGGGTTGGCAAGTTCCTGAAAACGCACAGTTACCAGCGCATCCTGACCGACGAAGCAGCCACGCTGATCGGCGAATACGGCTCGCGGCTGTGCATGCTCGAAGGCTTTGTTGGTCATGCCGAACAGTGCAACGTGCGCGTTCGGCGCTATGGCGGGGTAAACGTCCCCTACGGCGAAGCCGCGCCCTATCGGAACCGACAGGACCAATAGAGAGCCAAAGATAGAAATGCAGTAATGGACCGCCACGCTCACCATAAAGCCTTGCTCGCCCCCTTGCGAGCGGCGCTCTACGACTTTTCGGAGCATGGCGTCCGTGCGGCACTGGCCGACGTTTGCGCAGACGACGCGGTGTTTCGCTTGGCCCATCCGTTGGGCGAAATCCACGGCACGGATGCCTTTTTTGAGCAGACTTTTGCGCCCTTGGTGGACGCATGGCCCGATTTGGAGCGGCGGGATCATATCGTTGTTGCCGGAACCGATGACCACGGCCACGACTGGGTTGGCTGCGGCGGCTATTATCTGGGCGTTGCGTTGGGTCCGTGGCTGGATATTCCACCCACCGGCCACATCACTCACATGCGCTTCCACGAGTTTTACCGTTTTGTCGATGGCAAGGTGGTAGAGATGCAGTCGCTCTGGGATATTCCAGAGGTGATGATGCAAGCGAACGCTTGGCCCATGGCGCCGTCGCTGGGCCGTGAATGGCACGTCCCCGGCCCGGCGACCCAGGACGGCATCATCACCGAACCCAGCGACGAAGCCACGGGCGAACAGACCAAGCGCACCATCATCGAAATGCTCGAAAAGATGAAGCGCCACCCCAGCACGGGCGGACCGGCTGTGATGGAAATGGACCGCTACTGGCATCCAAAAATGAGCTGGTATGGCCCAAGCGCGATTGGCTCTGGCCGGGGCATCGCGGGTTTTCGGCACTGGCACCAAATCCCCTTCCTCAACGCGATGCCCGATCGCGGTAAAGAGCGCGCATCCCTGACCTATCACTTCTTTGGCGAGCAGAATTACGCCGCTGTCACCGGTTGGCCCAACATGATCCAGACCGTCTCAGACGATGGCTGGATGGGCATTGCGCCGGCGGGGCGAAAGATTACCATGAAGTCGCTCGATTTCTGGCGGATCGAAAACGGCTTGATCCGCGAAAATTGGGTCATGGTGGACGTGCTTGAAGCCTTTCACCAGTTGGGTGTCGATGTGTTCGCGCGGCTGCGGGAATTCAACAAAGCCCGCAATCTAAGCCGCGTTGACCTGCCTGATGGTATGGAGGCCTGAACCGATGTCGGAAAAGGTCACAGCCCTGCAAGTTGCTCAGCGCGCCGGTGTTTCACAGTCCGCCGTGAGCCGCGTTTTTACGCCCGGTGCCTCGGTGTCGGAGAAGATGGCGACCAAAGTGCGAGGTGCCGCTGAAGAATTGGGCTACCGCCCCAATATTCTGGCCCGCGCCATGGTCTCTGGCCGCAGCCGCATCGTGGGCTTTGTGGTCGCCTATCTGGACAACTACTTCTATCCCGAAGCGATTGAAAAGCTCTCGAACGCCATGCAGGCCGAGGGCTATCACGTCCTGATGTTCATGGCCTCGCAGACCACGGGCAATATCGACGACGTGGTGGATGAAATTCTCGACTACCAGATCGATGGTTTGATCTTCGCCTCCGTCGCCATGTCTTCCACCATCGTTGCGCGCTGTCAGGCTGCTGGCGTGCCGATGATCCTGTTTAACCGGCGACAGGATATGGAGGGCGTAAGCTCGATCACGTCCGACAACTTCGCCGGGGGACGCAAAGTGGGCGAGTACCTCATCACCTGTGGCCACAGGCGCATTGGCTATATTGCGGGCTGGGAAGGCGCATCCACGCAGCGCGACCGCGAAGCCGGTTTGATGGCCGCTTTGACGACCCATGATATTCCGCTGTTTGCCCGCGAAGTCGGCAATTTCCGCAAAGAAGGCGCTATCGAAGCCACACGCGCCATGTTCGACGTTCCTGCGAACCAGCGCCCTGATGCCGTCTTTGTCGCCAACGATCACATGGCGTTCTTTGTGCTCGATACGCTGCGGCATGAGCTGGGTTTAAAGGTTCCCGACGACGTGGCTGTTGTCGGTTATGATGACGTGCCGCCTGCGGCGTGGCCAGCCTATGACCTAACCACCGTGCGTCAGCGATCCAACACGATGGTGCAGGAAACCGTGGATACCTTCATTCGGCAGATCGAAGAACCCGAAGACTTTCGCCCGCGTCAAGTGGCGATCGACGGGCCTTTGATTATACGCGGCTCGTCGCACAGTTTACCATTCAAGGGAAAGGCCCAAACCAATGCAGGGATTTGATTCCAAATTCAAAGATTTCCCCGATTACATCATTGGAATCACCAACGAAATTTGGGAAAGCCGAGGCATTTCTACGCTGCACCAGTATTACAGCGATGACATTGTGGTGCGCTCCCCCGGTTCCGTGGTTGTGGGCAATCAGGGTGTGATTGCCGCGACAATGGCGACGCTGGCTGAGTTCCCTGATCGGCGCTTGTTGGGTGAGGACGTGATCTGGTCCGGTACGCCAGAAGAAGGCATGCTCAGCTCCCACCGCATTTACTCAACCGCGACCCACGCCCACGACGGGGTGTATGGCGCGGCGACGGGTAAGAAGCTGAAATACCGCATCATTGCGGACTGCCACGCCATCAACAATCAGATCAACGATGAATGGTTGATCCGGGACCAGGGCGCCATTGTTCGGCAGATGGCGTGGGATCCAAAGACCTACGCCGCTGAGTTGATCGCGCGCGAAGGCGGTCCGGAAGCTGCCGTCCGCCCCCTGACCCCCAAAACCGACAAGCCCGGCCCCTACAAGGGCTGCGGCAATGACAGCCCGTGGGGTCAAAAGTACGCTGAGATCATCACACGCATCATGGGCGCAGACCTCGCAGCGGTTCCAGCGGAGTACGATCGCGCGGTCCAAACGGCTTACCCCGGCGGTGAAACGGGCGTGAGCCATGACGCGGTTGATAGCTTCTGGATGGGCCTTCGTGCCGCCTTTCCTGATGCCGAACTGCGGATCGAGCACGTGATTGGCAACGAAGGCCCGATGATGCCCCCGCGCGCGGCGGTGCGGTGGAGCCTGTGGGGTACGCACAGCGGTTGGGGGCACTTTGGCCAGCCAACCAACGCTGAGGTCTATGTTTTGGGAATCAGTCACGCCGAGTTTGGCCCTTGGGGGCTGCGGCGCGAATTTACGCTTTACGATGAAACTGCAATCTGGAAGCAGATCCTGCTACAGACTGGGTAAAAAAGGGAAAAGGTTGAGGCAATGAACCGGCAAGAAATGGAAGCGCGGATCGTCCGTTACGCGGACCTTCGCCCGTGTAAAACCGCCTTTATCGATGCGCATACGCCCGGATCGGATCAGAAGGAAAACTTCACGATCATCGGCGGCGGTGTCTCGGAAAGCCCCGATCAGCATGTCCACATTCCCCTACCCCACGGCTTTAACATTGGGGCAGCGGGCCAACCGCCGAAATGCCGAAACTCCCTGCATTCCCATCGCACCGCCGAAGTCTTCTTTGTGCTTTCAGGCCGGTGGCGCTTCTTTTGGGGGCGTTGGGGCACGGCTGGCGAAGTCACGCTCGACCCCGGCGACATCATCAACATTCCAACGGGCATGTTTCGCGGGTTCGAGAACATTGGAACCGACTATGGGATGATCATGGCCATCCTCGGTGGTGATGACGCTGGCGGCGGCGTGATCTGGGCGCCGCAAGTGATTGAGGACGCGCGCGATCACGGCCTGATCCTCGCCGCAACCGGCCGGCTCTATGACAGCCATAAGGGCGAGCAGCTGCCCGACGGTGTCGCGCCCATGTCTTTGCTGACCGAACAGCAGCTTAAATTATTCCCCGAACCAACCACCGCAGAAGTCGTTCCCAACGCCGTTGCCCGCTATCTTGATTTGATGGCGTTTTCCGACCGCGCGCCCGCAAAAGTTATTGGTGCCGATGCGCTGTTGGTTGATCGCCCGGGCTTCGAGGTCGACTTCCTCAGCCGCCCTTCTGCGCAAACGCAGGCCGCAGCCAGCGACAAAGACACGGTCTTGATGCCCGCAACGGGTCATTGGCGGGTGAGTTGGGCTGATGGCTCCGTGACCCTGAACCCCGGTGACACGGCCAGCATCCCGGCTGGTACTGCCTACACCCTCGAACCTGCGATGACAGGTGAGGCGGGGATCTATCGGGTGGTTGCCACCGATGATCCTGCTGGCCCCACGTGGCGCCCCTAAACCCAAATTCAACCTCAATCAGGAGACGGTCAAATGTCTGTTCTGACCACCCACGTTGGTTCCCTGCCCCGTACGCAAGAGATTGTGGATTTCATCTTCGCGCGTGAGAAGGAACAGCCCTACGATCAAGCCGCCTTTGATGCGGCGATGACCGCAGCGGTCTCGGCCACGGTTGCGCGGCAGAAAGCGGCGGGTGTGGACATCGTTTCTGATGGCGAGACCAGCAAGATCTCCTACGCCACCTATGTCAAAGACCGCTACACCGGTTTTGACGGTGACAGCCCCCGGAACGCGCCCGCAGACTTGAAGCTGTTCCCCACGTTCCTGCAGCGTCTCGCCGATGACGGCGGCACCCCCACCTACGCTCGCCCCATGTGTGTGGGCGCGGTGAAATCCAAGGGACAGGACGAGCTGAACAAGGACATTGCCAACCTGACCGCCGCGATGAAGGACAACGGCGTGCAGCGCGGGTTCATGAATGCAGCCTCACCGGGCGTCATCTCGCTGTTCCTGCAAAACGATTTCTACGCCACCCGCGAAGACTACTTGCAGGCTTTGGCCGAAGCGATGAAGGAAGAATACGAGACCATCGTTGCCTCCGGCCTCGACCTGCAACTCGACTGCCCGGACCTCGCTCTGTCCCGCCACATGCTGTTTAACGATCTCAGTGACGAGGCGTTTCTGAAAATCGCAGCATCTCACGTCGAAGCCCTCAACTACGCGCTGTCTGACGTACCGGCGGAGAAGGTGCGCGTGCACATCTGTTGGGGCAACTATGAAGGTCCGCACGTCTGTGACATTCCCATGTCCAAGATGTTCGATACCCTGATGAGCACCAAGGCACGCTACGTGCTGTTCGAGACCTCAAACCCGCGCCACGGGCACGAGTGGGCGGTGTTTAAAGACCGCAAGAACGATATTCCGGATGATAAGGTTTTGGTGCCGGGCGTGGTGGATTCCACCACCAACTTTGTCGAGCACCCTGATCTGGTCACGCAGCGGATTGACCGGTTTGTGGATTTGGTTGGCAACGAGCGGGTTATCGCTGGCTCCGATTGCGGTTTTGGCACATTTGCCGGATTTGGTGCCGTTGATCCGGACATTGCTTACGCCAAGCTCGAAGCGCTAAGCCAAGGGGCAAAAGCGGCCCAGTAAGCGGTTTTGCTGTAGGCTTTTGGTCGCAAGGGGTTAAGGTTCCATCCTTGACCCCACGATGGGCTATCGCCACAGACCGATAGGATTGGCTGCATGCTTCCGCGCAAAGACAAATTCGACCTGCCGGCAGGCGTCATATACCTCGACGGAAACTCGCTTGGCCCGCTTCCCAAGGGCGCTTTGGCGCGGGCGGAAACGGTGATTACTGAGCAGTGGGGGCAGCAACTCATTCGCGCTTGGAACAGCGCCGGGTGGATGGATTTGCCGGTCAAAGTTGGTGACCGCTTGGCCCCGCTGATCGGCGCGCCCAAGGGGTCAGTTGCCACCGGGGACACCCTGTCGATCAAGGTGTATCAAGCGCTGGCTGCTGCGCTAAAAATGCGGCCAGAGCGCAAGGTCATCCTCTCAGACAGCGGAAATTTCCCCTCGGATCTCTATATGGCCCAAGGGCTGATTGAGACCATTGGCGGGGATTTGTCGCTCAAAACACCTGCGCCGGAAGCGGTTCTGGACGCCATCGATGAGACGGTTGCCGTCGTCATGCTCACGCACGTGGATTACCGCACCGGGCGACTGCACGACATGCACGCCATCACCAAAGCCGCGCACCGCGCCGGGGCCGTGATGGTTTGGGACTTGGCGCACAGCGCCGGGGCAATGGCGCTGGATCTGGCAGGGTGCGGCGCTGAGTTTGCCGTGGGCTGTACCTATAAATATCTCAACGGCGGCCCCGGCGCGCCGGCATTTATCTATGCCCGTCCCGACTTGATCCAAGCTGTCGAGCCAGCACTGGCTGGTTGGATGGGCCACGACGCCCCCTTTGCCATGGACCCCGACTACCGCCCTGCGCGCGACGCCGAACGCCTGCGTGTTGGCACCCCGCCGATCGTGCAGCTGTCTATCCTGGATGCCGCATTGGATGTTTGGGAGGGTGTGGATCTGCAGGCTTTGCGAGCAGCGTCGATGCGGCTTTCCGACCTGTTCATCGCCGAAGTTGAGCGCCGCTGTCCCGCGTTGATCCTCGCCAGCCCCCGAGACGCGAACCAGCGCGGCTCGCAGGTGTCTTTTGCCTTTGAACACGGCTATGCCGCCGTTCAAGCCTTGATTGACTTGGGCGTCATTGGTGATTTTCGCGCGCCCAATATCATGCGTTTTGGCTTTACGCCGCTGTTTCTGGATGATGATGATATTCGTCAGGCGGCGGCATTGATCGAGCGTGTTACGCGCGATGAGCTTTGGCGCGATGCAAAATACCAGACACGGTCCCGCGTCACCTAGAACGCTAGAACCAATGATGAGGAGACAGGCCGATGGCTGACGAACATTTGGAATCCATGATGGAGAACCTCTACTGGTGGGGCATTCCGACCATGTTCCGCTGTCCCAATGAGGGGCCAGAGGGCCAAGATATCGCGCT
The DNA here is from genome assembly GCA_905479265.1 of uncultured Alphaproteobacteria bacterium. Lineage (GTDB taxonomy): Bacteria > Pseudomonadota > Alphaproteobacteria > UBA7985 > UBA7985 > UBA7985. The sequence continues at coordinate 59,183 of CAJQLX010000004.1, forward strand.
TGTTGGCGTGCCCCACTCCGCCGGTAACGGCACAACACAGCGCGATCAGCACTTGGGCCCACGCGCCCTGCGTGATGTGTCAGCCGTCGGGCGACGCATGCATATGGAGTTCGAGCTGAACCCGTGGAAAGCCGCCAAAATCGCAGATGTGGGCGATGTCCCCTTCCCGCGTGCCAACGATAACGAAGCCTGTATCGAAGAAATCACCCGGTTCTACACCAAGATCGACCAGGCCGGCGCGCGCCCCATTTCCGTCGGCGGCGACCATTCGATCACCGGCGGCATCGTGCAGGCGATCGGCTGCGGCAACATCACCGGCGGTGAGCCCGTGTGCTTCTTGCACCTTGATGCCCATACGGACGTTTTTACCAAAGTTGACCACTTTCTTGGTGCCAAGAAATCCGCCGCACACTGGGGCGCTTATCTGGCCGATCAGGGCAAAGTTGATCCAACCCATTCCATGCAGATTGGCCTGCGCGGACACGCGCGCACGCTGGATTGGCTCGAACCGTCCTATGAGTACGGCTACAACGTCGTCACCATGAAGGAATTTCGCAAACGCGGGATTGAAGATGTGGTGGCGCAGATCAAGGACGTGATGCAGGGCCGTCCGGTCTACATCACCTTTGACCTCGACTGCCTCGACCCGACAATCGCCCCAGCTGTCTCAAACATTGAAGCGGGGGAAAAGGGCTTTGACATTGATGAAGCGGTTGGCTTGCTTCATGCCGTGCGCGGGATGAACATTGTGGGCGGCGATATTGTCTGCATGATGCCGACCAAAGACAGCCCCAACCAGATCACCGCACTGACCGCAACGTCGATCATGTTTGAAATGATTAGCATGATCGCCGAAAACACAGCCAAAGCGGGCTAAGACTAAGCGCGCCTTAGCTGTATTCAGCGATCGGCGCGCCCAGCACGTCAAAACGAGGCGTGACGCCCAACCCCGGCGCGTCAGAGGCGGTCATAAAGCCGTCTTTGATAACCGGTCCACCGTCACCAATGATGACGGTTGCGTACTCGCTAAACGCCGAAGATTGGAAATGCATCTCGCGGGGAATAGAGTGCGCCAAATGCGCAATGGCGGCGTCGGTGAACTCACCGCCCCACGTGTCTTCGATGGTCAGAATGATCCCCAACGTCGCGCAAACATCGCGGACAACTTTGGTCTTGGTGATCCCACCCATGCGGCTGATTTTGAGGTTGATGGCGTCCATAGCGCGGTCTTGATGGCCCTGAATCACTGCTTGCAGCGTGGTCATACACTCGTCCAAAATCATGGGATGGTTCGAGAACGAACGCACCACCCGGCACGCCTCGTACGTCTCGCACGGCTGTTCGATATAGAGCGGAAGGTCGTTGACGGCGGACACCACACGCACCGCTTCGTGCTGCATCCAGCCACAGTTGGCGTCAGCGGCGAGTTTGTTGCCCGGTTTGAGCACAGACGTGACCTTCTGAATGCGCTCGATATCGGCATCTGCGCCCGCGCCAACCTTCATCTGAAACTGGTTGAAGCCCTGCTCCTGATAATCCAGCAGCTTTTGCTGCATGGCATCAGGGTCCGCGCGTGAGACCACTTTGAACAGCCGGACGCTGTCCTGTAACTTGCCGCCCAACAGGGTATAAAGCGGCTGCCCCGTTGCCTTGCCCAGCAAGTCCCAACAGGCGATATCGATGGCAGATTTCACATAAGGATGCCCCTTGAGCGCGCGATCCATCACGGCATTGATGGGGCCGACCTGCCGGGGGTCCAAACCCACCAAATGCTCGGCAAGCAGCATGATTCCCGTTCGCGCACCCTCGGCATAGGCGGGTAAATAGGCCGGTCCCAGCGGGCAGATCTCACCATATCCGCACTGTCCGGTATCGGTCGTAATCTCAACGATGGTGCTGTCAAAGGCCGAAAAGCTCTGGTTGGACCACGAATAGGATCCTTCCTTCATCGGCAAACTAACGCCGTAGAGCGCAATGCGTTCGATCTTCATGATATCGCCTTTCTCAACCACCGCAGAGTGACAGACCGAGCCCTGTGTTCGCAGTGCGGTCTTGTGCTGAATTACAGAGGACCATAGGCTAATCCCAAACACCATTCCATGCCAAAGGACAAAGCCCATGAAGCCCGCCTATATCGTCGTTGATACCGCCATTCACGATCATGAAGCCTATGAGGCTTACAAAGCCAAAGTCGTGCCCATCGTTCAGTCTTACGGGGGCGAATATCTGATCCGTGGGGGCGATATGATCATCGATCAAGAAGAGCTTTGGACGCCGACGCGCATGGTGCTGATTAAGTTCCCATCGGTGGAACGGGCGCAGAGCTTCTTGGACAGCGAAGAATACGCCCCCGTCAAAGCCGTTCGGCTTGGCGCATCAAAGGCAACAGCCGTGATCGTTGAAGGCTTCTAAGTCAGGTCATGAGCACGATTTTGCCCGCGTCCACCCGGCCATCGAGCAAATCAGCAAAGGCCTGAGCCCCGTCGCTCAGGCTGCGCTGCTCGACCCATTTGAAGTCGCCAAACGCCCCTCGGAAAATCGCATCCGCCGTTTCGCGGAAGTCCTCAGCGGTGTAGGTGTAGGTGCCACAGAAGGTTATTTCCTGCAGCGTCATCCGGCGAATATCCAAGCCGCCCGTCGCCTGCCCCAAGCCAATGTGCGCGATGATCCCGCCGGGCTTCACGATGGTCGAGGCAATCAGGCGCGTTGGCTCAAAGCCAACAGCATCGATCACCAAATCTGGTGTCTTCGAACCGGCATCCTCGAACGACGCGTGGAACTCAAACTGCGGCAGGTCTCGGCGCAACCGGTCCAGACGCACCGGATTGGTCTCCAACACTGTTACAGACCTCACGCCCTGAGCCGCTAAACTCAGCGCGGATCCAATACCGATAGCCCCGCCGCCCAAAACAACGGCGTGCATGCCCCCCGGCGCGCGGTGGGCCAAGCGCAGCGCAAGTTTAACAGCGTGCCAGCCACAGGCCATCGGCTCGGTCAACGCCGCGTGCCACAGCGGCACCGCATCTGGCACCGTTACAAGATTGCTTGTTGGCATCGCCAGACGCTCGGCAAAGCTCCCCTCACGCGGGGGCATGGAGATGATTTGACGGCTGGGGCACAGATTATCGCGCCCTTCAACACAGGCCTCACACGTCCCACAGGACACCAGCGGATTGATCGTCACCCGGCGGCCTGCTTCAGGTCCAGACCGAATAACTCCAGCGGCCTCATGCCCCAAAATCAGCGGCGCTGGACGGCGTTCGTCATGGCCGAGATAAGCGTGCATGTCCGAGCCACAAATGCCGGAGCAATCCAAGTCGATCAGCGCTTCGCCCGCCTGAGGGTTTGGCTCATTAACGTCCGTGTAGACCAGCTGTTTCGGGCCTTTGTAAACCAGTGCTTTCATTTGGCGGTGAACCCTCCGTCTACGAACAGAACTTGCCCTGTGATATAGTCACTCGCTGGCGAGCATAGGAACAGCAATGGCCCGGCTAAGTCTTCCATGGTGCCGTTTCGCCCGATGCAGGTTTGATCGGCCAGCGCCTGAGCCTTGTCCGGATCCGCAAAAACGGGGCCAGTCAGCTCGGTTGGAAAGAACCCCGGAGCGAGCGCGTTGCTCAAGACACCACGCGCCGACCATGCTTCCGCCATCGCGCGGGTCATCTGCTCGACACCGCCCTTTGATGCGCCGTAGCTGATGCCGTTGGCAAAGGCTCGGCGGGACTGGAGCGAGGCGAAGTTGACGATCCGCCCCCAGCCTTTCTCCGCCATGCCTGGCACCATTTGTTGTGCGAGGAAAAACGGGATCGACAAGTTTAGTTTGATTGTCTGATCCCAATCGGCCTGCTGCACCGCATCAGCGTGGACCCGCATGTTGATGCCCGCTGCGTTGATTAGGATATCGGGCGCACCAAACGGCTCAGCGAGGGCCTGCGCAAGGTCTGCACAATCGTCCTGCGCCAGCAAATCAGCCGCCACGACCGCTGTATCGCCCGGCGCCGCGGCTGACCAGGCGTCCAGCTCAGCCTGACGCCGAGCCACGCCCACAACCTGCGCGCCAGCCCGTGCGAGGATGGTCGCCGCTGCTTGTCCCAAACCACTGCTTGCGCCCGTCACACAAGCAACCCTGCCGGCGAGCGAGAACAGTGTGTCTTGGGTCATTCAGTCGTCTCCCTGCGCGCTGAGATCGAAGTTCTCACCGGGGAAATATTTGGCCAACCGCACATCCGCCGCGCGTGCGTGGCCTTCCATGCCTTCCAGCCGGGAAATGCGGGCTGTTGCCTGCCCCACTTGCTTCATACCTTCGCGCGTTGCGCGCTGCCACGTGACCACTTTCATGAATTTGTGGACGGACAGACCGCCCGTGTACTTCGCAGCACCATTGGTGGGCAGTACGTGGTTGGGGCCAGAGGCTTTGTCACCAAAGGAAACCGTGGTTTCTTCGCCTAAGAAAAGCGAGCCGTAGTTCTGGAGGCGATTGAGCCACCAATCGAGGTCGGCGGCTTGCACCGTCAAATGCTCAGGCGCGTAGTCGTCAGAGACGGCTGCCATTTCTTCGCGGTCGGAACACAGAACCACTTCCGCGTAATCCCGCCAAGCCGCAGCGGCGTTGTCACCGTTTTGGCCGGGAAGGTCATTAATCAACGCCGGAACCCGCGTCAGTACGGCATTCGCGACTTCTCGGCTATCGGTGACGAGCCAAACTGGCGAGTTATAGCCATGCTCCGCTTGGCTGACCAAATCGACGGCGACGATTTCCGGATCCGCATCTGCATCCGCGAGGATCAAGCTGTCAGTCGGCCCTGCAAACATATCGATGCCCACACGACCAAACAGGATGCGCTTGGCTTCGGCAACAAACTGGTTGCCCGGCCCCACCAGAATATCGGCCTTGGGCAGATCAAACAGCCCAAACGCCATTGACGCGACGCCCTGCACGCCACCCATGGCCAGAATACGGTCTGCGCCACAGATGTTTGCGGCGTGGATGATCGCAGGCGCGATGCCCACGTCTTTGCGCGGCGGAGAGCACGCGGTGACGTGCTGCACGCCTGCAACCTTTGCAGTCGTTACGGTCATGATGGCGCTGGCGATGTGGCTGTATCGGCCACCGGGGACATAGCAACCGGCAGAAGACACGGGAATCAGGCGCTGGCCCGCAACCAAGCCGGGGACGATTTCCATCTCCATTTCTTGCATGGTTTCCCGTTGGCGCTCGGCAAAGCGGCGCACGTTATCGTGGGCGAACGCGATATCGTCTTTGAGTTTTTGACTGACCTTCGCAGAGGCGGCGGCAATGTCTTCCTCGTCGAGCATCAGAGGGCCGTTGTACTGGTCGAACTTGGCCGCATACGCACGCGCAACTGACTCACCGCCCTGCTCAATCTCGTCGAGAATGCCCTTAACGGTATCGCTGACGGACTCAGCTTCAGCAGAGGCCGTTTTGGCGGCGCGCTTTAAATACTCAACGGTCACTGCCGCTCTCCTATTTGTAGATTTCGGGAAGAAGGAAGGTCGAAACGAAGGGAACGTAGGCAATCAGCAACGTCACCAGCAGCATGAAGAACACGAACGGCACAGCCCGTGCTGCGATCTTCAACACTGATTCTCCAGTCAACCCACTTACCACGAACAAATTTAGTCCCAAGGGCGGCGTGATGAAGCCCACGCCCAAAGCCGTAATCATCATCACACAGAATTGGATCTCATTCATTTCTATGTTGTCTGCAAGGGGCTTGAGGATGGGGGCTAATATGACAATGTTTGGCGTCGTTTCCATCACACAGCCAGCAGCAATAAGGATGACGATCATCAAGAGGATCAGAACGTAAGGATTGTCTGTGACGGAGGTGACACCATAGACAAAACCTTGCGGTACGCCCATCGCTGCCAGAGTTTGGGCTAGCGGCAATGAGAAAGCGATAATGGGTAAGATAACGCCATTTACCTTGGCCGAGCTGATCAACATGCTTGGAAAATCTGAAAGCTTCAGCGTTCCAAGCATGAAACCCATGACGATCGTCACAATGACCGCTGTCGCCCCGGCTTCTGTTGGGGTGAAACGGCCAGAGAAAATACCAACAAAGATGATGCCGGGCACCAGAAAGGCGTACCAACCGTCGCGCACCGAGACGCCCAACTGCAGCAACCACTCGCGCAGGCTGATCTGCTTACCGCCTTCATAGGCCATGCGACGGTTGATCAGGATGTTGGTGACCAGAATAGACGTTAGGATCAGCACGCCCGGGATCAGCGCTGCTTGGAAAAGTGTCGATGCTGAAATGCCCAGAACAAGGCCGATGATGATGTAGGCAATCGACGGTGGAATCAGAATGCCCGTACAGGCACCCGCCGCCACCAGCGCGCAAGCATAGGGGCGCGGATAACCGCTTTCGACCAGCCGATCGATGGTCATGCGCCCCACTGCTGCAGCACCGGCTGCGTCTGAGCCGGAAATGGCGGAGAACATGCCGCACACCAACACCGTGGCTGAGCCGAACCCGCCTCGGGTCCAGTTGGTGAGCGCTTCGGCAACGTTGAGGAACTTTCGACTCAGCCCGGTCCTGACCAAAACATCCCCGGTCAGGATGAACAGCGGAATCGCGGTGAGGGCGAACGCGTCAATGCCGTCAAACAGTGACTCACCAAGCAGGGCAAGCGGCAGCACGTCGCTCATGACCATCATAGCCACGGCGCTCGCACCAATCGACGCCCAAATTGGCACGCCCAAGGCGCACAAAGCGACAAAAAGAATGACAGGAAGATAGAAAGACCAGCCTAGCTCAACGCTCTGCTGAAGTGTCTGCCACAGCATGCTGAACCTCAATCAAACAGTTTGTTGCCCTCAAAGGGCGGACGGCCTTGGACCAAGTCGCGGATGTCTCGAATGATTGACTGAGCCAAGCGGATCAGGACCAAAGCAAAACCAACGGGAACGGCCATCAAAAACCAGAATTTTGGAAGCCGCAGACCGTCGGTGACAGAGCCGTATTTGACACTGACCATGACCGTTTCATACGACCAATAAAACGCGAGAACAGCGACAAACAGCATCGCCAAATCGCCGAAAATATAGAGTACGGACTTCACGCGTTGGGGCACATAATGGAACAGCACATCAATCCGAATGTGTCCCCTCTCCCGCACCGCCGCAGCTGCCGCAATCCAAGCAAGGTAGATAAAGGAATAGCGCACGATTTCTTCACCCCAGACGGAGCTGTAGGAAAAAACCTCACGACGGATGACCTCCACCGCCATCGTGACCACCAGGATGACGTAAAAAATGAGCAGCGCCCATTTCTCAATGTCTCGATCAAATATTTTTATCAGAGACCGCACCGTGATTCCCTTCTCAAGACCCCAAAACAAAAGACTCCGCGCCACAGTCAAGGACGCGGAGCCATTGTATTAAGCAGCCTTACGCGTCATGGACGTAGTAGCGACCACGGGTGTTAGCACCTTCTTCAAGCTTGCTGAAGGCATCCATGGAGCCAGCGAGATCAACCTTAAACTGATCCCACTCGCTGCGCTGGTAACCCCCTGCGGCTTGCCACTCACCCAGCTGATCTTCAGACAGGCTGTGGAACTCAACGCCAGACTTGGAAAGCTCAGACATTGCGTAAGCGCGTGCTGCTGGAACTTTCGCCAGGTTCTGTTGAGACGTCACTTCAGAAGCAAACTCAATGCCTTCCTGAACGTCAGCCGGCAGACTGTTGAACCATTCGAGGTTACAGCTGAACACCTGGCTGTCTGGAACAGCTTGCGTGAAGGTTACGTGGCTCAAGATGTCCTTGAAACCAAAGACGTAGAGCGCACCAACGGACGGATCGAGAGCATCCGCAACACCTTGCTTAATCGCCGAAGGCGTCTCGCCCCAAGCAACAGGTGTCGGGTTTGCACCAACCATGCGGTAGTACTGCTGGAGCATCTTGGAACCCGGTACGCGGAACTTCACGCCTTCGAGATCAGATGGAGACAGTACCGCGCCAGCACCGCCCTTGCGAACAGCAACTACGCGTGGATCGATGACCACGTAGAACAACGGCTTAAAGCCCTTAGCTTCTACCTTGGGATGGACATTGCTGGTCCAAGCGTCGGAGCTGACGAGGTTCGTGAAACGCTGGTTCGCACCACAGAAGTACGGCAGGTTAATCAGATCAACCGCTGGCGCAAACGGCGCGAAGTTCGACAAGGAATGCTGAGCCGCCTGAATGGTGCCACTCTGTACTTTTTGCACCAGTGCGCCACCAGCGCCGAGCTGACCGCCCGGTGCGAGCTTCACGTATACTTTGCCGTTCGTTGCGTTCTGGATATTTTCCTTGAGGTCCAACTGCATGATTGGGTAGCTGCGGGATGCGCCGAGGACGTACGCCGTAGCAACCAACATGGTGTGGTCCGCAGCAGCTTCACGCTCGCGCTCTTCAGCAGCAGTTTGCGCAACAGCTTCTTCCGACCACAGCGTACCAGCTGCACCAGCAACCATCGCTGCAGTAAAGCTACCAGCGGCAGTGAGCTTGAGGAAATTACGGCGAGACGCGTTGCCCAGCTCGTTTGTATTGTCTTTGGATTTCATTTGGTGACCCTCCCAGTCAATCAGATTTGTTGAGCGCTTTCACTTATGACGACGCTGTGCTTCAAACAGCAAAGTGGAGATAACGAAAAGCGCACAGGCAAGAACCAACACCAACATTTCGCCAACGTCGTTCAGCCAAACGGTGCCCAAGAAGGCTCCAGACGCAACGTTTGCGAAATAAAAAGCGAAGATGGCTGTCGAAGCCAAGAGCACTGTAATAGCCCAAGATTTCATGTCGCCTCCCAACAACACGATTGTCTCCAACCGCTCCCGAAGGATCAGTTCTGCCGCCAACTAAGACTGAATCTCAGAATATTGCAAGCGCTTGCATTACGATTTTCCAATTTTTCCGGGAAAAGCCGGATTTGCGTTCAGTGGGTTGATCAAGCATCAGAGTCTGTGATTACTCTTTATAGCATAACATTTGAGAAGCCATGATCACCAAGCCGCCCACACTGGATGATGTCGCTCAAGCTGCCGGGGTTTCGGCGGCGACGATATCGAGATGCATCAACACGCCCGATCGCGTGGCAGAGAGCACTCGGCTGCGCATCCAAGCGGCGATTGACGCTCTGGGCTACACACCGAACTTTGGGGGCCGCGCGCTCGCGACCCGGCGCACCAACATCATTGGTGCTGTAATTCCGTCGATGGCCAACTCAGTCTTTGCGGGCGGCATCCAAGCCTTTCAGGAAGTTTTGGCCCGGGAGAAAGTGACCCTGCTGATTGGCTCGTCCAACTACGATCCCGATTATGAATTTGAGCAGATCCAAACCCTGATCTCTCATGGTGCTGACGGCATGCTTTTGGTTGGCAGCAAACGGCCCGAGCGGACGCAGCAGTTCCTGATCTCTCGCCGCATCCCGACGCTGAACATCTGGTGCTATCGCGCCGACAGCGACCAGCTTTACGTGGGCTTTGATAATCACCGTGCTGGACAGGACGTGGCCAAGCTGGTTCTTGACTATGGCCACAAGGCCGTTGCGATTGTTTCAGGCATCTGTGACGGCAATGACCGCGCCGCAGACCGGCTTGCGGGGATGACGTCCGTGCTGGATGTTCCTGCTTATGGTGCGCAAACGGTGATGGTGCATCAGACAAAGTACAGCTTCGATCACGCGGCTAAGGCCTTTGACACGGTCATCGCCCAGTCCCCTCGCCCCACGGCAATTCTGGCTGGTAACGACGTACTCGCCGCCGGTATGACGCAGCGGGCCAAAGCCTTGGGCTTCAGTGTACCGGATGATGTGTCGATCACTGGTTTTGACGATATCGCGCTGGCGCAGTTCGTTGACCCCGGCTTGACGACCGTTCGTGTGCCGCAAGTTCAGATGGGCCACCGGGCGGCAGAAGAGCTGTTGGCTGAAATCCGAGAACCGGGGTCGGGGCGCAGCGTCGAGTTGCTCACCCACATCATTAAGCGCGGCTCTTTGGGGCCACCCGCGCAGGGGTGAGCCGCTTAGTCCGTCGCCAGAATATCCGTAGAAGCGTCTTTAACGTCGGTTAAACCCGTCATGGCCATTGCGATGGAAAGCTCGGCTTTCACGCTCTCCCAATACTCGGTTAAGCCCCGCTCCTGCCGCGCCGCGATCGCGAATTGTAAGGGGCGACCGAGGAAAGCGTAATCAGCGCCCAGCGCCAAGACCTTAAGCACGTCCTCTCCCGACCGCAAACCACTGTCGAAGAAGACGGGAAAGTCTGGCCCAACCGCTTTTCGCACTTTTGGCAGAGCCTGAACCGGGCCAACGCCACCATCGATTTGGCGCCCCCCATGGCTGGAGACCTGAATGGCATCTGCGCCGCGCTTTTGCAGCTCTGCGGCATCGCGTGGGTCAAGAACGCCCTTAACCACCAACGGCCCCGGCCAAATCGCACGCAGTCGGTCGAAGAAATCCCAATCGGCTCCTGCCCGGCTTTCCGTCCGGTCAAAGACAAAACCGCGTTTCTGATCAGCCGGGCCGAAGTTACCGAGACTTGGCGCGCCGCGAACCAAAGACGTCAGCGACCAATGTGGATGCACGGCGAAATCGGTGAAGGTGCGCGGTCCCATGCGGAACGGCATTTTGAAGCCTTGCTTCAACTCGCGCGGGCGGCGTCCAACTTCGGGAACGTCTACTGTCAGCACAAGCGTACGATAGCCCACGGCCTTAGCCCGCTCGACAAGCTTGATTGTCCCCTCCCCATCACCACTGTAATAGAGCTGGAACCACGCTTTGCCTTGGGAAGCTTCCCAGACGCGCTCCATCGAGGTCGATGCGACCGTTGATAGCCCGTGCGGCACATTCTCCCGTGCCGCAAGCCGCGCCAGCATCAGGTCAGCGCCCGGCCACGCCAGATTGCACATGCCCATTGGGGCAATGCCAAACGGAAGATCAGCGGTCTCGCCCAAAACAGTGGTCGAGAGCCTCCGCTGCTGTACGTCGCGCAAGATGCGGGTTTGCAGGGCCATGCCCCGCAGCACATCGCGGTTCCGTACTTCGCCCACCTCCTGACCGGCTGCCCCATCGATGTAATCAAACACCAATCGCGGCAGTACACGCTGAGCACGCAATCGCGCGTCCGTCGCGTCAGTTAGCGGGCGATTAAACATCGCACCTAGGCCTTTACAGCGCCCATGAAGCGATCACGGATGGTCACCGGGTCCATCGTGATAACTGGAACCTTGATGTTCCCAGATTCACACTTGGATACGATGATGGTCATTTTGTCCGAAGCAATAGCGTCCTTGACCGCCTGCACGGTATCTTCCGCGCGACACTCAACCACATTCTCACAACCACAAGCCTCAGCAACCGCAGCCAGCGACGTCTTACGACCCGCATAGGTCGGCTGGTCGCCCGTAGAGCCGTAAGACCCATTGTCGATGATCAGCAGGATGAAGTTGTCCGCTACATTGTTCGCAATCGTCGGCAAAGTGCCGAAGTTGGTCAGAACGGAGCCGTCACCGTCGATAGAGATGACTTTCTTGTCCTGCGCCAGTGCAAGGCCCAAACCGATGGACGAGGCCAGACCCATGGTACCCAGCATGTAGAAGTTGGTTGCACGGTCGTCGATCAGGTGCAGCTCCTGACTCGGCAGACCAATGTTACAGACAACCAAATGCTCGGCGATGGTTGGTGCGAGTTCTTTCAGAATATCAGAGCGAATCATGGCTTAGTAACCCTTCCAGAAAGACGCATCGGTCAGGATAGCGACCGGCTTGTTGCACATGAAGGTGTACTTCAAGATCTTATCGAGTTCCTCCACGTCTTCTTCGCGGTGGAAGTGATAGGTCGGGATATTCAGCTGCGCCAGAAGCGCTTTGGTGTGAACGGCCATCTCGACCTGACATGCCACAGGCTCGCCCAGCTCACCCCGGTAGGAAATCAGCATCGGCAGCGGCATCCGGTAGAACTGTGTCAGGGTCACGAGCGTATTGATCGTCACGCCAATCGCCGTGTTCTGCATAATGATCGCTGGGCGCTTTCCACCCATGAATGCGCCCGCACATAAACCCATGCCCTCGTCTTCTTTGTTTGACGGGATATGGTAGATATCCGGGCTGGCGTCGACGGCATCAATGACACCGGCCAGCTGCTTACATGGCACCGTTGTTACGAAACTAATGTCATTGGCGACCATGTCGCTAACGATCCTTGCGTTTATATCCACCCTTGGAATCCTCGCCTTTTCTTGAATGTAAGCGCTTGCATAGCATGAGCAGTCTCGTTCTGAAAGCCAACGTGACAACGAATCAGCAGCGCGAATTTGCGATATCTGATAACAGGATCCCATGGCGACAAACCAGTGCGATCCAATCACCTGACCCATGTCAGGCCAAAATTGCCGGTGCTGTCGCGTGGACGACCCGGTGAGAAGAAAGGGTGACGTATGTTTGAACTGAGCCAAGAACAGCGATTGATTGTGGACGCTGCAGCTGCCTTTACCGACGATAGGATGCGGCCCAATGCCGAGCATTGGGACCAAAATCATATCCTCGACCGAGACGTTTTGGCCGAGCTTTGCGCCCTTGGTTTCGGCGGCGTTTATACCAGCGAAGAACACGGCGGTTCAGGCTTGGGGCGGCTCGAAGCCGCGCTGATCTTTGAGCAACTGTCCAAGGGCTGCATCGGTCACGCAACCTTTTTGACGATCCACAATATGGCGGCATGGATGGTTGACCGGTTCGGCAGCAGCGACCTGCGTGAGCGCTTTGTTGGTCCTATGGTGCGGGGGGAGATGATTACCTCCTACTGTCTGACCGAGCCTAATAACGGCTCCGATGCCGCCAACCTGACCACACGCGCAGACCGCGACGGCGATAGCTACATCCTCAACGGCGCCAAGGTCTTTATCTCCGGCGCAGGTTTCTCCGACCTTTATATCGTCATGGCGCGATCAGAAGGTCCGGGGCCAAAGGGGATTTCGGCGTTTTTGGTCGAAAACGGAACGCCGGGGCTCAGCTTTGGCAAGAACGAACGCAAGATGGGTTGGAACGCGCAACCCACAGCCATGGTCAGCTTCGACAACTGCCGCATCCCCGCTGCGAACCGCTTGGGCGATGCGGGGCAAGGGTTCAGCTTTGCGATGCAAGGGCTCAACGGTGGTCGCTTGAACATTGCCGCCTGTTCCCTTGGTGGCGCGCAAGAAGCGATGGACCGCGCCTTACGCTACAGCCGCGAACGCAAGCAGTTTGGGCAGGCCATTGGTGATTTTCAGAACACCGCGTTTAAACTCGCGGATATGGAAACCGCGCTGGAAGCCTCCCGCCTGTTCCTCTATTCCGCCGCAAAAGCGATGGATGAGGCGCGCGGGGATGTTGCGACACAGAACGCCATGACCAAGCGGTTTGTCACCGATCAGTGCTTCGACGTCGCCAATCAGGCGCTGCAAATCCATGGCGGTTACGGCTATTTGTCAGACTATGGCGTCGAGCGGATTGTTCGCGATCTCCGCGTGCATCAAATCCTCGAAGGCACCAACGAGATCATGCGGGTCATGATCTCGCGGGCCTTGAGCCAGCGGGCGGGCTAATCGCCTAGAACAGCCCCAGTTTTGCTAATGTCGCGGGACCGGCGATGCCGTCGACTTTCAGGCCGTGGTCCTGCTGGAATGCTCGAACCACGGTTTCCAGATCGCCATCAAACACCCCTTCCATCCCATCAACGGTGTAGCCTTCGCGTCGGAGGGCTTGTTGCAGGTTTTCAATCTCAAAGCCTTTGTCTCCCCGCTGCATCACGCTGAGCTTACGCTGGCCCTTGCTGGCGTAAAACAACGACTGGTTGGCTGATTTCACACTGCGAGACGCATCAACGTTCGGCTCAGACAGGCGTTGAGATTGCAGCGTCAGCGCCTGCTGCTTTGCGGCAAGCGTATTGAGTTGCGCTTGGGAAACCCGGTCTTCCAACACCCCGGTCACCGCACTCAAACGGTTTAATGCCGTTGCATAGACCGTATTGGCCGTGTCGTAGTCGCCTTTTGCCGCGAGTTTTGCCGCTTCTTTTTCCGCCTGCTCGATTTCAACCAGTGCGCGCTCGGCTGTCACATCGCTTTTTTGGCTACCAGCCACCATTGCCGCATCGCTGGAAACGCGCACGCTTAGAGGCTCCTCGATCAGGATCAAACGGCCTGTTTCCCGTTCTTTCAGCGACACCTGCACGGCCCCCAAATCAAGGTCTTCGCCCAACACCGCACGGGGCACCGTAAAGCGAGCAATCAGCACGATGGACTCATCATAGCGTAACGTCCCCAGATCAAAGCGTTGCTCGGCAAAAGCAATGTCGTTGAGCAAATCGGCTTTGACGCCGGGCGCACTGACAAGATTGAGCCGCAGGTCTTCCGCAACGGTTTGGAACAGGCCGCGCACTTCCTGATCGAAAATCGTGGCGACCTGTGAAGGGCTTTCTACGTAGTAATAATTACCGTTTCCCGCTTGGGCGATGGCGCGAAGCATTTCCTCGTCATAATCAGCACCCAGACCAATGGCGGACACGGTTGTTCCGTCGCTGGCCATACGCCCCACCAGCGCGCTCATGCCGTCAATGCTCTCAATACCATCGTTGGCCAAACCGTCGGACATCAGCACAAGCCGCGTCAGCCGCCCATCGCCTTTGCCGAAAGACAGCAGGCGGGCATTATTCTTCAAGCCCGCGGAAATGTTGGTGCCACCATCGGGATAAAGCGCGGCGAGAGCAGAACGCAGGGCTTCTGGACGGCTCAAGTCGTCTTGCGCAGCCAGCACCTTGGCGCGGTTGCTGTAGGTCGAAATCGACAGCCGGTCCTCTGTACTCAGCCGATCAATCACTTTGTAAGCGGCTTCCCGTGCATAGTCCCACTTGCGAGCATCGGCCATTGAGCCGGAGGTATCCAGTACCAACCCCAGATTGAGCGGCAAGCGGTCGTCAATGGTGGGGTCAATCACCGGCGCAGCGGCACCGTCAATGCGGATCAACACGTGCAGATCAACCGCATCATCCCGCGGTGCGATAACCGCTTGTTCGAGATCAAGGCGTAACGTCGCTGGCGCTGTGGTTTGTGCCTGTGCGTTTGCCACGCAGAAAAGCGGCAACAGGGCCGCAAGCGCGAGGCGGTGAAAAAGGGTGACGCGGGACATGGAAAAGGCCTCCTGTGAATGGTATCGACACAAGAACCCTAGCGCTGCCGATCGGCCAGCCTTTGCCGGGGATGCGCAGTTACCGCGCAAAAATTAAGGCAATCTTGCGCTCAAAAAGGCGCGGCGGAGCGATTGACGTGCTGCCCTCGCCCCGCTTTTCCGATGCCCCTTTAGGACCGCATACGCCCGCCATTTGGATCATAGGCTGGCGCGCCCATGATCACTGCATCGTGCATTTCACCCAAGATTTCCACGGTCACCTTCGCGCCTGCGTCCGCGAAAGGCGTTGCGACGTAGGCCATGGCCATGGACTGCTCGACATGGTGGGCAAAGCTGCCGGATGTGATGTAGCCCACAGCCTCGCCATCCACCAACACGGCTTCATCCAGCGTCACGTCAATCGGTGTATCAACGGTCAAAGTCACCAACTTGCGCTCAACGCCTTGGTCTTTGAAGGCTTGGGTGGCTTCCTTGCCCACGAAGTCTTTGTTCCAGTTGATGAAGGCATCCATGCCCGACTCAACCGCGTTGAAGTCAGGCCGGAATTCCAGCCCCCAAGCGCCCCAGCCCTTTTCCAGCCGCAAGGACATAAGCGCCCGGTTGCCGTACCAGCGATAACCTAAATCCGCGCCCGCGTCCTCGATTGCTTCGGACAGCGCCAGCAGGTACTGCGGTCGGCAATACACCTCATAGCCCAGCTCCCCCGAAAAGCTGATCCGGTTGAGAATCACCGGGACGCCGCCAACAAAGGTCTGCACGCTATCGCGGAACATGAAGGCGTCTTCGGAGACGTCCAGCCGCGTGATCCGCTGCAGCAGTTCCCGTGACTTCGGCCCCGACAACGCGACCCCGTGCCAATCGCCGGTTTGGTTTTCGTGCCGCACTGTGTCTGGCAGCGTTTTAGCAAAAAATCGGCTGTGCGCGTCCTGCATCGAGCCGGAGCCAAACAGCATGAAGTGATCCTCGCCCAAGCACGCGACGGTCAGATCGCCGTAGAGCCGCCCTTTGCCGGTGAGCATGGGGGTGAGGGTGATGCGGCCTTCTTTTGGGATGAACCCGGCCATCGTCCGATTAAGCCATTCGCGCGCGCCCGGGCCTTTGATTTCATGCTTGGCAAAGTTGGCGATCTCAATCCCGCCAACGCCCGTGCGCACAGCCGCAACTTCGCGCGCGACATAGTCGTGGGACCGGTTGCGGGTAAAGGCTGGGTCTTCCCAAGCGTCTTCAGGACTGTCCGCGAACCAAAGCGCGTGTTCGAGACCAAAGGCCTGCCCCATGCGCGCGCCCTTGGCGACCAAACGGTCATAGAGCGCGGTTGTCTGCTGTCGCCGTCCCTTGGGCAGAGTTTCGTTCGGGAAGGTCATCACGAAGCGGCGCTCGTAGTTCTCGGTTGATTTGACCGTCCCCCAGTCTGGGCTTGCCCACGAGCCAAAGCGCGCCACGTCCATCGCCCAAACGTCGATCGAAGGCTCCCCGTCGATCATCCACTCGGCCATCGTCAAACCAACCCCGCCACCCTGACAGAAGCCCGCCATTACACCCACGGCGCACCAGTAATTATGCATCCCCGGCACAGGACCGATCATCGGATTACCGTCGGGGCCAAAGGTGAAGGGACCGTTGATGGCCTGCCGAATGCCGGCATTGGCCAGTTCCGGCCAGCGTTCAAAACCCAGCTCTAGCCGGTCTGCGATGTGCTCAAGGTTAGGGTTCAGCAGCTCATGACCGAAATCCCAGGGTGTCCCCTCGACCTTCCACGGCACGCCCACAGGCTCATATGTGCCGATCAGCATGCCGTCCCGCTCCTGCCGGAAATACATGTTGGCCTCGTAGTCGATCCCGCACGGCAAGCGCGAGCCCCAGTTGGCGACTTCATCGATCCGCTCGGTGAGCAAATAGTGGTGCTCCATGGGCTGCACAGGGACGTTTAAGCCGGTCATTTGACCAACCTCCCGCGCCCAAAGCCCCCCACAGTTAACGATGTGTTCCGCGTTGATCACCCCTTGGGGCGTGGTCACGTCCCACGTGCCATCAGCCCGCTGTGTCGTGGCAGTCGCTGGCGTGTGAGTGAAGTATTGCGCGCCATAGTGCCGGGCTGCTTTGGCAAAGGCGTAGGTGGTGCCGGACGGGTCAAGGTCACCGTCCTGATCATCCCACAGCACGGCGTGATAGTGCGACGGGTCAACCAGCGGATGCCGCTCTCCCAATTCCTTGGGTGAGATGAATTCCTGTTGCAGCCCCATGTAGCGCGCTTTGGACCGCTCGCGCTTGAGGTAGTCGTACCAAGTCTTGTTCGATGCGAGGTAAAAGCCACCCGTCAAATGCAGGCCGATATCCTGCCCCGACAGCTCCTCAACCTCGCGATACAAACCAATAGTGTAGCTTTGCAGGCGCGAGATGTTCGGGTCCGACGAAATCGTGTGAATCTGCCCCGCTGCATGCCACGAGGAACCGGATGTCAGCTCGTCCCGCTCCAGCAGTACCGCGTCTTTCCAGCCGAACTTGGCGAGGTGATACAGGATGGAACAGCCAACCACGCCACCGCCAATCACCACCACTTTTGCGTGGGATGGTAGGGCTTTTTTGGCGCTTGGGCCTTCTTTGATGATATCGGGCATGAGAGGTCTCTTCAGTCGTCTGTTAGGGCGTGTAAATAGGGTTTAAAACTCAGTACCAAGCGTCGGGAAGCTCTTCCTTGCGCCGGGTAACATAGGCTTCCAGCTCTTCGCGCTTGGCTTGATCCAGCGCAGGCTGTTGATAGTCGCCGAGCATCCGGTTCCACTTCTCGAAAGCACGGACACGCATGTCCTTTGCTCCGTTCGCTTCCCAGTTTTCAACGTTATCGCTGTTGCTCAGCTCAGCCTCGTAGAAGGCATCAGAATAGTTCGCCATTGTGTGCGCGGAGCCCAGGAAATGTCCGCCCGGTTCAATCTCTTCGAACGCGGTTCGGGCAAAGGCGTTGTCATCGTCTTGCAGACCGACACCCAACAGCTTCTGATAACTGCCCAAGCGATCAGCATCCATGATCAGCTTTTCGTACCCCGTGCTCAAACCACCTTCGAGCCAACCGGCAGCATGCAGGGTAAAGTTTGACCCGGCGAGCATGGTCGAGTGCATGGAATCCGCGCTTTCGTATGCGGCTTGGGCATCCTCGATCTTGCTGGCCGTCAGTGATCCACCACAACGCAACGGCAGACCCAGACGCCGGGAAAGCTGTCCAATCATATAATTCGAAAGCACCGGCTCAGGCATACCAAAAGTCGGCGCGCCCGTGCGCAAAGACATAGAAGACAGGAAGTTCCCCATCACAAACGGCGCGCCGGGCCGAACCAGCTGGGCAAAGGCGCAAACCATCATCGACTCAACCACCGCCTGACATACCGAAGCCGCCGTGCTCACGGGGCCCATAGCACCGGTCAGGATAAACGGCGTCACCACCATCCCCTGCCCTCGGCCAGAATAGACCTGAACCGCCTGACTGACCACGCGGTCGACCAGCAGCGGTGAGTTGGTGTTGACGTTGGCCATGATACAAACGTCACGGTCCAACCGTTCTGCGCCGAACAGGATATCGATCATATCCACCGTATCCTGTGCCCGGCTCATCTCAGTAATGGCGCCCAAAAACGGCTTATCGCTCAGCGTCATCTGCGCGAAAACCATGTCCAAATGGCGCTTGGACACGGGAATGTCCGTCGGTTCACAGATCACAAACGAACCGTGATGCAGGTTGGGATGCATGTAGACGAGCTTGAGCAGTGCCTCGTAGTCGCTGAATTCGGCGTAGCGGCGGCCTTTCTCCAAATCTCGGACAAAGGGCGCGCCATAAATCGGGGCGAAGACCTGATGATTGCCGCCAATGGTGACGGAACGCTCGGGGTTGCGAGCGTGCTGGACGAATTCGCTTGGGGCTTTCGCGACGAGATCACGGATCAACTGGGCGTCGGCCTTGATGAGGTCGCCATGCTCCCCCGTCGGCTCAACCCCCGCTTTGCGCCAAATATCCAGCGCCAAAGGATCATCGCGAAAGGCAACGCCGATGTTCTCGATCATCCAATCGACTTGAGCTTCCAGCTTTTCCAGCTGGTCCTGATCCATGGGGTCGAAAAACGGCAGTACGCGCCGGATGTGCGGCGACGCTACGGTCGCGGATACGGCCTGCACACCGCGCGTGGGACGCTCTCGTCTCGCCATTGTTCTTGCCCTCCCTGTTACGGATGCAGACTGCCTTCCTTTTTATCGCTTGTATTCCTTGAAAATAGATATGGTTTGGATAGGCTCTGTCTATGCAACGTCTCAGCCATCTTATCCAAAATGCCCGCCCACTGATCGTGTTCGAAGCCGCCGCGCGCCTGCAGTCCTTTACTCGCGCTGCCGAAGAATTGAACATGCAGCAGCCTTCGGTCAGCGCGTCCATTCGCCAGCTCGAAGACAATCTCAACCTGCGCCTGTTCAAACGCAGTCACCGGAAGATCGAACTGACCCGCGCAGGCCAGCGCCTGTTCGCCGATATCGCGCAGCCCTTGGGCAGCCTTGAAGACTCGCTGCAGTCGATCAAGCAACAGAGCGCACTGGATTACGTGACACTGAGCACGTCGAGCGCGTTTTCGTACTACTGGCTCATGCCGCGTGTGCCGGATTTGCGGCTGCAGCACCCGGACATTGACTTGCGCATGCTGAACAGCGACCGCGACCCCGAATTGGCCCAAGATGACATCAGCTTGGGTATTCGCTTGGGCAAGGGCGATTGGGCAGGATATGAGGCGGTGAAGTTGGCTGATGAGATCATTTATCCCGTCGCCAGTCCGCACTTTTTGGACAGCGCAGGAACACTGGAGAACATCCAAGACCTCAGCACGCAACGCCTGATCCACCTCGAAGAACCCATACGCGCCCGCCCGACGTGGTCACAGTGGTTCGGGCATCACGGCTTAGGCAGCATCACCCTGCCCCGGGGTCTGCGCCTGAACGACTACGCACTGGTGCTACAAGCGGCAGTGTCTGGCGAGGGATACGCCTTTGGCTGGGATCATATCGTGCAAACGATGATCGAGCGGCGCTTGCTGATTGGCTTGAAGGATTGGGCTTGGGCGACGGGGAACAGCGTGTTTCTCGTCTGGCCTAACGACCGCGCGCTCGCGCCAAAAGCCGAACAGGTTCGCGACTGGATTGTTGCCTCAAGCACCCGCTGAAGCGCGCTGACGACTGGGCCATAGGATCAGCAGCGTCAGCACAGCAACATCAACGTCGATGATAACCAGCGCCCACGCCCACACCTCTGGCAGAGCAAAAAGCGGCTTAAACAGGTACGCCAACACTGCACCCACCAGCGCCGTGAAAAACTGCAACCACGCCACCGTCCGCGACTGCCGCCAAAGCCCCCAAGCCAGCAACAGGTAAAGCGGCGCAAAGGGCATCAGCAGTTGAGCGGTTCCGTTGAAGCCTGCGTCGGGAATGAACGTCAAGGCATGCAGCGCCGCGTTCAGAACC
Organism: uncultured Alphaproteobacteria bacterium; assembly: GCA_905479265.1. Taxonomy (GTDB): domain Bacteria; phylum Pseudomonadota; class Alphaproteobacteria; order UBA7985; family UBA7985; genus UBA7985. Next base: position 79,837 of record CAJQLX010000004.1, read on the forward strand.
ATCAGGACGGCAGCGATACGGTAAAACAACGGCAACAAGGGCATGACCAGCTCCGACCTCAAAACAAAATATATCGATCTTTATGAACCGTTTGCTTACTTTTTGACGCCCAAGCGCACAACAAAAAAAGGCCCGCGTCTCAAGGAAGACAGCGGGCCTTTTTTCGATCACAACCAGCATAAAGGAGGAGCTAATACTGATCGCGCCTAGAGGTGTGGTGGCCTCGTTCTTAGGTCAGGACTTCAGAGCGCCCGGACCGGGTGTTGCGCCATCGGGGCACTTGCCGAGGATGATCATACCGAGGACTTCGTCCTTGGTGACATCTTCGGTGCGGGCCGTACCGACGGTTTGACCGTTTTTCATCACCATGACCCGATCAGCGAGATCGAAGACATCGTGGATATCATGGCTGATCAGGAAGATCCCGATACCGTCACGCTTCAACGCTTGGATCAACTCACCCACCTGCTCGGTCTCTTGCGGACCCAGCGCAGCAGTCGGCTCATCCATGATCAGGATTTGCGCGTTGAACAGGATCGCGCGTGCAATCGCAACGGACTGACGTTGACCGCCAGATAGCTTCGCAACTGGTTCCTTGAAGCGTTCGAAGTTTGGGTTCAACCGCCCCATCACCTTTCGCGCTTCAGATTCCATCGCCACGTCATCCAACGTACCCCAACGGGTCAGGATTTCCCGGCCCAAATACAGGTTCGCTGCGGCATCGACGTTATCGGCAACCGCAAGGGTCTGATAGATCGTCTCGATCCCGTAAGACTTGGCGTCGCGGGGGTTGTTGATCGTTGCTCGCTCGCCGCGCACACGGATCTCACCGCTGTCCTTGCTATAGGCGCCGGAGAGCACTTTGATCAGTGTAGACTTGCCTGCGCCGTTGTGACCGAGAATGGCAACAACCTCACCGGGGAACAGGCTGACGGATGCTTCATCCACCGCCTTGATGCCCCCAAAGGCCAGCGAAATATCACGCAACTCGACGAGGGCTGTTTCGGACTTATTTTCTGTCATGACTTTCGCCCCTATTTCGCGCGCTTGCGGTAAACGGTATCGACCCAAACCGCAAAGACCAGCACCGTCCCAACAACGATTTGCTGGATGGCTGCATCGAACCCGATCAAAACCATTCCAGTTTGCAGTGACTGCATCACCACGGCTCCTAGAATCGCCCCATAGATCGTGCCAATTCCGCCTGAGAACGAGGTGCCGCCGATCACCGCCGCGGCGATCACGTAAAGCTCATCAAGCGTACCGAGGTTGTTCGTCGCTGAGTTCAGACGCGCCGAGGCAATAACCGCCGACAGGCCACACAGCGTGCCCATAAGGGCGAAGATCCGCACCGTGACCCAACGGGTCGCGATCCCGGCCAGCTCGGCTGCTTCAGGATTACCCCCGATGGCGAACACGTATCGGCCAAACTTGGTCCGCGTCGCGAGGAACGTCATCCCCACACCCACGGCAAACAGGATAATCACGGGAATGGCAAAGCCGTGACTGATGAAGATTTCACTGATGGGCGTTTCGATATTGTTGGCGGTTGCGTACTGGCGAACAATACCCTTGGGCCAGGGGTAGGAGTTGACCAGCAAGACAAAACCGATGATGGCACCACAGCCGACAATGGCCAAAAAGCTCTCTGCCCAAATCGGGCGCATTGGAAAGTTAAACCGCTTCCGCTTTTGCCGGCCTTGCCACAGCATGTACAGCACGACCAAGCACGCCAAGCCGCCAATAATCCAACTGCCAACCGCGCCAATGGCTCCGTACGGCCCACCACCGAGTTTGGAGAAGGTGTCGTCAACCGGCGAGATCGTCTCGCCGCGCGCCAGCAAGAACGCCGCACCGCGCCAGAACAGCAAGCCACCCAAGGTCACAATGAACGCGGGAATGCCCAAGTAAGCGATCAAATAGCCATGAATGGCCCCGATCAAACAACCGATAATCAGCCCGCAGATCACCGTGATGATCCAGATCATCGGATGCCCGAGCCCAAGAAACTCCGGCAGGATCCAAACCTGAATAATCGCCATCGACATGGCACAGAAACCAAGGATCGAGCCCACGGACAAATCGATGTGCCGCGTCACGATCACCAGCACCATTCCCGTCGCCATGACGCCAATGGACGCTGTTTGGACCGAAAGGTTCCACAAGTTGCGCGGCGTCAGAAACGCGCCAAACCCATTGACCACCTCGCCGTAAACGTGAAAGCCAACCCAGATCAGGGCCAAGGCTCCCAGCATGCCCAGCAGTCGCGCATCGATTTCTGTTGATCGCAGAAAGCGCGCAAAAATTGATTCTTTTTCGACACGAGCGGCCTTGCCTGCCCGTACCTCTTCGACCTGATGTGTCACACCCTGCCCCATATCTGAAAACGACGAACCCAACAGCCCTTCACGGACCGCGTCGCCAATTTTGTCTCTGCTATCAGAAAAATACCGCCCGGCCCCTGAGACGAACCCAGAGGCCGGGCGGAAGTACCTTCTTCGCTACTGCGAAGACTTAACAGCCCGAGACACCAGCCATTGAACCAGCACAGACCTTATCTTTAGCGATATGGCCAGCGTCGATAACGACGTCGATGTTGGAAGCAGAGATCGGCGTTGGAGCGAGGAAGATAGCGTCCATCTCAACGCCCTTCGCACCACCGGACCACTTTACGGAACCGTCGATATCAGACATGGAAACACCAGAAGCCAAAGCCGCTGCGATGTTACCTGCCGCTGCACCGAGCTGGCGCGCGTCTTTCCAAACGGAAACAAGCTGCGTGCCGCGCGCAACGCGGTTCAGAGCAGCGTGATCACCGTCCTGACCGGATACTGGAATAGCCAAGCCCTGCGCTTCGAGAGCAGCAATAGCGCCGCCAGCCATGCCGTCGTTCTCGGAGAGAACAGCATCAACGTTGTTGTTGTTGGCCGTCAGGATCTGCTCCATGTTTTTCTGAGCATTGTCTGGCTTCCAGCCATCGGTGAAGGCTTCACCAACGATTGTAACGTCACCCGCTGCAACAGCATCACCGATCACGTCCATCATGCCTTCGAGCAGGAACAGCGCGTTAGGGTCGCCCTTGTCGCCTTTGATGATCGCGTAGTTGCCGTTTGGAACTTCAGCGAGGATGGAGCGTGCAATCACGCGGCCAACTTCTTTGTTGTCAAAGGTCAGGTAGAACGCACGGTCGTCTTCGATCAGACGGTCGTAACCCAGCACCGGAATGCCTTCAGCAGCAGCTTTGTCTACAGCCGCGCCAACAGAGCCACTGTCCACGGACAAGATCACCAGCGCGTCTGCACCCTGCGCAATCAGGCTTTCCACGTCGGAAAGCTGCTTGGAAGCGGACAGCTGAGCATCAGCAGAGATGTAGCGGTCGCCGTTGGCTTCGATCGCAGCTTTCATGGCTGCTTCATCGGTCTTCCAACGCTCTTCCTGAAAGTTGGACCAGGAAACGCCAATGGTCAGGCCATCAGCTAAAGCGGTCGAAACGACCAGAGTTGAGGCAGCGGTCGCCGCCAAGGCGAGTTTGATAAACGAGTTCATGATGTCCTCCCAGACACGGTGCAATGTCACATTGCCCTCTCCCACGAGAGCGCACAAGTCGAATAAATCCGACTCTTGAAGAAAAAATACACCAGAAATCATTTATGTCAATTCGACTCTCGAATTAATTTACTTGGTGCTATGCTTTGTTTCGATTAATGCTAGTCAAAATATGATAACGACAGATGGTAGTTGACTGTGCTTGCTTACACGACCGAAGGATTGAGACACCATAACCGAGCGCTGGTTTTAAAAAGACTTCGCGAAGCCGGTTCTGCTTCCCATGGCGATCTGTCAATCAGCAGCGGTCTTGCCTCTGGCACGGTTTCCGTGATCCTCAATGAGCTGGTTGAAGAAGGCGTCATCATCAAGCAGCAGGCGACCCCCTCCTCCGGTCGCGGTCGTCCCAAGGTCCATTTTGAGCTCTTTGGTGATTTGGCGTTCGCAGGCTTGGTTCGGATTGCGTCGGACGAAGTTGAGTTCTCGCTGATCGACTTCTCTGGCACACTTAAAGATCGTTTTTCCCTGTCCCGCCCCCGCGAAGGCTCTTCGGCATCGGCGTTCATTCAACTGGTCCGCCAAGGGCTGAATCGACTGGCCGAACGTGCCGACGTAAAGCTAACCGACTTGGCCGCTGTGACGCTATCGATCAAAGGCATCATCTCGCTCGGCACCAAGACGCTGATTTGGTCCGCAGACTTTGGCGACCAAACCATCGATTTTGGACAGGCTTTTAACGACTTGGGCGATCGACTGCGCCTGATCCATGAAACATCGCTGGTGTCCGAACGGCTCTATCAAGGCTCCCGCACGTTGCTGTGCCTGTCCTTGGGCAGTACCATTGGTTTAGGCCTCACCCGCCCCATAGATGCAGAAAGCAGCGAGCACTCTGCCCCAGCATTCAGCCACTCCTGCCACGACCCTCATGGCCCTTTGTGCCGCTGTGGCTCGCAAGGCTGTATCGACGCCTACGCCTCCTTCTATGGCATCTTGCGCACGGCTCTAGACGGGCCAAAAAACAAAGTGAGCTCCCAAATCATTCCGCGCGAAGAAATCCTGCGTATTGCTGAAGACGCTCGACGCGGAAATCGGAACTTCCAGATCGCCTTTTTGCAGGCGGGCGAGGCCATCGGCTTGGGCCTGTCGCGGCTTATCAGTGTTTATGGCTCGCTCGATATCGTCATCACCGGTTTTGGCACTGAGTACTTTGATTTGATGGAGCCGGTCGTTTCCAAACACCTGTCAGCCAATCTGCTGACCAAGCTGGGCAAGGAAGTGTCTCTGACCATCCAACCCAACGAACCCGCGATGATCTACGACGCCTTGAACAGCAACACGCTGACCTACATCGAAGAGAAACTGGTGGCACCGCGCCGACTGGGCGAACAAGCAGCATGAAGACCTTTGTAACCCTTTGCGCCAGTGCCCTCTGGGCACTGTGCATGCCTGCGAGCGCTCAGAACGCTTGGGACGAAACCACCCCAGCGTTGGATCTCGTGGACTATCGGCCCGAAGGCTGGCTGCTGGAGGATGAGTTGTTCTTCTTCCTCGACGCCGGTGAAGCCCTGTTCGAAGCCAAGTTCACCGCTCAAGACGGCGCAGGTCGGCCAAACAGCACACAGGCCGCCATCCCCCATCGCCCGCGGAAACCACTAACCCAAGCCTTCAGCCGAACGTCTGGACCGGATGCAAGCGCCTGTTCTTCCTGCCACAATGACCCCGTTTCTGGCGGCGCAGGTGATTACGTCACTAACGTCTTTACGGCATCGGGCTTTGCCAACGCCGTGTTTGACACCACCGACCCCGAATTCAGCAACGAGCGCGGAACCAACCATTTATTCGGCGCAGGGCTTGTCGAACTGCTTGCTCGTGAAATGACAGTAGAACTTCAATCACACAGGCATCAGGCGCTGATCACTGCCCGCGAGACGCAGCAGCCTGTGACCGCAGCCTTAACCGCCAAAGGCATCTCCTTTGGCACGCTGACCGCTTTCCCAGACGCAACCGTGGACCCGAGCATGATCGAAGGGGTCGATTTTGATCTGATCATCAAGCCGTTTACCCACAAAGGTGTGATCCGCTCGCTGCGGAACTTCACGCTGAACGCCATGAACCACCATTCCGGCATGCAAGCCGAAGAGCGGTTTGGGCCACGCTGGACCGGCACGTCAGACTTTGACGAAGACGGCTTTACCGCAGAAATGAGCCAAGGCGAGATTTCTGCTCTCGTTGCGTGGCAAGCCACCCTTCCCCCTCCCGTTCGGCGCGACGATCTGAGCCCCGATTGGGCAGCGGCGGCACAGGGCGGAGAAGGCCTGTTCACCGATTTTGGCTGCGCCACCTGTCACGTCAGCGCTTTGCCGCTGGAAAGCCTCGATTTCCACGATCCGGGTCCACTGGATGGTGCTGGCACGCTGAATGCCCGCGACGTCGCACGAACGGCGATTTACGACCTCACGCACATGAGCTGGGCCGCTGATCTGGAACGCGACGCGCAAGGCCGCGTGCTGGTTCCTCTCTTTGGCGACCTCAAACGGCACCGCATGACGGATACGGAAGTAAACCGCTTGGGCAATGAACGCGTGGTTCAGGGCTTTGTCGACACCAACGTGTTTATCACCACTGAGCTTTGGGGCGTGGGGAATACGGCCCCCTATGGCCACCGCAACGACATCACCACCATCGATGAAGTCATTCGCGCCCATGGTGGCGACGCTCGCAGCGCTCGTGATGCCTATGTCTCCGCGCAGCCAGAGCAGCAGTCTTCGATCATCGCGTTTTTAAAATCGCTGATCATCAAAGACATCCCTCGGGAGCCGTCCGCGCTATGAAACGGATCGTTACCCGCACCGCATGCTTTGGGGCTGCGCTCGTCCTCGCACTAAGCGCGCCTGCATTGGCGCAACAGGACATTCCAACCCTGACGGAAGTCGGTCAAAGCGCAGGCCTAGACCACCGCTTCACCGGCCCGTGGGAGTTCTTTGTGGGCGGCGGCGGTGCCAGCTTTGACTGCAATGGCGACCGACGCCCAGATTTACTGCTAGCCGGGGGAACCTCGCCGGCGAAATTGTACGTGAATCAGTCATCCAAGGGCGCAGATTTGCGGTTTGAAGAACGCCCCGTCTTGGCCACTGAAAAGCCACTGACCAAAGTCACGGGCGCCTATCCCATCAATCTCAACAACGATGCGCACCCGGATTTGGTCTTGCTGCGACTTGGCTCAAACCGGATTTTACTGGGTGAAGGCAACTGCCAGTTTCGCGATGCGAACAAGCAGCTGAACTTCGATGGCGGACGGGCGTGGACAACGTCGTTTTCAGCAATTTGGGAGCCGGGCGAAACCTTCCCCACGCTGGCCTTTGGCAACTACGTTGATCGCCGCGCACCGGGTTCACCCTTTGGTACATGCGAAGACAATCGACTGGTCCGCCCTGTTTCGACGCAGGGCGCCTTACCAGACTACGCAGACAATATCCCGCTGACGCCCAGTCACTGCACCCTTTCGATCCTCTTTACCGATTGGCAAGGCGAAGGGCAGTTTGACCTGCGCGTGACCAACGACCGGCAATACCATCGCGGCGGCAAAGAGCAGCTTTGGCATATTCCACCCGGGGGCGCGCCCTACGAGTATACCCGCGCAGAGGGTTGGGAAGACTTGGTGATTTGGGGCATGGGGATCGCCGAAGCGGATCTCGATGCCGATGGGCGTCCGGAGTATGCCCTGACCTCCATGGGCGATACCAAAGTGCAGGCGCTCAGCGAAGACGCCTTTGAGGACGAGCCGATCTATATCGATCTCGCCTTTGACGCCGGACTGACCGCGCACCGGCCTTACGCCGGGGATACGTCCAAGCCGTCAACCGGTTGGCACGCACAGTTCGCCGATGTGAACAACGACACGTGGCACGACCTTTTCATCGCCAAAGGCAACGTGGAGGCCATGCCCAACTTTGCCGCTTTTGACCCTGACAACCTGTTGCTGGGCAGCGAAACGGGTCAGTACCGCGAAGTTGGCGACCTTGCCGGGATTGCGCTGGACCGTCGGGGGCGTGGTGGCGTGATTGAGGATTTCAACGCTGACGGCAAATTGGATTTGCTGGTGATCAACCGCGAAGACGTCCCTTCCCTGTTTGTGAACCATGGCCCGCTGGACGCACCAAGTCCCGCGCAGGGTTTGGGGAACTTTTTGCGGGTGGAGCTGAGCAATGGCGCGGTCAACCCGCAGGGCATCGGCGCATCAATTTCGGTGAAAACAGGCAATCGCTTCCAGACCAAAACCGTCGCGATTGGCGGCGGTCACGCATCGGGACAAATGGGTTTTTCGCACTTTGGCTTGGGACAGGCTGACATCGCACAAGTCCGTGTTAAGTGGCCGCAAACGGGATGGAGTGCGCCGTTTCAGGTCTTTGCCAACACGCACGTCATCCTCGACCGGGAAACCAACAGCCTGCGCACGTGGCACGCCATTGATTAACCCAGCCTCTGCGCGCCCTAGACGTAACGGTTAACGACGTTTTCCAGATGCTCCTGTCGGCCCGAAACCGGCTTAGGATTAATGTCGCGCTCCGCGACCATGCCGCGAATATCGCTCAGCGATACGGCATCTGCGGAGATTTCAGCCGCCAGATCACCGGACCAGCCCGAATAGCGCTGATCAACAAAATCCATCAATGGCCGCTCGTCGAGCATGGTCGCCGCCGCCTTTATTCCCCGTGCGCAACAATCCATCGCACCCGCGTGCGCCATGACCAAATCGCTCAGATCGATCGACTGACGGCGCAGCTTAGCGTCAAAGTTGGTGCCACCAGTTGTGAACCCGCCACCCTTGAGGATTTCATAGTACGCCAGCGCCATTTCGGGGGTGTTGTTTGGGAACTGATCCGTGTCCCAGCCGGACTGGTAGTCGTTGCGATTCATATCGATGGAGCCAAAAATCCCCAAGGACTGCGCAACGGCGATTTCGTGTTCAAAGGTGTGGCCCGCGAGGATGGCGTGGCCCTGCTCAATGTTCACGCGCACCTCGTTTTCCAGCCCATAGCGCTTGAGAAAGCCGTACACGGTTGCGACGTCATAGTCGTACTGGTGCTTGGTCGGCTCTTGCGGCTTGGGCTCGATCAGGATGGTGCCTTTGAAACCGATCTTGTGCTTGTAGTCGATGACCTTGGCAAAGAACCGGCCCATCTGGTCCATTTCTCGGCTCAGATCGGTGTTGAGCAAAGTCTCATAGCCCTCACGACCACCCCACAGCACGTAGTTCTCACCGCCCAGCTGCTGGGTTGCATCCATGCAGCTGGCAACCGTCGCCGCTGAGTAGGCCCAGACTTCTGGATCAGGGTTAGAAGCGGCACCTGCCATAAATCGAGGGTGACTGAACAAGTTCGCCGTGCCCCACAGCAGCTTCATGCCCGTCGCCTCTTGCTTGCCCTGCATGTAATCCACGATCTGGGAAAGGTTCCGATCGCTCTCGGCAAATGTCGCGCCTTCGGGCCGCGCGTCGATGTCGTGGAAGCAATAAAACGGCACACCCAACACCTGAAACAACTCAAAGGCTGCATCGGTTTTCGCCTTTGCCGCCGTCATGGGATCACTGTCCGCTAAGGCGTTCCAAGCGCGCGGGAAACTGTTTTGCCCAAACACGTCCGAGCCTTCCCAGACGAAGTTGTGCCAATAGCAAACCGCGAACCGCAGGTGCTCGGCCATCGTCTTACCCATGAACACTTCAGTCGGGTCATAGTGACGAAACGCTAAATCGTTTGTGCTCGATTGGCCTTCGAATTTAAGCGGTTCGATACCGTCAAAATATTGCATCAGTCGAGCATCCTGCTGTTGGTTGTTTCACTGCGTTTCCGGCGTGTAGACGCCCCAAAATCTAGCCCATTTCCCCTCGGTGGAGCAATGCAGATCAGGCTTGGTTTTCGTCTCTTATCTCGGTGAGCGTCTTGTTCGGCGTGATTGCCTCTGCCGCGATTTCAAGATCGAGAACAGCGCCGGTTGGGGAGGCCAGGGCGCGCTCAAAAGCGGCGGCAAAATCTTCGGTTCGGCTCACCCGTTCACCGTGAAAGCCATAGGACTGTGCCAACATGGCAAAGTCTGGACTTTCCATCGTTGTCCCCGAAACCCGGCCCGGGAAGTGCGTTTCCTGATGCGCGCGAATGGTGCCGTAAATGCCGTTGTTGAGGATCAGGATAATCGGCTGTGCGCCCGCTTGCTTGGCCGTTGCCAGCTCCTGACAATTCATCTGAAAATCGCCGTCTCCAGCGAAGCACACAACCCGTCGATCGGGGTGTGCGACCTTGGCCGCGATCGCAGCCGGAACGCCGTAGCCCATTGCGCCAGATTGCGGCGCAAGCAGCCGCGCTTCTGGCCCCAACGGAAAGAACTTGTTGGACCAAACCGTGAAGTTACCCGCGCCGTTGGTCAGAATCACGTCGTCCGGCAGCACGGTTCGTAAGTGTTTGATAACGCTGGCCATATCAACTGGCGAGGGCTGCGCCTTTACGTCAAGAAAGGCTTCATAGGTCTTCCGCGCGCCTTGGCTCCATTCACTGGGTCGGCGCTCGATGGGCTCTAGCGCAGCAGCAAAGGCATTTGGCCCGGCCTGAATGCCGATGGTTGGCACGTATATCTTGCCAAGCTCACTTTCGGCACCATGAACGTGGATCAGTTTCTGCTTGGGAACCGGGACATCCATGAGCGTGTAGGCGTTTGTGGTCATCTCGCCAAAGCGCACGTTGACGGCGAGGATGACATCGGCCTCGCGGATCAGCCGCTGAACGTGGGGCGGCATGCCAACGCCCGCCTCTCCGCAAAACGCCGGGGAGTGGTTGTTGAAGCAGTCTTGGAAGCGAAACGCTGTGATTGCGGGAATATGGCTCTGCTCGGCAAATCGCTCAAACAGGCGCTGGCTGTGGTCGGAGATCATCGACCCGCCCAACATCATCAACGGCCGCTCGGCGCGCTCTAACAGCGCCCTTGCATCGGCCAGTGACGCTGCATCAGGGCTCGGCTCAGCCAAAGCGCGCATCTCCAAAATAGGGTCAATACCGCTGGACCCGTTCAGCGTGTTCTCCGGTAGGGCCACAACGACTGGTCCCGGACGGCCACTGGTCGCAACCTTCCACGCGCGCGCCACCATTTCTGGCACACGTTCCGTGTCTTCAATCTCCGTCGCCCACTTCACCATCGTTCCGAAAACAGCGCGGTAATCGACTTCTTGAAAGGCTTCCCGCTCGCGCATTTCCGTCCCGATTTGCCCGACAAACAAAATCATGGGCGAGCTATCCTGCATGGCCGTATGCACGCCAATCGACGCGTTGGTCGCACCCGGTCCACGGGTGACGAAGCAGATGCCCGGCGTGCGGGTCAACTTGCCATAGGCCGAGGCCATGAACGACGCCCCGCCCTCGTTCCGACAGAGCACGAAGTCGAACTTTCCCTGCGTGTCGTACATCGCATCCAAGACGGGCAGATAGCTCTCACCGGGCACGCCGAAACTCTTTGTCGCGCCAAGGTTTACGAGGGTCTGGACCAGCAGCTCTCCGCCATTCTTCATGGATCATCTTTCAGCTTTGGGAATTGATGACCAAACTCTGCACCAGCATCCTTCTGCGGGCAAACGCAAACCCGCGGATCCCCAGTTTGACCGGTCCTTAGGCGATTAAAGGCGGGTTCCGGTAAGGAATTGTTCACTCACCCGACAGAATAAATGCCGCACTCGGTGGCGGACCAATCTCGATTTTGCGGCTTTCCGCGTCCCTGCTCATGCGGGGCTGGTATCCCACGCGAGTTTATGTCGCGTCAAAAACATTGCCTTACCGAGCGGGATCGTACCAAAGTGCCACAATGTACAGACGCAATGGGAGGGACCGTCACCATGCAAAACAGTCGGAATTTCTATATCAATGGACAGTGGGTTGCGCCAAAAGAAGGCCGCGATTTTGATGTCATCGACCCGTCAAACGAAGAAGTCTACGCCACCATCTCGATGGGCGGTCAGGCTGACACTGATGCTGCGGTTGCAGCGGCGAAAGCGGCCTTTCCTACATGGCGTCAAACGAGCAAGGCTGAACGCCTTGAGTTGATGGAATCCATCCTCGACGTCTACATGCGCCGCTCGGACGAAATGGGCGCTGCGATCAGTCAGGAAATGGGTGCCCCCATCGATATGGCGAAGGTCCAGCAATCTGGCACGGGTTCTTCGCACCTGAACGCCTTTATCAAAGCCTTCAAGGATTTTGAGTTCGAAGAGCCGTTTAGCGATGATATCCAGGATACGCGCATCATCAAAGAGCCGATCGGTGTTTGCGCCCTGATCACGCCGTGGAACTGGCCGATGAACCAGATCACGCTCAAGGTTATTCCGGCGCTGGCAACCGGTTGCACGATGATCCTGAAGCCATCCGAGCAGTCGCCAATGTCGGGCATTCTGTTCTCCGAAATCATGCACGAAGCTGGTGTGCCCGCTGGCGTTTACAACATGGTCAACGGCGATGGTCCGGGTGTTGGCAGTCAGCTTTCAGTGCACCCAGACGTGGACATGGTCAGCTTCACCGGCTCCACCCGCGCCGGTCGCGCCATCACCATCGCAGGCGCAGAGACGATCAAGCGCGTGTCGCTGGAACTGGGCGGCAAAGGTGCCAACCTGATTTTCGCTGACGCCGATCCCAAAGCGGTCAAGCAAGGCATCATCCGTTGTTTCAACAACACCGGTCAGTCCTGTAACGCGCCAACCCGCATGTTGGTCGAGCGTTCCCGCTACGATGAGGCTGTTGAAGAAGCCATCGCAGCGGCAAACTCTACGACCGTGAATGCAGCGTCCGAAGAAGGTCGCCACATCGGCCCGCTGGTCTCTGAGCTGCAATTCAACAAAGTCCAAGACCTGATCCAAAAAGGTATCGACGAAGGCGCGCGGCTGGTTGCTGGCGGCGTTGGTCGTCCAGAAGGCCTGAACCGCGGCTACTACGTTCGCCCCACGGTGTTCGCAGACTGTAACAACGACATGCAGATCATGCGCGAAGAGATCTTTGGCCCGGTTCTGTCCATGATGCCGTTCGATAGCGAAGAAGAAGCCATCGCGATTGCCAACGACACGGACTATGGCCTGACCAACTACATCCAAACCTCCGACCCAGAGCGCGCGCGTCGTGTGTCCCGTGCTGTGCGCTCGGGCATGGTCGACATGAACGGCAAAGCCCGCACCGCTGGCTCACCATTTGGTGGCATGAAGCAGTCTGGTAATGGCCGCGAGGGTGGTCCTTGGGGGCTGGACGAGTTTGTTGAGATCAAAGCTGTTGGTGGCTGGCCCGTATAGCCAACACTGACTTTGAAGACGGCAAAGGGCGCTCACACCGGGCGCCCTTTTTTATTGCCTAGAACGCGCCTGCTTTAACCGCTCGCAACCAACCCAGCGAGTCCTGTGTTGGGCCATCGGGCAGATATTCAGCGCCCAAAGGCCGGGTCCAGCCCAGTTGGTCGATGTGGCGAAAGATGTGGCCGTAGTTCACTTCGCCCCGGTCCGGCGTGCTGCGAAACGGCACGCCGGCAAATTGGATGTGGCCAATGATCGGCAGCAACGTCGCCAGCCGGTTGCTTAAATCGCCTTCGGTCAATTGCACGTGAAAGCAGTCGAACATCAGCGCCAGCTCCGCACGGCCAACCTGCTCTATTAGCCGTTCTGCTTGGGCGGTGGTGTCAAAGAAATAGCCCGGCGCGCTGTAGCGGTTCAACGGCTCGATGAGAACGATTCTCCCGCTTTGCGCCGCGTGATCGCAGGCGTAGAGCAGGTTTTCGATAAACACCGCCTCAGCCTTTGGCCCTTGGGCGCGTCCGGCCATGACATGAACGGCGTGGGCGTCGAGTTGCTGGGCGAAGTCAAAGGCTTGATCGATGGCATCACGCGCCTCAGCCTGTCGCCCCGGAACCGCGCTCAGCCCCATCTCACCCCCACCAACATTGCCCCGTGCCGTGTTGAGCCCGAGCAGTGGTAAGCCCGTTTCCGCCAGTGCCTCGCGGATCGCGGCTATGTCTTCCGCAGCGGGCCAGTGGCACTCCACAGCGGCAAATCCAGCCTGATGCGCAGAACGAATGGCGTCGGGCAGCGATTGATCGCCGAATAGAAATCCCAGATTGGCGGAAAAGGTGGGCATGGGGCAGAGCACTCCTTGGTCGTTGCTCCTGTTACTCCTGCGCATATGCGGCAGGAACTCAAGGCTTCAGCGCCTCAAAACTGTTTCACGCCTGCTTGTTGAGGGTGTGTTTCTGGTCTTTAAGGAAGGATCACCCAGTTCTGAGGAAGCGGCTTTGGCTGACCCCCTTCATTCGCCCCACCGGCCCGTTTCCAACGGCGCGCAGCATCTGCGGGTTGCGACCTTTAACGTGTCGTTGTTTGGCAAACAGCCGGGAACGATAATCACGCGGGTCAACGACGCTTCGAACCAGCAAGTACGGCACATCATTGCTGCCCTCGCCGAGGCCAATCCAGACGTGGTGCTGATCAACGAGCTGGACTTTGATCCCGCCGGAGAAGCCGCCAATGCCCTCGCCCGGCGGCTGAGTCTGGCTTTGCCCGATCAGGCGCCCTTTACCGCACAAGCCTTTCCCAGCAATACCGGCATTCCAACGGGGTTGGATGTTTTGGGGAAGGGACGGAAACCAACGCCGGAGAATGCGTTTGGCTTCGGTGAGTTCCCCGGTCAGTACGGCTTTGCGCTGCTCTCGCGCTTTCCGGTCACGTCCACCCGATCGTTTCAGCATTTTCTGTGGCGGGACATGCCCGGCGCGCGCCTGCCCGATCAGCAGAGAAAATCCGGCAAAGGCGACTTCTTTGCGCCTGCGGTGTTGGAGGTCTTTCGGCTCAGCTCCAAGAACCATGTTGATGCCGTGATCGATGTCCCAACCCTCGGCCCCCTGCACCTGCTGCTCAGCCACCCGACGCCCCCTGTTTTTGACGGTCCAGAGCAACGCAACCGACGCCGAAATCATGACGAAATTCGGTTGTGGGCGGACTATCTGCGTGATGCTGACTATCTGGTCGATGACGCCGGCCAGCGCGGTGGCCTGCCCCCTGACAGCGCGCCATTTATCATCCTTGGCGACCTGAACGCTGACCCCGATCGGGGCGATAGCGAGGATCAGGCCATTGCGCAACTGCTTCACCATCCCCGCGTCGTGGACCCCGAACCACGGGGCGCGCACGGCACCCGAACCGCCGATTTCCGCCATCAATCCATGCGCGTCGATTACGTGCTTCCCTGCCGTAGCCTGTCGGTACACGGCAGCGGCGTGGCGTGGTTTGCCAAAGACGACCCTCGGGCGCGCTGGAACAGTGCTTCTGACCATCACTTGGTCTGGGTCGATGTTTTGATCCCGTGACGCGATCCGCTCTAATGCGCTACACAGTAGGCTCCTTGGTCCTGTTTGTTTGAGTTACAGTCCTATGCTTCGCGATCTTTCACTATCGGCTGTCTACATGGGTTTGCTGGCCGCTTTTGTCGGCTATTCCGCGTCGTTCGCGATCCTGCTTGCGGGCCTGACATCGGTTGGTGCGACGGAGCAGCAAGCCGCGACGGGGCTGTTTGTTGCGGCACTGGCGATGGGGCTTTGCAGCATCATTGTCCCCCTGCTCACCCGCGCGCCGTCGGCTGTGGCCTGGTCCACACCGGGCGCGGCGTTTCTGGCCTCAACAGCCGTATTGCCGGGCGGGTTTGGGGAGGCTGTGGGGGCGTTTATCCTCTGTGCGCTGATGATCATTGTCACCGGTCTCATCCCTGCGCTGGGGCGTGTCGTCTCGAACATCCCAAAACCCATCGCCAATGCCCTGCTGGCCGGGGTGATTCTGAAGCTGTGTTTTGCCCCAGCTTTGGCCTTGGGGTCGGTTCCGCTGCTGGTGCTGCCGGTCCTGATCGCTTGGTTGATTGGGCTGAGTTGGAACAAACTGGCAGCGATGCCGTTGGCTGTTGTCGCGCTGGTGCTTGTGCTGGTTTTTGGCGTGGACCTGTCGAGCGCTATGCAGCCGGGCTCCAGTGCCAATGTCCTGCCAACGCTGGCCATCGTTCCGCCTGTCTTCAGCCTGTCGTCTATGATTTCCGTGGCTTTGCCGATCTATCTGGTGACCATGGCCGGACAGAATATTCCCGGTTTTGCCGTGCTTGAGTTGAACAACTACGAGACCAAGCGCCAGCCGCTGCTTCGCCAAACCGGCTACGCCAGCCTGCTCATCGCCCCTTTTGGCGGCGTTGCCGTGAATATGTCATCGATCACCGCCGCGATGATGAGCGGGGAGGACGCACACCCGGACCGGCGGCGGCGCTATTGGGCGGCTGTGGTATCAGGTATCAGCTACGTCGCGCTCGCCTTTGCCGCGGGAACCATCACACGCTTTGCCGCCGCCGCGCCGCCGGAATTGATTACAGCCATTGCTGGCTTAGCCCTGATCCCGGCGCTGGTCTCAGCCTTTAACCGCGCCTTTGAAAACAGCCAGCAGCTCGAAGCCCCTGCCCTGACTTTCATCATTGCCGCCAGCGGCATGACGCTGTTTGGGGTGAGTGGAGCGTTCTGGGGACTGGTCATCGGGGCCACCATTTGGGTGGTCAAAAGCTTCACCAGTGGACGCGCTAGCGCCGACCGCGAAGGCCGCTAAAGGCGATCATCACAGCCGCTCACCCGCGAGATTTGGGCGGTTTGGTAGGATGTTGCAACCGCATAGTGGCGCATCTCTCGATCTGTCATCCAGTGAATGGATGTCGAAGGCGCGGCGTCTATCGTGTACCAATAGAACGCCGGATTAATGCCGATGCTGGCATAATAATCGAGGTACATGCGGTGGGCTTCATGGGTGCGAGACAGGTTTTCGGGCTTGGTTCCCAACCCGCCGGACCACGCGTGAACACCGATACACGCGCCAATCCGCACGATGCGTTCTCGACCCGCGAGAAAGAAATCAGTCCCGCCCGACGCCACGACGCCATCGGCGGGAATCACGGTCGTAAGGCCAGCGGCCCTGACCATGCGCGCCGCTTCAAGGTTGGCCACGTCGTCTACTGAACCGGGGACGAACGCCATGATGATGCGCGTCAGACCCGGAAATTCCTCCCGCGCTTCTTTCAGCGCTTGTGGGGTGGATTTCGTGATGACACCGCGCATGACCAAGGAATCACCGCGCGGCTCAAAGCTCGCCGCCGTAACCTTTCCCGGCCCAAACCAAAAAAAGCCAACGATACCCAAGACCAAAAGGACAAGGCCCAAAGTGCCCCATCTTATCCAGCGCAGCTGTGCCGCTTGCATACTTATCCCTCTCTAAAGCAAGCGGGACGTTAGTGGGTTTCATAGATATTTTTAGTGGAAAACGCCTATTTCGCGACTGAATTCGTCTCGTTGTTGCTGCCATGACAGGGCAGCTTGCCCACAACGCGGCTTAACGCGACTTAGGCGGGTCGCGCTCAGATGCTTTCTTTCGATGCGTGTTTTCGCGCCAGATGATCAGGACACCGGCGCCAACAATAAGAATCGCACCGGGGAAGAGTGTGTCGATCGGCGCTTCACGGAAGAACAGCCATCCGAAGCCTAAGGCCGTCAAGATTCCCAGGTAGCCAAACGGCGCGAGCACAGCAGACGCTGCGATGCGGTAGGCAAACATCAGCAGCAAAACCGCGATCCCCCCTGCTGTCGACATCGTCACGATCAGCACCAAGTCTGTGGTCTGGGCAATGGGGGAGAAACCGGTGGTAAAAGTCGCCAGCACAAAGGCACCCAGCGCACTGGCCAATGAAGAATACAAATACAGCAACGCGTTCGGAACTTCGTCAGGGAAATAGCGGACCGTCACCATGGAAAACCCGTAGCAAAATGCCGCGACCATCGGCAGCAACGCGATTGGCGTAAACGCGTCTGTTCCCGGTCGTAAAACCCACAGGACGCCAATAAACCCAATCAGCAGCGCCGCAATCCGCCACGGCCCAACCCGGTCCTTGAACATCACCACGGCCATTATCACGACAAACAGGGCGTTGGTCTGCGCCAGCGCTGAAATCGTGGCCAGCTCTAAGTTCGCCAACGCTGTGTAGAACGCCAACTGCGCCACGGCTACCGTCACACCGCGAAACAGCGCCAGCCGCCAGCGCCGAATGATGATGCTTTGGCGGTTAAATTTAAACGCGCCCATACACAGGATGATGATGACCGACGGCACAATGCCCAGCGTGTTCCGGTAGGCGGAAAGCTCAGGCGCTGTGTACCCTTGCTCCAACAACAAACGCACCATAATGGCCATTGAGTCGAAACCAAGAATGGCCAACAACGTCATGGCGATGGCCAGCAAAGTGCGGCTGCGCGTTTCGATCATTAAGGGGGCACCACCAGGGTAAATTGGGCATTACTGTTGAAATAGCCCTTCACCCTGCATCACTGATCGCCACCCGGCAAACAAAACTTCTTTGCATGTTAAGCACTTGGTGGGATGAGCACGAAGTTTCCGAAATGGCGCTTGCGCAAAAATTCTTCCTGCGCTGCTACGATTTGGTCCAGCGGATAGGTTCGATCCAGCAACGGCTTGATCACCCCCGCCTCAATCAGCTGCACCAAACGGGGAAAGACCATTTCGTCCCACGCTGTTGATCCAATCAGCACGATGTCCTTGAGATACAAATCGCGCATATCCAGATCCACAATCGGGCCTGCAATCGCCCCCGACGTTGCCAATCGACCGCCGCGCTTGAGCACTTTGAGCATGGCGGGAAAGCCCGTCCCGCCCACGTTATCGATCACCACATCGACGGAAAACTCCCCCAGCGCAGAAACCAGATCTTCGTCTCGGTCCAAGGCGCGGGTCGCCCCAAGGTCGAGCAACTGCTGTATTTTGCCTTTGCTGGTCAGCGCCGTCACCGTCGCCCCGCGTGCCTTGGCCAGTTGCACGGCCGCAGACCCAACACCGCCCGACGCACCAGCGATCAACACATGATGCCCCGCCCCCACGCGGGCGCGGTTGAGCATGGTTTCAGCGGTCGCATAGGCGCACGGAATGGTGGCCAACTCAGCATCCGACCATTCACAATTCACGGCGAAGACCTCGCTGGCCGGCACCTTAACGAACTGCGCAAAGGCACCGTCGAAGTTTGACGCCATCCATTCGCATTCAAGATCATCAAAACCATGCACCCGCATGCAAGCCCGCACCAGCACCCGCTGCCCCAGCAGTTCAGCAGCAGCGCCCTCCCCCAGTGCAACGACTTCGCCGCAGCAGTCGGTGCCTTGGATCAGGGGGAAGGGTGTTTTGCCGGACCACCCGCCGTCATCGTGCTCTTTGTCACTGGCGTTTGTCGCTGTGCTGTCGGTTGAGCCGGAGACATCGGATGAATACCATCCCAAGCGCGTATTGATTTCCGTGTTGTTCATCCCTGCCGCCAAAACCCGCAGCAGGACTTCGCCCGCTTGGGGTTGGGGCACGGATACGTCCCGATATTGCAACGTGTCGTATCCACCCTGTCCGACGGTGACGATGGCTTTCATGGTTTGCGGCAGTGACATGGCAGCGGGTCCATCCAAGGGTTTGTAGGCGTAAAACGTGCCCGCACCTTAGGCGGTGAAGGGGTCGCTGTTAAGCGTGGCTCACGGGCTTGTTGCCAACAAAAAAGGGACGCCGGTTGGGGCGTCCCTTTGTCTGGTTCAGCAGACCCTTAAAGCAGGGTTTAGCCGACTTGCTGTGGGCGCATGTCGCTGATGTCGATACCGGCAACAGAAACCGGCTTCTTCATCGCATCACGGCGGAACGGCTCACCCAGTTCTTGGTTCAGCACAACCTCGATAAAGGTTGTTACGCCGTCGTTCATTTGCTCTTTCACCGCTGTGTTCAACGCGTCGGTCAGGGACTCCATGGTGGAGACCTGAACGCCTTTAAGACCACAAGCGTCAGCGATTTTCGCGTAGTTCACATCGAGGTTCAGCTCAGTGCCAACAAAGTTGTCTTCGAACCAAAGCGTTGTGTTCCGCTTTTCCGCGCCCCACTGGTAGTTCCGGAAGATAACCATGGTCACAGGCGGCCAGTCGTTGCGGCCACAGGCGGTCATCTCGTTCATGGAAATACCGAAAGCGCCGTCACCGGCGAAACCGACAACCGGAACGTCTGGCTGGCCGATCTTGGCACCGAGGATAGCGGGCAGACCGTAGCCACAGGGACCAAACAGGCCCGGCGCGAGGTACTTGCGGCCTTCGTCAAAGCTTGGGTACGCGTTGCCAATCGCACAGTTGTTGCCGATATCGGAGGAAATGATCGCTTCCTTCGGCAAAGCGGACATGATCGCACGCCACGCCATACGGGGGGACATACGCTCAGGCTCACGACCCCGCGCACGCTCGTTCCAGTTGGTGCCCGGATCGTCGTCTTCGTGGTCCATGGAGGTCAGCTGCTGTGACCAGCGGGATTTGGTTTCAGCAACCAAAGCCGTCCGAGCATCACGCTCAGCATCGCCGGCGGTTGCGGACAAGCGTGCAAGGATTTGCTCAGCCACCAGCTTTGCATCGCCCTGAATGCCAACTTCGACGCGCTTGGTCAGGCCAATGCGGTCGGCGTTGATGTCAACTTGGATCAGCTTGGCATCCGTTGGCCAGTAATCGATACCGTAGCCCGGCAGCGTTGAAAATGGGTTCAACCGGGTGCCCAGCGCCAAAACAACGTCAGCCTTGTTGATCAGCTCCATCGCCGCTTTAGAGCCGTTGTAACCCAGTGGGCCACACGCCAGCGGGTGCGAGCCCGGGAAAGCGTCGTTATGCTGGTAGTTACAGCAAACCGGCGCATCCAACCGTTCAGCCAACTCAGCAGACGCTGGAATAGCGCCAGCGAGGACGACGCCAGCGCCGTTCAGGATCACAGGAAACTTTGCGGTAGACAGCAGCTCGGCGGCACGGTCGATGGCGGTCTCGTCGCCTGCGGAGCGACCAATGCGGACGATCTGCGGCAGATCGATGTCGATCACTTGTGTCCAGTAATCGCGCGGCACGTTGATTTGTGCGGGCGCGGAACCGCGGAAGGCTTTTTCGATCACACGGTTAAGAACTTCCGCCACGCGAGACGGGTCGCGGACTTCTTCCTGATAGCACACCATGTCCTTGAACAGCGCCATTTGCTCAACTTCCTGGAAACCACCCTGACCAATGGTCTTGTTCGCGGCCTGTGGCGTCACGAGCAGCAAGGGGGTGTGGTTCCAGTACGCCGTTTTGACCGGCGTGACAAAGTTGGTGATGCCGGGGCCGTTTTGCGCAATCGCCATAGACATCTTGCCGCTTGCGCGGGTGTAGCCATCGGCGGACATGCCGGCGTTACATTCGTGCGCGCAATCCCAGAACTTGATCCCCGCTTGTGGGAACAAATCGGAGATTGGCATCATGGCGGAACCGATGATTCCAAAAGCGTGTTCGATGCCGTGCATCTGGAGCACTTTTACGAAAGCTTCTTCAGTCGTCATTTTCATGAACTAGTCATCCCTCTGTCTGCCAGCACTTGTCGTCTGGTGTAATCCCCGCACACCGGGGCGAAATTGCCCCTTTGTATTGGGACGTTCTAGCGCCTCTTAAAAGCAAAGAAATTGGAACATCAAGCATCATTTACGCATGATCCACCTTTGATCGCTGAATACCTACTAGTTTACAATTTAAAGATTAGCGATTTTTCAACTTATGGATTTTTTGAAACCATACTGTTCATTAAACCCATCGATGCGCATTCAGGCTTAGAGGCGGCGAAATCAGCATGGAATGGGGATGAAAGCGTTCTGGCGGTGCGGATAAGGGTTCCCACTGCGAAATGAATCGGCTTAACTCCGGGGTAGAAAATACCAGAACTACTGGGCAGCAAGTATAGGGTATCCATCCATGCCCGCGCGTGTTTTGACCAACCGCGTATTGTCTGGGCGTTGACGGACACACGGGAAGCAAAACGGTTACAGCACTATGGCCTCTGACACCCCAAACCAAGACCAGCAAGACCTTGACGCCCCGGGAAAGGTGCCCACGACCCTTCGCGCGTTGATTGTGTTGGAAAAGATCGCTGAGGCGGGTGTGCCCGTCACACCGACGGAAATCAATCAAAGCCTGAAGCTCACCAAGGCCACCATCCACCGCATCTTTTCCTCGTTGGAAGAAGAAGGCTTTATTCAGCGCGATATGGATGGCCGCGCCTATTCGCCCAGCACGCGACTGCGCAATCTGGCTTTTGGTGTTGTCTCGTCGGTGCGGTTGCGCTCGGCGCGCCGAACGGTTCTAAACTCGCTGGCGGAGCGTTTGGGTGAAACCTGTAACATTGCTCTGCCTGATCGCGACGGGATGATTTACCTCGACCGGGTCGAGACAAAATGGCCGCTGCGGATACAATTGCCCATCGGGACCAAAGTCCCCTTCCACGCGACGGCCTCTGGTAAGCTGTATTTGAGCACACTTGCCACCTCTCACCGAGAACGCTTGGCCCACGCCCTGACGCAAGAGCCGCCACAGACCCCCAATACCCACAGCGATGCAGCGAGCTTGCTGACTGATCTCAAGCGGACACGTCTGCGCGGCTATGCTGAGGATAACGAAGAATTCATGCAGGGCATGGTTGCGGTTGCCGTGCCGATCTTGGATCAGAACAAGCGCCTGCTCTCCACCCTTTCGGTTCACGCACCCTCGCAGCGTATGACGATCAACGACGCCCGCGAGGTTGTGCCGGAGTTGAAACGCGCAGCAGAGCAACTGCAACAGCTTTTGCTGACCTCATAGCCTGCGCGTGAGCGTTCCTCTGGGGCTGCGGGATCAGGAACAGAGATCGATGGCCTGACGGGTTTGCAACATCGAGCGACACCACAAGCCAAACCCGGTGGTGGCATGGGTTTTGAGCTCCAGCGCCCGCTCGTTTGACGTTTCCCGGCTCAACACGTTCAACAGCCGGATCCGCACCTTTGAAGCGCTCGGTGTCATGGGACGCGGGGCGCGGTGAACAGACGTCAGCGGGATCGCTTCCAGCGCCTCCAAAACCGGCCCCATGGCGCTGCGGCGGTAGTAGAGCCGGAGCATCAAGCCAAAGTCAGACGTGCTCCCCCGCTCACTGATATCCACAGCACCGTGCAGCATGCCATTCCCCAACCCATAGGCAATGACACGCCCTTTAACGTCCATCTCAAGCCCCCGAACAACGTGGGAATGATGCGCAATGATCAAATCTAAATCAGCACGGAACTGCGCTCGGCGGAAACGGTTGATGACATGATCTTCGGGCATCTGCTCGTATTCGAGCCCTTCGTGCAGACTCAAAACTTTGAAGGATTCCCCGCGACGCATCATCGCTTGCACGGTTTTCTCCCAATCAGGCGGGGAAACAACGCTCCATTGGCCCGGTTGTCCGCTGGAAGACGGTCGCGGGGCGTTGTCTGAAAGCCCCAGAGCGGCAAAGGCGATTTCTTGCTCACCCACGCGCCCGGTCTTTGCTTGTGACAGCGCCTCGGTCGTCCCCAAACCGTGGTGAATGACCCGGTCGTCGTAGTCCGACAGCGCGGCCAGCGTGGAAAGCTGACCTTCGCGCCCGAAATTACCGCTGCGGTCATTCGCGGTAGAAAGCAGGTTGAACCCCAAGTCCTCAACAAGATGTTTGAGCCCCGTCGTGTGCATTTGAAACCCAGCGCCCTGAGTCTCCGACGAGGTAAGCGGCTTTTGCGTCACCACAGCTTCGAGATTGGCGAAGTTGACATCGCCGATGATCAGCGGTCGGAGCGCGTGGGTATAGTGCGCCCACGCGCCCTTATTGGCACCCGCACGCAGCTTGCCCTCTGCAGCAAAAGCCACGTCGCCCAAGGCGGTCACGATGGTTGCTTCTGTGGGAGAATTTGGGTCGACCGGCGGTATGTCTTCGGTCACCGCAGCGCAACCGCTCAACACCAGCGTCAGCCACCCCGCGCCTATCAGACTTAGTCTTCGCTCCACCCAAGCCATCTCACCACTCCGCGTTCGTTTAAGTGGTCATTTTAATTGGATTACTGCATGAACAAAGAGAATACGTCTGTGAATTACCCGTTTTTCTGCGAATTCCAGCTTAGATCGAGGGTTGAGGCTGTCTCAATACTGCAGCGGTGCGCGCGTGCGATGCGCAGCAACTCAGCAAAGGCGCGTGCCTGATCCAACAGCGAAAGGCGGTCGTTGGGCCAGTGAGAAAGGCTTCTCAGCCGCCACGCCTTGCCCAAGGCTCGCATGCCGCCAACCAGGACCGTCGGCAACCGCTCCCCCATCAGCAAGCCCGCCGACGCCCTGAAACGTGTTTCGCGGCCAGCGACGACAGCCTCGACCAGCCCGCGCTGGGGACCAAAGAAGTGAAACCCGCTGGTGCTGCGTGGATTGCATTCGAGCACGCGATAGCGCCCTGCTGCATCCTGCCGAAAATCGAACGACAACTGGCCCGTGATGGTCAATGTTTGCGCTATCGCACGGACCAGTGGCTCGATCGCCCAGTGGCGGTTTTCGTCAGCGGCTTCAAAGGCGATGCCTGCTCCGGTTCCGCCGCGTAACCGCACAACCGGGCGATAGGCTTGCAAAGCCAGCACCTGCCCATCGCGAACCAGTGCGGAGCAGCAGAGCTCTTCCCCCGGCAGGTAACGCTGTGCGATCCATGGCACCTCTACGGTTGGTTCAATCGCGGATCGCTGGGTATCATCGGGGCATATAAGGGTGTCTGTACCAAAGCGCGAAAAGCACGGCTTGAAGACCCAATCTTTACCCCTGACCGCTTCCCGCGCTGCGCGGCTTTCCAACCGGTGAAACTCAGGCGCAAAAGCGGGGGCGGTCTGTGCCACCAACGTGTTGAACCGCCCTTTGTCGTGCAGCGTGAGCAAGTCGTCCAAGGGCGGCGCATAGAGCTTGTCACCCCACGCTTTCCCCTGCGCTGCAGCGGCAAGGTGAAACACCTCCTCACACGTTGGGAGAATGAGGCTGATTTGATGAAACTCGACAATCTTGGCCATGCGATGCGCAAAGGCGATGGGCTGTGTTTTGGGCGCAGGCAGATGTTCGAAGCAATCGACCATTTGACTGAACCGGCTCAGCGGTGCCTTGAGGCTGTCTGCAGCCACCACGCGCCAGCCAGCAGCGTTGAACAGGCGCGCCCAGTGCAAGGCCACCGGCGCCCGTGCGCCCGTAATCAGGACTGAGGGCTTCATGTTCGCAGTCTTTCGACCCGGCGCAGTTTTCGGGTAAACAAGTCATCATGCGCCAGCGCTTCAAAGCTAATCTCCGCTTCCACACCCCGTCCACGCAGAACCGAACTCAGGGCCGCGCGCGCCTTGGCTTTGATCTCATCAGGCACCACAGACGGCAGGCGAAGAATCACGCGGCCTTCGTGGGTTTGCTGAATGCGGAAATCCGTGATCCGCGCGTCCGTGTCTAAAACCGCATTCCGCAGAATATCCGGTGTCACCATGACGTCACCAAACCAGAACACATCATCCCGCCGCCCAACGACTTCCGCCACAGGCTGCAGCGGTGAGCCACACGCGCAGGGTTGATCCTGCACCCGCAGCAAATCGTTCATTTCATAGCCCGCGATCAACTGATAGCGCCGCGAAAAATCGGTGATGACGGGGGATGCAAGCTCGTTGCTGACCCAATCAAAACTGAACTTCACGTAATCTTCAGTCAGGTGCAGCGTCCCTTTCCGGCACGTCACCCCCAGCAATCCTTCTGTCGCCATATAAATTTGCCCCAAACGCAGGCCAAACGCGGCTTCGATTTCGGCGCGATCAGGGCCATCAAGGGTTTCGGCGGCTGAGAAAATGCGTCTCGGCGTCAAACGATCAAGATCGGTGTTGCGTGCGAGCCAGCTCAGAATCTTGGGCGGTGCAACCAGAACGGTGGGGTTGAGTTGCAACAGCTCATCAACCCATTGTTCCGGCCCAGACCGAAGATCAAAGAATTCGACCCGCAGCAACCGCGATTGATTACCAGCCTGATAGAGCGCTGAATTTTGCGGTAAAATAACAGCGACGCGCTGACGGGTGCGCCAGACCTCGGGCAAGGCTTTGGCAAGGATAACGCCCAGCCACTGATAGCGCTCAGCTTGCGTTATCACGTAAAGCCCCCGGTTGCCGCTGGTCCCCGTGGACATGCCGCACGCCACGTCGGGGTGAACATAGCCAGACGGTAAGCCCCGGCGCACTTCTGCGGCCGTCAGGCGTTCTTGGTTGAAGGCTGCAAAATCGGCCATCAGCGACGCCTTGCTCATGCGCAGCGTGTTTGGATCATACTGGGGGAAGCTCTCTGAAACATGCGCTTTCCACAGCTTCATTTGGCTCTGCTGGTGCAGGTTCAGATCGGTGCGGCTTCTTAGCTTTGCCGCCAACCAGCGGGTGTGCAGAAAGGAACGCAGGACGCGGCCATTGGGACTATCGAACATCGAACCCGCAGCCCCCCGGATCATGACACAGAATCACCGTGCCCCCCGCTGCCTGAAACCCGCGCAGAAGATCAAGGCTCTGCTCCGCCGCTGGAACGTCTGACGCCACGCTCTTTGACATCCCAAACATCGGTTCTCTGTCGCTCAGTCCTTTTAGCAACCAATGCGCATCGACCGCGTAGAGGGTTTGACGATCATGCCAATAGACCCCGAAGTGTCCCACGGCATGCCCCTCAAGCGGGACAATCGACACTTGGTCTTTGACCAAAATCCGACCGGTTCCCAAGCCATAGGGAAGCGCGATGGTTGGTAACTCTTCAATGGCGTCGAGGCGGCTTGCATAGTCCGGCGGTAGCAGTTCGAGGAAACTGCCGTGTCCCAGTGCAGCCCGCACGGATCCAGCCTTCGACACCACATCATAAGCCTGCCGAGAGCCAATAAAACGAGCCTTTGTAAAACTCTTCAGCTCGCTGATGTGGTCAGCATGCAAATGGGTGACGATCACGGTTTGAACGTCTTCCGGCCTCTTGCCCTTGTCGGCCAAAATCTGCTGCACCTGTCCGGCTGCCTGCAAATCGGCTCGAAAAATCTGCGTATAGAGCCAAAGTCCAAAAGACTTCTTCGCGCCCCGACCATAGCACCGCGCGCCATAGCCGGTATCAATCAGCGTCAGGCCCAAGTCGGGATGCTCGAACAGGCCAAATCGCACGGGAAGCACGACCCGCGACCAGCCGCTCGACCGGTCGAGCAAGCGCCCCGGCGCAGCGATCGTCGCGCTGTTGTACAATTCCAGTTCCAACCTCAGGTCTCCGGCGTCTCAAATGCGTTCTCAATCCCAACTTGTATCGGTATTGCCGATGACCAACCAAGCGCTTTCCGAGCCAGATCCGTATTCAATGTTAATGAAAAGGCAAAAATCCCTATGCTATAGCGGGTAAACCGAGGCTCACCGGCCAACCGCAGCCCGCGATAAGCCCCCTCCAGCCCCCGCGCAGCCGCCAGCAAAATCGGCAGCGGCACAGGGCGCCACCGCAAAGCCAATCTCCGACGCTCAGCGATTTGCTCAACCAACTCTGTGAGGCGAACAGGCTCCTCGCCTGCGATATTGTACACTGCCGGAACAGCGGCGGGTTTGAGCGACGCGAGGATCGCTGCGCATACGTCGTCAACGTGGGTCAGGTTGGTGACTGCCTCACCCCCGCGGATCATCGGCAATGGCCCGGCTGCGATTGCACGCTCCAACCGCGGCAACAGCGCTTGATCCCCCGGCCCATAGATGGCCCGAGGCCTCAAGATGACAGCAGGAACCGAAGAGGCTTGAACCCGTTGTTCGGCTAGGGCTTTGGTCGCAGCATAATGATTGATGAAGGGGCGCTGGACCTTAGTCTCCAGCACATCGTACTGGTCGCAAAAATCGAAATACAGCGCCGGTGTCGAGATATGAACGAAGCGCGTGACGCCCCGGCTTTCTGCCCAGCGGAGCACGTTTTCCGTCGCGTGGACGTTGTCTCGCTCAAAGTCCACCAAAGCGCCCCATGGTGCCGAACGCGCCGCGCAATGAACGACGACATCGACATCGGGCAAAGCATCGAGGGACTTTGGCTGGCTCAAGTCCGCCGCGACAAAGCGATGCCCCTTGGGCGCAGCATCACGGCGGCGCCCCGTACCCACCGGCACAAACCCCTGATCGGCCAAAACGCCCATCGCACGCCGGCCCAGAAACCCCGTCGCGCCGGTCACCAACACCCGAGTCATGCAATCAACGCCACCGCGCCAAATTGGACGCCCGCAGACGTTCCCAGCATCAGCACGCGGGCACCATCTTGAATCTGCCCCTGCTCCCGCGCGTGGGCAAACGCTGTGGGGATCGACGCCGCAATCTGATTGCCGTGGCTTCGCGTGATATCGACATAGCGGTTTGAGCGCACTTGAAAGGCACGGGCCATGTGCAGCAGGCTCAGCGGGCTGGCCTGATGGGGGACAAAGAAATCAACCTCACCCCGGCTCCAACCAATCGAGTCCAAAAAGCCATCGAGAAACCCTGTAAACTGCCCCCGAACCACCCGGAAAAGAGCGTCTCCGCTCATCTGGAAATAGGCTTGCTCAAGGAAATGGGCGCTGTCGTCGTGGGGTGAGTTGTGCGTTCCACCGACGGGCAATTGGCACGCCTCATAGGCTGACGGGTGGCTCGCAAATGCCGCACCAACCACGCCGCGCCCCTGTGCCAACTCAACCACCCACGCCCCAGCACCATCGCCAAACAATCCAGCAACGTCCGGCGCTGTTTTCCATGGCAGAGCACAGGATGCCAGCTCGCTGCTCACGATCAGAACACGCCTGGCCCGACCTGTTTCCAGATAACTCGCTGCGATATCCAAGGCAGATAGGGCGCTCAGGCACGTGGTGTTGACATCCAGCACCTGACACGCGCCATCTGGCAGACCAAGACCACGCTGGTAAAGCGGTGCTGTGCTGGGGATTAATTGGTGCGGAACAGCCGAGGCCGCGATGATGAGGTCCAAGCCATCTGCGCCAATATCCGCGCGTTCCAGTGCGGTTTGAGCCGCACGGAGCCCCAAGGCAACCTGCGTTTCTCGTCCAAGCCGATCGGCGATAAAGCGCGTCTTCACACCCGTCGCTGCCACCAGCGACCCCAGCGCCAATCCATGCGTCTGCTCCAACGTTTCAGACGACACCTGTGCCGCAGGCACGGCGTGCCCCCAACCGGTGATAGCAGCAGTCCGTTGCTGGAAGTTTGCGTTCACCATTTGCTCCTCAGTCATAGGCTTTTCACACGACCCTACCCCATTAACGTGTCGATGAAGCTTAAACTTGTCAATGTCTAATCTGTTCGCTATGGTCTCAACTGTGGAAAATCCGAGCCCCGCAATATGAGTGATCAGGCCGCAAAAAACCTCGCTGCGCTGGTGCAACAGACCGGCGCAAGCGCCTTGGTGCGTAACCTTGAGACCGAGGTTTTCACCCAGTGCGTTGGCGCGTGGACGGTTCCGATGAGTGTGAACGCGGGCCTGCGCCGAACATGCTACATCAACTGCCCCAGCCGTGCCTTCCTCGACTATGGCGCGGAAGAACTCGACCGATTGACGGAAAATCGGTTGGTGCGTCTGGCCGGTCGTGGCGCGTTGGCGGGGTTTTCGCCGCTGGTTGCTGCGACGGGGATGGACCGTCAGGTGCAGTTGAATAACTGGCTGGTGGCAACAAACATCCTCCCGCCCGCAAACCCGCAAGATTGGCTGAATGCCTTTGAAGACATCAGCACGCGACACGCAGGGTTCATCCCGGTTCTCCGTTCCGTGAACAGCGCGGCTCACGCGGCAAGCCTTGACGCTTTCCGCCGCGAAGGACTGGTCCTGCTGCCGATCCGCAAGATTTTTATTCGGGACTATGCCGTGGATCAAAAGTGGACAACCGACGAAACCAAGGATGCGAAACTGCTGGCGACAAGCGGTTTTACACGACGCCCCGGCACCTCGTTTTCTGCCGCTGAGTTCTGCCGTGCGGCGGACCTCTATGCCCAGCTCTATCTCGAAAAGTATTCTCGCCTGAATCCGCACTACACAGCTGAATTTTTGCAGCACGCTCAGGCCAAGCTCGATTTGAACCTCGATGGCCTTTTTGACGCAAACGGCACCATGGTTGGTGTCATTGGCCGCAGCGAGCAGCACGGCACCCTCACGGGGCCCATCGTTGGCTATGACACGGCCTTGCCGCAGCGTTGGGGGCTTTATCGGCAGCTCCGTGCCATCAACCATGGCTACGCGCGCACAGGCCAGCGGTTGTATAACATGAGCGCAGGCGCTGAGCGGTTTAAAGAGCTGCGCGGCGGTCGGGCGCATGTGGAGTATATGGTGGCCGATTTTCGGTGCGCGACGCGGGTTCAGCGTCGGGCGGCGAAGGTTCTCGCCGCGCTGTTCAACCGCGCCGCTCGCACCCTGCAAAGCCCCAAAGATGAGCGGTGTGAGTCACTGAAAACCGGCATTGAGCGCCAGAATGAAGCGCATTCAGGCCAAGAAAATCCTGTCTCTCGGCCTACAAACTCGTGCTAAACCCAAACGACAAGACACCCACCAGAGGCCCCCATGTCCGCAAGTCCAAGCGATGGCGATCTGCGCCAGCTGTTGAGCACGACCAAAACCGTTGCGCTGGTTGGCGCATCGGCCAATCCAGAGCGCGATTCCCACAGCGTCATGGCGTACCTGCTGGAACAGGGATACAGCGTGCATCCCGTCAACCCGGGTTTGGCAGGCCAAACGCTGTTGGGACAACCGGTTTACGCCAGCCTTGCTGACGTGCCGGCACCGGTGGATATGGTCGATATTTTCCGCAACAGCGAGGCTGCTGGCGGGGTTGTTGATGATGCGCTGGCGCAGAACGAACGCCTTGGCTTGCGCAGCATTTGGATGCAGTTGGACGTCATCAACCCGACCGCCGCAGCAAAGGCAGAGGCGGCGGGGCTGCAGGTTGTGATGGACCGCTGCCCCAAGATCGATATTCCTCGCCTTGGCCTTGACCGCAAGGTGCGGGTTTTCCCCTAGACGGAGTGCGTTAAGCCGCCATCCACGCGCAGGTTCTGACCGGTGACGTAGCTCGAAGCGTCGGTCGCCAGAAACGCAATCGTCTCAGACAACTCACGAACCTGTGCATAGCGACCGGCGGGAATGCGTGCCAGTCGGTCTTCTTTCTCCGGCAAGCTATCGATGAAGCCCGGCAGAACATTGTTCATCCGCACGCCCTTGGCCGCGTATTTGTCAGCATACAGCTTGGTGTATCCCGCCAACCCAGCGCGGAACACGGCAGAGGTTGGGAAGTCCGGGTCCGGCTCAAAGACCGCAAACGTCGAAACGTTGACAATCGCGCCCTTCCCCTGCGCCTCCATAATGGGCGTAACGAGACGGGTGACGCGCGCGACGTTCAGGAAGTAGTAATCCATGCCCAAGTGCCAATCTTCGTCACTGATCGACAGCAAATCGCCCTTGGGACCATGGCCAGCACAGTTGATCACCGCATCAATCCGGCCAAAGCGATCCATGGTCGCTGCAACAAAGGCTTCGAGGTCCGCGACAACAAGGTTGGAACCGGTAAAGCCCAAGCCGCCTAATTCCTTCCCCAGCGCTTCGCCCTTGCCACTGGACGACAGAACCGCAACCTCGTAGCCGATTTCGTGCATCTTCCGCGCGGCATCAGCGCCAATTCCACTGCCGCCACCGACGATCATCGCAACTGGTTTCGTACTCATTAGATAACAGCCTTTTCAATGAAGGGACGACCCGCTTCGATGCGGTCGTAGCCAAAGGGTGAGAGGTCAAGCGAGCGGTATTCTCCATAGACAATCCATTCAGAAATCCCGCGCCCCATCGCTGGCGATTGCTGGAAGCCGTGACCGGAGAAACCATTGGAAAAGATGAAGTTTTTCACCCGTGTATGCGGGCCAATAATGGCGTTTTGGTCGAGCGTGTTAAACGCATAGTGACCAGCCCAAGAGTTTACGAGCTTGATTTGCTCGAACTGTGGGATGCGGTTCGCGATGACAGGCCAGACCTTTTCTTCCCAAATCGAGTGGTCCTGCACAAAGTCGTCGTAGGCGACCGCTGGATCCTCATCGGGCGGACAACCCGCGAGGTAATATTGGCCCTCGGTGCGCATATGAACGCCCGTCGGATCAATGGTCAGCGGCAAGTCACGGTCCAGCGGATGCGCGGCATCAAAGATGAAGGTATAGCGCTTGCGCGGCTCGACCGGAATCTCGATCCCGGCCATCCTAGAGGTTTCAACCGCACGGGGGCCACTGGCGTTAACCACCGCGCCACAAGCAACAACCTCGCCCGTGGCCAGCGTCACGGACTCAACCGCCGTCCCCGCTGCGTTGAGCGTCATTGCGGTGACTTCGTTGGTGCAATATTCCGCCCCGCGCTCTTTGGCGGAACGCTTCCACCAATCGAACAGCGTTGCGCCGTCAAAGTACCCTTCGTCCACCAGATTGTGGTTCGCGGCGATGATGTCTTCGAGGTTATAAAACGGGTATGCAGCGGCGATTTCGTCGCGCGACAAGTGCTTGGTGCCGGCGCCCAAGTCCGCCTGCAGCCGTTGGCTTTCGGCCAACACGTCGGCAAACGCCGGGTTATCAGCGAGATACATGTAGCCGAAGTTCTGGATACGAAGTTGCGGCACCCGGTCATCTTCTTCGCCCATGTAGCTGCGAAAGTTCTTCACAAATGCCGCGCCAAACTGAGAAATGCGGACGTTGATTTCGTTGGTGAACTGTTGCCGGATGCAAGAGTTGGTATGCGACGTCGATGTCCACTCATAGGTCGGATCGCGCTCGACCACGAGGATCGAGCCATCGAAATCCGGGTTGCTTTGCGTAAACCATGCAATCGCGGAGCCATACATTGCGCCGCCAACAATGACGACATCGTACGATGATTGCGCAGGCGCTTGGAATTTGCTGGCGTCAGACATGGTTTTCCCTTCCGATGCGACGTGGGTGAACGATAGACTCTTAGCCTAACTTGGACCGTAAACAGCATTCTAAGAGTCCATCGCCACGATCAAGTATTTTATTGAATATCCGAAAGAATCAGCGCCATGCACCCGAACCCAATCTTCCGCCAAAGCAGCACTAAGCGAGACCTCGATTTCGCCGCGCAGGTTGGCTTTGGCATGCTATGCGCAACCGCCGACAGCGCTCAGCCGCCGATGCTGGCGCATGTGCCGTTCCTGCTGTCAGAGACTCGCGGTTTCGCCGAGCTGCATTTGGCCCGTGGTAATGCCATCGTCAAAGCACGCCTCAACCGCCTGCCTGCTGCCATCGCCATCCAAGGCGCCCACGCTTACATTTCACCCGATTGGTACGGGGTCGAGGATCAAGTGCCGACGTGGAACTATGTCGCGGTCCATATAACCGGGACGCTTATTCGGCTGGATCAGGGAGAAATACGGCGCTTGGTCGATGAGCTGTCTGATCACTTTGAGGGCCGCATCGACGGCAAAACCCCGTGGCGCACAGACAAAATGACCGCTGGAGCGGTGGAAAAAATGCTGGTCCAGATCGTCCCGTTCCGCTTTGAGATCGAAGACGTACAAGGGACGTGGAAGCTGAACCAAAACAAGCCAGACGCCGCCCGCCTGTCCGCAGCGGCGCAGGTCGAGGCCTCGCCGCTGGGTTTAGGCACCGGCGCGCTGGCCGATTTGATGCGACAGACTAACGTCGATTAGGACGCGAGAAAGTCGCTGACCCGGTCCACCAAAGGGTCACTGTCGTACAAATCAAAGTACCCGGCGTTCATCAGCGCTGGCGGGCCAAAGAAGAACCGCTCGTAAAGCGCTTGGCGCGTGCCAAAACCACTGACACACACGTCATGCGCCAAGCGGTAGAGCGCCACGCGGTCGCGGGCTTCGAGATTGGCCACTTGGAAATAGCGCAGCACGTCTTCGGACATTTCGTTGGAGAAATCGGTCTCCGATGGGGTCGCCATCAGCGAGCTTGAGCCCATGAGCTGGAGGATTTCAACCATACGCGGATACATTTTGGGGAAGAGGTTGCGCGAGGTGTCGATGGGACGGCGCAGCGGCACATAATTGCCCCACTGGTCCTCGTGCGCTTGCTCTTCGGCGGAGAACAGCAGCGCGCGAACGGTCTCGGTCATCATCATGACTTCGGCAATCAAGGTCTTGGTGTGCAAGTCCTTGTCCCGGCCCGTTGCCCGAGCAATCGATGTCATCAAACCAACCATGAACTCCGCCTTGGCCAGCTTGCCGCAGGCGACCTGGTGCATCATGTGCGTGACCGCGTTGGTTACGGCAAACGCCTGATTACACAGCAGCGGTTCGCGGTACATGAACAGCCGCTCCCACGGCACCAGCACGTTATCGAAGATCACGACCGCATCCATTTCCTCAAACCGCGAGGACAAAGGCGCATCGAAGTTGCTCTTGCCGTGGTCATAGGTATCGCGGGCCAGCAGTTTCAGGCCCGGTGTTGCGATTGGAATGGCGAAGGCAAAGGCAAAGGGGACGTTTTCTTGGG
Source organism: uncultured Alphaproteobacteria bacterium (assembly GCA_905479265.1). Classification (GTDB taxonomy): domain Bacteria; phylum Pseudomonadota; class Alphaproteobacteria; order UBA7985; family UBA7985; genus UBA7985. The sequence goes on from CAJQLX010000004.1 coordinate 113,826, forward strand.
AACCACGCAGCAGCGTGGAGGGGAAAACCTCGATCTCATCGGCGATTGGACCCAGCGTCGCAAGCAGGCGTGCGCCCTTTACGATGACACCAGCATCGGTTTCCTTGACCACGTGCAAGGCGACTTCGTCGTCGTACTTACCCTCAACCGCGACCGCGTGGGATTTCTGCGGGTTGATGAGGGTGTGTGTCAGGACCAGATCGTTTTTGCGCGCATGATCGTAGTAGTTGATCATGTTCTGCTTGAAATCCGCGTTACCAAGGCCGCGTTCGACGCCCTGATCCAACCACTGCGCTGCCGAAGCGAAGGACATGAGCGAGGCGTTCTTGTAGTCCGGCGTACGGCCAAACATACCGTGCGACCACTTCGCCCACTCATAGTACGCCCTGCCCTTGGCTTTGATATCTTCTTTGCTCTTGGGCGCCATAAACGACATGCCGCACCGGTCGCCGTCTTCGTCAACGTAGGTCAGCGTGTTTTCGAGTTCTGGCTCGGACTGCTTGTCAAGAAAACGGCCCAGCGTCGCAGCACCGCGGCGGGTTGCGTCGTGCTTGGTTACGTCCTTGATGCGTTCACCACCGGTCCAGATTTCACGATCATCTTGCAAGCCTGCAAGGTACTCTGATCCCGAACGAACACCGCGACCTGCGCGGCCATTTGCTGATTTAAGCATGGGATTTCTCCTCCTCTAGTTCTGCACTCACGCTGAAGACCGGGCCACTTTCGAACTGGCGAAGAACAGTGGACAGACTCTGCCACTCTTCCTCCGTCACGCAGCGGCGCACGGCCTGATGAATATCGTGCAAGCGCGGCGCGATTTCGCGCTCCAGCTTGCGCCCCTCGGGGGTTGGTTTTGCGAAAACGATGCGGCGGTCTTCGACCGAGCGCAAACGCACGATCAAGCCCTTTTTCTCAAGCCGGTCCAGCACGCCCACGAGGCTCGCCGCGGGCAAGAGTGTCCGGCGGGCAAGCTCGATGCTCGAAAGGCTCTCATCCTCCCACAGCGTCCGCAGCACCCGCCATTGTTGCTCCGTCAGTCCATGCTCAGCAAACAACACGCGGTAGTGCGGCATGATGCCGTCCAAAACGCGGTAGAGCATCATGGGTAAACTGGCGTCAAAGGGCGCGGTATCGTTTAGGCCTAAATCATTCATATGTGAACGATTACAGGTTTTTTGGCCGACGGCAAGGGGTTGAGGGCTCTTAAAATGCGGAGATCAAGGCTTTGGCCTGCGCCAAAAACCGCTTATTGCGCGCCGGCGCACCATCCTCGCCCATGCGCGTGATGATCCAGCCAACATACGTCACCGCCCGCAAAGCCATAAAGAATTCCAGCCCACCCACGTCGAGCGTCCGCTGACTTTGATAGCCTTCGATCAGCGCGGCTCGCAAATCGGTGAAGTCAGGTTCGACACGATGCTTTATCAGGGCTGTCGCAATATCGAACAGCCGAAACCCAAAGCCACCATCGTCGAAGTCGATCATGTAGAGGGTGCCGTCCTCTGCTCGCATGACGTTTTCCGGCACCAAATCGGCATGGATCAGGCCAAAATCCAGCGACTCTTGTTCCGTCGACAAACGCGCAAGGGCGTTTTGGCGAAAGCGGATCAAGAGCTCGCGCAAGTCACGGTCAAGCGTGGGATTTTCCCAGAAGCGATCCCAGAGGGGCGCGTCGCCCAGTAAACCTGTCCGATCCCAAGACCAGCGTTCAAACCCCGCGGGCGGCGCCCACCGGTCGGATACGTCATGCAGCTTGGCCATTTCCACGCCCAGCGCATGAAACGTTTCCAGCCGGTTTGGAACATTCAGCGGCACGCCCAACATGCCCAACGGCGTGGCATTCAACCAACTGAGCATCGAAACTTGCGTGTCTTCAACCCGCTGCAGGGCCACGCCATCCAGTGCCGGAACCGGCGCAGGCACGTTCAGTCCGCCGGTGGCCAGTGCCGCCATCCATTGCAGCTCGGCTCTCAGCTCCGCGTCATTGCGATAGCCCGGACGGTGCAGGCGCAGGGCGAGACTTTGGCCCGTGGTTGCCGTGATGCGAAAGACCTCATTTTCCCGCTTCGCCACCAAATGAACTTGCGCATCGGACAAGCCCCACAGCGTCAAGGCGTGAGCAACAACGGGGTTCATGGTTCCAGCGGCGTTTGGGCCAGCACCTCGTCCAACGTGCTGATCAAGTGATCGACGTTGGCCATACTGAACGGCATAGGTGGACGGATTTTCAGGGTGTTGCGGTGTCGGCCCAGCTTGGAGAGCAGAATGCCGCGCTCGCGCATGGCGTTGATGACCCGGTCGGTGAAAGCCGTGGCCGGCGTCTTTGCGGCGTGGTCCAAAACCATCTCTGCACCAAAGACCAGCCCCATCCCTCGTACATTACCAATCGCCGTGTGCTTCTGGGCCAGCCCCTCCATCTGGGTTCGGGCATAGGCACCGACAGTCGCGGCGTTGGTCATCAAGTCGGCGGCATCCATTTCGTCCAAAACCGCCATCGCCGCCGCGCAGCTGACCGGGTTGCCGCCAAAGGTGTTGAAGTAGCGGAAACCGGTCCGAAAGGTCGCCATCATTTCCGGCGTCGTCACCACAGCACCGACCGGATGGCCGTTAGCCATAGGCTTTCCCATCGTAACGATGTCCGGCACGGCATCGAGCTTTTGATGCGCCCAGAAGTGCGTTCCCGTCCGCCCAAAACCGCTCTGAACCTCATCACAAATCAGGACGCCGCCCGCCTTGCGCACCACCTCCGCGACAGGCTTGAGCCAGCCATCGGGGATATCGGGGAAACCTTCGTTGAGGAACATGGGGCAAATCAGCAGCGCGGCGAACCCTGTTCCATCCGCCTCCAAAGCTGCGATTTCGCGCTCCAGCGCTGCGACCAGCGAGGCAGCATCTGGATCCGGGTTTCGATAGCTGTCCGGAGCCGGGATAAAGCGAAAGAACTGCTCCAGCCCAAAGCCAAGCTCCGGCACATTGCTCCGAGAAAGCTGGCTGACCAGCGCGGTATTGCCGTGATAGGTGGCGTCTGTCGCGATGATCCCACGCTTACCCGTTGCCCCTTCGGCCATGCGCAAGGCAATGTCGTTGGCTTCCGACCCTGTGCAGGTCAAAATCGCCGTGGACAAGCTCTCGTCCATCGTCGCGGTTAGGCGCTCGATATAGTCGAGCATGCCTTCGTGGAGATAGCGCGTGTGGGTGTTGAGCGTGCTGGCTTGGGCGTGGATCGCCTCGACGACACGTGGGTTACAGTGCCCCACGTGGGGAACGTTGTTGTAGCAATCGAGGTACTTGCGCCCAGCGGCGTCCCACAGCCATACGCCCTCCCCCCGCACGATATGCACGGGGTCATCGTAGAACGTGGAAACATTCGGCCCCAACAGCCGCGCACGACGCTCGATCAGGGCTTGGGTGGATGCTTCCGCCGTCATGGGACTTAGTAGCCTGAGCCAGCCGTAGGGGCCGGCTCAGCCGCCGCATCGCCCTTGAGCAGTGCCTTGCGGTCCGCAGCCATCTTGCGCATGCCTTCGGCGTAGACAATGACGTCAACCGACACGGCAATAAAGTTCGCGCCCATATCAACCCATTTCTTCGCTTCATCCGCATTGGTTGTCAGGATGCCGGCGGCTTTACCTGCGGCGCGGATCCGCGCGAGCGCGCTTTCGATGGTGGCTTGCACTTCTGGCGCCCCCGTATTGCCCAGAAAGCCCATATCGGCAGCAAGGTCAGAGGGTCCGATGAACACGCCATCAACGCCCACCACTTTCAGGATATTGTCTAAGTCTTCCATAGCGGCGCGGCTCTCAACCTGCACCAGCAAGCAGATTTCGTCATTGGCCGTGGGCAGGTAGTCTTTGATCCCATTGAAGTCCGACGCACGCGCCAAGCCAGCGCCCACACCTCGGTGCCCTTGGGGCGGGTATAGACAATCTCGAACCAGCTTTTTCGCCATCTCCGCGCTGTCCACCATCGGCATCAACAGCGTCTGCACGCCCAAATCGAGCGCTTGCTTGACCATCCAGCTTTCGCCAATCGGCAACCGGACCACCGCATTCCGCCCCGCACCCTGTACGACCGCCACCTGAGAGAGGATCGTTGGAATGTCGTTAGGCGCGTGCTCGCCGTCGATCAAGAACCAGTCAAAGTCGGCGGTCGCTGCGGCTTCTGCGACGTAGGCATCGGCGAAACCGAGCCACGTTCCGACTTGAACGTCATCGGTACGAAGGGCGGCTTTGAAAGCATTGGTGGGTGCAGGCATGGTTTGGTTTCTCCCTGACTAAACAAAGCGACAAGACACAGAGCCAAATGGCCCGAAATCCGCGCTAATTTCACAGCCCTTTGGGGCTTGCACAGGCCGGATGAAGGAGCCGCTGAGCACGACATCACCGGCGCTAATCTTGTCACCATAGGCCGCCAAGCGGTTGGCAAGCCAGACAATGCCCATAATCGGATCATCCAGCACACCAGCGCCCAAGCCGGTTTCTTCGACTTCTCCGTCGCGGCTGCAGATGGCCCCGACCCAGCGCAAATCAAAGTCATCAATGGCGTGGCGCTCGTCCCCCAGAACGATCCCGGCATTGGCGGCGTTATCGCTGATGGTATCGGTGACTTTGCGGATCGCGCCCGTTTGGGGATCCTTGGGAATGATGCGGGTGTCGAGGATTTCCAGGCTCGGACAAACGGAGTCCGTGGCGGCAATAACGTCTTCGCGGGTGACATTTGGGCCGCTGAGGTCGGCTTTCATGATGAAGCAAATCTCCGCCTCGATCCGCGTTGCGATAAACCGCGAGGTTGGCACGTCGCCGCCGTTCTCAAAGAACATGTCCTCGAACAACACACCGCTATCAGGAATATCGATGTTCAAGGCGTACTGCATCGCCTTGGACGTCAGCCCAATCTTCCACCCCTTGATCACGCGCCCAGCTTGGACAAAACGCTGAACCAAAGCGCTTTGGATGGCATAAGCGTCTTCGAGGTCGAGCCCAGGATGATCTTGCGAGATAATCGGGATCTGGCTCTGGCTCTGGTCCGCCTCGTACAAGGCGTGGGCAAAGGCGTCGCGTTGGGTATCAGTCAGGCTCATGGTTAGACGTCCGTTCTATGCCCTTAAAGGCTTTCATCTTCGATGCCGTTGCGCAAGACACCAATGGTCGGCACCTCGATTTCAACCACGTCACCGGGCTTGAGCCATTGTGGTGGATCAAGCCGCGCCCCTGCGCCTGTTGGCGTTCCGGTGACGATCATGTCGCCGGGGTTTAGCGTGGTGAAGGTCGAGATGTAGTTAATGATCTTGGTAAAGGAAAAGACCATGTTTGCCGTATTGTCGTGCTGTCGCACGTCGCCATTCACGCGGGTTTCCAGCGTCACACCGTGGATCATATCCGGCCCTGTGAACGGCATCAGCCACGGCCCCATCGACGCCGAACGGTCCCAGTTCTTGCCCTGCGTCACGTTAAACTTGGCATGCCGAACCCAGTCGCGCAGCGTGCCTTCGTTGCACAGCGTTACCGCCGCGATGTGATCATAGGCCTCGGCTTCTGGAATCCGCCGTCCGCCCTTACCGATGACAATGACAATCTCGCCTTCATAGTCCAACTGCTCGGTTTCGGGGGGGCGAACGAGGTTTTCTTCGGTGCCGTTGAACCCAGAAATAAAACGGGGGAACAAGGACATGTACGTTGGCGCGCCAGAGCCGTCTTTGTACTCACTGTTCCGATCAGGGTAATTCACGCCCACGCACAGGATTTTACCCGGACGGGTCAGCGGCGGCAGCATCTTTACCTCGCTGACGGCATAGTCCTGCTGGTCCGTCACCGTCGCGGCCAGCGCGTCCCAAGCCATGTCTTCAGCAACATCGCTCAGGTCGAGCCAATCGCCATCGCTGAGGTCGCAAATATGCGTCTCCCCCACCATGGCACCAAACTTCGGTAAACCGTCTTTTGTCTCAAAGGAAACGTAACGCATCGTCGGGCAACTCCGGGGTCAGGGGGCGATAATGGGGGTGGCGTTTAGGTCGGCTTCGCGGGGCTCAAGGCCTTCGAAAACCATGCCATGCTCAAACCACGACCGAGGCGCAGGCGCGCCCCACAGCGTCTGGCGCTGCTTGTCGGTCAGATCCCAGCGGATCGGCTCGTGGTCCGGATCAATGGTCTGGTAGTCCGAGCAATAAATCTCGGTTCGGTGGCCGTCTGGATCGAGAATATAGAGGAAGAACGCATTGGAAATCCCATGCCGCCCCGGTCCACGCTCGATGTTATCCACGTAGCCCGTGGTCGCCATCAGGTCGAGCAGATCGATGATGGCCAAGGGCGTTGGCACCCAGAACGCCGTGTGGTGCATTCGGGGGCCGGTGCCGTTGGTAAAGGCAACATCATGAACGCCGCCTTTGCGATGCAACCACGCAGCCCACAGGCGGCCCGTATCCTCGTCTTCGGTGTACTCGGTCGTGCGAAAGCCAAAGTCTTGATAAAAGCTCACGCTGTCATCGACATTGGGTGAAAACAGGTTGAAGTGGTCAATCCGCAGCGGTCGCACGCCGCGATACAGGCTGTATTTCTGGTGAACCGTCTCTAACCGCTCCATATCGCGGTAGAACTCCACCGGAACCCCGTGATTGTCACGCAGGCGCAAAGTCCGGCCCTGAAACGGGCGATCGACCCACTCGGTTGCCACGCCCTTGCCTTCAAAATAGCCTTTGGCCCGGTCAAGATCGGCATCGTCCCACACCTTGTATGACGTGTACTTCACACACGGCTTTGGCCCTTTGGTCAGGATCATGCAGTGATGACCGCGCTCTTCCAACGCACGCAAGAAGATCTGATTGCTGTCTTCATGGGTGACCAGCAGCCCGAGCGTCTCCACGTAAAAATGCCGGCTCGCCGCGAGGTCCGTCACGACCAGCTCAATATGGCTCAGTCTAACTGTGTTGAACGGCGGATAGAGGTTAAACGCAGGAATAGGCATGACTCTTAACCTCCCAACTTTGGAATGCGGTGCTGTGACGTCGCAAAGGCAATGTTCTTGGTCTCCATATAGAAATCAAAGGACCAATCTCCGCCATCGCGGCCAATACCCGAAGACTTGTTGCCACCAAAGGGCGATGGCAAGTGGCGCAGGTTCTCTGAGTTGACCCAGATCATGCCGGCGTCTAGCTGATCGGTGAAGCGCAACGCGCGGGTGACATCGGCAGTCCAGACGTATCCCGACAAACCGTAGGCCACGCCATTGGCCATCGCCAACGCGTCTTCTTCGGTGTCAAAGGGGATGGCCGTCAGCACGGGGCCAAAAATCTCTTCTTGGGCGATGCGCATGTCGTTGGTGGCGTTGGTGAACAGCGTCGGACCAACAAAACAGCCCTCGGTGCCAATCTTCTCCCCGCCCATGGCGATGGTTGCGCCTTCCTCACGGGCAATGTCGAAGTATTCCAGCACTTTCTTCTCGTGGACGGGGTGGATCAGCGGACCAATGGTTGTCTCTGGGTCCAGCGGATGCCCCACTTTGATGCCCTTTGCCTTGTCGACCACCATCTGCACAAATTCATCATGAATGCTGCGCTGGACCAGCAAACGGCTTGAGGATGTACACCGCTCGCCGTTCAGGGAGTAAATCATGAACACCGCAGCATCCGCAGCGCGGTCGAGATCAGCGTCTTCAAAGACCACCACCGGGTTTTTGCCGCCCAACTCAAAATGCACGCGTTTGAGCGTATCAGCGGCCTGTTTCATGATCATTGAACCCGTGCGACTTTCGCCAACAAAGCCGATGGCGCGGATCGCTGGATGCTCAGTCAGGGCTTTACCCGCGACTTCACCCATGCCGTTGACCGTGTTCCAAACACCGGGTGGAAGCCCGGCTTCTTCCGCGATTTCAACCAACAAACGCGCCGTCAGGGGGGAGAACTCAGCAGGCTTGTGAACCACCGTACAGCCGCAAGCCAACGCTGGCGCAATCTTCCACGTGGACAGCATGAACGGCGTGTTCCACGGCGTGATGATCCCCACCGGCCCCAACGGAACGCGGTTTGTCACGTTCAACTGATTGTTACCATACAGCGATTGCCCGTCACGCGCACTCGGCGCGCGGTCGGCAAAGAAGCGGAAGTTGTCCGCAGCGCGCAGAGCCGCCTTGGACATGAAACGCAGCGATTGGCCGGTATCCAAGGCTTCAAGGAAAGCAATCTCTTCCTTACGCGCAACAATCCCGTCGGCAATGGCGTGCAGGATGCGGCGACGCTCCGTGCCCGGTGTTGCCGCCCAATCGGCAAAGGCCGCTTTGGCGGATGTGCAAGCCGCATCGACGTCTTCCGCCGTCCCTTGCGCCACCGTCGCCAGCGGTGACATGTCGACCGGTGAAAAGCTGTCGAACGTCTTGCCATCACTGGACAGGACATCTTGGCCACCAATCCGATGATGGATTGGACCGCTCTGGAACTGTTTCAGGTAGGCATCAGCCTTGGCTAAATTCTCTTCCAAAGTCATCGCAGATCATCTCCCTTTCGAGCTTTAGTGGCTCGATTTATTCTCGTCCTTCAGACGTGGATGAACGGTGTTCCGTTTCCAGCTCAAGGCAGCGTTATTTTCGAAAATTTCCATGGAAAGCATGAAGTACGCATCCCCCAAGCGCTCGGCAAAGAAGGCCTCTGCTGCCGCATAGATGTGCGCACCCGCGCGCTGCTGCTCCGCCAACGTGCGCCCCTGCCCGATGTAGACTTGCATCGCGACAAAGGCGTTGCTGGGGTGTCGATCCGCGACGCTTTCATGATCGGCGCGAAAGGCACGGACGCGAATGCCGGCCAATGGGAACAGCTTTGTTTCGACAATCGCCTCGTTCAGCGCATGACACAGCGCGCCCATGTCGTGGCTGTCATCAAGCTGCGGCGAATATTGAATGGATACGTGCGGCATCATCTCTCTCCACTATAGTTAACATGTTAAGCACAAGGAGGCGGCGGGTCAATGACCCGATTTTGAACCCGGCTCAATCCAGCAATTCTTCAAGCAAATCGAGAATGGTCTCTAGCTTTTCCTTGCCCATGCGGGCTTCGAGTGCCGCGAAAATGGCTGCCGACTGTTCTGCATGACGGGCCAAAATCACCCGTCCCGCTCCAGAAATGCCCACCAACGTCTTGCGTCGATCACTGACGTCCTCTTTACGAACAATCAGCCCATCAGATTCCATGGTCTTGAGAATGCGTGACAGGCTGGGAAGGTGGAGGCACGCTTCTGAGGCGATAACCGTTGGCTCGATCTCGCCAATTTCTTCCAACACACGCAGCACACGCCATTTCTGCTCGGTCACGCCACTTTCTGCGAGCATGCTTCGAATAGGCACCATAACCTCTTCGCGCGCCCGCAGCAGCGCGATCGGTAAGGATCGTTTGGTTTTTCTAAATGCAGAATATGACATTGAGAAATCCTCTAGCATCACTCATACAACTTAGGCAAAAATCGGTTATTCGCATCCAGCCCCACGACGCCGGTCAAAAGGCAGCGATCCATCGCTGATAGCGTTCATATCGCGCATTTTTGTCCCTGCAAATAGACTTCTATTGGAGATTTCTGCTACTAGCACTATATCCGCTTGCTGCTTTTCGCTGATCTTGTATTCTGCGCTGAAGGCAAAAAAGAAAGCGCTTGCATTCTTCGATAATTGCCAGGTTTTGAGAGGAACTCAATGATAGTGCTGCTGCGATTGACCGCGGGGCTGATTACCCCGGTCCTTGCCGTTGGCCGGCATATTGCCTGGGTGGCTCTGGCCTTGATGGTTTCGGTGATTCTGGCGCAGGTCTTTTTCCGCTACGTGCTCAATAACGCCTTGGCTTGGCCGGATGAAGCTGCGCGGTTCCTGATGCTATGGATGACGGCGTTGATCGCACCGACAGCACTGCGTGTCGGGGGCTTTGTTTCGATCACGATGCTCGCTTCGTTCCTTGGACAGCGACCCGCCCAACTGCTGAATGTCATCCTTCTGTGCATGGCCATGCTCGTGCTGCTGGTGAGCATTCAACACGGCTACAAGCATACCTTCGGATTTGGTGGCAAGTTTGATAGCTCGTCACTGCGGATTCCGCTGAACTGGTTCGGCTATGACGTTGTCAAGGTCAAGCTGCGTTACATGTACGGCTCTCTGCTGCTCTGCGTGCTGCTTATGATTGCTGTGATGTTTGAACTCATCCTGCGCTCGGTGATCCTCCTGTTTAACCCAAAAGCTGACCTGCCAGAGGTTCCTCGGTTTGTTCAGAACGTGGAGACCGACTGAATGCTCGCGCTGTTTCTGCCTGTTTTTCTGGTCCTCCTGCTCATTGGACTCCCCGTCTTTTTCGCACTGATTCTTGCGCCGGGGATGCTGCTGTATTTGAACGGTCAGGAGCGCGACTTGGCGCTGCTGTACCGGAACGTCTACAACGGCATGGACAGCTTTCCCCTGATGGCCCTGCCCTTCTTTGTTCTGGCGGGCGAGTTGATGAACCGCGGCGGCATTACCATGCGCTTGGTCGAGTTCAGTCAGGCCATGATGGGACATTTGCGGGGCGGTTTGGCCTACGTCAATATTCTCAGCTCGATCCTGTTCGCGGGTCTTTCTGGCTCCGCGGTCGCGGATACATCCGCCCTTGGCTCTACGCTGATCCCCGCGATGGAAAAGAACGGCTACACCCGTCGATTTGCAGCCGCGATCACGGCGGCCAGCTCTGTGATTGGTCCCATCATTCCCCCATCGGGCATCATGATCATCTACGCCTATGTCATGGGCGAAAGCGTCGCGGCGCTGTTCCTTGCTGGTATTGTACCGGGGATCCTTGTGGGCGTCGGCCTGATGATCGTCGTTCGGTTGATGGCGGACTCCTATGACTTGCCCAAGGCTGAGCGTATTGTTCGCAAAGACCAGACGATCAGCCCCATTGAAAACTGGGTGTCCTTTGTTCTGCTGCGCTTGAACCTTGGCGGTATCATGCTCGCGCTGTTCTCCATGATCAACGGGCTCCAAACATCGGTCACGGACTCAAAGTTAGAGGTGAACGGATGGATCATGTTTGGCATTGGCGTGATCCTGTCCCACGGGCTGCTCATGGTCATTCGCCCACGGGTATCCAGCGACTTCCGCATCGTCTGTAAAAAGGCCATCGCCCCCCTCCAGACCCCCATCATCATTCTTGGCGGCATCCTGCTCGGTGTGTTCACACCGACTGAGGCATCTGCCATTGCCGTCGCCTATGCCCTTTTCATCGCCTTTGTGGTCCTGCGCACTTTGCGGCTTTCGGATCTGCCCATGATCCTGACCAAGGCAGCCTTTGCCTCGGCCAGCGTGTTGCTGTTGGTGGGGGCTGCCGTGGCCTTTAAAACCGTGGTAAGCCTTTCCCATGCGCCAGAGCACCTGACGGTGTTCATTCTCGGCCTCACAGACAACCCACTGGTTCTGCTGTTCTTGATCAATGTTGTCCTGTTTATCGTCGGCATGTTCCTCGACGCCGGACCTGCGATCATCATTCTTGGACCCATCTTGGGCCCAATCTTTATTGATCTTGGCGTGCACCCGGTGCATTTTGCCATCATCATGTCAGTGAACCTGACCGTTGGATTGGCCACGCCGCCAATGGGACTGGTTCTCTTTGTTGCTTCGTCGGTCTCAGGGGAGCGTATTGAGACCATTTCGCGAGCAATTCTACCGTTTTTGGCTGTGGAGGTCGTCGTGATCTTCTTGATCACCTACTTCCCTGCCATTTCCATGACGATCCCACGGCTCACGGGATTCGTCCAATAACAGCAATCGATGACATCGAACTTATGGAGGAATAAGATGTTGAAATTGACGTTTAAGGCTATGATGGCTGCTGCTGCCCTGATGGGTGCGACCGCTATGACAGCTACGGCGCAGGAATACACAATCCGTGCGACCGCTAACTCAAACGAAAACGACGAAGACTATGATGGTCTGGTGGTTTTCAAGAACTTCGTTGAAAGCGCTTCTAACGGCGCTGTTGCCGTTGAGCTCTTCATTGGCACGCAGCTTTGTTCCAACGGCGCAGAGTGTCTGCAGGGCGTTGCTGACGGCTCCATCGACGTTTACATCTCCACCTCTGGCGGTGCTGCTGGTATTTTCCCATACGTTCAGGTTCTCGACCTGCCGTACTTGATGGCGAACGACCGCGTTGCTGAGAACGTGCTTGCTGGTGACTTCACCCGTAAGATGCGTGAAATGGCTCTGGCTGATTCCGACGGCGCAATCCGTCTGATGACCATCGGTAACACCGGTGGCTGGCGTAACTTTGCGAACACCAAGCGCGTTGTTCGTAACCCAGGCGACCTCGAAGGCCTGAAGATCCGTACCGTTGTTGCTGACCTGCCGCAGGAGCTGGTTCGCGCTCTGGGTGCTTCCCCAACGCCGATTCCATGGCCTGAGCTGTTCACCTCTTTCCAGACAGGTGTTGTTGAAGGTTCCAAGAACGGTATCACCGACATCATGGGCATGAAGTTCCCAGATGCTGGCCTGCAGTACGTAACCCTCGACGGCCACGCTTACATGGGCGCTCTGTGGTGGATGAACAACGAGAAGTTCCTCTCCATGCCAGAAGAGCTGCGTCGTGTGATCGTAGACGGCTTTGCTGACCTGCAGCAGGCGACTTTTGCTTCACCAAAGCGTAAGTCGATCCAAGCCTACGCTGACTTCGTTGCTGGTGGCGGTTCCCTCTACGTACCAACCCCAGCTGAGAAGGCTGAGTTCCGCGAAGCTGCTGCACCAGTTTATGACTGGTTCAAGGGCAACGTGACCGGTGGCGGCGAAATCTTCGACGCTCTGGTTTCCGCTGTTGCTTCTGCAGAAGCTGACATCGCAGCTGGCCTGGCCTCTGACCTGAACTAAGCCCTGCCCCCGCTTCATCCATGCGGGCTTTGGCCCGCGTGGGTGACGGGATGGGTTTAACCCAAAAAAGGGGTTCCACTTGCGGGAACCCCTTTCTTTTTACGGTTTAAATGCCTGCCTGACGCTAGCGGAAGGGAAAGAGCCAAACCCGGTAATCCTCGATCAGGATGTGCGCATGGGCAATCTGCTCCGGCGTCATTTTCTTGATGACCTCTTCCTGCGAGATTGCCGCATCTGGATCTCCGCCAATTGCGGACAGAACGTACCAGGTGTAAGCCCTAATAAGGTCGGGTTCAGGCATGCCTCGGCCAACTTCGTAATACCAACCAATTCCGGACTGAGCCCCAGCATGACCTTTCAAAGACGCCCGCAGATACCATTCAAAGGCCCGGATATCGTCGCGCTCGACACCCAAACCAAGCGCGTACATGATGCCAATCAGCTCCTCAGCCTCAGCGTTGCCCGACCGGGCCGCTGGCAGCAGCTCTTGCATCGCGGCTTGGTAGTCCTTGGCGTCCATCAGGTCTCGCGCGCGCTCCAAATCGGCGAACGCAGCCCCGCTCGTCACCAGCAGACCGATGCTCAGACTCAACCCCGTAAACAGCGACTTCATGCTCGAATTTCCACCCTGTCGATTGCAGCATTGATCAGTTCTACCTTTGCTGTTCATCCGCTTGCAAGCGCTCAGGTCGCGGGCCTCCCTGCCCCCTTAACAGCGGCTGATTTCCATCCTTTTGATGAAAACCGAGCCAAGCTCGGCCAACTTCTGTTTTTCGACCCCCTGCTATCGGGCAACAAAAACATCGCCTGCGCAACCTGCCACAACCCTAATCATGGGTCAGCGGACGGGTTGAGCCTTGGCATTGGCGAAGGCGGTATGAATGTCGGTCCAGCCCGGACACCGGGCGAAGGCGCGAACAAAATTCGAAAACGCATTCCACGGAACGCGCCGGCGCTGTGGAACCTGGGCGCTTTGGGCGTGAAGCATATGTTCTGGGATGGCCGCGTGGTGCATTCGGATGTCTACGAAAACGGCTTCATCACCCCCGCGCAAGAATGGTTGCCCAGCAATCTCTCCGGCCTGCTCGCCGCCCAAGCCCTTTTCCCCATGACAGCTCAGTTTGAAATGGCCGGAAACCCGTCGGAAAACGAAGTCGCCGGTGCCGCGCACTCGCGCGTGGACGAAGTGTGGCCCATCATCGCCAAGCGGGTTCGGATCATCCCCGAATATGCAGATTTGTTCATTGAGACGTTTGACGACATCGACGATCCGTTGGACATCGGCATTCCCCATATCGTCAACGCCTTGGCTGACTTCCAAAACAGCGAATTTCAGAGCTTTGACAGCCCCTTTGATGCCTATCTCGCGGGCGATACCAGTGCACTGACCGACGAACAAACCAACGGCCTCAAGCTCTTCTATGGCAAAGCCGGGTGCTCGTCCTGTCATGCTGGCTCGTTGCTCACCGATCAAGACTTCCACGCGCTGATGCTGCCCCACTTTGGACCGGGCCGGACGCGGCAGTGGGATACGATTGTGCGTGACGTTGGCCGGATGGCGTTCTCCAACCGCCTCGAAGACGCCTACCGCTTCCGCACGCCGTCGCTGCGCAATGTCGCCCTCACCGGCCCCTACGGTCATAACGGCGCCTATAAGACGCTAGAGGGAATGGTGCGGCATCATTTGCAGCCCCGTGAGAGCTTTGCGGCTTGGACGCCAGATAACCTGATCCTGCCTGATGTACCGTGGTTGGCCGGTGGCGACTTCCTCGCCTTTGACGATAAACTCGAACGCGCGCGGCTGATGTCACAGCTTGATATTGAGCCTCAGAACCTGAGCGATCCGGAAGTCGATCAACTGCTGGCTTTCCTGCAATCCCTGACGGGGACGGAATCCATCAAAGGGCGTTTGGGGCGGCCTGAAACCGTCCCCAGCGGTCTCCATGTGGATTGACGGAAAGCTTTGACCCCGCTTAAAGGCTTCGCATAAGCTTCGCCTATGACCAACGATTCGTCCCCGCCGTTCATCCATTTGCGCGTGAAGTCAGCCTACTCGCTGGCCGAAGGGGCGATCCGTGTGAAAGACCTCGTAAAGCTCTCCGCCGGGCTGGATATGCCCGCCGTTGCGCTGACCGATCGGGGGAATCTGTTTGGGGCTCTGGAGTTTGCTGTCACCGCGTCCAAAGCCGGCCTGCAACCGGTTATCGGGGCGGTTTTGGGCATTCTGCGCGGCAAGGACGAGCGCGGATCCTCCATTGCCGATCCCGACCACTTGCTGCTGCTGGCGCAAGATAAAACCGGTTACGAAAACCTCATGAGCCTGATTTCCGAAGGCTACCTGCTGGCCGATGGCGGAGATCCAGCGGTCGCATTCGACGCCCTGACCGGGCGAACCGAAGGGTTGATCGCTTTGGACGGCGCCGGGGGATCCCCGCTTAGCCGACATTTGCTGGACGGTTCAAGCATGGTGGAAACCCACCTTGCGGCGATGAAGTCCCTGTTCGACGGTCGATTGTATCTGGAGCTTCAACGCCATGGGCAGAGCTTTGAACGCGTGCTTGAACCGCGTGTGCTCAAGCTCGCCACAGCCCACAATTTGCCCATCGTCGCCACCAACGACGCCCACTTTTCGACGGGTGATCAGTTCGACGCGCACGACGTTCTGTCCTGCATCGCCCAAGGCGTTACGCTGTCACATCGCGACCGCAAGCGCCTGACGCCGGAGCACTACTTCAAGACCAGTCAGGACATGACGCGGCTGTTCTCCGATTTGCCAGAAGCCGTCGAGAACACGTGGCGGATTGCGCAGCGCTGTGCGGTGATGCCCCGGCTACATGACCCTATCCTGCCTGCTTTCGACGATAGTTCGGGCGAGAATGAAGTGCAGATGCTGGTGCGCATGGCCAAAGAAGGCCTGCAGCAACGGTTGGATGCTTTGGAGCCTGCGCCCGATGCCGCGCTGGAAAAAACCTATCGCGACCGGTTGGACTTTGAGCTGAACGTCATCGAGCAAATGGGCTTCCCGGGCTATTTCCTAATCGTTGCGGACTTCATCCAATGGGCCAAGGAACAAGGGATTCCCGTGGGTCCGGGACGAGGGTCGGGTGCCGGATCGCTGGTGGCCTATTCACTGACCATCACAGACCTTGACCCCATCCCGTTCAACCTGTTGTTCGAGCGGTTCCTGAACCCCGAGCGTGTCTCGATGCCGGATTTCGACATCGATTTCTGTCAGGACCGACGCGACGAGGTTATTGCCTATGTCCGCGACAAGTACGGCTCCGACCGTGTGGCGCAGATCATCACCTTTGGTAAGCTGCAAGCGCGCGCGGTTATTCGTGACGTTGGCCGGGTTCTGGGCATTCCCTACGGCCAAACCGATCGTATTTCCAAACTCATCCCCAATAATCCGGCGAACCCCACCACGTTGGGCGAAGCGATAAAGGGTGACGAACAACTGCAAAAGATGCAGCGGACGGAAGAATCAGTCGCCAAGCTGTTCGACATCGGGTTGCAGCTTGAAGGTCTATTCCGTAATGCCTCCACCCACGCTGCTGGTGTGGTCATTGGCGACCGGGATCTGACCAAGCTGGTGCCGCTGTATAAAGATCCGCGGTCCGACATGCCCGCAACCCAGTTCAACATGAAATGGGTTGAACCGGCGGGTTTGGTGAAGTTCGACTTTTTGGGTCTAAAAACCCTGACGGTAATTGCCCAAGCAGAACGGCTGATCCGGCGGTTCCAACCGGATTTCGACATCAACCGAATACCACTGGACGACAAACCCGTGTTCGACATGCTCAGCCGGGCGGAATCGGTGGGTATCTTCCAGCTTGAATCGACGGGTATGCGAGACGTGCTGCGCAAGCTGCGGCCTGACCGGTTTGAGGACATTATCGCTGTCGTGGCGCTCTATCGCCCCGGTCCGATGGAAAACATTCCCACCTATATCTCCCGCAAGCACGGCGATGAAACCGTGGTGTATCTGCACCCCCTGCTCGAACCCATCGTGCAGGAAACCTACGGCATCATGATCTACCAGGAACAGGTGATGCAGGCGGCGCAGGCTTTGGCGGGCTACAGTCTGGGCGGCGCGGACTTGCTGCGTCGGGCCATGGGTAAAAAGCTCAAAGAAGAGATGGACAAGCAGAAGGCTTTGTTCGTCGAAGGCGCGGCGGAAAACAAGATTCCGGAGAAAAAGGCGCTGGAGATCTTTACCCAGATCGAGGCCTTTGCCGGTTATGGCTTTAACAAATCCCACGCTGCCGCCTACGCGCTGGTATCGTACCAAACCGCTTACCTCAAAGCGCATTTTCCTGAAGAGTTCCTGTGCGCGTCGATGATTCTGGATGCGGGCAACACCGACAAATTGGCGATCTTCAAAGGCGATTTGGAGCGGATGAACATTCCCCTGCTCCCCCCCGATGTTAACGCGTCTGAGGCGACATTCGACGTTGAAATCGACCCCGAAAGCGGCAAGAAAGCCGTGCGCTACGCGCTCAATGCGATCAAGAACGTGGGCGGCGCTGCCATGGAGAACCTCGTTGCCAGCCGTACCTCTGGCGGCCCGTTCTTGAACCTCGAAGACTTTGCCACGCGGGTTGATACCCGCGCCGCGGGGAAGCGGATTTTGGAGAATCTCATCGCGGCGGGCGCGTTTGATTCCATCGATCCCAACCGGGGCCAATTGTTCATCAACGTCGAACGGCTCAACCGCTTTGGCATCGCGGTGACCGAAGAACGGAATTCTTCGCAAAGCTCCCTGTTTGGCGGACCAAGCGAAGGCAACGACGGCGCGGTAACGCTGCAAATGCTGACCGCTGACGATTGGCCCCTGCAGGAAAAGTTAGGCCGTGAATTTGACGCCATCGGGTTCTATCTGACGGCTCACCCGGTCGATGCCTACGGCGATGCGCTGACGAAACTGCGGGTGCAGACCATTGGCGATTTGCTCAAGAACGGAATCAACGGTGGACGCGCAAAGCTGGCCGGGGTGGTTTCGTCGAAGAACGAGCGCC
Source organism: uncultured Alphaproteobacteria bacterium (assembly GCA_905479265.1). GTDB lineage: Bacteria > Pseudomonadota > Alphaproteobacteria > UBA7985 > UBA7985 > UBA7985. The sequence continues at coordinate 131,696 of CAJQLX010000004.1, forward strand.
GCTCGGCCAACGGCAACCGGTTCGCGTGGATCAGCATCTCTGACCCCACCGGTACGGTTGAATTTGTGTGTTTCTCAGAGATGCTCGTCGCCAACCGTGAACACTTGGAAGTCGGCACCACGGTCTATGTCGAGTGCGCACGCGGCAAGGGCGCGGAAGGCGATGATCTACGGCTGTCAGCGGTCAAAATCGAACAACTTGATGCGATGGTGGCCAATGGGTCGTCGGGGTTGAAGTTGTTTGTCTCTTCACCGGACTCGCTGCCGTCTGTCTCTGAGCTGATCGACGGCTGTTCTGGCGGCAATGATCGCGTTCATATCGTCATCGAGCTGGATGAAGATCGCGAAGCGGAAGTGATTTTGGAGAAACGTTTCCGCCTTACCGGACCGGTTCGTGCCGCCATCAAATCCGTTCCCGGTGTGATGGCCGTGGATTTCTAGGCTTTAGCCCAGCATAACCCCGACGCCAAAAGCGATCACCGCAGCAACAAGCCCGACGGCAAAGACCTCCCCCATTGCTCTAACCCGATGTTCGCGTGTGACGACCGACCGGGCGAAACCAAGGGCCAACAGCGCAACCACGGTCGCCCCAGACGCCATGATAAACAGCGTGTTCGCGTCGATGTCCCGGCCCCAAAACGCCAAGTAAGGCACCAGCGGGATAACGCCAAACACCAGAAAGCTGAGAAACGTCACCATGCCGTCTTTCGCTGGTGTCGCGCCGCTCATGTCCTCCATCTCCAACTCGTGCCGCATCATCCAATCTGCCCACAAACCGGGATAGCGCCGATAGATGTCGGCAACGGTTTTCGCGTCGTCAGGGCTGAGCCCGGTATCTTCGAGCAAGTGAACCGTTTCGTCGTACTCTTGCTCGGGGTTGTGTTCGATTTCGTGGACTTCGACATCACGCTCGCGGTTCCAGCGCGCTTGCTCGGAGCGCGTGGAGAGAAACTCCCCCAGCCCCATTGAGACACCGTCAGCCAGCAAATTTGCCAAGCCAAACAGCAGCACCAGTGTGATGGCGTAAACTTCGCCATTGCCACTGCTGCCCAGCAAAGCCGCACCAGAAAACCCGGAAACGACGGCAAAGGTCGTAATGATTCCATCGAGACCGCCGTAAACAATCTCCTTGAGATTGTCGGCAAATGGACTGCGTCCGTGCTCATGAGCCAAATGTTTGGCCATGGCATCCGTGGTCATTTTCTGGGGACTTTGGGTCATGGTCACGGTCCTCTCTTAACCTATTCAAACAACAGCTTAACCCGATTAGGCAGCGTACCGCCACGAACTCAGCAGAAAAAGGGCCGAAGCGTTTCCACTCCGGCCCCTTTGATAGGCACGACGATAATCGGTGATCGTCTAGGAAATAACCTGATCCACAACCACGATATCAAAAGTCGCTGCTGCTGTATTCGCAGCCGTATCTGCGGCCGTCACCGCGATACTGATTGTTAAAGAATCAGAGATACTGTTGGTCGCTGCCGTACCGTGCGCGATATCCGACTCAGGTCCGTAGTAAACCAGCGACGCGACTTCGCTCGCTGTCAAACCCGTCGCGGAACTACCCGCTGCAATCGTCACCGTCGCGTTATTCACGCCCCCGAGGTCGTACTGAAGCACGCCTGCCGTCGTTGCTGAAGTACCACCTGCGGCGGTTGGCGCAGAGACCACGAACGTCATCTCCGTGGACTCAGGGTCTTCAAAAGCGTCGCTGATGTCATCCCCAATGTCATAGTCTTGATCAGAATCCACGCTCAATATGTTGGACGGAGCGGTGTACTCGGGGTCTTCGTCAAC
>CAJQLX010000005.1 GCA_905479265.1 uncultured Alphaproteobacteria bacterium
AGAAGGTAGCATGTGTTGCAACCTTGTGAAGTCAGTTTTGCATCACAGGCATAAGAGCAAGTATTATTGGTCAGTGAATTTAACAGATAACCCCTCCCTGGGGGTGTAAAGCTGCTAATTTCTACGCGCCTCGTAGAATCCAAAGATTGTTGGCACCGTAGGAGGTCTTCACTTCGATGGTTTGGTCATACCGGATGGACAATTCGTGGCATCCATTGATGGCAACCATGCTGCTGAAACAAATGGCCTGCTTGTCGATATAATAGAGTCCCGTCTCACCGCCAAATTCCGCGACCCCAACACTCAATCGACCATTGACGATTCGCGCGCCCTTTGGCGTGCACGGGGCCAAGGGGCCGGGGATGGCTGTGGGGCAGGTCGGTAAACCGGCTGTCGCCTGTTCGCCTGCTGTCAGGGCGACGGTCCCATAATGAATGCCGCGGTTGTCGGTGATGTCGAACAAGGGATTGCGGGCTGCCAGCTCGATCAAGTGCGTGTCCTGCAGCACTTTTGCGCCCTCGTAGAAATCGGGCGGCGTGGTGTCCATCGCAGAAAGCTCCGGTGTCGAAGCGCCACAGGCGCTCAAAACAGCAGCCGTCAGTCCAAGGCCCACGCATTTTGCGAGGCCAAAGCCGGACTTGATCTTATTGCGATGCACAAACATCATTGTTTCGTCTCATAATAGAGTGGGCGGACATATTATGAGATCGTCGAAGCCATTCCCGTGCCAATTCTGCGGCATTATCCGCATTTGTCGCGACGCCGCATGCTTTGGGGGGCGGCGGTGGTGAATGACCCGCTTAGGTTAGAGACCGTTCGGGTCGCCGCGTTCAGATAACAGACTCTCTATGCGGCTGATGTCCTGGGGGTTGTTGACCTCCCAAAACGGATAGCCTCGGCTTTCAACGGGGACGGCTTGGATGGCGCGATCATTTTCTAGGAATCGCATTTGCTCCAACCCTTCTGCAGTCTCAAGCGGACCGACGGGGAGCGTTGGGTATTCGAGCAAAGCATCGGGGCGGAAAGCGTAGAGGCCCACGTGATGCCAAACGTCCATCACTTCGGTCTGACCATTGAACGGCAGCACTTCCTTTGAAAAATACAGCGCCTTGCCCGATTGACTGAGCACAGCCGTCGTCCCCCCAACCATTCCGCGCGCGCGATCGGCACGGAACAGGGCAAGAGTTTCGGCGGTGCATCGGACGACGGGCGTTGCGACGCTGACGGCAGGGTCGTCGAACGCCTTTATAATGTCCTCGACGATCCAATGCGGCGTAAGCGGCGCGTCACCCTGCAGATTGATGACAACGTCGGCGACCTCGCCGCGTGCGGAAAGTTGCTCATAGGCTTCGGCAACACGCTCGGACCCGTTAGCGCAAGCGGTGGAGGTCATGATGGCCTCGACACCTTCGCGCTTGGCTGCTGCTGCAATCAACTCATCATCGGTTGCCACGTACACCGCAGCGGCACCCGTCACGCATTTTGCAGCTTTGGCCGTGTACGACACCACGGGAACGCCGGCTAAGGGGGCAAGCATTTTGCCCGGGAAGCGTGTTGCGCCCATGCGAGCGGGAACGATGATAATGGCTTTTACCATTGATTGATGTCCATCCGAGACGCGGGCCGAGACCGGCTGACTTCGTCCAAAGCCAGTAAATCTTCGAGCAGCATTCTTAAGTGAGTGAGCGGAACCATGTTTGGACCGTCGGAGAGCGCTTGATCTGGGTCGGGGTGGGTTTCGATGAACAGGCCATCGACGCCAACGGCGACCGCTGCGCGTGCCAGATAGGGAACAAACTCCCGCTGTCCACCGGACCGCTGGCCCAGCCCGCCGGGTTGCTGGACCGAGTGGGTTGCGTCGAAACTCACGGGGTAGCCGAGGTCGCGCATGGTCGGCAGACCGCGAAAGTCGCTGACCAGCGTGTTGTAACCAAAACTCGTCCCTCGATCGCACAAGATCAGGCGGTCATTGCCTGCGTCCACGCATTTGGCCGCGACATTTGCCATATCCCACGGCGCCAGAAACTGCCCTTTTTTGACATGCAGTGCGCGTCCGGTTTGCGCAGCGGCAACCAGCAGGTCGGTTTGTCGACATAAGAACGCAGGGATTTGCAGCACGTCCACAACATCAGCAACAGCGGCGCAATGCTCGGGCAGGTGTATGTCCGTCAGCACGGGACGGCCCGTTGCCGCCTTTATATCCTGAAAAGCCCGCAGGGTTTCTTCCAACCCCATGCCGCGCGGGGCGTCAGATGACGTGCGGTTTGCTTTGTCGAAGGAGGCTTTGAACACCAAGGGCACGTTAAGCGCCCGTGCCAGCGCATCCAGATCATCGGCCAATGCCCGGACCGAATCCGGGGTCTCGGCCTGACAGGGGCCAGCGATCAGAACCAGCGGGTGGCCAGTGCCGATGCTGATGTTCTGATCAATCTCAACCGCCATATCGGTCACTCTTGAGCGTGGTCTGGTTTAGTTGACCGTCTGGTCGTCGGGGCGAGAGGCCGCGTGCAGATCTTTCAAGCCCTGACCATGGTAGTGGAACAGGATGTTGGTGAAGCCTTTGAACGCTTCCATCATGTCTTCGAGCTGCAGGCGGTTGATTTGCAGGGTGTTGCTGAGCAGCACCGTCCCATCGGTCGGGTTCACGGCAAATGTTGGCAACCCCGGTCCGCCAGCGCGGAAGTTTGCGAGAAGCAGGTTCACCGCCAACTCGTGCGTCAGTTCCGCGAGCTTGATTGGAACCTCGGCGACCAGATCCATGCAGTCTTCGCGAACACCCTGAGCGATTGCGACCACGATACCGTCATTAATTCCAATACGGGCGATCCCGCTTTCGTCAAAGCTGAGGCCAGTGGCACCAAGTTCTTTGGCGATTGCTGCCAAAGCATGCGCGGGACTTGGGTAGCTCATCAATTTCTCCGACTGTGCAGTGTAGTTGCTTATAAAGGTGAGGAAGTGCGTCGCACATTCCCCTTCGGCTTGCAATGGCACTTTCCGCCACTATGGACTGGCTTGCATCTTGTTGCCGCCTCAGTTGCTGCCCATTTCTACCTCTATGCTTAAACGAACAAAACGTCTCTCTCCCTTGGAATGGATGATCGTTCTCGGTCTGGTTTCGGGTCTTGCTTATGGGCTCTATGCTTGGTCGGTGAATCGCGGTCAGTGTGTATTCATCCCAAACAGTCTGACCATCCGGCATCAGGGTGGTTCTGTCGCTGTCTTGCAGGGGACAATGGCCGGGCAGGCGACGTGCAAGCTGCGCCGGTTGGCGCAACAGAATCCGGCGATTGAAACGCTGGTCCTGCTGGACGTGCCGGGGACGGTGGATTTGATCGACACGCAGGCGGCCACTCGATTGGTCCGGCAGAAGCGCTGGAACACGGTTGTGCCGCGCGGTGGTTCGATTGCTTCGGGTGGCGTGATGCTGTTTCTTGGCGGGGTTGATCGCGTTGTTGAACCGGGCGGAGAAGTGGGTGTTCATGCGTGGTCGCAGCCCGGCGGGGGCGGGGTTCTGTTTTCTTCACCCGATGATATTCCGGCCCATGCCGAGCGCGCCTTTCGCAAGATTTACCGCGCGCTGGGGATGGATCCCGGCTTCTATGACTTCCAAGTTGACGCGGCCCCGGCAGAGGACATTCACTGGATGACCCGTGCGGAGTTGGAGCGTTGGAACGTGGTTACGCGCTAGTTTTCGCCCTTCACCCGGCTTTCGCGCCACAAAACGAAAAGACCGCTTGAGATAATCACGCCTGCGCCCGCAATCCCGAGCGCATTAATGCCGCCGCCAAACAAGACGGACTGCGCGACAATGCTCCAGACAATGGACATATAAAAGAAGGGGGCGACGCGGACCGGGCCGGCGTAATGCAGCGCGAGGACGTTAAACATGTGCCCTGCGGTTCCAAACACCATGCCCACCAGCAAAAACAGACCCCACGTCAGCGGATCTCCGGGCACTGACAGGTTGCCCTCGACCAGAAACAAGAACGGGATTAGGGCTACGGCGCCGACGGTGGTGGTATAGAACACGGCTGAACCGGCGGAATCATGCGCGGCGAGCATGCGCGTGGTCATCTGCATCAACGCAAAGAAAACCGCTGAACCAAGCGAAAGCAGCATCCACGGCGAGAAGCTCGCGCCCCAAGGCTGCATCACAATCAGCACACCCAAGAAGCCCACGACAATCGCAGACCACCGCATCCGACCCACTTTCTCACCCAACAGGGGCTGCGAGAGGGCGGCAAGGATCAGCGGGGCGCAAAAGAAAATGGAGATGGTGGTTGTCACCGGCAAATGGCCAAGCGCGATAAAGTTACAGACCGTCGTCGCCGCCATTGCTGCCGAGCGTGCAAACTGCAGCCAGGGTCGATTAACCCGCCAAATGTCCCACCGCCGATCAATCACGACGCCGACGAAATAAGATGCAACCAACCCACCGGCCAGCCGAACCCAAATGACCATGAGGTCGGGCATGCCCTTTACGTCAATGAGCAACTTGGCCGAAACATCCAACCCAGACCAGAACACAGTCGCGGTTAACATCAGACTCATACCCAGGACCGCGTTCGGCGTTGGTGTCGCCATCGTACATATTACCTTTCGCAAACGGCGCTGTGAGACGGGTCAGCGACGCAAAGCCCACTAACGTCGGCGAGTTTCTGGTGTTAAGCACCATACGAAAATCAAGATGTCACATGAAAAGGTGTGCAGTCCATGTCTTCAGGAATTCCCAGCACGGCACGTGTTGTTGTCATCGGCGGTGGTGTCGTTGGTGTTTCAGCCCTCTACCATCTCGCGAAAAAGGGTTGGTCGGATTGTGTGTTGCTTGAACGGACCGAACTGACGGCGGGTTCGACGTGGCACGCGGCGGGCCTGTTGCCGCTGTTCAACGTCTCATACTCCGTGGGGCAGTTGCACCAGTACTCGGTTGAGCTTTACGGCAAGCTGGAGGAAGAGACCGGTCAGGCCGTTTCGTTCCACAACACGGGCAACCTGCGCCTTGCCATGAATAAGGAGCGGATGGACGAATATCACTGGTATCGCTGTACGGCGGACACCATTGGTGTCGAAAGCCACATGCTGACCATCGAGGAAATCAAGAACCTGTGGCCGCTGATTAATACGGACGGTTTGACGGGCGCGCTGTGGCATCCGACCGACGGGCACATTGCGCCGGTGGACCTGACGCAGGCTTTGGCCAAGGGCGCGCGGTCGATGGGCGCGCAGATTCATCAGCGCACGGTCATGTCGAACATGGAGCGGACGGACGCTGGCGAGTGGGTTGTGACCTACCACCCCTATGGCGAGCCCGAGAACACCTCGACCATTACCTGTGAGCACGTCATTTGCGCGACTGGCAACTACGCCCGCGAAACCGCGCTGAAGGTTGGCTTGGAGATCCCGGCTATTCCGGTTGAGCATCAATACATCGTCACGGGTGAAGATCCGGTGCTGGTGGACTATCGCGCGGCGGGTAACAAAGAGCTGCCGGTTCTGCGCCAATCGGACAGCTCGTGGTATCTGCGTGAAGAGCGCGGCGGCTGGATCCTTGGTCCCTACGAAGAAGGCGCGCCAGCGCGGTTCGCCGATGGGGTTCCGGACTGGTTTGAAAAAGACCTGTTTGAAGGCGAGCTGGAGCGCCTGATTCCCCACGTAGAAACCTGCATGGAGCGGGTTCCATCGTTTGAAAATGGCGGCATCAAGCAGATCGTCAACGGCCCGATTTCCTACGCGCCCGATGGCAACCCGATGGTTGGCCCGGCGTTTGGCATTCCGAACATGTGGATATCCGAAGCGCACTCCTTTGGTGTCACGGCGGCCGGTGGTGCCGGTTGGCAGTTGGCGAACTGGATTGTGGACGGTGAGCCATCGGTGGACATGATCGGAGTTGATCCCCGGCGCTTTGGCGTTGTGACCAAGCATTTCACCAAGCTGAAGAACGAAGAGGCTTACAGCCACGTCTTCGTCAATCACTTCCCGATGGAAGAACGCCCCGCGGGACGGGGTGCGCGGACAATTCCGGTGCATCAAAAGCTGTTGGACGCAGGCGCCGTGATGGGCGCGCGCTTTGGCTGGGAACGGCCAAACTGGTACGCCAAGAACGGGGAGTCGGGCATCGACAACTACTCCTACCGCCGCTCGAACTGGTGGGAGCCGGTAAAACGTGAAGTGCACACCATGCGCGAGCGCGTTGGCCTGCTGGAGCTTTCGGGTTTCTCAAAGTTTGAGATCGAAGGGCCGGGTGCGCGGGGCTTCCTCGACACCCTCGTCGCCAATGCGATCCCGCAAAAGCAAGGGTCGGTCCGACTGGCGCACGCGCTCAATCCGTCGGGTTCTGTGCGGTCTGAATTTACCATCACCAAACTGACAGACGGCCAGCTGGGTGAGCGCTTCTACGCGATTTCTGGCGGGGGAGCACACGACTACGATCTGGACTACCTGCTCAAATCTGCGCCCAAAGATGGTTCGGTTTACATCAACGACGTGACCACCCAGTACGGCGTATTCGTCCTCGCCGGACCGGATGCACGCCGGGTGTTGGAACAGCTCGCGGACGCGGACGTTTCCAACGAGGGCTTCAAGTGGCTGACGGCGAAAGAGATGACCGTGGGCTTTGCGCCAAAGGTGCGGGCGCTGCGGGTGAACTTCGTCGGCTCGCTGGGCTGGGAGTTGCACCATCCGATCGAATACCAAGCGCACCTCTACGACGCGATCATGGAAGCGGGAAAGAAGTACGACATCGATCTCGTGGGCTTGCGGGCCATGGATTCCATGCGGTTGGAAAAGTCCTACCGGATGTGGGGCACGGACCTGAACGCTGAGAACTCAATCCTGCAAGCGGGCCTGAGCCCGTTCGTTCGCATGAACAAGGGTGAGTTCATTGGCCGTGATGCACTGGCGGCGGAAAAGGCGGAGGGCTCGAAGCTGTCTTACGTGACCATCGAAGTCGATGCAGACGACGCCGATTGCTTTGGCAACGAGCCGATCATCATTGATGGTGAAGTGGTTGGTCGCGGCACCGCCGGCGGCTTTGGCCACTTTGTCAACAAGTCGCTGTTGCTGGGGTACATGCAGACCGATCGCGCGACCGTTGGCACTGATGTTAAAGTGCGCGTTCTCGATGGATTGCGCGACGCCCGCTTGATTGCGCACAGCCCGTTTGACCCTGAGAACGAGCATTTGCGTGCTTAAGGCACAGCGACGCGGACTTTGTTAAGAATGGGGCGCATCGGTCTAAGGGGCTGAAGCGCCTTTTTCTTTTCACGGCTCTGTGCCACTAGAGGGCGAGTGTTCTTGAAGTCTTCGCCGATTCTGGTGGGGCCGTAAGAGCGAGAGCGCGTTTTTGTTGCCGGGAGTGATCTGTTGCGTCGCCAATCTCTATCCTTGATGACCCTCGCCGTTGGTGCGGTTCTTAGCATTCTTGCCCTCGCGCCCCTCGCAGCGGGTCAGATGGTGACGGCGAATGATGACGTGGTGGCCGACAGCAATGTGCCTAAGTGGCTGCGGGACCGTCCGCTGGGCCTGACGTTTGGTTACGTGACGGCTTTTGAAGGGTCGGGCGAGTTAACGCCGTCGATCAGCCTTGCCTCGGACTACAGCTCCGCCAAAGCCGCGCGCTCGCCGCTGCAAACCATGTCGTCAATCGATATTCCCATTGTGAACCTCGATCTGCTGCAGTTGGGCATCAGCGGGAACCTGTGGCCTGACATTTCTGGCGTTGGGCCAAGAGAGGGGCTCGACCTGCTGTATCCATCGGTTACCGCCGGTATTTGGGGCAGTGTTGGGATCGACTCGATGGCTCTGGATGCTAAGATTTTGGGTAAAGTCTGGGCGCCGGAGGAATTTCCGAACCCCAGAGAGGGGTATGAAGCCCAAGTCGGCCTCACTCTCTACTCACCGATGATGCGTTTGGGTGGGGGCCGTTCTGTCGATCTGGCTGTGCGCGCGGATCTGACCATGGCGGATGATTTGTACATGGATCAGCACTTTGGAATTTCTGAAACCGAAGCTTTGGCGTCTGGCTTGGATGCATTCGATGCTTCTGCTGGCCTCAAGTCTGCTGGGCTTTCTATCGGCACAGCGGTGCCCCTGACCCGCAATTTCGAGCTTCAGGGCGCGGCGGGCATGGTGCAGCTGCTGGACAGTGCAGCCGCCTCGCCGTGGGTTTTGGAGCGCGGTGAACTGACCGATATTTGGGGCAATTTTGGCTTCGCATTCCGGTTTTAGACCGCCGGCCAATGTCGCAGGCGTAAAACTGCTGTGCGCATAGGCGCTACCATGTGACAAACTAAGGCTTGAGATTCTACCGCTCCGCGTGTTTTTTACGGCCATGTATGAAGGGGGCACGGTGCCTCCGGTTCACCAACATTGAGTGTATCCATGCCCAAAGCCATCGTGGACGGTGTCGAAGTCGAATTTGAACACGGTATGAGTGTTCTGCAAGTCGCTGAACTTGCGGGCGCTGAAATCCCCCGATTCTGCTACCACGACCGCCTGTCCGTTGCCGGTAACTGCCGCATGTGTCTGGTCGAAGTCGAAGACCAGCGTGGCCGTGCGCCGAAGCCAGCCGCGTCGTGTGCGCTGCCCTGTAGTGACGGCCTGATGGTCCATACCCGCACGGACAAGGTAAAGAAGGCCCGCGAAGGGGTGATGGAGTTCTTGCTTCTGAACCACCCACTCGACTGCCCGATCTGTGACCAAGGCGGCGAGTGTGACTTGCAGGATCAGGCACAAGCCTTTGGTCGCGACGGTTCCCGGTTTGCGGAGAACAAGCGCGCGGTCGAAGAAAAGTACATGGGCCCCCTGATCAAAACGATCATGACGCGCTGTATCCAGTGCACGCGCTGCGTTCGCTTTGCGACGGAAGTGGCGGGCACAGAAGACATCGGCTTGCTGAACCGTGGTGAGCACGCGGAAATTTCCACCATTGAGCAGGCTGTGCAGTCCGAGATGTCTGGCAACCTCGTGGACATTTGTCCCGTGGGTGCGCTGACGTCCAAGCCTTACGCCTTCACCGCGCGCCCTTGGGAGCTGCGCAAGACGTCCTCGGTTGATGCGATGGATGCCGTTGGTGCGAACATTCGGATCGATGCGCGGGGCCGTTCGGTGCTGCGCGTTCTGCCGCGCTTGCATGAGGATGTGAATGAGGAGTGGCTTGCGGACAAGTCCCGCCACGCCATTGACGGCCTGAGCCGCCAACGCCTCGACCGCCCCTACGTGCGGGAAAACGGCAAACTGCGCCCGGCGAGCTGGGACGAAGCTTTCAAGGCTGTCGTTGACCGGTTCAACGCCACTGCGGCTGACAAAATCGCTGCGATTGCGGGCGACCAGTGTGACGCCGAAAGCATGTTCGCGCTCAAGACGCTGATGGATGCCAAGGGCGTCAAGAGCATGGATTGTCGCCAAGATGGCGCAGCGCTGGGCGAGGGTGGTAATCGCTCGGGCTGGTTGTTCAACACGACCATCGCAGGCCTCGAAGAAGCGGACGTGGTGGTGCTGGTTGGCTCCAACCCCCGCTGGGAAGCGCCGTTGATCAACGCGCGCATTCGCAAGCGGTTCCTGACCGGCGAGCTGCAGGTGTTTGGCGTCGGTGCTCCTCACGATCTGTCCTATGAGACAACGTGGGTCGGGGCTGGTCCACAGACGCTGCACGACATCCTCGATGGCCGCACACCGGCCGCGGATGCACTGCGCACTGCGAAAAAGCCGGTGATTATCGTCGGCCAAGGCGCTGTAGCCCGTGAAGACGGTGCCGCAGTCCTCAACATCGCTGGTCAGATTGCGGAGAAATACAACGCGATCCAAGACGGCTTTAACGGTTTCAACGTCCTGCACACCGCCGCAGCGCGGGTTGCTGGCCTGGATATGGGCTTCCTGCCCGGTGAAGGCGGCAAGGGCATGGGCGAGATCATCGCCGGTGCGCAGTCTGGCGACATCGAAATGGTCTACCTGCTCGGCGCAGATGAGTTCGACACCGAAACCCTGCGCAACGCGTTCGTGGTCTATCAAGGCCACCACGGTGATGCGGGTGCAAGCGTGGCGGACGTGATTCTGCCGGGTTCAGCGTACACGGAAAAGAACGGTCTGTTCGTCAACACCGAAGGCCGGGTTCAGGCCAGCCGTTTGGCGACCTTTGCGCCCGGTGATGCGCGCGAAGACTGGACCATCCTGCGCGCGCTGTCTGGCGCATTGGGCAAACCGCTGCCGTTCGACGACCTTGGCGCGCTGCGTCAGGCGATGGTTGCGGCGGTTCCGCACATGGGCGGCGTGGACCAGATCGAGGCGGCTGAATGGGCGCTGCCGGGCGTCGCTGGCGACATGCAGGACGCGGCATTCGAGCCGATCATCAACAACTACTACATGACCTGTCCGATTTCGCGGACATCGAAGACGATGGCGGAGTGTACCGAAGTGTACATGGCCGGCTCGCTCGACCAAGCGCGTGAAGCGGCGGAGTAAAAGGTATGATTGATCTCTTTCTGACGGTCGTTTGGCCTGCGCTGAAGATTGTGCTGACGATTTTGGCCGTGATTGTGCCGCTGATTTTGGGCGTGGCTTACATGACGCTGGCGGAGCGCAAGGTGATCGCGGCGGCGCAGTTCCGTCACGGGCCAAACGTCGTGGGACCGTTTGGCGTGCTGCAGCCTTGGGCTGATGCGCTCAAGCTGATGTTCAAAGAAGTGATCCTGCCCGCAGGCGCGAACAAAGTGGTGTTCTTTCTTGCGCCAATGTTGACCTTTGCGCTGGCCATGCTGGCGTGGGCCGTGATGCCGATCACGGAAAACTTCGCCATTGCTGATATCAATCTCGGTCTGCTGTACCTGTTCGCGATTTCGTCGCTGGGCGTGTACGGCATTATCATGTCGGGCTGGGCGTCGAACTCCAAGTACCCGTTTTTGGGCGCGCTGCGGTCTGCGGCGCAGATGGTTTCTTACGAAGTTTCCATGGGCTTGATCATCATTACCGTGGTCATCACCGTGGGCGCGGGCGGCTTTAACCTCGGTAACATTGTGGAAGCACAGCGCGACCTCTGGTTTGCGGTCATTCACTTCCCGATGTTTGTGGTGTTCTTTATCTCTGCGCTGGCAGAAACCAACCGTGCACCATTTGACTTGCCCGAAGGCGAGTCCGAGCTGGTGGCGGGTTACTTCCTCGAATACTCATCCATGCAGTTCGCCCTGTTCTTCCTCGGTGAGTACGCGAACATCCTGCTGATGTCCGCGATGACAGTGACGTTGTTCCTGGGCGGTTATCTTTCCCCGGTTGAGGTGTGGTTCTTGGGCGATGTCTGGATGCAGCCGATTTGGTTCATGCTAAAGACCTCGTTCATCGCGTTCGTGTTCCTGTGGGTGCGCGCAACGGTCCCGCGTTACCGCTATGACCAGTTGATGCGCTTGGGCTGGAAAGTATTCCTGCCGCTATCGCTTTTCTGGGTCGTTTTGACATCCGGCATCATCGTCGGCTTCGGTCTCTAATCGAAAAGGCTATTCGCACATGTCCGCTCTTTTAAGCTCTCTGCGCAGCCTGCTCCTGCTCGAACTCGTTCGCGGGATGGGGCTGACCCTTTGGTCCATGTTCACCGGTCGCCGCGTGACCGTGAACTACCCCTATGAAAAGGGTGTTCTGAGCCCTCGTTTCCGGGGCGAGCACGCCTTGCGCCGCTACCCAACCGGTGAAGAGCGCTGCATCGCGTGCAAACTGTGTGAAGCGATCTGCCCGGCACAGGCCATCACCATCGAAGCCGAACCGCGCGAAGACGGCTCCCGCCGGACCACGCGCTACGACATTGATATGACCAAGTGCATCTACTGCGGCTACTGCCAAGAAGCCTGCCCGGTTGATGCGGTGGTACAGGGGCCGAATTACGAGTTCTCAACCGAGACCCGGGCCGAGCTCTATTACGACAAAGACAAGCTGCTTGATAATGGCGACCGCTGGGAACACCTGATCGCCGCCAACATCGCACAAGACGCTGCGTACCGCTAAGTCGGTTCCGGTATCCAGTTAGGAAAGACAAGACATGGAAGAGATCATCACAGGCTTGACCTTCTACCTGTTCGCCGCCGTGACCATTGCGTCGGCGATTATGGTCGTGGGTTCGCGCAACGCCGTTCACTCGGTGCTGTTCCTGATCCTCGCCTTTTTCACCTGTTCTGCGCTGTTCGTTCTGCGCGGTGCTGAGTTCGTCGCGATGATCTTGGTGATCGTCTACGTCGGCGCGGTGGCGGTGCTGTTCCTGTTCGTTGTGATGATGCTCCACGTCGGTGAAAACCGGCTGTTCCAAGGCGTTCGGCGCTTTGGCGTTGTGGGCGTTCTGGTCGGGTTGGCTGTTGCGGCTGAGCTGATCATCGTCATTTCAACCCGCGCGTTCCGCCAAGATACGCCGGCTGTTGCCTCCAACCCTACGACGGCTGATTTGAACGTCACCGAGGCGCTGGGGCAGATCCTCTACACCGACTACTTCCTGCTGTTCCAGATGTCCGGTCTGGTGCTGCTGGTTGCTATGATCGGTGCCATTACCCTGACGTTGCGCCAGCGCGACGGGGTTAAGAAGCAATCCATCCCTCAACAGATCGAACGCAAGCGTGAAGACGCTGTGGCGTTGCGCAAGGTCGAGTCCGGCAAGGGCATCGGCTAACCGCGCACGACTGTTGAAGACATCGACCTATAACAAGACCCTTTGAAAGGCGCGTCTGAGGCGACCACCTCAGCCCGCGCCACGGAGATAAGACGAAGACCATGGCCATTACGCTCGAACACTATCTGGTTGTCGGGGCATTGCTGCTCACGATCGGCCTGTTCGGCATTCTGCTCAACCGGCGGAACGTCATCATTATCCTTATGTCCGTTGAGCTTATGCTGCTGTCGGTCAACGTGAACTTGATCGCGTTTTCGACGGAGCTGGGTGATCTCACGGGGCAAATCTTTGCTTTGTTGATCCTGACAGTGGCGGCGGCTGAAGCGGCCATCGGTCTGGCGATCCTCGTGGTGTTCTTCCGTAATCGCGGGAACATTGAGATCGAAGACATCAACTCGATGAAGGGCTAGGGCAGCAGTATGTTTGATTTCCTCATCGAAAAAGCGATCGTCTTCCTACCGCTGATCGCGGCGATCATTACCGGTTTCGCAGACAAGCGTCTGGGCGACCGAAATGCACAGCTGCTCACCTCGGGCACCATGGTTCTGGCGGCGCTGCTGTCGGTTTGGCTGTTTGTTCAGGTGGGCTTGAACCACAAGGACGCGTATGTCGTCCCGCTGTTCACGTGGTTCGCCTCGGGTGATTTTGCGGCCAGCTGGGCGCTGCGGATTGATACGCTGACGGCGGTGATGCTGGTGGTTGTGACCGTGGTTTCGTCCATCGTGCACATTTACTCCGCCGGCTACATGGCGGATGACAAATCGATCCCCCGGTTCCAGGCGTACTTGAGCCTCTTTACCTTTGCCATGCTGATGCTGGTCACAGCCGACAATCTGATCCAGCTGTTCTTTGGTTGGGAAGGCGTGGGGCTGAGCTCATACTTGCTCATTGGCTTCTGGTATCACAAGCCATCGGCCAACGCTGCGGCGATGAAGGCGTTTATCGTCAACCGCGTGGGTGATTTTGGCTTTGCGCTGGGTATCTTTGGTGCATTCTTGCTAACCGGTTCTGTTGCGTTCTCCGGCGAGACTGGCGTTCTGGAAATCGCGCGTCACGTCGATGCGGACAACCCGCTGCCGGGTATCCTCGGCATGTCCTTTGACACGTCGATCATCGTTGTCACCGCGCTGCTGTTCATGGGCGCGATGGGCAAGTCGGCGCAGTTCCTGCTGCACACGTGGCTGCCAGACGCGATGGAAGGCCCAACACCGGTCTCCGCGCTGATCCACGCCGCGACCATGGTGACCGCCGGTGTGTTCATGGTGGCGCGTCTTTCGCCTTTGTTCGAGCTTGCGCCGCTGGTTCTGGATTTCGTGACCGTGATCGGCGCCCTAACAGCGATTTTTGCTGCGACAGTGGGCCTGACACAGTTCGACATCAAGCGCGTGATTGCCTACTCCACCTGTTCGCAGTTGGGGTACATGTTCTTCGCCGCTGGCGTTGGTGCTTACGACGCGGCTGTTTTCCACTTAATGACCCATGCGTTCTTCAAGGCGCTGCTGTTCTTGGGCGCAGGCTCTGTCATCCACGCGATGCATCACGAGCAGGACATGCGCAAAATGGGCGGTATCTGGCGCAAAGTGCCGGTGACTTACGCCTACATGTGGATTGGTTCGCTGGCGTTGGCCGGGATCGGCATTCCGTTCCTGTTTGGCCCGGCTGGGTTTGGCTTCGCAGGCTTCTACTCCAAAGACGCCATCCTCGAAGCCGCGCACGCTGCGCACACGCTCACGGGTAATTTCGCGTTCTGGGCTGGCATTACAGCGGCGTTCCTGACCGCGTTCTACTCGGGCCGTTTGATCTTCCTGACGTTCCACGGCGAAACCCGCGCGGACAAGCACACCTTTGACCACGCGCATGAAAGCCCGCTGGTCATGGTTGGCCCGCTGGTTATTCTCGCGATTGGCGCCGTGCTCGCCGGTGGTGTTGCCTATCCATGGTTTATGGAGGGCGGTCATCACGGCTACGGCGACGCAGGCAAGCATATGAAGCAAGCCACAGACGGCGCGACCTTCTGGGCGGGTTCGGTGGTGAAAGACCACGACTTGATCGACAAGATGCATGCGTCCGCAGCGTGGGTGAAAATCCTGCCGCTGGTGATGGCGGTATCCGGGCTGGGCCTGAGCGCAATTTTCTATCTGCTGATGCCAAACGTGCCCAAGCAGATTGCCAAGACTTTCGCCCCGATCGACATCTTCTTCCGCCGCAAGTGGTTCTTTGACGAGATTTACGACTTCCTGTTTGTCCGTCCGATCCAAAGCTTTGGCCGCTTCCTGTGGAAAGCTGGCGACGGCAGCATCATCGACCGCTTTGGCCCGAATGGGGTCGCGGGCGCGAGCCAACTGCTCGCCCGCTTCTTCAGCTCCATGCAGACTGGCTACATCTACCACTACGGCTTTGTCATGGTGGCGGGATTGGTCGCAATTATCACTTTGTTCCTGTTCGGAAGCGGCTTTGCTGGCCAGCTTCTCTCAGGCGGCAACTAAGCCGGGAAAGACGAGGACACCGCCATCATGGATAACCTGCCGTTTCTTTCCATTCTCATTGCGCTGCCGCTGATTGGCGCTTTGGCCATTTTGTTGCTTGCCCGTGGTGACGAGGAAACCGTCGCGCGCAATGCCAAGCAAGTCGCGCTCGCAAACTCGACCATCGTGTTTGTGATTTCACTGCTGCTCTGGGGCGGTTTCGACCGTGCCAACCCGGGCTTCCAGTACGTGGAGCAATACACGTGGATTTCACAGTACAACATCGCTTACCGCGTGGGCGTTGACGGGATTTCCGTGCTGTTCGTGCTGCTTGCGACGCTGCTGACGCCGCTGTGTATTCTCTCAGCTTGGGACGCGGTAAAGACCCGCGTTAAAGAGTACATGGTCGCCTTCTTGGTGCTCGAAGCGCTGATGATCGGTACGTTCGTCGCGCTGGATCTGGTGCTGTTCTACGTCTTCTTCGAAGCCGTGCTGATCCCCATGTTCCTGATCATTGGTGTTTGGGGTGGCGCGCGCCGGGTTTACGCCGCGTTCAAGTTCTTCCTCTACACGCTGCTTGGCTCTGTCCTGATGCTGGTTGCGATCATGACGCTGATCTACACCCAAGGAACGGCGGATATGATCCAGCTGGTCAAGGGCGATTTGGGGCTGGCGCAAAACATTCAGATATGGCTGTGGCTGGCCTTCTTCGCGTCCTTCGCGGTGAAGATGCCCATGTGGCCCGTGCACACGTGGCTGCCCGATGCACACGTGGAGGCGCCGACCGCCGGCTCGGTCATTCTGGCCGGTGTGCTGCTGAAAATGGGCGGCTATGGCTTCTTGCGCTTCTCGCTGCCGATGCTGCCAGATGCATCGGAGTCGATGGCGCTGTTTGTGCAAATCCTGTCCGTCATTGCGATCGTCTACACGTCCATCGTGGCGCTGGCGCAGGAAGATATGAAAAAGCTGATCGCTTATTCCTCTGTCGCGCACATGGGCTACGTGACCCTTGGCATTTTCTCGCTCAACGAGTTGGGGATCAACGGCGCGATTTTCCAGATGCTCAGCCACGGCGTCATTTCTGCGGCGCTGTTCCTCATTGTTGGGGTGGTGTACGACCGATTGCACACGCGCATGATCTCCCGCTATGGCGGTATTGTTGAGACCATGCCGCGCTACGCGATTATCTTCATGCTGTTCATGATGGCGTCGGTGGGTTTGCCGGGAACCGCTGGTTTCGTGGGTGAGTTCATGACGCTGTTTGGGGCATTCCAGTCCAACATGTGGATCGGCATCCTTGCCGCCTCAGGTATCGTTCTGGGTGCCACATACATGCTGCTGCTGTACCGCCGCGTGGTGTTCGGCAAGCTGGAGAAAGACGATCTCAAGGCCATGCTGGACATGACCCCGCGCGAGATCTTCATCTTCGCGCCTCTCGTCATTCTGGTGCTCTGGATGGGGATTTACCCCATGCCGTTCCTCGACATCATGTCGGCGTCGGTTGATGCACTGCTCGTTCCATTCGTTGAAGCCGACGCCGCTGGCGTTGCGACTTCAAACTAAACCGCTGATAGGGGTTTGATCGATGAACTCGAATTTCTCTGACATCGCGGTAATCCTTCCCGAGCTGTTGCTCGCGGTTATGGGCATGGCGTTGCTGATTTGGGGTGCCTTCCGCGGCAACCGTGACTTCCACGTTATCACGCTGACCGCAGCGGCGCTGATGTTCGCTGCCGCAGCCGTCGCCATTGTTTCGCCAACGGGCGGGGGCTTTAACAACCTGTTCGTCAACGACGCGTTTTCCCGGTTCTGCAAAGTCGTCATCTTTGGCGCAGGCGGTGTTTCCGCGCTCATGGCCGTGACGTTCAGCTCGGACACGTTCCGCCGGTTCGAAATGCCCGTCCTGATGATCTACGCCGCAACCGGCTTGTCGATCATGGTTTCCGCGCAAGACTTGATGACCGTGTACCTCGGGATCGAGCTGTCGTCGCTGTCCGCCTACGTTCTTGCCGCGATGCGCCGCGATAACCTGCGCGCATCCGAAGCGGGCCTGAAGTACTTTATCCTCGGCGCGCTGTCGTCCGTGATTCTGCTCTACGGCATGTCGCTGGTGTACGGGTACACCGGCGGTACGAGCTTTGAGGCGGTTGCTGCGGGTATTGGCGGTGATGCGTCCTTTGGATTGATCATCGGTCTGGTGTTCCTGATCGCTGGTTTGGCCTTCAAGATTTCCGCCGCACCGTTCCACATGTGGACCCCCGACGTTTACCAAGGCGCACCGACGCCGATCACCGCTTTCCTCGCCACGGCATCCAAGATGGGTGCATTTGCGCTGGTGATCCGTGTGATGATGGAACCCTTTGCAGACATTACCGCAGAATGGCGGCAGATCGTCATTTTGCTGGCGATTGTTTCCATGGTTTGGGGCTCATTGGCCGCGATGTGGCAGACCAACATCAAGCGCATGATGGCCTACTCGTCCATCGGTCATATGGGTTTCGCCTTGGTCGGCGTTGCTGCGGGCAGTGAAGCGGGCGTTACGGGCTGTTTGGTCTATTTGGCGACTTATGTTGTCATGAACCTCGGCGCGTTTGCGCTGATCTTGTCCATGAAGCGCGCAGGCCGTCCGGTTGAGTCCATCACCGATTTGGCGGGTTTGTCTCGCAACCGTTTGCCCATGGCACTGGCGCTTCTGGTGGTGTTCTTCTCCATGGCGGGTATTCCGCCGCTGGCTGGTTTCTTCGGCAAGTTCCTCGTGTTCACAGCCGCGGTTGAGGCTGGGTTCTGGTGGCTTGCGGTGATCGGTTTGGTGACATCCGTGCTGTCCGCTTTCTACTACATCCGCATCATCAAGATCGCCTTCTTCGACGAACCGACCGACGATGGCGAGTTTGACGCCGCTGACGTGTCGCTTCGCGCGGTGTACGGGCTGTCTGCGGTGTTCTTGCTGCTCTTCATCGCCTTTGTCCGCTTTGTTGTGGATTGGGCAAGTGCCTCAGCCAGCGTGTTCGCCTAGAGCCGCTTGAAGCCGGACGAGCCGAGCATGTCGGCGCATCCCTTTGACATCGAGGCGACGGACTTACCGTCGCCCTGGACCGGTCGGCTGTACGACCAGATCGGCTCGACCAGCGACGAAGCACTCGCGCTGGTCAAAGCCGGTGACATCACCACCCCCACGCTTTTCCTCACGGACCACCAGACCGCAGGCCGAGGCCGAGGGCGCGGCGCGGGCAGTTGGACGACGACAGCCGGAAACCTCGCTGTCAGCTTTGTCCACTTCCCCACATCGCCCGTGCGTGATTGGCCATCGCTGAGTTACGTCGCCGGCTTGGTGCTGGCGCAAACGCTGACGGACGTCTGCGGATTTCCGGCGGATAGCGTGCGGCTAAAATGGCCCAATGACGCTTTTGTCAGCGGGGGAAAGGTTGCGGGCCTGTTGCTCGAAACCGCATCTTCGCCGACCGGGCAGCAGGCGCTGGTGCTGGGTATGGGCCTGAACATTGAAAACGCACCCGTGCTTGATCGCCCGGACTATGTCGCGCGCGACTTGCGCGGGCTTGGCTACGACGGGCCAGCAAAACCAGTGGTGCTGGGGCTGATCCACGCGTGGGCCGAGGCGGTGCGCCGTTTCGACCTCGACGCCGGTGCAAGGACACAGATTTTCAAGGATTGGCAGGCAAAAGCCTTGTACTTGAACGAAGACATCACGGTGCGGTTGGAGGGGACGAAGACCATTGCGGGGCAATTTATTGGGCTGGACTCACTCTCTGGTGCCCTTAAGCTGAAATTAAAGAGCGGAGACGTTCGGACGATTTTAGCAGGCGACGTCATGCTCGACACGCCAATGCCGCGCAACGAATGATGGGGAGAGACTGACATGCTCCTGGCTATTGATTCCGGTAACACCAACGTGGTTTTCAGTCTTTTGGAAGACGGCGAAGTCGCTGCGTCGTGGCGGCGCGCGTCCGACGACCGGCGCACGGCAGACGAAGACGGCGTGTGGTTGCGGCAGCTGATGAAGATCCAAGGCACCAAGCCAACGGACATTAGCGCTGTGATCATCTCCTCCGTCCGCCCGGCGGCTTTGTTTGGGTTGCGGCAGTTGGCTGAGGTCTATTTCGGCTCTGTACCCTTGGTTGTCGGCGAAGATGACGTTCCGCTGAATTTCGACATTCGCGTCGATCGTCCTGAACAGGTCGGCGCCGACCGTTTGGTGAACACCCGCGCGGTTGCTTCGTTGTTGGGCGCTGGACCGGCCATTGTCGTGGATTTTGGCACCGCGACCACGCTGGATGTTGTCGCGGCAGACGGTGCTTACATTGGTGGTGTGATTGCACCGGGGGTTAATCTATCGGCCGAAGCGCTATATCAAGCAGCAGCGAGACTTCCTCGCATTGATATTCAGATGCCGAATTCAGTTTTGGGACAGGACACGGTTGCCTGCATGCAGTCGGGTTTGTTCTGGGGCTATGTTTCTATGATCGAAGGCCTGATTCACCGTTTGCGTGACGAGTTGGACATGCCGAGTGCGCCCGTGGTGGCGACCGGCGGTTTGGCTGCTTTGTTTGCAAGCGGGACGGATGTTTTTGATCACATCGACGCAGACTTAACCGTCAAAGGTTTGGCGGCACTTTACGCAGATTGGGCCGAGGCGCGGGCTTAAACAGCGCCAATACATTGATGGGGCGTGTCATGTCATGGCGCGCCCAAAACCATATAGAGCCGATCGCTGGACGGTCGTGCTCGAAGGAGAACCATGGCTGGACGCCTGACGAAACCCGCAAAGGACGAGATCCTTTTTGTGGCCCTTGGTGGTTGCGGTGAAATTGGAATGAACCTCTACGCTTACGGTCACAACAACCAGTGGCTTGTGGTGGATTGTGGTGTTGCCTTTGGCGATTTGAGCACACCGGGTATGGACGTTCTGGTCCCCGATGTGAGCGCGCTGGTCGAAGGCGGCGGTACGATTGTCGGCATGGCGATCACACACGCGCACGAAGACCATATTGGGGCCATTCCTCATCTGATCGATGAACTGGATTGCCCGATCTACACCACGCCTTTTGGCGCTTCGATGATTCAGCGAAAAATAGACAGCTACGGCGGCAGTGATGCGGAGTTGATCCGCGTAAAGCCCGGCGGGACGGTCCAGATTGGTGATTTCAAGGTCGAATACATCCCTGTAACCCACTCCATCCCCGAAGCCTGTGCCCTGTCGATTAACACGGCAGCGGGGCGGATGATCCACACGGGCGATTGGAAGATCGATCCGGATCCGCAATTGGGCATGATGTTTGACAGCGACCGCTTGGCTGCGCTGGGGCGTGAAGGTGTTTTGGGCTTGGTCTGTGATTCAACCAATGCGCTGGTTGAGGGGCATTCGGGGTCTGAGGGTGAGGTTTACCCGGGCCTGCTGGATGTCGTGCAGAACGCAAAAGGCCGCGTGGCGGTCACGTGTTTTGCCACCAACGTGGCGCGGGTGGCGACAGTGGCAAAGGTCGCTGAGGCAACGGGCCGTCGTCTGGCGCTGATTGGCCGCTCGCTTCATCGCTTGTATGAGGTTTCCAAGGAAAACGGCTATCTCCAGTCCTTTCCCGATGTGGTCCCAGAAGACGCCGTTGGGCGCTTGCCACGGGAAGAAGTTCTGATGCTGGTGACCGGGACACAGGGCGAGCCACGGGCTGCACTGTCCAAGCTGTCTCGCAACGAGCATCACCATGTCACCCTGAGCGCAGGCGATACGGTGATCTATTCCAGCCGAGAGATTCCCGGCAACGAAACCGACATTAACCGCGTGCGCAATCACTTGGCCGGTTTGGGGGTTGAGGTGCTGGCCGATGGTCACGATGGCCTGAATGTCCACGTAACGGGCCACCCACAGCGGGACGAGCTGACCCAGATGTACCAATGGACGCAGCCGCAAGTCGCGCTGGCCGTGCATGGCGAAACCCGGCACCAGCTGGAAAACGCAAAACTCGCGCTGACGTGTCAGGTGGGGCAGGCGATGGCACCGGGTGATGGTGATGTTGTCCGGCTCAAGCAGGGACAGGCGGCGGAAATCATCGATCGTATCGATGTTGACGTTTTGGGGCTGGATGGCAGCCGCTTGGTCGCGCTGGAAAGCGAAGTGATCCGCATGCGCAAGCGGATGATGCACAATGGAGCGATCAACGTCGCGCTGGCGATTAACGAGCGGGGCGCTATTGTTGGTGATCCGGTTCTGACCTCTGCTGGTGTTTTCGAGACGCCGGAAGAAGACGAAATCGAAGACGAGGCCGCAGATTGGGCTTGGGATGCGGTGGACCGTATGAACAAGAATGACCGCAAGTCGGATGACGCGGTTGAAAGCGCGGTGTTCAAATCGCTGCGCAAGTTCTGCCGCGATAACATTGGCAAGAAGCCGCTTGTGACGGTTTCTGTTGTAAGAGTGTAGTTGGATGTTGGGACGCTTGAACCACGTTGCGATCGCTGTGCCTGATTTAGCAGCGGCGAGTGCGACCTATCGGGATACGCTGGGCGCGGTGGTGTCTGCGCCCCAGCCCCTGCCGGAGCATGGCGTCACGGTGGTGTTTGTCGAGCTTCCCAACACCAAAATCGAGCTGCTAGAGCCGCTGGGAGCAGACTCGCCGATTGCGAAGTTCCTCGAAAAGAACGCGCAAGGCGGGATGCACCACATCTGCTACGAGGTCGAGGATATCATTGCGGCGCGGGATCAGCTCAAGGCCACGGGCGCCCGTGTTTTGGGCGATGGCGAGCCGAAAACGGGCGCGCATGGAAAGCCGGTTTTGTTCCTTCACCCCAAGGATTTTGTCGGCACGCTGGTCGAGCTCGAACAAATCTAAATCCGCGAAATCCTTTGCTTGTCACCCCCTAATCGAAAAGGCATGGTGCCAGCCTGTAAAGTCAGGCCGTATCAGGGGAGTGAGACATGGTCGAAAGTAGAGCCGCCGTTGCTGTTCAAGCCGGCAAGCCACTAGAAGTCACCACCATTAATGTCGATGGACCACGCGAAGGCGAGGTTATGATCGAGATGAAAGCAACCGGCGTGTGTCACACAGATGCTTTCACGTTGTCTGGCGCGGATCCTGAGGGCATTTTTCCTGCCGTTTTGGGTCACGAGGGCGCGGGTGTTGTGGTTGACGTTGGCCCGGGCGTGAAGTCGCTGCAAAAAGGCGATCACGTCATCCCGCTCTACACCCCTGAATGTCGCGAGTGTGATTACTGCACGTCGGGCAAGACCAACCTGTGTCAGTCCATTCGGGAAACACAGGGCCAAGGCCTGATGCCCGATAAGTCGTCGCGTTTCTCCTTGGGCCAAGACAAGCTGTTTCACTACATGGGCACGTCCACGTTCTCCAACTATTCCGTGCTGCCGGAAATTGCGGTGGCAAAGGTTCGTGAAGACGCGCCGTTTGACAAGATTTGCTACATTGGCTGTGGCGTGACGACGGGCATCGGCGCTGTCATCAATACGGCTAAAGTGCAGCCCGGTGACAACGTGGTTGTCTTCGGTTTGGGCGGGATTGGCCTGAACGTCATTCAGGGCGCGCGCTTGGCCGGTGCGAACATGATTGTTGGCGTTGACCTGAACCCTGCTCGCAAAGACATCGCCGAGAAATTCGGGATGACGCACTTCGTCAATCCAAACGAAGTCGAAGGCGACTTGGTCCCCTACATCGTCAGCCTGACCAAGGGCGGCGCGGATTACTCGTTTGAGTGCATCGGCAACGTGCAGGTGATGCGCGATGCGCTGGAATGCTGTCACAAGGGCTGGGGCACTTCGATCATCATCGGCGTGGCACCAGCAGGCGCGGAGATTTCCACGCGGCCTTTCCAACTGGTTACAGGCCGAAATTGGCGCGGGACTGCATTTGGTGGGGCGAAGGGCCGAACCGATGTGCCGAAGATTGTGGATTGGTACATGGAAGGCAAAATCAACATTGATGACCTGATCACGCACAAGATGCCGCTGGACCAGATCAACGATGCCTTTGATTTGATGCACGAAGGCAAATCCATCCGCTCTGTCATCGAGTTCTGAGAGCAAGCATGAAAATTGTAAGCGAATGCCGCTGCTTTGGCGGTCGTCAACTGACGCTTGAGCACGAAAGTGCGGCGACAGGCACGACCATGCGTGTCGCCGTGTTCCTGCCGCCCAAGGCCGATGGTTTGGGCGCGGGGGAGACTTTGGCCGGATTGGTCTTTCTCTCGGGTCTGACGTGTACGGAAGAAAACGTCACCATCAAATCCGGCGTGCAGCGCTACGCCGCTGAAGCTGGCTTGGCCTTCATCGCGCCCGACACATCTCCGCGCGGGGACGGTGTCGCCAATGATGAGCGTTACAATATGGGGCAGGGTGCCGGTTTCTACGTCGATGCGACCCAAGCGCCTTGGGCACCGCATTTCCAGATGGAAAGCTATATCACCAAAGACCTGATTGACGCTGTTACCGCAGCGCTGCCGATTGACCGCGAGCGCTTGGGCGTTTCTGGGCATTCGATGGGCGGTCATGGCGCGCTGACATTGGCGTTACGGCATCCGGGGCTGTTCAAGTCGCTGTCTGCCTTCGCGCCGATCGCAGCACCGATGGAGGTTGAGTGGGGGCAAGTTTGCTTGGGCGGTTACCTCGGTGACGATCAAAGCCTGTGGGAAGCCCACGACGCCAGCCGCTTGTTCGCCAAGCAGACCTTTCCCGGCCCGGTTTTGGTGGATCAGGGCGAGGATGATCCTTGGCTTGAGTCTGGACTGCGTCCTGAGCGGTTGGAAGCTGCCTTTGAAGCGTCTGGGCAACAGGGTGAAATCCGGCGGCATGCGGGGTACGATCATTCGTACTTCTTCGTCGGAACCTTCTTTGACGACCACATCCGCCATCACGCCAGAGAGCTGGGCGCGTAAGGCAGGGGGGGAGGGCCGGTCAGGAGCACTTGGCCCTCTTTTTGCTGCTATCCACACGAGACCCAGAAGCTCGGAACACATCGTGCGGGACATGCAAATCAAGCGCTTTGACCATTCAGAATATCGCACTTTCGCGCGTCCGATCACGGGCGTGCTTGGCCTTGCGCTGCTTGGCCTCGCGTTAATGTCGCTGGGCCTGATCGCGGCATTGGTCGCCCCGCAAGAATCGGTCGCGCAATCCAATAATCCCGATGCGATGCCGCTTGGCGTTTTTGCCTCTGGCGCTGACCACGTTCTCATCAACGGCACCCGCGCCTTACCCGGCACAGAAATATTTGCTGGCGATAAGGTGACAACGAATGCCTCGGGCCGCGCGCAACTGACCTTTATCAACGCGTCTATGCTGCACCTTGCTGGGAATTCCAGCGTGCAGGTGGTGAAAATTGCACCCGCAGCGGGGAGCTGGGATGAGGTTCTGATTCTGGACTTTGCGCAGGGTGTCGGTCGCATGGATGCGGGTGAGACTGTGCTGATCCGTGGCGGCGGCGGCGGCGCGTTCATTGAAGGCGGGACGCTGGATATGGTGTCGAGCAACAGTCGGTTGGTAACGGTCATGCGGCGCGGAACGTCGCAGTGTCGCGCAGCAAGCGGTATTACGCTGACCATGACGGATGAACAGCGGGCCTGCATTTTGGCGCGGGGAACCATTCGCCCCAGCATGCTGTCGGCCGCGATGAAACGCGTCATCGACGAGCGTCTGAGCATTCCGCCCTCCACCCGTGCGCTCAGCCAAAATGGGGCTGAGGCCGGGGCAAACGACTATGGCGTCAACCAGCTGACGAATTTGGGGCGGGAAAATACGGCGCTGGCGCCGATTGTTGAGCCCTTGCCCAGCGAAGGACAAACGCAGTCCCAACTGCTGCGACAATTCCGGGCTGACGAACGCTAGCCAAGGGTTTTGGGCAGAGAAGGCCTCGACAAGGACGAAGCCTGCGCTCACAACGGTGCACTATTCCATCAGCGGTTGTTCAAGGATCCTCCGTGACTCAAGGTCCGTTCCACCTCGTTATTTGCCCCGGCGCTTGGTGCCCGGCGTCGCAATGGGCAGGTTTCGCCCAAAGCCTTGGTCGTTCTTCATCCGATGTTTTGGGGGTTAGCACCGCCCAATGGCCCGTGACCGGTGCCGGGCTTTTGGCGCATCGAGACGCGGTGTTGGCGGTGCTGCCAGCGGGTGACGCGCCGATCGTGCTGTTGGGGCATTCCTTCGGCACGCTTCCGATGCTGGAAGCCGGGTTGGGGTTGGGCGCGCGCTTAGCCGGGGCGATTGTCGTGGATGGGTTCTTGCCTGAGCATGGCCTGTCTGCCTTTGCCCAATCAGCGCGCAGTCGCGGGCCAGAGGTCATGCGTGCGTCAGCGGTTGACGGGACGGTGCCGCCGCCGGATCCCACGATCTGGGGGCTGAGGGGCGCAGAGGCCAAGCGGGTCGCAAATCACCTGCAACCGCACAGTCTGAGCAGTCTAGAAGAGGGCATCAGCGCGGACGCTGCTGTGTTGTTCGATGGCATGGCGCGCAAAGCCTTCATCGGTGCGTCAGCGCATCAAGGGGCAGGCAACCCGTTCAAGCGGGCCTTTGACGGGCTTGAAGGACGCAAAGACTGGTTCAGCGTTCAAATCCAAGGCGGGCATTTGCTGCATATTGAAAGACCCGATGCGCTGGCTTACTGGTGCGCGCAGTTTCTGCGGATGGCGGCTGGTAAAGGTTTCTAAGCGCCGTGGTTCCCTGCGGAGGATGCGCTTGCAGTTCCCCAAGGCCAGAGGCTAGTGATAACCCAACATTCGATTAGCCCTCAAAGAACGGACGGTTCTCCATGGTTGAAGCTTCTTCCTTGCGCCCAGAAACATTGGCGCTGCACGCTGGTCAAACGCCAGACCCGCGCAACGGCGCACAAGCGGTTCCGATTTACCAGACCAACGCCTATGTCTACGACGACACAGAGCACGCGGCCTCGTTGAACAATTTGGAGACCGGTGGCTATATCTACTCGCGCATCGGCAACCCAACGGTTTCAGCCGCGGAAGAGCGGATTGCGGCGTTGGAAGGCGGTGTTGGGGCGTTGGGGCTGTCGTCGGGGCATGCGGCGGTGTTTCTGACCATCGCAACCCTGCTGTCGGCGGGCGATCATATTGTGGCGACCAAGGCGCTCTATGGTGGCTCGATCAACCTGATGAAGCTGACCCTGCCACGGTTTGGCATCACCACAACCTTTGTGGATGGTTCAGACCTTGAGGCGATCAAGGCAGCGGTGCAGCCGAATACGAAGATGATTTACGGCGAGGTGATCGGCAATCCGGGGCTGGATGTTCTGGACATCGCCGGTGCGGCTGCGATTGCGCAGGAGGCGGGTGTCCCGCTGGTGATCGACAGCACATTCACCCCGCCCACGCAGTATCGTCCGTTTGAGGATGGCGCGAACATTGTGGTGCATTCGGCGACCAAGTGGATCGGCGGGCATGGCGTTACGATGGGCGGCTTCATTGTGGACGGCGGCAACTTTGACTGGGCGGCGTCGGACAAGTTTCCAACCATGACCGAGCCCTACGCAGGCTACCCCGGCATGACCTACGCCGAACATTTCGGTCAGGCTGCCTTTATCGCCCGCGCGCGGACAGAGGGCTTGCGCGATTTCGGAACCGTGCTTGCACCGCAAAGTGCGTTTTACCTGATCCAAGGGATGGAGACGCTGAGCCTGCGCATGGAGCGTCACTTGCAGAACGCGAAGGCGGTGCTGGAGTTCTTGTCCAACCACGAAGCGGTTGCGTGGGTGCGTCACCCTGATTTGCCTGATCACCCGGATCATGCGGTTGCTAAACGCCAGTTGCCGAAGGGGACGACCTCGATGATCGTCTTTGGCGTCAAAGGCGGTTTTGATGCGGGGCGGAAGCTGATTAACAGCGTAAAGCTCGCCAGCCACGTTTCGAACGTTGGCGATGCTAAGACGCTGCTGGTGCATCCCGCTTCGACCACGCACATGCAGCTGGGGCCGGAGCAGCGAAAGCTGGCCGGTGTGCCGGATGACTTGATCCGCCTGTCGGTTGGGATCGAGCATGTTGACGACATCATCGACGATCTGCGTGCCAGTTTGCGCGCCAGCCAGCGCTAGAAGGGGTAAGCGAGCATGAATTCTGTAACAGTTCGCGGCGCGCAGGCGCTGTACTTTGATGCGGGTCAACCGGCGAAAGAAGGCCAGCCGAATATCGTGTTTGTCCACGGTTCCGGTTGCGATCACTCGGTCTGGGCCATGCAATCTCGTTACTTCGCGTTTCACGGTTGGAACCTGTTCGCCGTAAATCTTCCCGGTCACGGTGTGGGCAAAAAGGTCTCTGACGGGCCAGCCCTTGAATCCGTCGAGGATATGGCGGCGTGGATTATCGAGTTCCTAGATGCCGTCGATGTGCAAACCTGTACGATGGTTGGGCATTCGATGGGCTCGCTGGTGGCGTTGGATCTGGCATCCAAGCATGCGGACCGCGTTGAGCATCTGATCCTCATGGGCGCGACCGCGAAAATGCCGGTTCACCCGGAGCTGCTGCGTGCAGCAGATGCGCGGGAAGAAAAGTCGGTTGATTTGATGATGGACTGGGGCCACGGCCCCTCGGGTCATTGGGGCGGCAACATCAACGCGGGGACGTGGGCCAAGGGCGGTGCGAAGCAAATGGTGATGCCGCGTGTGGCTGACGGCATCCTCGGCACCGACATGGCGGCGTGCAACGCCTATGCAGGCGGCGAAGCCGCTTTGGCGGCGCTCAGCGTTCGGACAACTGTGATTGCGGCACAGCGAGACAAGATGACGCCAGCAAAGAACGGCAAGGCGATTTCTGAGGCCGCAGAGGGCGGTCGTTACATCCTGCTGCCGGAGATTGGCCACTTCATGCTGGGCGAAGCACCGAACGACTCTTTGAGCGCGCTCAAAACAGCGGTTGGCTGACCTAACCAAAGCCGACAAACCCCTGACAATGTAGGCGCCCTTTCTTGACTCCTCCCGGCTTTGACCCTCCTTGTACGACAGAGGATTAATCTGGGAGGAAACCATGACTGCTGACAACCCTGTTCGCTGGGAAGCGGACGGCGACGTGCTTGTGATCACCATCGACAACCCACCTGTAAACGCCCTGCGTCTGGGTGTTCGGGTTGGCATTATTGCTGCGGTTGATGCGTTGGAGGCTGATGGCGCGCTGGTTGCCGCGATTGTGACGGGCGAAGGCCGGGCCTTTATCGCTGGTGCAGACATCACTGAATTCGGCAAACCGCCGATGGACCCGAACCTCAACGATGCCATCTACAAGCTCGAACGCTCGTCGAAGCCGATTGTTGCTGCGATCAATGGCGTGGCGCTGGGGGGTGGTTTGGAAGTCACCTTGGGCTGTCACGGACGCATCGCGCATCCAAAAGCGCGGGTGGGGGTTCCCGAAGTTCACTTGGGCGTCCTGCCCGGCGCAGGCGGAACACAGCGCATGCCCCGCATCGCTGGCGTCGAAGCCACGTTGGACATGGCCACGACGGGCAAGCACGTGCCAGCGCCCAAAGCCCTTGGCATGGGCCTGATCGACGCGGTTGATGAAGACGTTGTTGGCGCGGCAAAGGCCAAAGCGCGGGAGCTGGCGGCTGCGGGCACGTGGCCGGTGATTGCCAATATGCCCAACCCGGTTGCGCCAGAAGGTTTCTTCGAAGCGGCACGCGCGCAGATTGAGAAGAAAGCGCGGGGCCAGATGTCACCGCTGCTGAATCTCGAAGCGGTTAAGGCCTCAACGGAATTGCCGTTCGCAGAAGGTATGGATAAGGAGCGTGAGCTGTTTGTCCAAGGACTGACCAGCGACCAGTCGCGCGGTTTGATCCACGCATTCTTTGGCGAGCGCGAAGTGGCGAAGATCCCCGGTTTGGATCCAGACGCCAAGCCGCGTGAGGTGAAGACTGCCGCGATCATCGGTGCTGGGACCATGGGCGGCGGCATTGCCATGTGCTTTGCCAATGCGGGCATTCCCGTGAAGGTGCTGGAGCAAACGCAAGAAGCGCTGGACAAGGGCTTGGGCGTTTGCCGCAAGAACTATGAGAACACGGCCAAGAAAGGCCGTTTGACGATGGATCAGGTTGAGCAGCGCATGGCCCTGTTCACCGGAACCACCGACATCAACGACCTCGCTGACGTCGATATTGTCATCGAAGCCGTGTTTGAGAACATGGACGTGAAGAAGGATATCTTCACCAAGCTCGACGCGGTCTGCAAAGAAGGCTGCGTGCTGGCAACCAACACCTCGACGCTGGACATCAACCAGATTGCGAGCGTGACCAAGCGCCCGCAAGACGTGATTGGCATGCACTTCTTCTCCCCCGCGAACGTCATGCGTTTGCTGGAGAATGTGCGCGGTGATGCTACGGCTGACGACGTGATCCTGACCGCCATGAACATGGGCAAGCGACTGGGTAAAGTCTCGGTTCTGGTTGGCGTTTGTGATGGTTTTGTCGGCAATCGCATTTTGCACGAATACATCCGCTGGGCATCAATCCTGCTCGAAGACGGCTGTTTGCCGGAGCAGATCGACAAGGTTTGGACCGACTTCGGCATGCCGATGGGGCCGTTTGCCATGTCCGATCTCGCCGGTTTGGACGTGGGCTACCGCATCCGGAAGGAGCAGGAAGCCACACGGTCTTCGAACGTGCGTTACGTCCACATCGCCGACAAGGTGGTTGAGATGGGGCGCTTGGGTCAGAAGACGGGCGGCGGTTTCTTTGACTACATCGACGGGTCTCGCGTGCCGGTGCCGAATGCTGAGGTGACGGCGCTGGTGCTGGCGGAAAGTGAGCGCAAGGGGATTGAGCGGCGGGAATACTCCGATGACGAAATCCTGAACGCCCTGACCGACCTGATGACCAACGAAGGCGCCAAAGTCCTCGAAGAGGGCATCGCCATGCGGCCGGTCGATGTCGATATCACCTACATCTTTGGCTACGGCTACCCGGCTTATCGGGGGGGTCCAATGCACCGCGCAGACGCGGTTGGCTTGGCTGAAACGTTGGCGCGGATCAAGGCGCGCTATGAGGAAACCGGCGATCATTCCTGGAAACCTGCGGCCCTGCTGGAGCAGTTGGTGGCAGAGGGAAAGACGTTCGATGAATGGAGCAAGGCCCGCGCGGCCTAAGTGGAGGAGAGAAAGTCATGTCAAACATCAATATGGGCGCGCGTGAAGCCGTCATTGCATCCTACGCCAGAACCCCAATCGGCAAAGCCTACCGGGGTGCTTTTAACGACACCGGCGCCCCTGAAATCGCTGGTGCAGCAATCGCCGCAGCGGTTGAGCGGGCCGGCATCAACGGCGCTGACGTCGACGATTGTGTCATGGGTTGCGCCATGCCGCAGGGTTCGGCTGGTCTGAACATTGGCCGCTCAGCGGCTTTGGCCGGCGGGTTGCCTGTTACTGTTTCCGGTATGACGATGGACCGCCAGTGCTCGTCGGGCATGATGGCGATTGCCACAGCGGCCAAGCAAATCATCGCGGACGGCATGACCACGGTTGTTGGTGGCGGCGTTGAGTCGATCTCGCTGGTGCAGAACGAGCACCAGAACACGCACCGCTTGCTCGATCCTGCTGTGTTGCAGAACGCGCCAGACTACTACATGCCGATGCTGCAAACCGCGGAAACGGTCGCCAAGCGCTATAACGTATCGCGTGAAGTGATGGACCAGTATGGCGCAGCATCTCAGACCAAAGCCATCGCAGCGAACGAAGCGGGGCGGTTGAAGGATGAAGTGATTTCCATGACCGTGACCAAGAAAGTCATGGACAAGGAAACCAAGGAAGTTTCCGACGTTGAAGTCACGGTTGACCGGGATGAGGGCTTGCGCCCCTCGACCTACGAGCAGGTTTCCAGCTTGCGCACTGTGATCGAAGGCGGAACGATCACCGCCGGTAACGCCTCGCAGTTATCTGACGGCGCAGCGGCAAGCGTGATCATGGAACGCGGTGAAGCAGAGCGGCGCGGAATCGAGCCACTGGGCTTTTATCGCGGTATTGCGGTTGCGGGCTGTGAGCCGGACGAAATGGGCATCGGCCCCGTTTTCGCGGTTCCAAAGCTGCTCAAGGCGCATGGTTTGACCGTTGATGACATTGGTGTTTGGGAACTCAACGAAGCCTTTGCGGTGCAGGTTCTGTACTGCCGGGATCAGTTGGGTATTCCGGACGAGAAGCTGAACGTAAACGGTTCTTCCATCGCCATCGGTCACCCCTACGGCATGACCGGCGCACGCCTGGTTGGCCATGCGTTGATGGAGGCGAAGCGCCAAGGGGAGCGCTATGCCATCGTCACCATGTGTGTTGGCGGCGGCATGGGGGCTGCTGGACTGTTTGAGGTCGCCTGAAGTTCCTAAAATTCAAAGAAGTTGGCCTTGGTTTCAGAAAGTGTATTAGACTGAGGCAACTGTACTTTTTTGAACAATTGGAGGTTTTCATGCGTTCGTTTGTCATTGCGTTAGCGCTTCTTGGGCTTGGTCCGATTGGGGCTCAAGCTCAAACATGTGATGAGTTGATCGACTTACGGGATTCAAGCCTGAGTCAGCTTTTGGCGGCTCAGAGTTCGATCCCGAGCGATGCTGAGGTTCTCACCCTTCAGCGGGAGGTCAGCGACACGGTCTCGGCGCTGGAATTGGCAAAAAGAACCATGGAAAACGCCATCCCGAATTTCGCGCGCGAAGTTGGGGACTTTGATCAATTGGTGATGTCATTCATCGACAGTGATCAGGGGGAAACGGTGTTGAAGGCGCAAATTGATGAGGCGGTGGAGGAGTTACGCTCTGCGGCTTATCAGTTGATAGAAATTCGCCGCGCAGAAGCGGCGGTGCGGACGATGAACGACCAACTGGTCGATCGGGTTACGGCCTACAACAAGCGGGTCACGACCTACAACGATCAGGCGCAGTCCTTTCAGGATCTGCAGGGGCGTTTGCTTAATGACTGCGGCATCAAGCCTGTTGTGAGTTTTGCGGAGAAAACTCAGGGTACGTGACCCGGATAAATGGAGTGACATCATGGACTTAAAGCATTCAGACGAAGACCTAGCGTTCAAGAAACAAATTGAAGAGTTCTGTGAATCATATGTGTCGACGGAAATCCGGCAAAAGATTGCTTTGGGCCATCGTCTCAGCAAGCAGGACATCGTGGATTACCACAAAGTCCTCTATGCGCATGGATACGCCGTTCCAAACTGGAAAGAAGAATGGGGTGGCCGCGACTGGACCTCGATCCAGCACCAGATTTTCGATGACGTAACGGCCGCTTACGATTGCCCGCGTCGCTTGGCCTTTGGCGTGTCGATGGTCGGTCCCGTCTTGCAGGCTTTCGGTTCGCGTGAGCAGCAGGAAAAGTACCTGCCGCGCATCGCTCGCCTTGATGATTGGTGGTGTCAGGGGTTCTCAGAGCCCGGCTCTGGCTCCGATTTGGCCTCGCTGAAAACCACCGCCGTGCGCGATGGCGACGAGTATGTGCTCAATGGCCAGAAGACCTGGACCACCTACGCCCAGCACGCGGACATGATGTTCATCCTGACCCGTACCGACAGCGATTGTAAGCCGCAGGAGGGGATTTCCTTCATGCTGCTGGACATGAATACGCCTGGGATTTCCGTAAAGCCCATCATCTTGCTCGATGGCTATCATGAGGTGAACGAAGTCTTCTTCGACAATGT
This sequence comes from uncultured Alphaproteobacteria bacterium, assembly GCA_905479265.1. Taxonomy (GTDB): domain Bacteria; phylum Pseudomonadota; class Alphaproteobacteria; order UBA7985; family UBA7985; genus UBA7985. Next base: position 32,732 of record CAJQLX010000005.1, read on the forward strand.
TCGCATCCCGGCGGAGAACCTGGTGGGTGAGGAAAACAAGGGTTGGGATTACGCCAAGTTCTTGCTGGCGCACGAGCGTTTTGGCATTGCGCAGATTGGCTACGCGAAAAACCAGCTGAACCGCCTCAAGGACATTGCCGGCCAAGAGCGCACGGAAACCGGTGAGCGCTTGGTGGACGATGTGTTCTTCTCGCAAAAGCTGGCGGAGATCGAAATGGATCTGACAGCGCTGGAAGTCACCAACTTGCGCGTTCTCTCGGATGCCAAGAACCAGTCTGATCTGACCTTTGCCGGCATGCTGAAAATCCGCGGTTCTGACCTGAATCAAAAGCTCACGCGCCTGATCATGGAAGCGGTCGGCCCGGCCGCAGCGGTCGAGCAGCAGGATTTGGTGTTGCACGGCCGGAATGAACCGCCGCTTGGCCCTGACTACGCCGCCGGCGCCGCGCCTTCCTACCTGAACAACCGAAAGCTCTCGATCTTTGGTGGTTCCAACGAAATCCAGCGGACCATCATTGCGAAAGCCATGCTGACGGCCTAACGGCCCGCGAACTCATAAAAAGAACAAGACCACAGAGGAGGGGACCGTGGATTTTTCGCTCAGCGACGAGCAGCGCATGTTGCAAGATACCGTCGGCAAGTTTGTTGCGGACCGTTACAGCCTTGATCAACGCAAGAGCTATATGGCTCAAAGCGCAGGGCATGACGCAGGCGTTGCCAACGAATTGGCGGACCTTGGCTTGAACCTTGTTCAAATTGCCGAAGAGCAGGGCGGATTGGGCGGTGACGCCTTTGATGCCATGATCGTTGGTGAAGCGCTTGGGCCGGGATTGGTGCTGGAGCCGGTTATGGACGTCATGACCGCCGTTTCTGCGCTTGCCGGTGGTCGCGAAGACATCCTCGAAGACAGCAACGCCTACACGCTGGGTCTGTACGAACGCGGCCAGCGGTATGCGCTGACCCCGGCCGGGACCACAGTCGCAGACGGCAAGATCACGGGGACCAAGACCCTCGCGCCGATTTCTGCAGCTGCGACCCACGCGTTGGTGAGCGCCAAGGACGGTGACGACGTGGGGCTGTACCGCGTCTCCCTGACCGCCGACGGTGCCACGGTGTTCAATTACCCCCTGCAAGATGGCCGACCTTTCGCTGATTTGCAGTTCGACGGCGTCGCAGCAGAGCGGATTGACGGTGTGGGTCTCGCTGAGATCGAGGCCGCCGTTGCCCGTTTGACCATTGCAGAATGCGCCGTTGCCGTGGGCGCGATGCAGGCTGCGCTGGATATGACCAAGGAATACTTGTCTGTCCGCAAGCAGTTCGGGCGCCCGCTCGCAGCCTTTCAGGAGCTGCAGTTCCGCTTGGTGGATATGAATATGGAAGTGCAGGACGCGCGATCCATGTCGATCTGGGCGGCCAATCAGGCAAACCAAGCCAGCGGTGATGCGCTGTTGCGTTCGGCGTCACTGGCAAAAGCCAAGATCGGCAAAGCGGCGACCCATGTTTGCGAAGATTCCATCCAGCTGCATGGCGGCATGGGGATGACGCAGGATTACGGCGTTGGCGCTTATGCCAAGTACCTGCTGACGTTCAATCTGCTGCATGGCGATGTGGACTACCACACAGGCCGGGTGATGCGCCTTTCCGCTTAGCGGCGTGGTCCCGCGCTGCGTTGAGACATAAAAAAGGCCCCGCTGGTATGACCGGCGGGGCCTTTTCTTTCGAGTTTTGGGCTCGGGGTTAGAAGGGGCTTAGAAGCTCGCTGAGATGGAGCCTTTAAGACCGTAGTTTTGCCAGCTGCCGCGACCCAGTGTGGGCATGCGATCCGCCGCGTCGACAGCTGTGCCATCCACTGCGCCTGTCACAATCGGCGCGCCAGAGGTGATGCCGGCGAAGACGCCTGCGCCAATCCGCACGTTCGGTGTCAGGGAAAGCGACAGGCCCGCATCGATCTCACCGGTCACCAGTGTGCCCGTATCGCTGGCTTCGGCCATGTAGGTTGTGCCGAGATATTCCTGCGTCGTGGTCATCATGGAGTTACCGTAGAGCGCCTGGACCGAACCACCGAAGTGCGCGCTGAGCGAGCCGGTGACGTTTGGATCGAAGTTCACCCGAAGCGTTGGGCCAACGTACGTGCCGTAAACTTCTTCGGTGTAGGTGTGGTCGGTAAAGGTTGCCGAGGTCAGTTCACCGGACGTAACTTCGGTCAGGACGCCGGTTACATCCACATTCGTTGTGCGGTTCAGGGACTTACCCGCGATACCAACACCCACGTTCAATGGCAGTCCAGCAAGGTTAATCAGGTAGCCCGCTGCGCCGCCAAAATCGTTGATGCTGGAGTTAATGTTGGCGATCACTTCCATGGAGTCATAGGCGTCAACTTCGATGCCATCGCCGGAACCGTAGGTAAACAGGCCAGAGAACGCCGCGATGTCGCCGTCAACCGTCAGGGCGGCTGGACCGATCAGGGTCGCGGAGTCAGCCTGCGCTTCAGCCAGGTTGTACACTTGGGAGATAGCGTAATCTTCAACCTGGTAGGAGCCGCCGACCGCATCGATGAAGAAGTTGCCCGCGTCCGCTTTCAAGGAGCCGTAAATGCCCTTGTGCTGCAGTTCTTCGTCAATCCAAGCGGTGCCGTTGTTTGTCGATGCGCCGCCGGTGCTGGTCCAGTCTGCGGAATCGATGGAATCGGAGGTGTAATTGCCCTCGATGCCGTAGTTAAAGTTGCCGGAGGTGGCGTAACCGTAGCCAACCGACAAGCGCGCCGCGTTGTTGCGGGTTGGACCGCCGTAGTACGGCGTGTCTTCGATAACGATCGTGTCTTCATTCAACTCGAAATCAGGGATGTTCGGGTTGATTTCGATGTAGGGTTCTTCGATCGGATCGTTGGCAACCACAATTTCATCAATCACGATCTCTTCGGGGAGCAAGTCCTCTGGGAGGTCCGGCTCTTCGTCAGAGATAAATCGTGCTTCTGGGTGCTCGTGGCTGTGCTGGTGCTGTTCGTATCCGTGGGAGTGTTCAACGAACGCGTGGTCGTGCTCCATATATTCGTGAGTGTGGTCCACGTACATTTGGGCCTCGGGGGCAGGAGCAATCTGGGAGGAGTCTGGTTCCATGCCATAGTTCATCATGGGGTTGCCGTAAGCATCCATTTGAACAGTGGGAGCAGGCGACAAACCGGCATAGGACGGCTGAGCCGACGTTGGCGCGGCATAAGTCGCTTGAGATGCAGCAGGCGCAACGTACGTTGGCGCCGGTGCATACTGGTACTGCGATGCAGCAGGCATCGCGTAGGTCGCCGGGAGGGGCATAGGGACAGGGGCCAGTTGCTGCGGCGCGAGCACGTAGCTTGGGTAGCTCGGTGCAGGGCTTGCAGCCTGGTATGAAGGGCTCCCGCCGTAGGACGAGGAAACCTGAGTTTTGGCGGGAGACGCTGAAGCGCTCTTGAAAACGACTTGAGCAGATGCAGCGCTCGTTAGGGCAGAGGTCGCCAGCAAAATCGCGCCGGCAGACGCGATAAATTTCGCGTGGTTCATGGCTTAGTTTCCAATAGGTTTCTTAAATATTGGCCGAGACAGAAAATATGGTTGCCTCGGTTTGTTGGTACCCATGGCTGCAACGCCTATGCCAAGAAGATTAGTCAGGTAATACAGGCGTAAATCGAAAAAAATTAGTGGTTTATAAAATTGTAAAACACTAAAATCGGCTAAAATAGTTTGTATTAATGGGGTATTCCCATGAAAATCCTTTTTGAATTAATCAATTTTTCTGCATCACGAGGGCGCATAATATGTTCCGTTAAAGAAGGTGCATAACGTACTGCAGTAATAAGGCGCGTAATGTTGGACATGAGAATATATGCGACTGGCGCTGTGCCAGACTTAGGATGATCTTTTCCAGAAAGGACCGGATCCGTGGCTGGATCGCCGGGTAGGGTGCTTTGGCTGCTGGGGTGCCGGGCAAAAAGAAAGGCCGCTGGTGGAAGAACCAGCGGCCTTGATCTCAAGCGTTTGCCGTCAGGGGGCGTAAAGTCTTAGGAGATGCCCTTTAAGCCCCTTTTGGCGATGCCATTATCCTAGAAGCGGAGCGACAGGGAGCCCTTTAAGCCATAGGTCACCAGCGACTGATCCGAAATGGTCGCGAAGTCACCCGTTCCTTCGGTCGCTAATTCGGTGTCGTAGGGTACGAAGCCGGGCGCGGAGGAGAGGAAGGAGCCAAAGCCGCCAACGGACAGGGATAAATTGTCGGTGACAGCAAACCCAATTCCTGCATCCAGCTCACCAGCAAACGCAAAGCCGTTTGCGGCAACTTGCGAGATTTCAGAGATCGTCGTGCCGGCTGTATCCGTCTGCTTGGCGTCCAACGTGCGCTGGCTGTAAAGCGCCTGTGCGGAGCCGCCGAAGTGTGCAGAAAGGCGGCTGCCAAGGTTCTGGTCAAAGTTCAAGCGAACGACGGGGCCGATGTAATTGCCAGCGTAAGCCACTTCGAGGTTGTGGTCAGAGTAGCTAAAGGCGCTCTCGTCAAAGGCGGTGCCTGTTGAATCCTGCGCTTCTTGCGTGACGGCGATGGTGTCCGAACCCTGAATACGACGACCGCCTACACCGATACCAAGGCCAAGCCCGCCACCGAAGTTGAACGAGTAGCCCGCTGCGCCGCCAAAGTCGGTCAACGTCGAGGTCCGCTCATAGGTTGTCCGCAGGATGTCACCACTGATGTAGACATCCGTCGTTTGGAACGTCGCTGACGTGAAGCCGGCAGCGTCGGTCTGTGTGCCATCGACGAAGGAGAACTCCGGACCAACAGCCGTGTCTGCGGAACCAATCAGCCCATCAAGATCATCGTCAACGTCGTCGGTCGCCGTCTGATTGAAGTAGCCGAAGCCACCATCAACAAAGAAAGACGCAACATCAGCGCGGAAGGAGCCCGATGGACCGCGCATTTGAATGTCGGAGGTGTAGTGGTCTTGCGTAGCGTAATCCGTGGATCCACTTTGCGCGCCGTAGCCAAAGGAACCCATCGACGCGAAGCCATAGCCGCCGTTCAGTCGGATGAAATTCGCCGCAGCGACCTTTACCGGATCAACGAAGTCCAAATCCTCGTCGGCCAGTTCGTCGATGAGGGAATCGATCTCCGGGTCAATGAAATCCGTATCAATGAAGTCGGACTCGATCGCGACCGGATCGCTGAACTCGGAATCATCGATCATGATGTCGTCAGAGATGGGGGAGGTCTCAAACTCGACAACCGGGACAACAGCAGCCTCGTAGACCGCTGGCTGTTCCGGCACGTATTCGATCGGCGCGTATTGCACCGTCGGCGCGACCCCTTTGGTGTACCCCTGTGGCCCCTGGCCATAAGACTGGTAGCTTGTGCCATCCTGTGTGTAGGACACAATCGGCGCGCCTTGTTGTGCTGGCACGAAATTAGTGCCGGATTTGCTGTAGCCCGTTTGCGCGTGAGCTACCCCCGTAAGCGACGTGGTCGCCAACAAACTGACAGCAAAAAAGGCTGTTCTTGTTATGTTGGGCATTTTGAATCTCCTAAGTATCGACTCATGTTGAAATCGACTTTGCAAAGCCCAGACAGAATGTGTCCGTTCTCCACAATGGATAGGCAACCGATGTGCCAATCATCATTGATTTATTCATTTTCAAGTTGATATTCACTATATAGGCGCATAATTTTATCAATCTTAAGCAAATATGATCGTTTTATGATCTATCTTGTAGCAATATGTATGCGTTCAGTTTTCTTGTCCGATCGGAAGAACCATCCATCCTTCGAAATTCCGCAAATGTGTTCGCGATTTGCATCAGAAGTTCTCAAATCTTGGTCTGACGCCGCGAATTAAAATGCACTTGCCATATAGTTTCATGGCTTTAACGAAGTTGGCAGCTGGGGGTGGTTCTTGTCGGTCCATCCAAACGCCGGTCGGGCACGACACAGTGATGAGGTTTTGGCCCCATCACTGCGTCGATAAACCCAGCCCTTATTGATCCGTGCTTGAGGTGTCAGAATCAGAGGCCATTGTTGCGGTCTCTGCTTCATCAACCGACATGGCCGACATTCGGGCTTTTTCGCTGACTTCGATTGATACGATATTGCCGATGGAGAACGCGGACTTCAGCGCCTCGTTACCGCTGGTCAGCAGGTTCAGCATTTGGTCAATCGCAGCCCGGAGAGAGCCGTTTTCGTTCAGCAGATCCGCGTTCATTTGTGTCAGATCAAGATTTGCCGTCGAAGACGCCGAGAGATCGTCCCGCAGGCCGTCAATCTCGTCGCGCAGATTGCCAACCAGCTTCACCTGACGGTCACGGTCGTCCTGCGTTTCATTCAACAGGCGCTGTGTATCCATCAAATCATTGCGTGTGGCGCGCAGCTCACCGCGGGTGTTGAGCAGGTCACCTTCCGTGTCCATCAGCACCTGTTTGGTATCGAACAGGGCTTTTTCAGTGCCCAGCAGGGAATCCAGCGTTGCCGCCAGTTCGCTCTTGGTGTCGCGCAAAGTGGCTTGCGTGTCATCCAGCGCAGCTTCGGTTGCGTTCAGGCGACCGGTTTGTTGCGACAGCTCTTGGCGAAGCTGTGAGGTCTGGTTCAGCAGATCACTGTTCTGGGCCTGCAACTCGCCCTTCATGACTTGCAGCTGGCTGTTCCGAACTTCCAGATCCGCCGCGCGGGTTTGTAGCGCGTTATTCTGGCCTTCGAGGTCAGCCGCGCGGGTTTGCAGAGCGCTGTTCCGGCCTTCGAGGTCAGCCGCGCGGGTTTGCAGAGCGCTATTCCGGCCTTCGAGGTCAGCAGCACGGTTTTGCAACGCGTTGTACAGGCTTTGGAGATCGTCTTTCATTGACCGCAGCTGGGAAAGCTCAGACTGCAACTGGTTCCCCTGTTCTGCGAGTCGGGAATTTTCAGCAGCCAGGTTGATGATGTCCTGCTGTGATGCACCCAAGGTGTCTTTCAACTGACCGATCATACCCTGAAGATCGCTGATCTCGTCGTTGAGTTGCACCAATTCAATGGCTTCCTTGAAGGCAAAATCCAAGGCGTCGGCATTGGCGGCGGTGAGGTATTCGCCACCCGTGATCGAGGCGATGCAGCTCAACTGGCTGCCTTCTTCCTCTGTCACGCCAAAGCCAATGACGTGCGCTGTCATGCTCAGGCCAGCGTCTTGCAGCGCACCGATGGTGGCGCAGGGATCGCGGTCACAGCTTTCGATGCCATCAGTCAACAGAATGACGTTCGCTGGCTTGCCGTTGGCAATGAAGTAACTCGCCGCCTGCTCAATCGCGGAGGTGAGGGGCGTGCGGCCCTTCGGCTGGGCCTGGGCGAGGAAGCGTTCGACGATGGATGTATCCAGCTCACCCGGTGGTGAGATCAATTGGATATCAGCACAGTCGTTCTTATAGCGGTGACCATAGGACAGCAGACCCAAATTGGTGAGTCGGTTCCAGCTGCCAAAGTTCTCTTCAATGATGTCCCGTGCAATATCGACTTTGGGCACACCATTGATTTGGCCCCACATGGAATTGGAGTAATCCATAATAAGGATGGCGTCGCCTGCTTTGCGATCCGCCAGCTGTGCCTGAGCCGGTGCACTCAGTCCCAGTGCGCCAAAGGCGAGAATGGCAAAAGTGGTCCAGCGCGCTGCTGGCTTGTGGATAGATGCTTTTAGAGCTTGAAAGAGCTTTTTCATTCGTTCGTTCCAAAGGTGCGAGCCGTCGCACCAACGCAACAGCCCCGTCATTTGGAGGCGTTAGTTGCAAATGTCCTGCCATTTGCACTCCATAGTATGTTTTTCCCAAAAAAATCCTCAAATTGGGCGAAAAAGCTGGCTGTTCCGCAATTTAAGGCGAAAAACGCTCAAATTCTTTGAGGCCAATGCATACTGATGAACACTTAAATTACACATTTGGGTGCTAGTATTCTCATAATTAGTCGTAAGGATTGCATCTCTGCTTACAGTTGTTTTTACTGGCGGTGGATGGGGCAAGCTTGGATAACAAACGATGAAAACCGGCTTGAAACTGGCTTAATTATACGACTTCGATGGGTTGTCGCACGCTGAGGTATACGGCATACCTAGAGGAATCGTGGAGATGGAGATCACTAAGTGATGAAGAAGATTGCAATTGCAGCCGCTGGCCTGAGCCTTTTGGGTTTGGGTGCCTGTGTGTCACCGGCTTATGCCCCGTACTACGGCAATGCTGAAGGTCACGACGGGCACGGCGACAGCGCCTACTACGTCCACCCGAATGGCAACTGTGTCGTGCCAAGCGCGCTGGTTGGTGGTTTGGCTGGTTTGGCCGCGTACGCGCTGGCTGACGAAGTGCTGGACTGGGCTGGCCCGATCAACCGTGATGAGCTGCTGCTCTCCGGTATCGCTGGTGCTGGTGTTGGTGGCATTATTGGCGCTGGCTCGCACTGCCCCCGCTACTAATCCATCGGGATTTCAGCTGATCGCAGGATCCGCTGGTTCGTTATAAGAGAGGGGACGTTGCATCGGCGGCGTCCCCTCTTGCTGTTTACAGCCGCCCCTTAAAACGGTTCGGGGATCAGCAGCGCCTGTTCGGTTCCGGAACGACTGAGCCTCTCGGGCTCAACGCTGCGCGGTGGCAGGCTTTGGATCTCGGCCTCCCGCGGGGAATGTGGGATTTGGCTCAGCAAATGCGCGATGCAATTCAGCCGCGCCCGCTTCTTGTTATTGCTGTCTACGGCGTGCCAGGGCGCCCATGCCGTGTGGGTGTGTTCGAACATCAGGTCTTTGCACCGGCTATAGTCGTCCCATTTTTCCCGCGCCCGCACGTCGATGGGCGAAATCTTCCACCGTTTGGTGGGGTCATCCGTTCGCGCCTGCAGGCGGCGTTCTTGCTCGGTGGCTGTCACGCTGAACCAGTATTTGATGATCTGGATGCCATCGTCGACCAGCAGTTTTTCAAAGGTTGGGACAGCGGCGAGGAAATCCTGATGCTGTGCCTCGCTGCAAAAGCCCATGACCGGTTCGACGCCGGCGCGGTTGTACCAAGACCGATCAAACAGCACCATTTCGCCGGCGGCAGGGAGGTGCTGAATATAGCGCTGAAAGTACCACTGATGCTGCTCGCGTTCCGTGGGCTTGCTGAGCGCGACGACCCGGGCTTGGCGCGGGTTCAGCGGCTGGGTGATGCGCTTGATCGCGCCGCCTTTTCCCGCCGCATCGCGCCCTTCAAAGATCACCAGCACGCGGGCGCCACTGGCACGGATGTCATTCTGCATGCGGATCAGTTTGACATGCAGGTCTTTGAGCGCCCGCTCATAGGCCTTCTTGCTCAATGATTTGTCTTGAGCAGCAAGCTCGGTTTTAGGCGTCATCGATCCTCCTGAGCCAAGATGCAACGGCATCGGCGATTTCATGTGGACTGTCTTCTTGAATGAAGTGAGAGCCCTTGACCGTCACTTCGCTCTGGTTGGGGAAGGTACGACAGAATTCGCGTGATGCGCCAGTGAGGATTGCGCCCGGTTCCGCGTTGATGAACAATTTCGGCGTTTGGGTTTGGGTAAGCCAGTCCTGATAGCTTTGGACGACGTCAATAACCGCCTGCGGCTCGCCCGCAATGGGGATCTGGCGGGGCCAAGTGAGCGTTGGGCGGCGGTCTTCACCGGGTTCGAGAAACGGTGCGCGATAGTGGTCCATTTCGACTTCGCTGAGCGTGCGGAGAATAGAGCCCGGCAGCACGCGTTCGACAAAAATGTTTTTGTCGAGAACCATGGCCTCGCCGTTGTCGGATCGGAAGCCTTGGAACACCCGGCGCGACGCCTCCGGCCAGTCATCCCAGCTTGGAATAACGCCGGGGATGCCTTCCATGTAACACAGCCCGCTGACCCGTGCCGAATGACGGTGGGCCCAATGAAACCCTAACGCTGAGCCCCAGTCATGGATCACCCAGATGATGTCGTCGCCTAGGTCCAGCGCGTCGAGTGCGCCGTCGAGATAATGCCGGTGGTCGTCAAACGTATAGCGTCCCGGCCCGCTGTCAGGCAGCTTATCCGAGTGTCCCATGCCGATCAGATCAATGGCAACGCACCGTCCAAAGTCGGCCAAAGCCGGCATGATGTTGCGCCACAGATAGGAACTGGTCGGATTGCCGTGCTGGAAGACCAGCGTGCGGCCTTCCTTGGCGCCGGGGGTTGCCGGCTGATCAACCACCGCCATGCTGAGCCCATCAACCGTGATTGTGGTGTGGGGCAGGGCTTGAGTGCCAATGGTTTGAGACGTGGTAACAGTCATGGTGGTGCTCCTCCGGCGCGCATGATGCGAAAGCGGAAGTGAAGCACAAACACCTGTATGCGCAAAGAAAACCGGTGGTGTGGAAAGTTTGATTAACCTGCGTGGGTTGCGCGACGCGCTGGCGCGCGCGTTAGCGCGGTCCAGCGTCGGCGCAACCGAATTTGGGCCCAGAGACTCCAGCGGCGTCGCCCATCCAACGGATGGGTGACGCGGAAAGCGTCGGACCCGCAGGGTCCGGCATTTTGGTCAAGACTCCCCTGCGGACGTCCGATGAGGTCTAGGACGCCGCCCGAATTTGCCGCCACAGCCGATCCGGTGTCGCCGGCATATCAACAAAGCCAACATCCAACGGGTCAAGCGCGCGCTGAATCGCATTCATCACCGCTGCACACGCGCCAACCGTACCCGCTTCACCGCAGCCCTTGATGCCCATCTCATTGTTCAGCGATTTCACGCCCATGTGGGTGAAATCAATGTCCGAAATCGTGTCAGCCCGCGGCACCGTGTAGTCCATGAAAGATCCCGTCAGCAGCTGACCGGTCTCATCATAAACCGTGCGTTCCATCAGCGCCTGGCCCAATCCCTGAACAATCCCGCCGTGGACTTGACCCTGCACCACCAGCGGGTTGTACAGCAGTCCAAAATCATCCACGACCACGTAGTTTTCCAGCGTCACAACACCGGTTTCTTCGTCCACTTCGACTTCAGCGATGTGACAGCCGTTGGGGAAGGTCGATGTATAGTCATCGTGTCCCGCTTCCACGTCCAGCGTGCCTTGCGGCAACCCGCCCGCGAGCGTTTTCAGATCCAAGCTGATGTCGGTTCCCGAAACGCGGAAGGCTCCATCGTCAAAGCTCAGGTCTTCCGGCGCACATTCGAGCTTCTCAGCCGCATGATCCTGCGCCTTTTCGATCAGCGCCCGCGCCGCCGCGCGCATGGCAATCGCCTGCGCGATCAAGGACCGTGAGCCGCCCGTGCCGCCACCATTCTTGATCCGGTCCGTATCGCCTTGAACGATGACAATATCCTCAATCGGCACACCGGTTTGTTCGTGAACAACTTGCGCGTAAACCGTCTCGTGACCTTGGCCGTTGGATTGCGTCCCAACGGTCACTTCCAGCTGGCCCGTTGGGTTAAAGGTGAAGGTCGAATCCTCATGCGGCGCACCCAAAGTACACTCGACATAGTAGCACAGCCCCATATCCCGGCGCAGACCCTTGGCCGCCGACGCCGCTTGGCGCTTTGCCAAGCCATCATAGTCAGCCTTCACCAGCGCCGCACGCATGAGCTTTTCAAATTCACCCACGTCGTACGTCAGGCCCACAGCGGTTTTGTATGGCATTTGCTCCGGTCTGATGAAGTTTAGCGAGCGGAACTCGATCGGATCCATCCCAACGTGCTTCGCCGCCACGTCCATCAAGCGTTCAAGCAGATAAATCCCCTCCGGTCGCCCCGCACCGCGATAGGCGTCAATCTGGGTGGAGTTGGTGAAGACGCCGTCCACGCGAAAGCGCGAGGCTGGAATATCATAGACGCCGGGCAGGATTTTTTCCTGCAGCATCGTCGGGATCCCTTGCGCAAATTGCGAGAAGTACGCCCCCATGCCGGCATAGGAGTGGATGTCGATGCCCGTAATCCGGTGATCCTTGTCCAAGGCCAGTTTGGCGTTGGAAATGTGATCCCGACCCATGTTGTCGGACAGCATGGATTCCCCGCGTCCGGCCAGCCACTTGACTGGCCGACCCAGCTGGATCGCCGCAAACGGCGCAAGATATTGCTCGGGGTAGGTGAAGGCTTTCATCCCAAAACCGCCGCCAACGTCCGGTGTCACCACGCGCACGTTTTCTTTTTCCAGCCCCAAACACGCCGACAAGCGGTCCTTCAGAGCCCAGCCACCTTGCGTGCTGGTGATGACGGTCAGCTTGTCGCCGTCCATATGCGCAACAGCAGCCCGCGGCTCCATCGCCACCACAATCACGCGGTTGTTTTCAAGCCGCATCTCAACGACCGTTTCGGCTTCGGACAGGATTTGCTCCATTTGCGCGTCATCGCCTTGACCGCGCCAGCGAAAGGCGATGTTGCCCGGCGCATCGTCATGGACCAGCGGCGCATCGGGCGCGATGGCGGATTCGATGTCGGTTACGGCATCTAGGATGTCGTAGTCCACGTCGATCAGTTCTGAGGCTTCTTCGGCCTGTGCTTGTGTCTCGGCAACAATGATCGCCACCGGCTCCCCAGCAAACCGAACCCGACCATCGGCCAAAATCGTCCGGTCGGGCTTGGCGCTTTCTTGGCCAACGATGGCATAGGGCATTTTATTCGCGCCACCAGCGGCAACGAAGTCAGCGCCGGTATAAACGCCCAGAACGCCGTCTGCGTCTTTGACGTCATCGGTGTTGATGGACTTGATGATTGCGTGGGCAAAGGGTGAACGAACCACCACCATATAAACTTGGCCGTCGATGTTCACATCATCGGTGTATTGGCCCTGTCCGGTAACAAAACGCTCATCTTCCAATCGACGCACAGAAGCGCCTGTTGAGAATTTCTCAACAATACCCATCACAATTCTCCCAAAAATCACTGGCCCTCGTTGAGAGCCGTGCCTATTTTCATAGCTGAACATAGGGTACTAGGCAGTGCGGCACAGGGTCCAGCGTCTATGTAGGGATACAGAGCCTCTCTTATTCACATGTGCCAATTAATCGCCTTTGGGAAGGAAACAGCATGGAAATGACCGGATCGTCACGATTGAAAGCAGACCGGGACACGGTTTGGGCCGCGCTCAATAACCCCGAGGTGCTGCAAGCTTGCATTCCCGGTTGTGAGAGTTTCGAGTCCACCGGCGAGAACGCGTTTGCCGCCGAAGTTGGCGCGAAAATCGGACCGGTCAAAGCCAAGTTCAAAGGCAATGTGGAATTGGTCGATATCGTTCCTTCTGAATCCTACCGCTTGGTCGGCGAAGGCACAGGCGGTGCTGCTGGCTTTGCTAAGGGTGGCGCCACCGTGCATCTGACGGACATCGACGGCGGCACCGAACTCGCTTACGAGGTCAGCGCCAACATGGGCGGAAAAATCGCTCAATTGGGCGCACGGTTGATGACCAACACGGCCAAGAAGTACGCGGACAAGTTCTTTGACGCTTTTGCCGAACAAGTCGGCGGTAAGCTCGATGATGAAGACGACACCGCCGCTGACGGTGAAGGCGAGAACGCAGCATGATGCCGCTGCTCACCCGGCGCGAGCCTTGCGGACGGGGCGTCGATCTGTGAGCAACGCCCCGCACCCGAACCCGGAACCGAACCCGCACTCGGAACCAAACCCGGCCGCCTTTTCGGGCGATGTCTTTCCCTCCGTCCCCGCCGCGCAAAGCGCGCTGGCCGATACCGGCTACATCGCCAACACTGAGCTTGCGACGGCCATCCACCTCGCCATGAAACTCACCCGGCCTCTGTTTTTGGAGGGCGAGGCGGGAACCGGTAAAACGGCCATTGCCCAGGCGTTGGCACAGGCGCTCGACCTGCCGCTTGTGCGGTTGCAGTGTTACGAGGGCTTGGACCAGGCCGCCGCGCTCTATGATTGGAACGTTGCCGCGCAGTTGCTGGAGCTCAAGCGCGACACCGGCGCGGATTTGTACGACGAGCGGTTCTTGCTCGCTCGTCCCCTGCTGCAGGCTCTGCGGCACCCAAGCGGGAAGCGTGCAGTGTTGCTGATCGACGAGATCGACCGCGCCGATGCCGCGTTTGAAGCGTTCCTGTTGGAGCTTTTGTCAGACTGGCAAATCACCGTGCCGGAGCTGGGAACGATCGAAGCCACTCAGCCGCCAATCACCATTTTGACCGCCAACGGCACCCGTGAAATCCACGACGCGCTCAAGCGCCGCTGCTTCTATGCCTACGTCGAGTTTCCCTCGCGAACCTTGGAATTGGACATCCTGCGGACCCGACTGCCACAGGTGCCCGCGCAGCTATCCGGCCAAGTCGTCGATTTCGTCCAAGCGCTGCGGAACGAAGGCGTCTTCAAAGCTCCCGGCGTGGCTGAAACGCTCGATTGGGCCCGGGCACTCGTCGCCCTTGATGCCGCGGTTCTCGATCCCACAATCGTTGATGCCACCCTTGGCGCTGTCTTGAAGTATCAGGACGATCTAGCCGCCATTCGGGGCGAGCGGGCGCGGGCCATTCTGAACGACCTCAGCGGGCTGCAGCGCGATGCGCAAGTGTTGTTCTAGTCCGGGACGCGGTGGATCGTGACCTCTGATACCACCAACGTCAAAGCCGGTCACCTTGCTGACAATATCGCCGGGTTCGCCGATTTGCTGCGTCGGTCAGGCATGGCTTTGGGCTTTGACAGCGCTGGTTTGGCGGCGGAAGCACTGGCAACGGTGGATATGACCGACCGGCGTCAAGCCAAGGCGGCGCTGAGTGCGGCTTTGGTTAAAAACCGTCGAGATCGCGCGCTGTTCAGCGCTGCCTTTGCCCTGTTTTGGCGTGAGCCAACGAGCGGTTTCACCGCCGAGGCGGACGACAGCGACCACGCACCCGACGTCCCCGAACGCGAAGATTTGCCAAAAGCGCTTGAGGACGCCTTGCGGGCCAATCAGCCGCAAACCGACGTTGGCCAAACCGTGGAGGTCCAACACCAAGCAACCCACGCGACCAAGACCGAACGCTTGCAGACCCTCGATTTTGCCGCCATGTCAGCGGAAGAAACGGCCCAAGCAGAAGCCCTGATCCGGCGCTTCGCCACGTCGCTCAAGCCCCGCCCCACGCGGCGGTTCAAGCGCGCAAGTGCGGGCCGCATCGATCTTTCCGCGAGCCTAAAGAGCATGCCGCGCACAGCGGGCGAGCTGCAGCGTCTTTATCGGCGGCAGCGTCAGCGGCGGCCGGATCCCTTGGTGATTATTGCCGACGTATCGGGGTCGATGGACGCCTACACGCGCCCGGCGCTGATTTTCGCACACGCTTTGGCACAGCGCCTGGAAAGCCCAGTGGAGACCTTTGTTTTCGCCACGCGCCTCACGTCAATCACCCGTGACCTGCGCCGCAAAGACCCAGACAAAGCCATGAAATCCGCCATTGACCGGGTGACGGACTGGTCTGGTGGGACGCGGTTGGGGGAAATCCTTGCCGCGTTCAACCGCCGCCATCTGCGCCGCGTTTTGTCCAGCGGCGGGACGTGTTTGCTCATCACCGATGGCTTGGAGCGGGGCGACACCAGCCTGTTAGCCTCTGAAGCCCACCGGCTTTCCCGGTTTTCGCGTCTGTGGTGGCTTAACCCCTTGATGCGGTTTGACCAATACGCGCCCTCTGCACGCGGCGCTGCTATTTTGGAACGTTGCGCAGAGCGTCGCGTGTCTGTTCATTCTCTCGACTCTCTGGCGGCAATAGGTGAAGCTCTCACCGAGCTTCGATAGCGCGACCCACCCATTTCACCCACCAAATCCATCCACCGA
Organism: uncultured Alphaproteobacteria bacterium; assembly: GCA_905479265.1. Taxonomy (GTDB): domain Bacteria; phylum Pseudomonadota; class Alphaproteobacteria; order UBA7985; family UBA7985; genus UBA7985. Next base: position 48,445 of record CAJQLX010000005.1, read on the forward strand.
AACCAATCACCGAATCAACCTGAAAATCGGCCAAAGGCACAATCGAATGAGTGAAAATCTCGACGTTCTGGAAGCGCTCAAACAGTGGGAAATTGACGGCAAAAACGCGGTCTTGGCGACTGTTGTCTCCGCTTGGGGCTCCGCGCCGCGTCGTCCGGGTTCGCAAATGGCCATCCGCGAAGATGGGCACATCGTGGGCAGCGTGTCGGGTGGCTGTGTCGAAGGCGATGTGATTGCCCAAGCGCTGGAAATCATGGACCGCGACGGCTCCGACCCCGCCGCCGTGGTGCGGCAGGCGGATTACGGGGTCAGCGACGCGAGTGCTTGGGCCGTGGGTTTGGCCTGTGGTGGGAAAATCAGGGTACATTTGCACCAACCAGCCCCCGGTTTCGCCGCCCAAACCCTGCGCACCATGGCCGACACGGGCATCGCTGAAGTGGCGCTGGACGTCGGTGAGGCCGAAGCCGTCCAAGTCACCTACGCCGCGCCCTTGCGCTTGTTGATTCTGGGCGGTGTCCACATTGCTCAAGCGTTGGTCGCACTGGCCCCAACGGTGGGATTAAGCCCGACCATCATTGATCCACGCGGTGGCTTTGCCAGTCCTGAGCGCTTCCCCGGTATTCCGCTGGTGACACAATGGCCCGACGAGGCTGTTGCGGCCTTTGGCATCGACGCCCGAACCGCCGTGGTCGCCCTGACCCATGACGAAAAACTCGACGACCCCGCCTTAATCGCAGCCTTTGCGTCCAAGGCGTTCTACATCGGCGCGCTAGGCTCACGACGGACTCAGAGCCAGCGGCGCGAGCGCATGTTGAACGCAGGGATCCGTGACGCGGACTATCACCGGCTCTATGGCCCCATCGGTCTGGACATCGGTGCTGCCAATCCGCCGGAAATTGCGCTGGCCATCCTCGCCCAGATTATCGCAGCGCTGCGGGGTAAGGCGTGAGCCTGACGACATTGGTACTCGCAGCCGGGCAGGGCCGTCGCTTTGGCGCAAAATCCAAGCTGTTGGCGTCTTTGGGCGGACGAGCGGTTTTGGGGCACGTTTTTGACCGGTTGGCCGAGGCGGGCTTGAAAACCGGCTTTGTGGCTTTGCCTGATGATAGTCGATTTTCGGCACTAAAAGCCCTTGTGCCCGCCGATTTTACTGCCGTTGAGATCGACCAAGGGACGGTGGGAATGGGCCGAAGTTTGTCCGCGATTGCGCAAAAAGTGCCCGCTGGCAACGCGGTCTTGCTGGTTTTGGGGGACCAGCCGCTGTTGACGCGCACGGCGCTCCACGCCCTGATCGCCCACCAATCCGGCACCCGCATTGCGCGCTTGACCCACGCAGGAACAGCCGGGCATCCCGTGCTGTTTCCTGCGCGCCTGGTCGGTGAGCTAACAGCCCTGACCGGGGACCAAGGCCCACGGCATTTGATCAAGCAATACGGCTACGAGCCGGTGGAGGTCGACGACCCGATGGTTCTGTGCGACGTCGATACCCCCGAAGCCCTTGAACGTTTGCAGGCCTATGCTTGATTTTGTCTTTCTCGATTTGCCCGGCCCCGTTTGGCTGATCGCTGTGCTTGCCGTGACCTCCATGGGTATCTCCAAGGGCGGTTTTGGGTCTGGCATGAACGTCATTTCAACACCGCTGTTGGCTTTGTTTATCGAGCCCGTGCTCGCCGCTGCGATTATGCTGCCTTTGTTGATTGTCATGGACGCGCTGGGGAACCGGGCTTATTGGCGGCGCTGGCATTTACCAACCGTCCGATCGCTGGTTTTGCCCATGTTGGCCGGGGTTGTGGTTGGCATTGTGCTGTTCACCATGGTTGACCCCAACTGGCTGCGCATCCTGCTGGCCTTGGTGGCGTTCTATGTGCTGTTTGACCGCTGGGGCATTTCTCGCGCGCTGGGGCTGTCGGCAAAGAAAGCGCGACAGGATACGCCGACGCCGGGCGGGATTATCGCATGGATCCTCGGCGGACTGCTGGGGATCACCAGCACAATTGCCCATGCTGGCGGCGCTGCTGGATCAGCGTATTTGCTGCGGTTCAACTTCGATAAAACGACGTTTCAGGCAACAACGATCCTCACATTTACCATCGTCAATCTGATGAAGTTGCCGTTTTACATTGCGATTGGCTCGATCCCACTGAGCACGCTGACCCTGTCCGCCGTTCTGCTGCCTGTGGCCGTGGTGGCGATGTTGCTCGGGGTGGTGTTGCACCGAATTATGCCCGAACGCCCTTTCTTCATCCTGATGGAAGTCGCGCTGTTCGTGACGGCTTCAAAGCTGATGTGGGACGGCGTCACTGGGTTGCTGAACTGATTTCATGTCAGTTTGAGAATTGTGTTACACAGGGATCGGACTGTCGCCGATCGACAGGATGGAGGAGGGCGGGCCTTTGAGCTCACAAGACGACACCGGCAAGCCTTGGGTTTTCCCCTTGGATGCGGACCCCGAAACAATGGAAGATTTAGACGGGATCAATCGCTTCCCCAAGGAAATCCCCATCAAGCCCGGCTTCCGCCCGTTTCGCTTTATCGGCGTTTGGGGCATGAAGTTCATGGGGTGGCGAGCCGTGGGAACATTGCCAGAGCGTCAGAAGTTCATGGTGATCCTGATTCCCCACACCTCAAGCGTGGATTTCCTGCTCGCCATTTGGATCTTCCTGATGTTCCGCGTGGACATGCGGTACATGATCAAAGCCGAGGTCTTTAAGTTCGGGTTTGGTCGGTTCCTGCGGTGGACTGGGGCCATTCCGATTGTGCGGAAGAAATCGCACGGGCACGTTGACGCCGCGATCGAGGCCTTCCGCGCCGCCGGCGACCGCGTCATTCTGGGCATCGCGCCCGAAGGCACTCGATCCCCCACGCCCACGCTCAAAAAAGGCTTTTACCACATCGCCAAGGGGGCCGATGTTCCGATCCTGTTGGTGACCATGCACTACGATAAAAAGCTCGTACAGTTTGGCCCCACCATCCGTTCTGATCGTCCGTGGGAAGAGGTCGAAGCCGACCTTGAAGTCTTCGCTGGAAACGTCTCTGGGCGCGAGCGGGGGTATCTTGATCGGGTGGAAAAAGGCTGGATTCATCTGCGCAAGAAGCCCTAATCGTGGTCAGAGGCGCTTGACGCTGGCGACAAGCTCACTAGGTTCGAACAGGCGCTGGATAGACCGGCGCCTGTTTTTTTGTGCCTGCAAGGAGCTTGTTGGGCTTATGTCGATTGATCGAACTGGCGCTGGGTTCAGCGCTGATGTTGCTGTTTTTATTTTGCGGGCTCAGCCGTTTCATTTCGGCCATCGCGCCGTGATTGAACAAGCCTTAGCGCAGGCGAAACACGTCCTGCTGCTGCTTGGCTCATCCCACCAACCCCGCTCGCCCCGTAACCCCTTCACGCACGAAGAGCGCGCCGCCATGATCCGCGCCAGCTTCAGCGCAGACGGTAACGCGCGCATCGAAATCGTGCCCCTGATGGACGTTCTCTATAACGATCCCGCGTGGATCACGAACATCCGCGTGGCCGTTGAGCGTGAAACCCGGCGGCTTGAGCCGGGCAACGGCAACCCATCGATTGCGCTCGTGGGGCATTCCAAGGACGAGAGCTCGTATTACCTGCGATTGTTCCCCGAGTGGCACAGCATCGATTGCGATAACTACCGCGGCATCAACGCCACCGACTTGCGGCGTGCGATCTTTGACGCTGGCGGGGATATTTCCGACGATGAGTCCGCCGTCGTGCAGTATTTGCGATCGGTCACAACCGACGCGGTGATCGAGCTGCTTCGCGGGTTGATGGTCAAGCGCGACGTTGTCGAGGTGGTCGAAGAAGACCGCTTTATTCAGAATTACAAGAAAGGCTGGGAAAACTCGCCCTATCCGCCGACGTTCGTGACGGTTTCTGCGGTGGTTGTGCAGTCTGGTCACGTGTTGCTGGTCAAGCGCAAGACCCGCCCCGGCTTGGGGCAAATGGCCTTACCCGGCGGCTTTCTGCGCAGTGACGAGAGCCTAGAAGACGGTGCCATTCGCGAGCTGAAAGAAGACACCCGCCTGAAGGTTCCCGAACCGGTCCTGCGCGGATCCATCCGGGAAACCAAGGTGTTCGACTATCCAAAACGCTCCGCCCGAGGCCGCACCATTGCCCACGCGCATCTCATCCAACTGCGGGATGACACGTCGCTGCCAAAGGTTCGCAGCGGTGATGAAGTGCCACAGGCCATGTGGGTGCCGTTCAACCAAATCGACCCCGAGCGCATGTTCGAAGACCACTATCACATCATCCGATCGTTGATTGGGACGGCGTTCCGCGTGGAAATGGGGGGCTAATTTTACGCCCTCGGCGCGAAATTTGCTGCAATCCCTGCGGGGGTGATAACAAACAGTCACCCTCAACCAAAATGCGAAGCTGCGACGGGGAATTCCGTTGTGACCCGTATTGTATGTGTTAAGAACAATGCTCACGGATGGGAACGACTAGAGATCTGATGGCCCTGCTAGATTTGACTGTCGAAAGCTCAATCGAAGAGCTGCAAGCGATTGCGAACCAGGTTGATGGCGTTGCAGAACAGCAGGGCTGGTCGCAGAAGACCGTCTTTGCCTTGCAAGTTGCCCTCGATGAATGGATCAGCAACGTCATCAAATACTCCTATAAGGAGCGTTCGGATCAGCCGATCCGTGTGGTCGTCAATGAAAACGAAGATGAACTGATCGCGTCCGTTGAAGACCTCGGCACCCCATTCGATCCCTCGTCCTCCGCCGTCCCCGCGACCCTCGATGATACCTTGTCAGGAAAGCGCGAAGGGGGCATGGGCCTGTTTGTTATGCATCACCTGTTGAGCGATATTGCTTTCGAACGGGTGAATAACCGGAATATAGTAACGTTGCGAGTAAAGCTTTGAGCGGCCCCGCGACGCTTGGGCGAGCCCCGATGGCTCTGCCTTCCACTCCGATGCAGTTAACAGCTGCTGGAACCATTGGATAGAACCATGGAACTGCTAGAAGCCATTCAGGACGGCGTGACCGTCATTTCGCCAAAGGGCAACATCAACCGCGCCACCAGCCCAGAGCTGCAAGGGCGTCTTTCGCCGTTGGTCGAAGAAGGCAAAGACGTGGTCGTTGACCTGTCAGAGGCCGCAACGGTGTCCTCTGCCGGATTGCGAGTCATGTTCATTATTGCGAAAGCAGCGGGCGAAAAGGGCAAATTTGTCCTCGCATCACCGAATGAAATGGTCGCTGACATCCTGAACGTTACGGGATTTGCGAGCTTGATCACCGTCAAAGACGACGTGGAATCCGCTATTTCCTTCATAAATTCCTAGGCGAAGTACCATAATATCGCCTTCGGTGAAGATTTTTCACCAATATTAAGGGTCTGCCTACAAAACGGCACACCTTTTGTAACCTCAATTCCAAGCGCCGCCCATACGGGGCAAAAAGCGATTTAAGGCGCAGAAAAATATTTTGGAATTGAGGACTCTTTCATGTCCGCTGAAACCACCAAACGCGTCGCGCGCGTGCTGTCCATCTCGGGGGATGGCGCACGAACCGCTATTGCGGCGCATGTCTTGGCTGAATTAGAGCGCCGAACGGGGCAACCCGTGCATAAGCTGTTTCACATGATCGTGGGGGAGGGCGCGGGCGCTGTCTTGGCCATGTTGCTCGCCCTGCGCAGTGTCGGCGGGCGGGTGCTGCCCTTGGGCGCCGAAGCCGCGGCGATCGCCATCGAAGAAAGCCTGCCAGCCTTTCAGCCGCCGTCATCGGGATGGTCGTCCTTTGGCGCACGCATGATGGGACGAGCGCCCCAATCCAAGCCGCTGGGGACATCCCCGCTGACCGGCGAAGACGGGCTGCTCGGCGGTGCGGATTTGTCATCGGCGCTGACTGATTTGGCCGTACCCGTCTTTGACACCGCAAACGTCCGTCCGTTCCTGTTCCGCAGTTGGAAGGCGCAGGGGATGTACTTGCGCGATGGCGAAGGATCGGGCCGGTTCGAGTTCCGAGGCAGCGACATTGCCGCCGCCGCACTCCGCCACCCGCTGAACCGCCGGGAAAACCCCAGTATCCAAGCCCGCAGCCGCGCCGAGTTCCGCTTGTGCGGCGGCGGTGCCCTCGCGCCCGACCCGGTGAGCCTTGCCGCCCTGCAAGCGCGCCAGCTGTATCGCCGCGCCAATGTCATCCAGACGATCTCGCTGTCGTTCAGTGGCCGAAGCCAGAAAGAGAGCGTGGATTGGGCCGAAGCAGGCCACCGGGTGTTGAGCCAGATCACTGCTAAGGGCATAGCTGAGCAGGTGCTGACCCTGTCTTTGCCCGTAGACCAAAGCGCAACCTTTGTCCCGCCGCACTTGATGCAGCGTCAGATGCGGCTGTTGGCGCAAGGGTTTCTCGAGGACCAAGAAACCAATGGATTCAGTGCCTTGGTTCAGGAATACACCGCCACCCGCGCGGTGCCGCACACGGCCCTGCGCACCCCCCAAACGGTGCGCACCGCGCCAAGCGGTGGGTTTTCAGCCCTTTTGGCGACTTGATTTGACTACGGTATTATAATACCAAAATTGTAGAACACTGAAATCGCGTGGTTTTTTGTCCTTGAAGTCCCCGAACTTCTTGGTAGAACCCACGTCATCTGAAAGGCGCCGCGGGTGATTCTGTGGTGCCTTTGTCCGTATAGACATTCAAGCATGGATTACACGCATGATTAAGTCGTTCACTGCAACGCCCAAAGACATCAAGAAGGAATGGATCCTGATTGATGCTGAAGACGTGGTATTGGGCCGTTTGGCCTCGCGTGTCGCGAACCTTCTTCGCGGCAAGCACAAGGCGACCTACACGCCGCACATGGATTGCGGCGACAACGTCGTCATTATCAACGCCGAGAAGGTTCGTTTGACCGGTAACAAGCGTCAGACCAAGACCTACTACTGGCACACCGGCCACCCGGGCGGGATCAAGGAGCGTAAGGCGCACCAGATCCTCGACGGTGACTACCCAGAGCGCGTTCTGACCAAGGCCATCGAGCGGATGATCCCGCGCGGTCCGCTGGGTCGTCAGCAGATGAAGAATCTGCGCGTTTACGCTGGCTCTGAGCACAAGCAAGAAGCTCAGAACCCACGGGTTTACGATTTCGCGTCTGAGAACGCGAAGAACACCCGCTAGGCCAAGGAGCAAAGACTATGAATGAGACTGTTCAAGATCTCGCAGACCTGAACCAGCTGACTGGTGAAGGCGCTGCTGCGGCTCCAACTCAGGCGCCTGCGCCTAAGTACGAGGCGGTTCGTGACGAATTTGGCCGTTCCTACGCAACCGGTCGCCGGAAAGAATCCGCGGCACGCGTATGGTTGAAGCCAGGGACGGGTGTGGTGATGATCAACGGTCGTCCGATCGACCAGTACTTCGCACGCCCCGTGCTGCAGATGATGCTGCACCAGCCGTTCCAGATTACGGAGCGTTTGGGCCAGTTTGACGTGATGGCAACCGTTAAGGGCGGTGGCCTGTCTGGTCAAGCCGGCGCGGTCCGCCACGGCATCTCCCGCGCACTGACGCTATACGAGCCAGAACTCCGCCCCCAGTTGAAAAAGGGCGGCTTCCTGACCCGTGACTCTCGTAAGGTCGAGCGTAAGAAGTACGGCCGCCGGAAGGCACGCCGGAGCTTCCAGTTCTCTAAGCG
>CAJQLX010000006.1 GCA_905479265.1 uncultured Alphaproteobacteria bacterium
GATGGCCCGACCTCTAGCGTCGACGGCGCCACCCGCCGATAAAAACCGGTCCAAAAGAAGCTCGGGAAAGCGTTATGCAGGGCACTGACGACCAAGTCCATCATGGCCAAGGCTGACAAGCTCTCGTCCTCGCACAGCGCCCGGAGAAAAGGGGACAGCGCCGTATAGACTTCGGCCTTTTCGTTTTCACTCAATACCGGCGGCGGCGTCTCTGCGTTGCTTGAGAATAGCGCATTGATGGCTTCCGCCATTACGCCGCCTCAGAAACGCTTTTGGATGGCGTCAGAGCGGCCAACAACGCTGGTAACTTCGCCTCAAACTCTGCGAGGTTTCGCGCCTTAACCGGCCCAAAGCCGCGAACGTGCTCGGTGGCGTCAATGATAGCCTCAGCAGCCGACGCATTCGCTTCGGTTGCTGTTTCAGCGACTTGATCGAGCAGGTCTTGGACCTTGGTGATGAACGCGCGTTCAGAGCGGCGCTCCGCTGTGCGTCCTAGCAGGTCAAAGGGTCCGCCACGCAATCCCCGGAATGATTTCAGGACGGACAACAGCGGCATGATCCACCGGCCTGAAAAGGCAATCTTTTCTGGCTCACCGGTGTTGGGATCTGTCTTCGCCAGAAGCGGCGGCGACAGATGGAACGTCAGCGTATATTCCGGCCCAAATTTGGCTTTCATCTCCGCTTGATAGGTTCCGTCGGTGTACAAGCGCGCCACCTCATATTCGTCCTTGTAGGCCATGGCCCGGTGCAAGGCCGATTCAGCAGCACGGACCAAGCGTTCACTGGCTTGCGCGGGCATTCGTGCTGAAACCTTGCGTTCAAAGGCCTCTATCGCGCTCTGGAACCGCGTTGCGTAGGCGGCATTTTGATAGGCTGTGAGCATAGTGCTCCGTTCGGCGCGATCCGGCGCTTTCACGCCCTCGTCCTCATCCAAGGCATCCCCATCATCGCCCAGCGCGGCTTGCGTCACCATGCCGGGGTCAATGGCCATCCATCGGCCCCAGGCCAAGGCTTGCTTGTTGAACGGCACTGCAACGCCGTTGAGTTCAATAGCGCGCTCAATCGCGTCTACGGATAACGGGATATGCCCAAGCTGCAACGCGACACCGACGAGGAACAAGTTCGAAGCGATGCTGTCGCCGAGTAGCTTTGTGGCAATGGTCGTTGCGTTAACCAACGTCATATCTTCACTACGGATAGCGCCTGCGATGCGCTTGGTCAGCGGCGCAGACTGCATGGGCATGTCAGGCTGTCGCGTGAACAGCGCGATCGGCACAACATGGTCGTTCACGACCGCCTTTGTCCGGCCTTCGAGGTAGGTCGCCATGATCTGCGGTGCGGTGCTGACCACCAGATCGCAGCCCAGCAGCAGGTCGAGGCTCGCGGGTGAGACTTTTGGCGCGCCGGCGTCTCCACCCTTTGGCAACAGGCGCACGTGGCTTGAAACGGCACCGTTCTTTTGGCTCAGGCCGGTTTGGTCAAGCAAAGCCGACCCACGACCATCCAAATGCGCCGCCATGCCCAGCAGTGCGGAAACGGTTGTTACGCCCGTTCCGCCGATACCCGTGACCAGCATGTTATATTCGCCCTCCCAGTCTGCGGATGCAGGCTCAGGCAGGCTTGCGGATGGCAATTCCGGCTTTGGGCCTGTTTCCGGTGGACGGATGGCGGCTTGGTTCGCCTTTTCGCCCGTGACGGTCACGAACGACGGGCAGAAGCCCTTCAAGCAGGAATAATCTTTGTTGCAGACGCTTTGATCAATTTCGCGCTTACGTCCTAGCGGGGTTTCCACCGGCTTTATCGCGACACAGTTCGACTTGACCCCACAGTCACCACAGCCCTCACAGACGGCTTTGTTGATGAAGAGCCGCTTCGCCGGATCTTCCATCTTTCCGCGCTTCCGCCGCCGCCGCTTTTCAGCCGCGCAGACTTGGTCGTAGAGCAGGATGGTAACGCCCTCGATCTCGCGCAGTTCCTTCTGAACCGCTTCCATCTCCTCACGAGGACGGATGGTCACGCCTTTGGCCCATGGCGTGCCAGAGGCGTATTTGTCGGGATCATCAGCAACGACAATGATTTTGGTCGCCCCTTCGCCAGCGAGCTGCTGGGTGATGGCCCAAGGGGTTAATCCGCCCTCATGCGTCTGACCGCCTGTCAGCGCGACGGCGTCGTTGAACAGAATCTTGTATGTCATGTTCACACCCGAAGCCACCGCCGCTCGGATCGCCAGCAAGCCCGAGTGGTTGTAGGTGCCGTCGCCCATGTTTTGGAACATGTGGGGTGTTTCAACAAAGGGACTCATGCCGATCCACGGCGTGCCCTCGGCTCCCATGTGGGTATAGGCCGTCGTCCGCTCGGGGTAGATATACAGCGCCAGCGTATGGCAGCCGATGCCCGAACCGGCTTTGGAGCCCTCGATCACCTTGGTTGACGTGTTGTGGGGGCAGCCCGCGCAATACCACGGCATACGCTGCGGCGCAGGTGCGTTCCCCCGGTCAATTGATGGCGCAGGCATCAGGCGCCCAACGCGGTCGGGATTGTCAGGCAGAATGTTTGTGGCGACCAATCGTTGATCAATCGCCCGCGCAACTTCTAGTACGCCAAATTCACCATGCCCGGGCAGCAAGGTCTGCCCCTGCAAATCACGCTTTCCCGTGATGGCAGGCGGGCGATGGTCGGATTGAGCCTTGAGCACCAAGCTCGCAGCTTGATCTTCAACCAAGGGCCGCTTTTCTTCGACGATCAGCACTTCGTCGCAACGCAGGGCAAAATCGGTGAAAGACTGAGGCTCCAGCGGCCAAACCTGAGCGACTTTGAACAAGCCGATGCCCAGTTTTTCCAACTCGGCTTCATTCATGCCTAGCATCGCCAAAGCGTCACGGGCTTCGAGATGACCCTTGCCGACGCCAACGATACCCAGCCGCATCCGCCCTGTTCGCGCGCCGTGGCTTTGGTGATTGATGCGGTTGGCGCGGGTGAAGGCTTGGAAAGCCGGCAGTTTGTGCGACCAGAGCCGTTCTTCCTGCGCCTGCATGGAATCAGGATGGCGGATGGAAAGCCCATCGGGCGGCATGTCAAAGTCAGTAGGCGTGACGAATTGCAACGCGTCGCCGACCAAAGACACGGCACCAGAACTTTCGACCGTATCCGTCAAACACTTGAGACCCGCCCACGTGCCGGCATAGCGGCTCGCCGCATAGCCAAATAAGCCCAGCGGCAGAAAGTCATGAATACTCGCAGGATTCAGAACGGGGATCCCCATCCCGATCAGCATAGGTTCAGACTGGTGCGCCGTCGTCGAGGACTTGGACGTGTGATCATCACCTAAGGCCATAAGCACGCCGCCATTGGGTGAGGTTCCAGCAAGGTTCCCGTGCTTGAAAGCATCACCTGAACGGTCCACGCCCGGCCCTTTGCCGTACCACATGGAGAAGACGCCGTCGTAGGGCGTTGGGTCGAAAATACCGACCTGCTGCGTGCCCCAGATGGAGGTGGCCGCGAGGTCTTCGTTCAACCCTTCCTGAAATTTGATGTCGAGCGGTTCGAGGTGCTGTTTCGCGCGCCAGGCGGTCAAATCGACATTGCCCAAGGGGGAGCCTCGGTAACCGGTAACAAAGCCGCCGGTATGAAGTCCCGCGGCTCGGTCCCGTCGCGCTTGATCAATGGTGATACGCAGCAGTGCTTGCGTGCCGGTCATAAAGGCGACACCGGTCGACTGACTGAATTTATCATCCAGCGTTACAGAAGACAGTCTTTCCGCCTGTATAGCGTCCAAAGGCGTTCCGTCTGGCATTGATCTCTCCCTCAAACAAACACCGCCTTTTGGCTGAAAAAGCGGGTTTTATGGGGGAAGAGTGCCTGATCTCAGAGGTTCAGTCTATAGGCTCGGGATGCCGCACCGGTTCGGATTTCAGATTGTTCATGATCGCTTAATTCGCCTAACCATTCATTCCAGATATCAACGACTTCTGAGTAAGATTTGAAAAGCTTATCGACAGGAAAATTACTGCCCAGCATCACCCGAGACGGCCCAAAGGCGTCGACAATCGTCTGAAAAATGACGCGGCAATTCTGTGCGCTCCAGTTTGGATGATACATGCCCAAGCCTGATAGCTTGATCGATACATGGGGCAGTTTAGACAGCTTCCACACGGCATCGGCCCAATGGGACAATGCCGGTTCAGCGGCTGGAACCGCGCCGCGCTTGGCCGCGTCGAACAGGAAATAGGGACCGGCGCAGTGGTCGATGATGACGGGGATATCACTGTGTTTGGCGAACAGCGCGACGGCGTCATCGGCTTGATCGGGGTAAAGCTGCAAGTCGAAGGAAGCGTTATATTTCGCCAGCAGCGCAAAGTTTTGCTGCCACCCGCTTTCCTGCATTAACTCCATGGGCACAAAGCTCATCTCTGGCGCCGCTTGGGTGCGCGCGACGATATGCCGAATGCCGCGAAAGCCGGGAAGGGCGGCGTGCGCGGCCAGGGTTGCTTCCGCATCATCTCGGCGAAGATTGGCAAAGCCAACCCAAGCGTTTGGTACGCCCAGCCCCGGTTCTTTGGTGGCTTGTTCTGCAATCCACGCGCTCTCCGTCACCGGATCGGGCAAAGCCCCGTCTGCTTGCACATGAACCGACGCGATTGCGCCTTGTGCAGCGGCTTCTGTCCAAAACTCATCTTTGACGTAATCGCGTTGGATGGGCGTTGGGTCGCCAAACGGTTTCGGTTCCCCGATCTCCCGCAGCCATCCATATTTCAGCGTTTGCGGCTCCCACAAGTGGTGGTGGGCATCGATGAATTTTGGCTTGCTGGCGGTCATCTCGTTTTCATTCCTTCGTTTCAGCCTTGCAGACACGGGAGTTGTCACGTGTCAAAGGCCTTTGTAGTGAGAAAAGTCAAGGCGAGACGGGCGTTTTACCATCGCTAGTCAACGATCCGCGAAGGGATGTACTCCATGATACGCATTTACGGGGATTGCCTCTCAGGCAATTGTTATAAACTCAAGCTCGTCACCGAGCTTTTAGGCACCCCGCATTCGTGGAAATTTGTGACGTGGACCGACGGCGGTACGCGCTCGGAAGACTTCCTGAGCAAGGTGAACCCCGCCGGTAAAGTCCCCGTGCTGCAAACAAACAAGGGTGAAATGATCCCCGAAAGCGGCGCTGCGCTCTATTACCTCGCCCGTGACAGCCATCTCTGGCCTTCCGGCGAAACCGATCGTGCGCAAGTGCTTCGTTGGATGTTTTTTGAGCAGTATAGCCACGAGCCTTATCTCGCCGTGTCTCATTCCATCACCAAGGGCATTTACAAGATCGATGACCCGGCTTCTAAGCTGGCGGAATTGCGTCCTGACGGCGTTCGCGCGCTGGAGACGATGGAACGGCATTTGGCGAGCAATGATTGGTTCGTCGCGGGCGCGCCGACCATCGCTGACATATCGCTCTATCCCTACACCCACACAGCACCCGCCGCTGGTTTCGATCTTGATGGCTACCCAAATGTCATGGCCTGGATTGGACGCGTGGAGCGTTTGTTGGGTTTTGTGTCCATAGAAGACGCTATCGCCCAAACCACACCAGCGTGATAGAGCTTAGCGCCCCGATCGTTGATCATCTTGCCAAGAGGCTGAAATGACCCCCCATATCGAAGCGGCTCCCGGCGATTACGCCGAAGATATTTTGTTGCCGGGTGATCCCGCGCGCGCAGAATGGATTGCTGAGACTTTCCTTGAAAACGTGAAAATCGTGAACCGGGTTCGGGGCGCGACAGGGCTTACAGGGATGTATAAAGGCCGACGAGTTTCCGTTCAGGCCACCGGTATGGGCATGCCGTCTGCTGCAATCTACATCAACGAATTGCTGATGGAATATGGCATCAAGCGGATGATCCGTGTGGGGACGTGCGGCGGTCTTAACGCCGACTACAAAGTCCGTGACATTGTTTTGGCTCAGGCAGCTTCCACCAATTCGGCGCAAAACGCGGCGCTGTTCGGGCAATACCAGTTCGCCTCAATTGCTGATTTCGGTTTACTTCGCAAAGCGGCGGACGAGGCCGAGAAAGCCGGGCTGCGGACGGTGGTCGGGGGCATCGTGACCGATGATAACTTCTATGACCCTCTTGGCGGTGCCCCTTATGAAGTCCTGAAGAAGCACGGGACGGTCGCCGTTGAAATGGAAACAGCAGCGCTCTACACCATCGCTGCGCGCTACGGGGCGAAGGCACTGACGGTGGCAACGATTTCGGACTGCCTGATCACGCACGAGCAGCTTTCATCCGATGCGCGGCAGGAAAGCCTCGTTGAAATGGTGACGCTGGCTTTGGACACTTTGGGATAAGCCAACCCCTTGCGATGACGGCATAAACAAAAGGCCCATGAGCGTGTTGCGCTCATGGGCCCTTCTTTTCAGGGCTACTCTGGCTTCAGCAGCAACTTTCCCGTTCGGCTGATCTCTGCGTCCCGTCTCATTGACGAAAAGCGGAAATATTCGCCCTTGGACCACGGCTCGATAAAGCTGTCATGCAGCCCGGAGAGCGGGTTTCCGCTTTGGCCGTTTGCCGTCATGAACAGGCTGTTATCCAAATCGCCCAAGTCGAAGACGTGGCGCAGCGATGCACCGGAGCCCATCGATAGCATCTCGTCATCATCACTGAATGAGCCACCACCGACGTTAACCGTAAATGGGCCGCCGGGTGCTTCGATATCATTTTGGAAGAACGCGCGAACAATGCCGCCAACGCTTTCAAATTGGTGGGACATGGTGGCGGTGTGGACGTCGCCCCAGCGCCAGTCCTCATAGTTCGTGCCAAGCCGTTTGGTCAGCCGTTTTGTGGCTTCATTAAAGGCCTGCGTAACGATGGCTTTGCATGCATCGCGCCCCTTTGGCTCTGGATCAGCAACAGCATCCCCGCACCAGCGTGTTGACCGGCCATCCAACAGGGCTCTGAGCAATTCTGGCTTTGTGTCCCACGTGCTCACCGCGGCCGAGTCCTTAGGTCCAAGCTTGAGCTGGTCCCATTCATCCCGGTAAAGACCCTTGTTGATCTCCCGTATCCAGGTCAGGAACATCGTCATTTCCCAACCATCAACATGGGTATCAAAGCCGTCCCACAGATCCAGCTCCGTGAGAATTTGCGCGTCAACAGCCGTCTCGTCGGTTGCGTCGATCAGGCGGGGCAAAATGTCTTCGGCAAACGTGCTTTTGGTATCGGTTTGGATGGCAGCATTGGTCGCGAGCGTGTGTTGGTTGGTCTGGCCCAGCAGCGACCAAATCCGGTTTCCACGGTAGGGTGCGCTCCACTCCGACGTGATGAAGTGCCGATAATCAGGTAGGTTGGTTTCGAGCACGTTTTCGTTTGCCGTCACCACCATGCCAGAGGCGGGGTTGTGCACCTGCGGCAATTCCTCGAACGGAAGGTAGCCTTGCCAGTCGTAAGCGGCATCCCAACCCAAGCCGGGAACAAACCCGCGCGTCAGGTTGCCTTCACCGCGCACCGGGATGCGCCCCGGGGCGATATAGCCGATATTCCCATCAACATCAGCATAAACCATGTTTTGCTGCGGCGAGACGAAATCTGCTGTTGCGTCGAGGAATTCTTGGGCCGACTGCGCACGGTTCAGGGCACTTGCCGCGTTCGCCGTGGTGTCTGTGTCGTCGAGCGCGGTCCAGCGGACGGAGAGCACGTACTCATCACCCAAATAGCGACGGACCGAGCTCAGCACGTCCGACATCACCGGACCATGGCGGGTTTCTCGAACCTTGATCCGAACATTGTCGCCGCCCTTGACCGCAATCTCTTCGATGCGGGTATTAAAGGTCTCAATACCGGCGGGCGTAACGTAGGATCGCGGCTCATCCGGTGCGATCTTTTCGACATAGTAGTCTTTGGTGTCGGGCGCCGTGTTGGTGAAGCCCCAAGCCACCTTATCCGTTCGGCCCAGCACCACGAAGGGAACCCCGGGGAAGGTTGCGCCCATGACGTTCAACCCTTCGTCAGAGACCAAGTGTGCGTAATACCAAACCTGCGGTGTTTTCAGACCCAAGTGTGGGTCGTTGGCCAGGATTGGCTTGCCGCTGGCGGTGTGCTCGCCCGATAGAACCCAATTGTTGGAGCCGATGCCCTCGAACAGCATCCCAGCAGGCTGGAGGCGGTTCAGCTCTTCGCTTGGCAGTTCGATGGCGGCTTGCTCGAAAGACAGCCCCTTATTTGGTTCCATGCCGTAGAATTCTGGAATGTCGGGAATATCCAAGGGTTCCGCGCCGGGGTAGGGGGGCCAGAATTCCATCATGGTCTCGTGGTCGACGATCTGAGAGATGGCAAAGCGGTCCAACTCGCGCCAGCCGGAAGACCCGCCAAGATCATAGGACATCATCTTCAACCAACCTAAACTATCAAGGACAGTCCAAGGTTCGAGTTCGTCAGGTGACCGCAGCAGGAATTCCGGGGGCAAAGAGCCGCGCCGATTGGCCATGAAGGAATTGACGCCCAGTGCATAGGCCTCCAACTCCTGCAAAGTCCGATCATTCAAGGACGACAACCCCGCTTCCGCAGCCTTAGCGAACCCCATCGTTCTGAGGAATTTGTCGGAAGACAGCGTTTGATCCCCGAACACTTCAGAAAGCCTGCCGGCGGCGGTTCGGCGGTTGATTTCCATTTGCCACAGTCGGTCCTGCGCATGAACAACGCCCAGCGCAAAGAACGCATCGGCGTCGGTCTTGGCGTAAATATGGGGGATGCCGTGCTGGTCACGCAAAACCTCAACGTCGGCGCTTAAGCCCGCTAAAGTCATGGTTCCATTGGTCTGCGGCAGGCTGGTTCGCAACCACAGAAACAGGGCTCCGGCGGCCAAAACGCTAACGAAGGCAATCAGAAAGAAAAAACGGAAGATCCAGCGAATGGTCTTCACCATGGAGGAGGTCCACTTCAGGTTAAGTCAGTTTTAGGGTGGCCGCCCGTCAGGCCGGGTAAAAAGTCACAGCTCAGGCCGATCCAAATCCACAAAGCCCCTGTTGGATTTTGAATAGGCATAGAAGCGCCAGGGCCCACGAGGGTCGTCGCGCTCAAAACGAATTGGACGTGCATTCGCAAACACGTTTTGGGTCAGGTATTCCGGTTTCCCCATCAGGTCCAAAAGCGCTCGGAGCACGCCGCCGTGGGCAACCACGAGGGTGTTTTCCGACTGCACTTTGGTTTCGGTGGCAACCTTCACACGGGTATAGAAGTCGTCGATGGTTTCTACCCCCTGTGGGGGGCTGTACCAAAATTTCATGAATTCCTTTGCGCGCGTCGTTGGGTCTTGGCTCATGCTTTGCGGAACCGGCGTGCCTTCCAATTCATCAAAATTTCGCTCTACAAAGCCATCGTGAAACGTCGGCTCAAACCCAAAATGCTCTGCCGTCGGCGCTAGGGTTTGGCGCACGCGGGTCATCGGGCTGGCGACAATCCCACTCAGCGGTTCACCCGCAAAAATCTCAGCGGCTTCCCGGGCTTGCTGTAATCCATTTTCATTGAGAGGAACGTCAAGCGAGCCCTGAAACACACCTTTGGCATTAGACGGTGTCTGGCCGTGACGCAGGAAGTAAAACCGGTGCACCGGCAAATCTAATTTTGTTGTCATGGCTATATTTTAGCCTGCCTTGCTGCGAGGTAAACCGGTCATTTGTTTGCGGTGGGTTCTAGCGGGTCATTGAGGGGTCTGTTTGCGTCACCAGCGCTTGTGCTGCCGGTCATAGTCGTTTGTGAGAATATAAAGGTCTTCGCGCAAATCCAGATCTCGATTCAGCAGCGCCTTCCCACCAAAAAAGCCTTCTCGCAAGTCCGGGTGTGGGGACTTCAGGATTTCCTTGGGCTCGGTGCCACTGTATTCGGCAATCAGCGAAAGGGCATAGCCCAGTTCAACAGTTGTTAGCAGTTCAGGGGCGCCCAGTGGCCGGACTGGTTCTGCTGCATTGGGCGTAAAGAGGCAGCCCAGACCCACAATCAAAGCCAGCATTTGCGGTGCCTTGGCTGTGCCAGCCCACCAGACAGGTGGCCGGTGGTCAGCCAGCACCATCAGTCGTGCACCAACCCGCAAACCAGCATTCAGCGGTGTCTGAGGCTCGGCCGGACCAAGTGTGTCAGCCAGTCCAAGGCGGCTCCAAATTGTTTCGGCGAAGGGAATGTGGCGGTAAGCGAGCAGGTCTTGGACAGTACAAAGCCGGCGTTGCCGTTCTTCGACCCAGCGTCCGATGGGTGAGGGTGAAACGTTACTCAAGCAGTTCAAACCCCACAGAAGCCCATCTTCAATGCATTCCATCTCCCGCGACGACAGCCGAAGCGCTTTGCGGCGAGGCATGATGAGACCTAGGAAATTCAAACGATTAGCTCCTTATCTGTCTTAAGCTAAATCCTAAAATTTTGCACAAATGTCAATTAGATAAGGTTTGATTTATTTTCACAAAACCACATTTGTAGGGGATGACAGGCCTGCCGCTGGTATTTTCACAACGCTATCAAGCATCGATTTCAAGCCGTCACCGGTTTCCAATGGGAAAGTACGGTGCGGTGCATCGCGCCGTCCAAGCCCGCGATTGGTCCACCGAAGTCGAGTTCCACAACGCCTCGCCAGCCCGTCAATGTCAGGCAGAGCAGGCGCATGATCCGCACTATGTTGAGCGTCTGATGACAGGCGCGCTAACGGCCCAAGAGGTGCGGGACATCGGTTTGCCTCAAAATCCGAGTGTTGCTGCTCGTGCCTTTGCGTCTGCGGGTGGAACCTTGCTGGCCTGTGAGCTGGCATTAAAACGCGGTTTGGCCGCGTCTATGGCGGGGGGGTCGCACCACGCCAACCGTCAGGGCGGAAGGGGGTTTTGCGTCATGAATGACGTGGGCGTTGCCTTGTCTGCGCTGCTGCTGGAACCGCAAGGGATCCAGCATGCGCTGGTTGTTGATTTGGACGTTCATCAGGGCGATGGGACAGCCGAGATTTTTGCGGGAGACCAGCGTGTTTTCACAGCAAGTTTGCATTGCGAGGACAACTACCCGTTCACCAAAGCCGTCTCAGACCTCGATCATGGGCTGGCAAAAGGCACCGGAGACAGTGGGTATTTGCAAGCCCTCGACGCGTTGCTGCATCGCTTGGATTCAACAGCGATCCACAGCGACCTGATTGTCTACAACGCGGGGGTAGATCCGCACGAAGACGACCGCTTAGGGCGCCTAAACCTGACCGATGCAGGACTGGCTGCACGAGATGAAATGGTGTTCGAGTGGGCGCGGGCGCACAGAAAGCCCCTTTGCCTCGTCCTGGGCGGAGGCTACGATCGAGATATTGAAGTCATTGCCGAGCGTCATGCCAAGGTATTTGACCGCCTGCATGCCGCTTTTCAACACCGCTAGAGAGACACCGATGCCCCGTATTTTTGAACTTGATGGAATTCGCCCAGAAATCCACCCTGACGCTTACATCGCGCCCGGCGCCGTCCTCATCGGTAACATACGTGTCGCCAAGGGGGCGTCGATCTGGTTCAACGCGGTGCTTCGCGGGGACAATGAGTATATCGATATCCGAGAGGACTCCAGCATTCAGGATGGCGCGGTTCTGCACACCGATGCAGGGTTTCCGCTGATTGTTGAAGAAGGCGTCACGGTTGGGCACAATGTGATCCTGCACGGTTGTCATCTCAAGAAAGGCTGCTTGATCGGCATGGGGGCTTCTGTGCTTAACGGCGCTGTCATCGGTGAAAATAGCCTCGTTGGAGCCAATGCCTTGGTGCCCGAGGGTAAAATCTATGAACCGGGAAAGCTGATCGTTGGCGCGCCCGCGCGTGTGATTAAGGATCTGGACGAAAACGCACGAGCACGCATGGATGGCGGTGCGCAGTTTTATGTCGAGAACAGCGCTCGGTTCGCGAAAACTTTAAAGCCGGTCTCACGGGATTAAACCGTTCCGCGCTAGCATATATAAAACGAAGGAAGATGATTGATGACCAAAGTCGCCTTTTTGGGAATGGGCGTTATGGGTTACCCCATGGCAGGGCACCTTGCCGCCGCAGGGCATGACGTAACAGTCTATAACCGCACAGCCGCCAAGTCTGCGCAGTGGACAGATGAGCACAAGGGAACGTCAGAAGCTACGCCGCGCGATGCGGCCAAGGGCCAAGCCATCGTGTTTGCCTGTGTCGGTAATGACGACGATTTGCGTTCTGTTTGCCTCGGACCAGACGGCGCTTTTGCGGGCATGGAACCCGGCGCTTTGTTCGTCGATCACACGACGGTTTCCCCCTCGGTCACACGCGAACTGGCCGCTGCAGCAGCAGCCCAAGACTTGCGGTACGTCGATGCCCCTATTTCTGGCGGGCAGGCCGGCGCAGAAAATGGTGTGCTGACGGTGATGTGCGGCGGCGCACAGGGCGATTTTGACGAAGCTGAGCCCGTGATTGATGCTTATGCGAAGAAATGCATGCTTATCGGTCCCGTCGGCGCCGGGCAGCAAACGAAGATGCTTAACCAAATATGCATTGCGGGGTTGGTGCAAGCGCTGTCCGAAGCGGTTTCTTTAGGCCAAAAACTTGAATTGGATATGGACGCTGTTCTCGACGTGATTTCGGGCGGTGCCGCGCAGTCTTGGCAGATGGAAAACCGCGGCAAGACGATGGTGGCTGATGAGTTTGAGTTTGGCTTTGCGGTTGACTGGATGCGCAAAGACCTCGGCATTTGCCTAGCAGAAGCCAAGGAGAACGGTATGACTCTGCCGGTTACGGCATTGGTCGATCAGTTCTACGGTGACGTTCAAAAGATGGGCGGGGGCCGATGGGATACCTCCAGCTTGCTGCGGCGGCTGACCAAATAGCCGCGAAGGGCCGTATTGGTATTCAAGTTATCCACAGACTATGATAGGCGTTATGCGATTGATGGTACTTTAGGGGATCCGTGCCGTGGCGCGTCTGTCGTTAGGATTTTGCTGGGCGTTTATCGCGATTTATGCCGTGTGTGGGTTGGGCGTCCTGCAGCCCACAGCGGCAAGCGCGCAGCAGCAAGATTTGTTTCGTTCAAGCATAAACTCGGCCCCCGTAACCAGTCTGCAGATGGCTGAGCTCGAGGCTTACACGGGCCAGTGGCGCGAGGGTGTTCCTGCCTCTCGGGTCAACGCTAAATCTCTGGAAATATTCCAGAATATTCCCTTCACGGGCTGGCTCAAAGCCAAGAACCATCGTGCTTTTGCCATTGGAACGCCGGCGTCCTGTCCCTATTCTTGGCGATCAACCGGCTACCCGACCGCAGAAATGGCGGCGGAAGAAGCGCTGCGTTACTGCACGGAAAAAGTTTTGCGGTTTAATCAGCATCAGACGGACCAGTGTGGCTGCAAACTGGCGATGGTGAACAATCAACTCTACGTCGATCCTCACGAGCTTGCTGTGCCGCGCATCGCGCCAGCGCTTTGGGATTTTGGAAACGGTTCAATGGTGGCTGGCTTACTCGTCTACGAGCAAATTTTTGGCCGGAACAAGCCCGTGCAATTTATAGACTCCGGAGGGCAGCTGCGGTGCCAGGGTACCTATTCTGCCTCGGCCATGCTGATCGATAACTCATTCAAGGTGAATTGCGACTTTGCTGCCGGTGTCCTCAAGGGCAAAGTTGGCGTCAAGAATTTACAGAGCTTTAACCCCCACGGCGAAGCAGTCGTCAAAGACAATCAGGGTAATCAAATCAGGCTGGTGGTCGCTAAATCCATCCTTGATTACCTTGAGGGTAAATAGCCCTCTCCTGAAGTCCATTAGCAGCCTTGCAATATAGGCAGTGTGGCTTGGGTTGATCTTCTCCTGTTGATCGCTCAAAAGCCCTGCAACGCGGGGCTTGATCTTCCACCACTAGGCCTTGTCCTGCATTTGTCCGATTAGTGATCAAGAAGGACCGGACCATGGCTTTTGAACGCGTCCCCGAACTTTACGCCGCACCAAACGAACGCATTGAGTTGCTTGAGAAGATCAAGGACATGCCGTCCATTGATCTGAACGAGCGCCAACTGTGCGACCTTGAACTGCTGATGAACGGGGGCTTTGCGCCGCTGACCGGCTTTTTGGGGCAAGCGGACTATGATGGTGTTGTTGACAACATGCGACTGGCTTCCGGTGCACTGTGGCCCATGCCAATTACGCTGGACATCACGGAAAAGGTCTCGGAGACCCTGACGCTCGGCGAGCAGGTGGTTCTGCGTGACCCTGAGGGTGTGCCTTTGGCTGTGATGGATGTCGAGGAGATGTTCACCCCAGACAAGGACAAGGAAGCGGAAATGGTATACGGCGCGAATGACCTCGCGCACCCTGCTGTCCGTTTCCTGCACAACCAAACGGGTAACGTGTACCTGGGCGGGGCCGTGACCGGTATTGATGAGCCCGTGCACTATGATTACCGCCAGCACCGTTACACCCCGAACGATTTGCGCCGCATGTTCCACAAGTGGGGCTGGCGTCGCGTGGTTGCTTTCCAAACCCGCAACCCGCTGCACCGCGCCCACGTTGAGCTGACCGTACGCGCCGCGCAACTGACCGAAGCGAACCTGCTGATTCACCCGGTTGTGGGGATGACCAAGCCCGGTGATGTCGATCACTTCACACGCGTTCGGTGTTACGAAGCCGTGATGCGCCACTACCCCGATCAAACAACCGCGATGGCGCTGTTGCATCTCGCCATGCGGATGGCGGGCCCACGCGAAGCCCTGTGGCACGCTTTGATCCGCAAGAACCACGGCTGCACGCACTTCGTGGTTGGCCGGGATCATGCTGGACCGGGCAAAAACAGCCAGGGCGAAGACTTCTATGGCCCATATGACGCGCAGGAGATGGTGACCCAGTATGCTGACGAAATCGGCATTGAGATGGTTCCCTTCCAGGCGATGGTCTACGTGCAGGAACGCGCGCAGTACGTGCCGATCAATGAAGTCAAAGACGACGAGACCAAGCTGAACATTTCCGGTACCGAGTTGCGCCGTCGCTTGCGTGAAGGCTTGGATATCGACGAATGGTTCTCCTATCCCGACGTTGTTAAAGAACTTCGCAAGACACACCCACCGCGGGACAAGCAGGGCTTTACCCTGTTCTTCACCGGCCTTTCGGGCTCCGGTAAATCGACGATTGCCAACGCTGTTATGGTGAAGTTGCTGGAGGCTGGTGGCCGCCCGGTAACGCTGCTGGACGGGGACTTGGTGCGGAAAAATCTGTCTAGCGAGCTGACGTTCTCCAAGGAACACCGCGACCTGAACATCCTGCGGATCGGCTACGTTGCCTCTGAGATTACCAAGAACGGCGGGATCGCGATTTGTGCGCCTATCGCGCCTTATGAATCCACACGTTCGCAAGTACGCGATTTGATTGAGCCTTTGGGTGGCTTTCTTGAGATCCACGTGGCCACAAGCATTGAGGTTTGTGAAGGACGGGATCGCAAGGGCCTCTACGCCAAGGCCCGTGCTGGTTTGATCAAGGAATTCACAGGGATTGATGATCCCTATGAGTCTCCTGAAAATCCAGAACTCAAGCTCGATACCGTTGACATGAGCCCGGACGAGGCGGCTCACAAAATCCTTCTCAAATTGGAAAGCATGGGTCTGGTGTCGTCACACACGCGCTAAGACGCCGCTTTTTCCAAGTTTGGAATTCAGGAAACCAGCACCTCAACGGGTGCTGGTTTTTTTGTTCTGTTTGGCTGGGTTAGGGGAATCTTCTCCCTCGGTCTGAATTTACAAATATTACGCGACCAAAATCGGCTTTGGCCCAACTGCTGCTTCCCTCTTAGATCGTAATAAACATCTAACGCTCTCGCTTCCAAAGCGGGGCTCTGTGGAAGTGCTTAAGCATGGTTCGTTGGTTGTGCATCTTGGTCAGCGCAAATGTGGTGTCAGCCTGCAGCGGCGAAGCGCGTCACTATCTTGTGTCCGCGCCAACCGTCGAGGTGGCCGTCGCCAACGGGGATGTGCGCCCCTTGGATGTCCGAGACGGCATTTTGTATCTGGAAGCCACGTGCGATGTCGAAGCCGATGCTGCCTGTGGCGTCACAGTCGCAGACTTGTGCCGTGGCGCGCCAGAGGTTTACGACCAGCAAAGCTTTCAGGACAGTGCGGCCAGTACACCACGAACCGTTTGGCTCGCGCGGTGCGAGCCTCGGGACGGCTCACAGACAACGGCTGGATAGGCATCAAACGAGCGGTTTGCTGTTCCTATCCAGACGATGCAGCGGTGATCGAGCCCTTGGGCCGGGCTTGGTCACCGCTTTTTGCGCAATGATAAACATGGTTGCAAAGGGGCTTACCCCCTTTGATTGCGGCAAGGGCTGTATTGGTGTTGGAATGCTTTTGTCAGGGCCAACGATCATGGTGCACAGCGGGAGAAATGGCCCGCCCTGCAGGAATCGAACCTGCAACCGTCCGCTTAGAAGGCGGGTGCTCTATCCAGTTGAGCTAAGGGCGGATAAGCGCGTGAGTAGCATGGCCACCTGAGCCGCTCAATCATTTAACGGGCGAATGTGAGTGCGGCTAGCACAGTGCATCCATGATGGGTTTCGCGTGGTCCCAATGATGCTTGAGTTGTTCTAAGCACGAAGCCAGCTCATTGGGGTTTTGCTCCAGCCGAGCGGCAACTTGGGACAGGGACAGTAGACCATAGCTGGCGGCGGATCCCTTAATCGCATGAGCCTCGCGACGGGCGTCTTCACTGCCGGCAATAGCCCGCTCCAGAACTGAAAGGCGATTGTCTATTTCTTCGGAGAAAATGGCGACAGAGGCACCAAAAAACTCATCACCGAATGTCACCTTGAGCCGCTGCAGCGTGTCTTGATCGACGGACAAAGCCGGGGTGGGGGAGGTTGATGGTTCAATCAGAAGGTCTGGACCCTTCTGCTGATACAAGAGCGGCTTATTCTGTGGCTGGTAGGTTTCGATCGCGTAGAGCAAGTCCGCTTCGGTGAAGGGCTTGGCCAGCACTTGAGTGAAGCCATCGGCAAGATACTTCTCACGATCCCCCTTCATCACGTTCGCAGTGATCGCAATGATCGGGAGTGGATTAATCTTGGGATTGATTTCCTGTCTGGCGAGACGACCCGCCTGCTGCCGGGCAAGTGTCTCGGCCAGCGCTTCACGCCCATCCATTTCCGGCATGGAAATATCGAAAAAGGCCATGTCATAGGGCATGGTTTCGAGCGCTCGCACTGCCTCCAACCCGTTTGAGACGAGATCCAATTGGTGCCCCGTCGGGGTCAGCATCGCACGGATCAGCAACTGATTAGAAGGGCTGTCGTCGGCAAACAACAGACGCAGCGAGTGCGCCGCGCGCATGGGGCCTCTTGGGCTGGACAAGCCGATGTTTGGCCGCGCAACGTTTTGGACATGTGCCGTCGCGAACGAGGCTTCAAACCAAAAAGTAGATCCCTTGCCAACGGTAGACTCTGCCCCCGTCTGCCCATTCATGGCGTTAGCAATCCGGCTGCATATATGCAGACCCAGACCCGTTCCGCCTTGACGCTTCTCCACCGACGCGCCGACCTGCTCAAACGGCTGAAACAAGCGCGCCTGCGCCTCTGGCGAGATGCCGGCACCCGTGTCCTCAACGGAAAAGCGGAGCGTTGCGCGGTTGCCGTTCGAGGCAGGGACGTGGGCGTGGGCCAAGCGGATGGTCACGCGTCCGTTTTCGGTGAACTTAATGGCGTTGGAAACAAAGTTGATCAGCACCTGTCGCAAGCGTCCAGCGTCCGCACGGATGGCCTTTGGCAAATCAGGATCTAAGACACTTTCCAAAACGATGTTTTTGGCGCCAGCCGCATCATGAAAAAGCCGAACAACGTCGTAAACCATTTGCTGGAGAATCACGTCCTCTTCTTCCAGCGCTAATTTGCCCGCCTCCATTTTCGAAACATCAAGAATGTCGTTGAGCAGCATCAGCAGGTTACGGGCTGAGGTCTCGGCAACGGAAACGTATTCATGTTGCGTGTCGGTCAGGACGTCCCGTTGAATAAGGCCCAACATGCCCAGGATGGCGTTAAGCGGCGTGCGAATTTCATGACTAACGGTGGCGAGAAATTCGGATTTCACAGCGTTGGCCGCTTCGGCTTCGTTCCGGGCAACGGTCAGGTCGCGTTCCTTTTCTGCCAGCTCCGAAATATCGACACGAACCCCGACCAACCAGCCATTGGGCAGCAAGCGATCGGTTGCTCGAATGGTTTTCCCATCTCGGAGCAAATGCTGGTTCGTGCGCGTTGTGCCCACCCAACCGTTTGGGGCGCTGATGGAGACCGCTTCGGGGATGTCCATGTTTCTGACAAAACCGGTTTGCCGCTCCAGCATCCAGACTTCTTCGATGTTCACGCCCGGCACGTACATTTCCGCAAGCTCACCATACAGCTGCCGATACCGTTCGTTGGTCACGATGATCCTATGCTGAGCATCGACAACAAACACGCCTTCACCCAAGGCGTCGACGGCGGCCAACATGAAATCGGTTTGATCGCGTTCAGCTTGAGAAGACAGGCGGACCAGCGCCGTCTGCAGTTCGTCTTCGCGCACGCGGGTCATCCGCAGCGCTTGGGCCACCAGCATGCCGAAACGCTGCGCTGCTTTTAGCGAAACACCGTTGAACCCACCACGCGTCTTGCTGGTGCATATGATAATGGTGGCGCCGATTTCCTGAGGAATGGGGATCGATAGGGTGGCGACAATATCTTCGCGAATAGCCTCCGATTGCCCCTTCCACTCGGACATTCCCGATATATCGAACACAGGGATCACAGCGCCGTGCTTCACCCGCTCGAAGTGGGGCGCCATATCGAAGGTTAACTGCGCGTATCGTTCGTTGGTCGAGGCAACGGACCGCAAAGGTTCACCGCTAAAGGCGGCGCGTATGATGAAGGCTTCGTCAAATTCTATGCTCTGACGCAGCATGACCAGCGCGCGCGAGTAGACTTCCGAGGTTCTCTCTGCAAACCCTAAGTCACGCAAACTTTCGAGCAGAAACTCAGACTCAAGCCGCGTTTGACGCTCTCGCGCGGTTGCTTGTTCTAAAGCAACTAGAGCTTCGCGCAGTTGTTCTTCTAACCCGGTGTTTGGTGCCTTTAGATCCTGATTCATCGCACCAGCCTACCAAGTCTAGCCTCCAAAGACGACAACGGAGATCATGAGGTTTCCATGGTGGTTTGACCCACCGATAAAACACCCTTGCTCACCAAAGGTGAAACTGCCCAGAAACGGCTTGTCGCCCAAGACTGATCGCAGACCTTCGGCAACCTCGGGCATACGGTCCTGAACCGTCAGCATGCACCCGGCACAGTAGATCACCAGCGCGCCCGCGATGGACTCTTTTTCCAAGCGCGCCATCTCAAGCGCATTTTCCGCGACGCGCGCGGCGCGTTGAACAAGATTGTCTTCATCGCCTTCCATCAAAACAATCTCGTCGCCTGTTTCAATGTTTGAGAATAGGGCGAGTCCGCCGTCTGATGAGACCGCTTCGGGGTGCGAAAGCAGAAAGTAGTCGAACCCTGCGACAGCGTCACGGCGGCGGCCTAGGGGCGCGAGGGAGGTGCTTGCAATGACACTGCCGCCATCGGCGAGCGCGGATTCAATCCTGCCGCCGGTCCATTGATTGTAGACCTCAGCCCCCGGCTGCCCATCGATCGCCAAAATCTGGCGTCCTTCACTGGACGTGACCCGACCTTTGGTCGCCGTCGGTCGGTAGCCCGAGTGGAAGGCATAACCAAGGGGCACAGAGGGGAACATAACGGTGAGGGCGATTCCTGTGTTCCACGATGTCTCGCGGTCAAACACGCGCCATTGCCCCGACACTGTGTTGTCAGCAGATGATCCGCCACAGATCGGAACGCCCACGCCCATGGCGGCGTGAATGCTCGCGATGACCCGTTCTTCGATGCCCGGTGTCGCGGACAGCCAGATCATCTCCGGTGTCTCACCGGGCCTTTGCGTCTGTCCCAAGGCCTGAAATAGAGCCTGCTCAGCGGCGGCTTCAACGTCATCGCCCTCCACAGGAACGATGGCGGATCCATAAGCACCGTCTGGATCGGAGATGGCGATAACGCCAGCGCCCTTGGCGTTCCCAATAAACGCCGCTTCTTGTGTCATGACACCCAAGCACGAGGTGGCACCGTGAAATGGCACTGACCCGTCGAGGCTGCTTTGCAGGGCGCTGACATCGACCGATACCGAGGCTCCACACAGGATGAAAGACGGGGGTCCGTCCAGTTCAGCAAGTGCTTCTTTCAGTAAGCGATCAATGGTATCATCAGAGGATCCTCGACTTGCCACAGAAAACATGAACGTTTCATCCCTTACAAGGTCGTGTGAGGCATTTGTGGCACCGTGGAAACCACGTGAACACCGTTGCAGAATTGTAGTTTATGCACCTTTGTTGCCAATACTCAAGATGGATTGTCCGGATTTAATGACGCGCTTTAGGTAAATCGCCATTCAATCGCGGATCGAGCATTTCGCCCTTTTCGCGCTAACTTAACAACGCCTCTCGACCTTTTTTTAAATGAATCATAAAATCAGGTGGGAAAGTTGATCGTTGGCGACCATATTACTGTGATGCGGTGAGTGGAGGCTTTTGCTGCCAACGCAATATTTTGAGTGGCGTTGTGGAATTTCGTTCGTAAGTCCTGAGTTGGAGCCAAGAATACAATCATGCCGGTCAAACTGCTGATAATCGAAGATTCCCCGTCGATGTTGCACATGTACCAAGGGTTCTTGCAAAAAGAGCCCTTTGACATTGCGACGGCATCAACCGGGAAAGCCGGGCTCCGTATCCTGCGCGACCAGCGGCCTGAATTGTTGCTCTTGGACTTGAAACTGCCCGACATGGATGGGCAGCAGATCCTTGAGTTGATAACGGAAGAGGGGCTGGGGACCACCACGCTGGTTATGACCGCGCACGGGTCCATCAATATCGCTGTTGATGCCATGCGATTGGGCGCTCATGACTTCCTCGTAAAGCCTTTCGCGCAAGAGCGTCTGCTTCAGACGCTCCACAACGCCCAGGAGTTGCGCCGCCTGAAAACGAAAGTAGCGGTGTATCAACAGCTCGACCGACCCTCTTATGACGAAATGATCGGAAGCTCGCTCGCCATGCAAGCGGTCTACAGGATCATCGATGCTGCAGCACCGACTGACGCTACGGTTTTTATCACCGGTGAGACCGGCACAGGTAAAGAGTTGGTGGCGCAGGCCGTTCATCGGGCATCACCGCGCAAGGATGGCAATATCACCGTGCTCAACTGTGCGGCGATCCCCAAAGATTTGATCGAGTCCGAGCTGTTTGGTCACGTCAAAGGCGCCTTCACGGGCGCCACTGCAGACCGAGATGGCGCCGCGCAAATGGCGCACAACGGCACTTTGTTCCTCGATGAAATCGGTGAGATGGACATTGGGCTGCAAGCGAAACTCTTGCGGTTTTTGCAGTCTGGAACCTTCCAGCGTGTAGGGTCATCGCGACTGGAAAACTCCAATGCGCGTATCATCTGCGCGACGAACCGCGACGCGTGGGCCGATGTCCAGGCCGGACGGTTCCGCGAAGATCTGTATTACCGCTTGAACGTTATACCTATTCCATTGCCCGCATTGCGTGAACGAGGCGCGGACGTGGTTGAAATCGCCCAGCATTGCTTGCGCCAGTTTTCCCAGCGGGATGGCAAGTCATTTCAGGATTTTGATCAACACGTACACAGCCTGCTCATGAACTACAGCTGGCCGGGGAACATTCGACAGTTACAGAACGTCATCAGAAACATCGTGGTGCTCCACGATGCCCCACTGGTTTCGATGACCATGATGCCTCCCTTGGAGCAGGTGACAGCGCAACCGGATCAGATGGCCCCCATGAGTGTTGGCGCTGGTGTCTTACCACCATCGAATCGGTCAGCGTCATGGACGTCGCCATCGATAATTCAGCCTTCACCCATGCCTTTGCAAACCGCTGCGGCCCAAGACCTAACGGAAGGCGACTTGCGTCCCATGTGGATCATAGAACAAGAAATGATCGACCGCGCGCTAGAGCTGACGGGTGGCAACGTAAATCGGGCCGCTTCATTGCTCGAAATCTCACCCTCCAGCGTTTATCGCAAACGGACAGGCAAGTAGCTCGCCGTTATATTTAGGTTGCGAATAAGTTCCGTTTCATTATGTGCTAAAAAATCCAGTTATTATGCGCCTTTGCCTGTGAATCATGGGGATGTGGTGCGTAAAAACCACTAAAGGTGTCATCGAATCATTGATTCGAGAATTTTGATGGAGTCGGTGCACTGCAGTAGGCAGGAACGATTGTAACAAATTAGAATGAGGAACGATCATGGCGTGGACAGAAGAGCAAATTGACCAGCTCAAAGATCTTTGGAGCGAGGGCCTGTCTACATCCGAGATTGGTCGTAAGCTTGGCGTGACCAAAAACGCTGTGGTTGGCAAAGCTCATCGGTTGGGTCTTCCTCCGCGTCCGAGCCCAATCAAGCGTGCAACGGGCGCAAAGCGTCCAACCAGATCCAAGGTGATGGCCGTAAAGACGGCGTCGCGGGGACCAACATGCATGTGGCCTATTGGGCACCCGAACGAACCTGGTTTCCGGTTTTGTGGAAAGGGCGCGCTGACAGGTAAGCCGTACTGTCAGGAGCACTACGACATCGCCTATATCCCTGCGGGACGTCGTGACCGTGATCGCTCCGCCAATCGGCCAGCGTCAGGATCGACAAACAATCGTCGTTGATCATCGAGGGCCGAAAAGGGCTGTTTGGTAGAATAAGAAGGCGCTCGTTGAGGCGCCTTTTTTTGTGGGCGCGCGTCGAGGCGGAGGTTTGATGCGCAGCAATGCGCGCAGAGTCCGCCAGTTGTTCCGAATAAGGCGTGTTTGTCTGACCGGTAATTGCCTAGGATAACGCCAACGCTCACACCGCAGGACATTTTTCCATGAATTGGTCAGACTTAGTTGCTTCCGTCATCACCATTGCTGAAGGCGCGGGCGCGGAAACGCTTCGTCTCTACAAGTCCGACACACTGCAGGTCGATTCCAAGTCTGATGATAGCCCGGTTTCTGCGGCAGACTTAGCGGCCCATCATTACATCATGGATCGCTTGGAGGGCTTGATTGCTGGCGTTGAAGTCATTTCCGAGGAAAGCGCCGAAGCGCGAGGCTTTGAAGCCCCAACCGGTGATCGGTTTTGGCTGGTCGATCCTTTGGACGGCACCAAGGAGTTCATCAATCAACGTGACGAGTTTACCGTAAACATCGCTTTAATCGAGCATGGGCGTCCGGTCATGGGTGTTGTCGTTGCACCAGCACTTGGCCAAACCTGGGCCGGTTCCCCAGAGCAGGCGATTAAGCAGGATGTTGGCGGCGAAAATCGTCGTGATATCAAGGTGCGTGACGTGCCACCGGCTGGATTAACCGTTACGGCCAGCCGATCACACGCAGATCCGGCTGCGCTTGAGGCGCTCTTAACAGGCCAAAAAGTCAATGAAGTCATCAATGCCGGTTCTTCTTTGAAATTCTGTCGCGTGGCTGAGGGTGCGGCGGATCTATACCCTCGACAAGGCCGCACAATGGAATGGGATACGGCTGCGGGGCAGGCGGTTGCGGAGGCGGCAGGGGCTGTCGTTCTGCGCTTGGACGGCAGAACCCCGCTCCAATACGGAAAGCAGGGATTGGACAACCCCCACTTTATCGTGGGTTTGCCGACAGTCGTGCAGTAACGCTGCTGCGACTGGGTTTTGAGCGGGCCGCCGGGCTCGATTAAAATATATCCCAGCCGGAATCCGCGTTGCGGTACTGATGGGAAGAACGGTCAATCTAAACACGTGTTTGAGGTTTGAGACGATTTGGTCGACGGTTTGGCTTCATGTTCTGAACAAGAATGGCCAGATCTTACGAAAAGTACTCTGACGGAAAAAACGCATAATGAATATTATGGAAAAATTGCGTGTGAGCCATCTGGTTCGGTGGGTTATTGGCCCGGTTCTCCGGCTTTGAACCCTTTCTGAACCAAAGCTGCGGTTCGTCGCGCCGCCCATCCTGTTGCGCCGTCCATCAATGCGTCCGCTATTTTGAGGAACGGCACCAACGGTCATTCAGCTCATTTCCATTGTTTCAGCCACGCGCATCTCGCCCATTTCCAAGAATGGACACGCCTGGGCTATCTCAACCGCTGCGGCCATATCTTCGGCCTCAATCATCAGGAAACCCATCAGTGGTGGTCCACTGGGATCACTAACGCCATCTTTGCTGACAATTTTGCTTGTTTTAAAGGGGGTCTGCGGCATGACAATCGCCTCGCCCAAATTTTTCATCCAAGCCATGTAATCGGCCATGTGCTTTTGACCTTCTTCAGGTGAGGAAGGTTGACGGCCACCTTCGAAGGTCAATACGAACTTTGGCATGTTGGAACCTTTCAAATCTATGTTGTTAGAGCGTTATATTGGGATTTTTGTCTTATGACACTCAGAACAGCATGACCAGACGTGCAGTGAATGTTCGAGAGAAGCGATTGAAGTTTGAGCCTTTCAGCCCTACTTGTCGGGTTCATCTGTGTGAGGCTCTATGACTGAAACCGTTGCCACGCCTGCTGCCCGGCCTGATTCTGATCGCTCAGTGGATTCCGACCGCGGTTCGTCGTTTGCTGCTGAGCTGAAACGGGATCAGAAGCATAGAGAACAAGCGCGCTCCGTTCAGCCGCTCAGACGCCTGCTTCCCTTCATTGTTCGCTATCCAGCGATTTTGGGGGCGTTTGTGGTGTTCTTGGTTGCCGCTTCGGTCCTGACGCTGATGCTGCCGGGTGCTTTTCGTTTGGTGGTTGATTGCGGCTTTGGCGGGGCCAAAGATTCCTCGTTTTGCGCGATGTTCCCCAGCGAAGGCTCGCTGAGCATCTTCTTTATCGTTGGCATCGTCGGTGCGCTGCTGCTGGGTGTGACCAGTGCCTTGCGCTTTTACTTCATCAGCTTGCTGGGCGAGCGCGTGGTGGCAGATTTGCGCGCCACGGTCTACGACCATCTTCTCTCGCTCAGTGCGACGTTCTACGCCAATACCCGCACCGGTGAAGTTCTCTCCCGGCTTACGACGGATACCACGCTGATCCAGACTGTTGTTGGCTCGTCAATTTCAGTTGCGCTGCGTACGGTTGCAACGACATCGGGGGCGTTGATTTTGATGATTATCACCAGCTGGCAGTTGGCTTTGCTGATGATGATTGTGGGGCCGCTGATCATTCTTCCCATGCTGTATTTTGGCCGGCGGGTCCGGCGGCTGTCCCGATCAAGCCAAGACGCGCTGGCTGAGGCTTCTGCAAGAGCGAGTGAGAGCCTCAGGGCCATAGACACAGTTCAAGCCTTTACCAGAGAACCCGAGGAACGGTCGCGGTTCCGAGCCGCTGTCGAAGAAACGTTCAAGGTTTCCATGCGGCGAATTCGCGTGCGGTCGATGCTCACAGCCTCGCTGTTTTCCTTTGTCCTTGCTGGCTTGATTGCCGTGCTGTGGTACGGCGCGGTGCAGGTTCAGAACGGCGCGATAACGCCGGGGACCATGACTCAATTCGTGATGTTTGCTTTTATCGCCGTTTCAGGCGTTGGCTTGCTGACGGAAACCTATGCAGAAGTCATGCGAGCCGCAGGCGCAACTGAGCGGCTGATGGAGATCCTTGCCGAGGCGCCCGGAATTGAGGCGCCTGCGCAACCAAGCGTCTTGCCGAGCATGATGCAGGGCTCCATCCGTCTCGATGACATTCATTTCGCCTATCCAAGCCGTCCCAATGCACAAGCCCTCAAAGGACTATCCCTGAGCATAGAGCCGGGACAAACCGTTGCTTTGGTTGGCCCGTCGGGCGCGGGAAAGAGCACTGTTTTCCAGCTTTTGCTGCGTCTTTACGACCCACAAGGCGGATCCGTATCTGTTGAAGACATCAACGTCCAAGACCTTGACCCAACGGCTCTGCGCCGGGCGATTTCGATTGTTCAACAGAATGCGCCCTTGTTTGCCGGGAGCGCGCGGGAAAACATTCGCTTTGGCGATCCATCGGCCAGTGATGCAGACGTAGAGGCAGCAGCACGCGCGGCGGAGGCTCATGACTTCATCATGGCGCTGCCGGAGGGCTATGACACCGCTTTGGGCGAAAACGCGGCAACGCTTTCCGGGGGGCAGCGACAGCGTCTGGCCATTGCCCGCGCCATTCTGCGCAAAAGCCCAATCCTGTTGCTTGATGAAGCAACCAGTGCCTTGGATTCTGAGAGCGAGCAAGCGGTTCAGCAAGCCTTTGAGAAAATGTCCAAAGAGCGCACCACCTTGGTGATCGCGCACAGGCTGGCAACGGTGCTGAAGGCTGATCGGATTGTCGTGCTGGAGGATGGCCAGATTGTTGACCAAGGCACGCATGAGGAACTGCTGGCGCGCGAAGGGCTCTATGCCCGGCTGGTCTCGCTACAGTTTGGGGCGCTCGATAGCGAATAGCAGCCGCGATTTGCTTTAAGCGGTGGACCTGCGGAAACTGGGGGCGAAATCCCCGTATTTGGAGTGTCCGCCATCCCCCTTCCCGGCTTCGTTCGAACCTATTCCATAGCGGCCTTGGGCTTTGGTTTTGCCCTTGTGGGCGGGGCCATCGCGCTGGCGGTTGGCATCCCCATTCCTTGGCTGCTGGGCGCTTTGCTGCTTTCGCTGGCCCTTGGCGCTTTTGGCCGACGCCCGGGATTTCCAGATCCAATCCGTGACCTCGCCTTTTTAATGCTGGGCTATTTCATTGGTTCCACGGCCAGCTCTGAGTTTTTCGGCAGTGTGACCCTGTGGGTGCCGTCGGTTCTGGTGAGTATCGCTCTGATCCCCATGATTACCCTCAGCTCCGCCTTCGTGATCCACCGCATGACAGACTTAGAGCCCAACGAAGCCCTTCTTTGCGCCGTACCAGGGTCTTTGCCGTTTGTGGTGGCGGCGAGCGAAGACATGGGGCTGCGCACTCATCTGGTCATACTGTTCCAGTCGATCAGGCTGCTGTCCCTGACATTTGCGCTACCCTTTGCTCTTGGCTTTTGGGGGGTGCCGAGCGAGACAACGGCGCCTGTGGCCCTTGCCAGCATACCGCAAGGTCTCAACCCGGCTGACGTGCTGATCTTAATCGGCTCGCTGGGGTTCGCTGTGGTTTGTGCTGTGGTCGCGCGGCGGCTCAAAGTTCCCGCGCCGACATTCATTGGTCCGATGATGGGCGTGGCCGTCGCAAAACTTGGCGGTGTTCCCCTGCCCGACCTGCCACCGCTGCTGCTGTTTGGTTCACAAGCCGCGCTGGGCTGGATCATGGGCGCGCGCTTTGATGCAATTCCCTTCCGAGACCTGCGCAGGATGGCCCTCGCCTGCTTTGTTGGCTTGGGGGTCGGTGTGGGTGTTGCTCTCGCCGCTTGCGCCATGCTGGTTTGGCTGACGGGGTTGGACGCAAAAGAACTGATGCTAGGGCTGGCACCGGGCGCGATCGAAACGGTGACGTCGATCGCGCTGGATCAAGGTGTCGATCCCTTGTTCGTCTCCACGCACCAAATTGCGCGCATGCTCAGCATTCCCTTGATCGCAACGGCGATGCTGGTCATTGGACGGCGACTGCTTGCGCTTGTGACTAAAGATTAGGGCGCAAGCCCGCCAGATCATAACCAGCCTTGCTCACAGCATTGATGATGTCGTCCGCAGACATCTCGCCCTTGTGAGCCAATGACCACAGGATCGCCGAACGCATCCCACTGGCGCAATGGGCCAAAATAGGCTTTGGCATTTCCGCGAGCGCTGCTTTGGTTTGATCGACGTGTTCCATGGTCAGTTGACCGGAGACCAACGGAATGAAGCGAACCTCCAGTCCCAAAGCCTCAGCCGCTGCCGTTGTTTCAGCCGCTGTGGGCTGACCGGGTGATTCATGGTCCGGACGGTTAATGATCAAGGATTTGAAACCTTGATCGACAGCGCTTTGCAGATCGCTTTGTGAAACCTGCCCATAGGCGGAAAAATCTTTGGAAACGGTTCGGAAGCTCAATTTTTGTACCTCGGGTTAATGGCTTACCTGCTCAGATAGTACGGCTCACGCAATTATTGAAGAGGTTCACCACATTTCGCTGACGCCGTGAGTGAGGCTTAAGCGCAAACATGACCCATCGCCAAAGCATTCATACTTCCTAAGATACGCATATAACAGCCTGCTAATAAGCATGCAGAGACAAAAAAAACGAGCGGGCCGCTAAGCCCGCTCTCTGATGTTTAGACGTGGTAAAACCGCTTAGGCCAGAACGCGGGCCATAGCGCCGTCGATGGCCACAGTGATCTCATCCATATCGGACTTCGTGGAAATCAAGGCTGGAGACAAGCAAAGCGTATTATTGAACCCGGCCAGCGAGCGGTTGGTCGCGCCGATGATCACGGCAGACTTCTGCATACAATCCGCAACAATGCCCTGGACCAAAGCTTCATCCAGCGGTTCACGGGTTTCAATGTCACGCACCAGTTCCAGACCCAAGAACAACCCCTTGCCGCGCACCTGACCGGAAACGGCCGGGTACTTCGCTGCAATTTCTTCGAGCTTGCTGAACATGTACTCGCCCATTTGCGTGCAGTTATCGAGCAGGTTCTCATCTTCGAGAATTTTCATGTTCTCTAGCGCGGCCGCCGGTCCACCGGTGCAACCGCCAAAGGTCGAAATATCGCGGAAGTAAGACATGGGATCGTCCGCGTTATCTTTGAACATGTCAAAGACCGCTTCGGTGGTGACGGTGCAAGAGATGGCCGCGTAACCGGATGCAACGCCCTTGGCCATTGTCACCATGTCTGGCTCGATGCCGTAATGCTGATAGCCGAACCACGTCCCCGTGCGTCCCAAGCCACAAACAACTTCGTCAATGATCAGCAGGATTTCGTACTTCTTGCAGATTTCCTGCACACGCTCCCAGTACCCTGACGGCGGCGTGATGACGCCACCACCAGCGGTAATCGGCTCAAGAACCAACCCACCAACAGTGTCCGCGCCTTCACGCAGAATCACGTCCTCAATCGCGTTTGCAGCGCGAACGCCGTAGTCGGTCACGTCGCCAAACTGTGAGCGGTATTCGAGGCAGTGTGGGACTTCGATGAAGCCCTCTGGGAACGGACCGTACTGGTCTTTGCGTTGGTCCTGACCACCGGACGCCAGCGCAGCAATGGTTGTGCCGTGGTAATCGCGCGAGCGGTAAAGGATCTTTTGCTTCTTGCCGCCATGCTTGTTGTGGCTGATTTGGCGAACGATTTTGTAAGCCTTCTCGTTCGCTTCAGAGCCTGAGTTTGAGTAGTAAACGCGGCTCATGCCCGGCATCTTTTCAATCAGACGCTCGGCAAACTTTGCGCCCGGAATGGTGCCCATGGAGCCTGCGAAGTAGTTGAGCTTGACCAACTGGTCGCGTACGGCATCAGCAATCTGAGTTCGGCCATAGCCGACGTTTACCGTCCACACGCCGCCTGACGTCCCATCAAGGTGCTCACGCCCCTTTTGGTTCCAAACACGGTTGCCCTTGCCCTCGATAATAATTAGCGGGTCGGTGGTTTCGAACTTCTTGTGCTGGGTCAGGTGATGCCAAACGTTTGCGCGGTCGGCCTCTACGATGCCGGAATAGTCATTCTCGTACTGCAGGTCCATTGGTTGTCTCCGTGTTCAGGCAAAAAGGCTCATCCATGCGCACTTGCCCGGTCAAACTCTATAACGATACCTATGGCGTCCAAATACCGACCTGCGCTTGAACAGTTGCGACAGGGCGTATCCTATTCGGGGTCGCTTTTAAGTTGTAGTTCAAGTGTGAAAACGTGATTTGTCAAGAAAACAGCCGGTCAATCGCCTTGCCTGTGACGTTTCAGCGCGATCATCCGCGCCTGCTGCCGGGTTCGGCTTTCGGCGGTGCCATTATCAAAACTTCCAAACCACCGGTCCCACGGCATGTCGACCGTACCGTAGTTACACTCGAAATAGCGATGATGCAGCTGGTGAAAGAAATCACCGGCCCGCATCCGCTGCTTATCTCGGACCACCAGCTGCTCAAACCCTGAGTGGGAAAAGGGCGGGCTGAGATTTTGCAAGCAGGCGTGGAAGACAACAAGGATGGGATGGCTTGGGATGACCAAATGGATCAGCAGCGTGGAGTAATACAGTACATGCTCGACGGGATGCATCGAGACGCCAGACCACGGCCCAACATTGATGTTTTTGTGGTGCAGACCATGCGCGACCCGGTACAGCGGCGGCCAATGTAAAAAACGGTGAACCCAATAAAAATGCAGGCTGCTCCAGATTGGAATAACAACCAGCGCGACAGCAAACCAAACCAACCAGCCGGGTTGGTCAAAGGATAATGTAAAGGTTGGCACCCAGCCGTTTGCGGCGATCCAGTGATAGAAAACCTCAAACCCAGCCAGCAGACCCGCGCCACTGACCAGCGAGAAAAAGACGTTCTCATGAACCTGATTGTTGAACAGGAACTGTCGGTTCTTCGTGGCTTGCTTTCGCGGATCAAACTTAAAGGCTTCACCCTGCCCCTGCATCGTGATGAACCAAAAATGCAAACCGCCCGCGACCAGTGTCAGAAACAGGATATGCCGTGCCCAGATTTGGAGCACCCAACCTGGCGATAAGGTTTTCATGGTTTCCGCAGAGGGCAAAAGCCAGGCCCCGATCAGGGCAAAGGTAAAGATAATCACCACGCTTGAAAGCTGAAGCCATGAGCGCGCCAGCCAGCCCAAGGCGGCAGATGGGCTTGGAGGCCATTGAAACAGCGGTGACATAGCAATGGGGAGCTCGGGATTGTGTAACCATCCCTTCGCTTCATTTCTGGCAACGGGCGTGTCAGGTGTTTGCGATTTCTCGGTCATGGGAGCCTCTTTTTCGGAGCGACATCTACCGCCATGACCCGCAGTTTCCGCTCCGTCAAGCGTTTAAGCAGGCAACGTCGCAAGCCGGATACCGGCCATCGCCTGCGCGACGCGAAACACTTGTTGGGCGTAGCCAAATTCATTGTCATACCAAACATAGACGACCGCGCGCTGCCCTTCGACAATGGTTGCTGCACCGTCAATCACCCCGGCGTGTCGGCTTCCCACCAAGTCAGAGGAAACCAGCTCGGTGCTCCATCGAAAGCCAATCTGCTTCTGGTATATGGCCGAGATCGAGGCCTGCTCTAGCAGATCATTCACCGCGTCGACCGTCGTTTGCCGGCTGAGGGTAAGGTTCAAAATGGCCAGCGAAACATTGGGGGTTGGCACGCGTATGGCGTTACCGGTCAACTTCCCCGCAAGCGGCGGATAGGCCTTTGCGACGGCCTTTGCCGCGCCGGTTGAGGTAATCACCATATTCAGCGCCGCACTCCGACCGCGCCGATCGGCCTTGTGGAAGTTGTCGATCAGGTTTTGGTCATTGGTGAACGAATGCACCGTTTCGATGTGGCCCTGAACAATGCCAAAGGCCTCGTCCAGCACCTTTAAAACCGGCGTCGAGGCATTGGTGGTACACGATGCGGCAGAGATGATCTTTTGGTCGGCGATTGCCTCGTCATTGACGCCAAAAACGATGTTTGGCACGTCGCCCTTTGCCGGCGCGGTTAGTAACACCTTTTCGACGCCCTTGGCGCTGAGGTGTTGTCCCAAGCCCGCCTCGTCGCTCCAAACACCCGTATTGTCGATCAGGATCGCGTTTTTGATGCCAAATGCGCCGTAGTCAATCCCAGCGGGGTGAGGCGCATAGATGAACTGGATCCGATTGCCGTTAGCGATCAGGCACAGGCTGTCTTCATCGACTTCAATTGTCGCGTTGAAGGCACCGTGAATGCTGTCCGTCCGCAGCAAGGACGCGCGCTTTCTGAGATCGGCTTTAGGGTCTTTGCTGGGCCGACACACCACCGCTCGCAGGTTAAGCAAGGCTGCCGGGCCAGAGCGCTCGATGTAGTTCCGGGCCATCAGGCGCCCGATGCGGCCAAAACCATAGAGAACCACGTCCTGCGCCTCATTGGGCAGGTTTTGCGCGTTTGCCGCGTCAATCTCACCGTCGAGATTGATGTTTTCCGACAAGATCCTCCCAACATCCAAGCGACAGGGTTTGATCGCTTGCGTAAGCAAGCCTTCGAGGACAGGCACAGTTTGCTGCAAATCAAGATCGGCGGCTCTGTGTGCGATAATCATATCATTGGCCGTCCCACCGAGTGTCACGCGCCCTTTGATCCGAATCAGAACGCCCTTGAGGCGGTTAAGCTGCGTCACAGCCAGCGCAAAGCGTTCGGCAAGCGCCTGCTCATGGGACCATTGCCGCATCTCTTCAGCGGCAGGTGAAACCAACATCAACTGTTTCCTTCCAAGTTCGGAAGGTACCTTTCCCAATGATCGCTGCATTCTCAATGGATGCCCTTGGTGGTGGGCCGTTAAACCGGGGCTTTTGCGCGCATGCCCGGTTTGAGTTGGAATGTGTACCCTCCCTACCCTCGCTTTGACCGAACAACGTGTTACAAATAGCCGGGATGACAGCGGAGGACCCTATGATGAGCGCAACCAAGCCCATGACTGATCGATACCCCAACCCCGAGCTGGCGGATCTTCCCACGGACATCCGAGACAAGATTTTGGGTGTGCAGGAAAAAGCCG
This sequence comes from uncultured Alphaproteobacteria bacterium, assembly GCA_905479265.1. Lineage (GTDB taxonomy): Bacteria > Pseudomonadota > Alphaproteobacteria > UBA7985 > UBA7985 > UBA7985. The sequence goes on from CAJQLX010000006.1 coordinate 32,606, forward strand.
GGTTTGTGCCGAATGTATTTTTGACCCTCGCACGGCGTCCAGAAGAGTTCCGAGCGTTCTTCGCCTATCACGATGCCGTCATGGAGCGGGCTGAATCGCGCCTCACCAAAGGCGAGCGCGAAATGATTGTCACGGCGACTTCAGCGCTCAATTCCTGCCTTTACTGCGTGGTCGCTCACGGTGCGGTGTTGAGAATTCGGGAAAAGAGCAACATTGTTTCCGACCAGATCGCGACCAACCATCGAAAAGCGGATATCACACCGCGCCAGCGCGCCATGTTGGATTTCGCCATGAAGGTCGCTGGACCGGACTCTTCGGCGGTTGGCGACGACGATTTTGCGCTGCTGCATGCCCACGGCTTTGATGATGAAGACATCTGGGACATTTCCGCCATTACTGCGTTTTTTGGGCTGTCCAATCGGTTGGCGAACACCACCGGCATGCTGCCGAATGTTGAATTTTACACCATGGGTCGCGGATTCTAGTGAAGCGACCCCAGATCCCCCCACCTCTCAACAATTCGCATTTCATCACCTTTCCTTGATTGCCTTGGTCTTGGGCAGTTCCAGCCTAGGTTATGTCACGGAGTCTAATTATGGTGCCTGTAGATACAGTCATCACCGCTTGAGAGGTATAATACGTGTTTAGCAAAATCCAGAATGGCCGGCTTGTTGTTGATCGTCGCGATGTCATCCGTGGCGGCCTTGCCGCTGGTGCCGCAGCCTTGTTGCCCGCCGGTATGGCGCATGCCAAAGGCGAGCAGCCCATTGGCCAAAAGCAGACCATCGATCTTGGCGATGCAACATCTGTTGACGTGACGGCCCTAGAGCCGGGCGAGCTGGCCGTTGTGTTCATGAACGGGACTTTTGTCGGTATTCTCCGCCGGACAGAGGACCAGCAAGCTGCTGCTGGTGCTGTTGATGGCGCAATGTCTGGCGAAACCGATGATGAGCGGACGGTTAATCCCGAATACTTGGTGGCCGAACTCAAGTGTCTGCACCGTGGGTGCTACGTCGCCTATACTGGTGAAGCCGAGAATGCGTTTACCTGCCCTTGTCACCGCACCACGTTTGACGCCGCTGGCCGTGTCATTTCAGGCAAAACGTCCAAATCCCTGCCATTTATCGGCCATTCCGTCAAAGACGGCATCGTCTCTTTCGCTGAAGGCTGAGACTAAGCCCGAGCATACCGCTGATTTGCTGGCGCTATCGGCGCGGCAAGTCTGCGGTATCTCGTTGCTGCTCTCTCATCACAATCCGTTTTTAGCCTTGGGCCGCTCTTCGCCCGCACGACCGTCTTGGATGCGCTGGGCCGTTCCCTTTCGCTGAGCCTCGTAAACCTCGTCACTCAAGGTCTCGCGCAAGGCGTCGAGCCGAAGTCCGTGCGTTCTAGGCGTCATCCGCCCTTGGCTGGCCATGCCATCCCAGCGGGCTCGCGCGGCTTGGCGTTTCTTGACCTGATGAGGCTGAACCGTGCTCATATGATCTGCATCTAAGCGGCTTCCTGTCACCAAGTAGCCAGCGGCAACAGCGCGAGCGACCAAGTCAGCCCCTGCCTTTGTTCGCACAATAACAGCGTTTGTGCCGGGATCGTCAGCCTCAATCGCTGGGTCGGGTGCACCGCCGGGCCAATTATCCGCCGCAGCGATATCAGCACCTTCGCCGATGCCATCGGGACAGATTTTACACCGCCATGGCACATTCCAGCTCTTCTCGTCTTCGCCCCAGTATTCGGTGTAGGTCGCCGCGTGAGATTGACCATCGGCGGTTTTAAACGTCGTTGGACCGGGACAACCAAAACCGCGATAGCGAAAGCTCTCTATCTCCGGTTTTTGGACCCCATGGTGGTTTTCGATAAACGCTTCGGTTGCCTTGGGCGAGGCAAAGCCGCCGCATACCGGTGTCAGAAAGTATTTAATCAGTTGGTTGACCCGCGCATCTCGACGCGCCAGCGCGCGCAGGGCGGAAATATCGCAAGGTTTCCCGACAAAGGCGAATGGTCGGCCCTTGTCGAGGTTTTGGTGCACCGTTTGCAGCACAGCCGTTGGGCCATAGCGCGACCCTGCGCCCGCCAGAACCTCAGCCGCTGTTTCGCTAACATGGGGCTGACCAAAGGTTGGATCGTTGCCGCCGGCTTTGGCGTGGAGCAGAAACTCGACCTCGCCACTGTCGACGAGGAATTGTCCCAATGCCGTCAAAACCCCGCCCGTGGACCCCTCGTGTCGCACAGCCGGATCACCGGCCCAAGCCTCGACAAAGCTTTCATGCGGTCCCCAAACCAAATCACGGGATGAGGCTTGCGCCGCGAGATCAGCTGGCAAGGCTTCGACGCGTGTTCCGGGGCAAGTATCATAAATGGCGTCAACAGTTTCGTGGCTCAACGCGCCAACCACCAAGGGACGTTCAAACCCACTGTCGACAACCTGCATCTTCACAGATTCAGGCCCAGCAAGGGATTCACACAGGCCGCACCCGATACACATGCCCTCTTCGACGATGCGATAAAGGCGATCTTCGGGCGTCGGCGCGGGCGTCGGTGCGGAGGGGGGTGCGGGTTTGGATGGGGTCATCATGATTTGAAGAAACCCCCTTTGCCACTTGCGTCTTTCTTCAGCATCGCCGCAGCAGCTTCGAATTCTGCTGTCGCTTGCTGGGTCTGCGGGACGTCCATCAGCGCGTCGAAAACCGCTGGTGCAAGGGTAAAGGTATCGTGTCCGCGTGTTGCGAGGGAAAGGACTTGATCGGCGGACCGTAAACTGGCCAGAAGCACCCGCGGACTGCCCTGAGCGATCGTCTTCATTGCATCAACAACTTGGTCTGCATCCTGCCCTGATTCTTTGATCCGGCCATAATAGGGCGCGATGTAGCGTGCGCCGCAACTGGCCGCCAACACAGCTTGCCGCGCGTCAAACGCAGCGGTGAGTGTGATGGGTGCATCCTTTGGCAACAAAGGTAGAATCGCGAGACCTTCGGCTGTCAGCGGCACCTTGGCCGTCACGCCGTCTTGCCAACGATCGAAGAAGCGCGCCATCTGCTTGGCGGCGTCGCGAGGATGGTTCAGGCCGTAAACCTGAAACTGTACCGACGTCAGCCCCATGTCCTTTGCGCTGTCGATCAGTCGAAAAACCGTCTTTCGGTTTAGATCCACGCTTTGCTTTTTAAAGATGAGCGGATTGGTTGTTGCACCATAAAGCACGCCGCGCTTTGCCCACTTTTCCCAATCATCGGTAAGTGCACTGTCGATATAGAGCCGCATGTTTCATCCCTTGAGTTTCTCATGTCGGTCTCGCCTGACCAACTCAACCCGTCAAGCCCCGCCGGTAGGCTTCCCGCTATTTTACATATTGACCGTCATTGGTTTATATTGGAGTACCCTTGGTCAAGACAGACAAAGATGATAGGAACCCACAATGGATTTCTCGAATTTTACACCCGGCGCAGCCTCAATCGGCGGATTGCTGATTGGCGCTTCTGGTCTCATCCTTTTCGCCCTCTTGGGGCGGCAAGCGGGGGTGAGCTCTGTCGCTGGTGGCTTGCTTCGATTTGACCTGCGCGATCTTGACTGGCGCTTGGCATTTATCGGCGGGATCGTCGTTGGGCCACTGGTGGTTGCATTTGTTCGTGGCTCTGAGCTTCCCTTTGAAATTACGTTCAATCCATGGATGCTTGTGGCCGCAGGCTTGCTGGTTGGCTTTGGCACACGGCTGGGCAATGGTTGCACCAGCGGGCATGGCATTTGCGGGGTTTCACGGTTTTCGGTGCGCTCTATTGTTGCGGTGGTCACATTTGTCGGGGTCGGCGTTCTTGTTGCGACCTTGGCTCGTTTGGGAGGGCTTTCATAATGCGCGCCGCTGTAGCCGCCCTTGCGGGCCTGATTTTCGGCATTGGTTTGACCATTGCGGAAATGACAAACCCGGCCAAAGTCTTGGCTTTCCTCGATGTGTTTAGCGGTCAGTGGGATCCCTCTTTGATCTTTGTGATGGGCGCGGGGATTGCTCTCTATGGCGCTGGCTTTTTGATCTTGAAGCGTCGGACCGCGCCCGTGATGGGCGATCGGTTTCATTTACCAACCGCTCAAGGCATCGACACGCCATTGATCGCCGGTGCCGTGCTGTTTGGGGCTGGATGGGGCTTGGTTGGTCTTTGCCCCGGCCCCGCGTTTGCCGCGCTGAGCCTTGGGGGCGCGCCTGTGTTGATTTTCATGGCCGCAAACCTCGCTGGAATGTATGCTTTTGAGCTTGTTGGACCGCGGATGACCCGCGGCCAAACGGCGGCCTGACACCAAGAATGAGCGTGAAACGCCCTCAGATCATGGGCCATCGCGGCGCGCCGTCGTTGGCACCAGAGAACACGCTTCTTGGCTTCAAAACCGCGTTTCAAGCAGGAGCGCTTTGGACGGAAACGGACGTTTCCCTGTTGGGAGACGGCACGCCGGTTATCTTCCACGATGCAACAATGGACCGCTGCACCGATCGCAGCGGTTCCATTGCCGCCCTATCCTTGGACGACTTGCAGCGTGTCAACGCAAACCAGCAGCATCCAGCAGCGGGTTTTCAGGCCATTCCAACGTTGGCAGCAGCCTTGGACTGCTTTGCCGATCTTGGGATGGGCGTAAATTTGGAGCTCAAGCGCCACGACCACGTTCCCCCCGCAGCCTTGGTCGATGCTGTGCATCCGGTTCTTTCCAGCGGACCTTTGCCCAAAGAACGCGTGTTGCTGTCCAGCTTTGATTTCGATGTTCTGAAGCTTGCCCGCGCTGCCTTTCCCGGCTGGTCCATCGCCGTGATCGCAGAAAACGCAACGTCAGAGGTGTTCGAGGTTGCGCAACAAATCAAGGCCGACGCGCTCAATTTGTGGTGGGAAACGCTGTCATATGACGATGTTCAGCGTACGCGAGCACAAGGTATGACGGTCAACGTCTGGACCGCTAACGAGCCAGACAAAGTTCGCTCCATGGTTGACTGGGGCGTCGCCGGTTTCATGTCAGATTGCCCGCAAAACTTCCGCTTCTAATCGTTTGCAGAAACGACACCTGAGTCGCGCCAAAGATGGCGTGGGCGAATGGCTGGTCTAGACCAAGGAAAACCAGCGAAGGGTGCACCATGTCCGATTATAAAAAGCCTGCCCATTGGGCCGTGGGCAAGAACAAGCTATTCCCCCACCAAGTCGGCTTTACCTGTCCGCCCCATGATTTTGACGCGGCGCCCTCGGACTTTCTACGGATTGCGCCCGCCACCGTGGGCGTTCACGGCCGGATGCTGCATGTCCCTGACTACGAGCATCAACTCGATCAGCGCAAAAGCAACTTTGGCTTGCTGGAAGAATTCGTGGAGTGCATGGCCAATAACGGCGCAGACGTCTGCGGACAAGTTGGCTCCAACTGGGTCCATGCCAGCGGTTTAGGGGTCGAGGGCATTCGCCAGCACTGTGAGATGCTGTCGGACAAGTACGAGACCACTTTCCACATGGCTGGTTACGCGATGGTTGAGGCGTTGCGCGCCATGAATGTGGAGAAGGTCGCTTTGAATGGCGTTTACCACTGGCCTACATGGTGGCAAGGAACCGCCAACTTCCTCCGCGAAGCGGGTTTTGATGTTCTCTACGCAGGTAACTTTGTGGATCAGGGCTTCATTGCTTCGCAAGAGGAATGCAACGCTGCGATTTGGTGCTTTGATGGTGATTTAGCCTCCAAATCCATGGCTTACGTGGCGGAGCAAGCCCCGCAGGCCGATGCTTATCTTGCCAACGGCATGTGCAATTTCCGCTCTGGCCCCAATGGACAGGCGCAGCGGTTTGTTCATCTGGAAGTCGAGCTTGAGGCACAATTGGGCAAGCCGGTTATCACGCACGACAACGCCCTTTACTGGCGGATATTCAAGTCGCTGGGGCTCGCACCCGTAACCCAGCAAGGCAGCCTGCTTTCCAGCCTGAAAGACTAAACCAAATGACTAAGATACTTGCGCTTTGGGCCGTTCCGCGTTCGACGTCGACAGCCTTTGAATGGATGATGCGCCAGCGGGGCGATTTTACGTGTTTGCACGAGCCTTATGGCGAGGCTTGGTATCAGGGCGATGATCCGCTGTGGCCACGCCTGACTGCCGACAGTGTTCGAACGCCGGGGCTGACCATGGCTGGGGTTCATGCGCATTTGCAGAATTTGGCGGCGCAAGGGCCCGTCTTTTCCAAGGATTTCCCGCTTTATATCGATCATATGTGGAACGATGAGCTCTTCGACATGTTCAATCACTCGTTCCTGATCCGAGACCCGGCAAAAACCATAGCGTCCATGTTCAAGCACTGGCCCGATTTCCACATTAAGGAAACGGGCTTTAAGGAGCAGAGGGCGCTTTTCGACATCATCACCGAACGCCAAGGCGGAACCCCGCCGCCGGTGATTGATAGCGACGATGTGCTCGCCAACCCGCATGGTGTCGTTCGGGCCTGGTGTGATGCCGTTGGCATTCCGTTTATTGAAGCGGCGCTGAGTTGGGAGCCCGGCCCCCGAGATGAAGTGAGCTGGTGGGACGGTGGGTCGTTCCATGAACTGCTGCGGAACTCCAGCGGCCTGAAACCGCAACCACGCTATGACCGGCAACCGGTCAGTGAGATGCCGGAACGGGTGCAGGAGGTCTATGCTGAGGTGCAGCCGCACTATGAGCATTTATACGCGCATCGTTTGCGGGTCGAAGGCGGATCCTAGGGGCGTTGGAGAGTGACCGCCGTCCCCTCGCCGCCACCAATGCAGAGCGCAGCCACGCCGTGCTGCGCTTCTTCGGTTTCCATCGCATTTAAGAGCGTAACGATGATCCGCGCGCCAGAAGCTCCGATGGGGTGCCCAAGCGAGCAAGCGCCGCCACGGGTGTTCAGCCGGTCTTCGGGAATATCCAACGCGTGGGCGGCCGCCATGGGTACGACAGCAAAGGCCTCGTTGATTTCCCACAAATCAATATCGGAAATCGCCAAATTGGCACGGCTGAGCGCCTGATGGATGGCGCCAATTGGGGCTGTGGTGAACCAACCGGGGGCTTGCGCGTGAGTGCCGTAGCTGCGCAGTCGCGCGCGGATCGGGACACCTTTGGCAAGCGCTGTACTCTCCCGCATGAGCACCAGAGCGGCGGCGCCATCGGAGATCGAGGAAGCATTCGCCGCTGTGATGGTGCCGTCGGTTTTAAAGGCGGGTTTCAGGTGCGGGATCTTCTCTGGCCGTGCGCGTTCGGGTTGTTCATCGGCTGAAACCGTAACCTCGCCGGTTCGGGTCCGAAGGGTAATTGGCGCGATTTCCCCCGCAAAGCGACCGGTCGCCTGAGCGGCTTGCGCCCGAGACAGCGATTGGAGGGCGTAGTTGTCTTGTGCTGTGCGGGTGAGTTGATATTTCTCAGCGCAATCTTCGGCAAACGATCCCATCAAACGCCCTTCTTCATAGGCGTCTTGCAAGCCATCGAGGAACATATGGTCTTGGGCTTGGGTTTCCCCCATCCGGGCGCCAGAGCGCATTTTGGGCAGCAGATAAGGCGCGTTGCTCATGCTTTCCATACCGCCAGCAACGGCGACATCAGCGTTGCCAGAACGCAGTTGGTCCATGGCCAGCATGACGGCTTTCATGCCCGAGCCGCACATTTTGTTCACCGTTGTCGCGGGAACGTTTTCCGAAAGCCCAGCTTGAAAACCGGCTTGACGCGCCGGGGCTTGGCCCTGTCCTGCTGGTAACACACAGCCCATGATCACTTCATCAACATCGGTTCGAGCAACCCCTGCCCGGTCCAGCGCGGCAGCAATCGCAACCCCGCCCAATTCGGCAGCTGTCAGGTCGGAAAAGACGCCTTGGAAGCTACCAATGGGAGTTCTGGCACCGCCGACAATGACAATTGGGTCGTCGATCATGACTTTGGATCCTGCATGCGTTTAAGCGGCCAAGCGCTGGGCCTCTTCTGCGATAATTTCAGCAATATCGGCGCAATCTTCAACACTGAAGGTCAGCGGCACGCGGAGGTCTATCGTGGTTGAGAGCGTTCGAAGGGTCTGGGGTAAAGGGTCAACATCACCGAAATACTGCCAGCTGTCGTAACGGCTGGTAAAGGCCACCGGCTCTGCGCCACCGAACCACTTCAGCTCAACACCCCGCTGACCACAGGACGCAGTCAGGGCCGGAATGTCCGTTACATGGGCGTGAAACTGGAAAGACGATCCAACATAGGCTTCGTGCTGTGGGCGTTCAATGATCTCCACCCCTGGCGCATGCCGAAGACCGTTTTCCAAGGCCTGATAGCGATGGTTCCAACGCGCACAGTTCTGGTCGAGTTGACCCAATTGCGCGCGCAGGATCGTGGCACGCAGGTTGTCCAGACGCGCGGAGCAATTCGGGGTATCCAGCCGGATCCGGCGGAACACGTCCTCGCTGGGCGCGGCAACGTGGCGTTCATAGAGCATGTAGGAGCCAGAGAGGATCACGGCGCGTGCCGCCAATTCCTCGTCATCGGTGGTCAGAAAACCGCCCTCACCTGAGTTCATGTGCTTGTAGGTCTGCGTGGAGAAGCAAGCGACCTTGCCGAAATTGCCAGAACGCCGGCCTTGCCACTTCGCGCCCATTGTGTGGGCACAATCCTCGATCAGGGTGATGTCAAACGCCTCACAGATCGCAACGATCGCATCCATGTCAGCGATGTGTCCGCGCATGTGCGAGAGCATAAAGAACTTCGCCCCGCTGGTTTCAGCCTTGGCGCGCAAGTCGCTGATGTCTGTCAGCCAGTCGTGACCAATCTCAACAAACACGGGAACGCCGCCGCACGCATGGATCGCACCGGGTACGGGGGCAAGCGTGTAGGCGTTGGCGAGGATCTTATCGCCGGGCTTTAAGCCCGCAGCACGCAGGGCAATCTGCATCGCCTGACCGCCAGAGGTAACCGCCAAGCAATACTTGGCTTCCTGATAGGCCGCGTATTCCTGTTCCAGCAAACTTGTTTCCGCAAGTTCACCCGGTCCGGTATTGTACCGATGAATGCGACCGCTTTGCAGGATGGCGACAGCGCCCTCGATGCCCTGAGCAGGGATGGCTTCCTGCTGGGTAAATGATTTTTCGAACTGTTTCATAGGCGTAACTTTAAGCGCTAATGGACCGCTTTGGGAGTCCTTGAAGCGGCACAGTTTGGCGATGGATGGTCGCAAGCTGACTTGCTCGTGCGGCGATGATTGCGGATAAGCACGGTAAGCCGGTGTCAGATCCAGCCCGCAACGGGAAGAGTAACAGATGTCCACGTCCTATCGTATCGATGGCCTACAGTACGCCAATTGGTCGCCGAAGATCTTTGAAGAGATGGCGCAAGGGGGGGTGCATGCGGTTCACGTAACAATCGCCTACCACGAAACTTTCCGCGAAATGGTCTTGCAGGTCGAAGCATGGAACCGGTGGTTTGAGCGGTTTCCTGATCGGATCATGATGGGCCGCACGGCGGCGGATATTGATACGGCCAAGGCAACGGGCCGGACAGCGATCTTTTTTGGCTTCCAGAACCCCTCTCCGATCGAAGACGACATTGGCCTGATTGAGATTTGCTACACTCTTGGCGCACGCTTCATGCAGCTAAGCTACAACAACCAATCATTCCTCGCGACCGGTTGCTATGAGTCTGAAGACCCCGGCATCACCCGCTTTGGTAAGCAAGCCATTGCTGAAATGAACCGCGTGGGATTAGTTATCGACATGAGCCATTCTGCGGAGCGCTCGACGTTGGAAGCCATCGATATTTCCAGCCGTCCCATCGCCATCACACACGCCAATCCGCACTGGTGGCACGCAGCACTGCGCAACAAGTCGGACGAGGTTCTGCGCGCGCTGACGGCGCGAGGCGGTATGCTCGGGTTCTCCGTCTATCCGCATCACCTCAAAGACGGCACACAGTGCACGCGCGAGAGCTTCTGTGCGATGGTTGCTGAATGCGCGGAGCGCTATGGGGCGGAAAACATCGGGATCGGGACGGACCTGTGTCAGGATCAACCGGACTCCGTGGTAGAGTGGATGCGGGTCGGCCGCTGGTCGAAGCAAATGGACTACGGCGAAGGTTCCGCCGACAACCCCGGCTTCCCACCCATGCCCCAATGGTTCCGCGATAACCGCGACTTTGACAGCATCGAAGAAGGCTTGCGCGGCGTCGGGATGAGCGAGGCTGAGGTCGCTGGTGTGATGGGCGGCAATTGGTATCGGTTCTTCGAACAAAATTTTGTGGCATTATAACACGATGAGCTCGATTTCTTTCAGCGATGGCCGGTTACAGCTGCGGTCCCCTGATACGGTCATGCGCCTCGAACGCCTTGGTTCGGCCTTTCCCACGCGCCTTAGTTTTGGTCGATCAATGGTCCGAAACTTGATCGCCGATGGTGTCGAAGTGCGGCGAACGCGCTGGACCATGAACGATCAAGGTTTTGGCCGAGCGACCTATACGTTGGACTTGGGCGGGCACACGTATTCACTGATCGCGTTCTCCAATGCGCTCAACGATGCGGACCGCTCTGACCGTGTGATCGCCGAAGCGTGGGATGCGAGCTTTGCGCTGTTTGACGGTATTCCAGAGGACAGCGACCTCGATCGTTTAGAGACCAATTTGCCCAAGCAAGAAGCCGGACGGTACTCGGAAAAGGAACTGGTCATAAGCCGGTCCAATAAGTCTGTCCGCTTGTTCAGTCACGTTGCCAGCGCACTGGCCCAAGGCAAGCAGCCTGATGTCGATATGGTGGACTCGATTGGCTACCTCATGCGCACGACTGCGGTTTACGGCAACGGCAAATTTGGCATCGCGGATCGGTTCGTGTTCTCAGGCCGTCCGGGTTTGAGCGGTCCTTTCGCAGCAGAAATGCTCACTGTTTGGCTCATCCGTCACTTCACGCACGATTTGGTTGAGCACGTGGCCCGCGCCTTGGGCGGGGAAAGGGCGGTCCCCTTAGACAGTGCCATCAAGCGACACTTGGGCATTGGGAACTCGACTGGCTTGGGGATGGCGCCCTTCCTGATCCATCACCCCGAACTGATCCACAATTGGCTCAGTGCGCGCGAGACGGCGATTGCCAAGGTGCGAGCGATTGAGAGCTTGAGCGACACACAGCAATCGCGGCTATTGGAGCTGCTGGAGCGCGCCAAAACGCATGTTTCGCAGTGGTTCGTTCCTGATGAGATTCAAACCGCGCGGCTCGATGTGCTCAGGGATGAGTTGGCCGATATGCCGGCCCCTGACTTGTCGGTTGATTATCCGCTCCAGCGGCTGATTGACTGGAGCCTGTCCCAGTCCGTTGAGTGTCAGGAGCTGATCGCTGCCCTCTGCCTCGAACCGTTCGGCGAGATGATCGACGCGCTGACTGAAGCCATGGCCTTTAACGCGCCCAAAGCGTTTGATGCCTCACAGACCGTGTCACAAACCCGGACCATAATCGGCCAGCACTATCAATGGTGCGAGACCTTTGACTTAGAACAGCACGAGAGCCAGCAAAAGTTCTGGTACGTCTCTGAAGCCAAGCTCGAACCGCGCTTGGGCGATCGCTACGCAGAAGACGGCGCCGACAAGGAACAACCGCTGGATATTGCGCGGCAGGTTCAGGGCATGGTGTCCACGTTGACAGATTATGCAGACGACACGCCGCTCGCCGACGTGCTGGCTCAGCACCCCGAGCATCGAAACATCGCCAAGCGTATCCAAGCCGCCGCTGATCGACCGTTCGCCGAAGTTCGCGATAATTTGATCGACCAATCCATGCGCCCAATCGACCTTCTGCGCTGTAAATTGGCGTTTTTTGGTGCTGTGAAGTTTGATCCCAAGTCTGATCTCTGGACCCGCATTACTTTGTTCCAAGGCGCACCGCTGGCCGGTGAGTTGCAGACCTTGGGCGACGACTGGTGGCTCGCAACAAAGCCAGCGCAAACGCCCCTATGAATTACTCCCTGAACGAAGTCCACATGACGTTGCGCAAGGCGTTGTGCGGGCGGGGATTGGCTTTTGGGGCAGCGGATGATTTTGGCGCTGTTGGCGCGCGCTTGAGCTCTGGTGCTGCTTGTGACGGGATCGCCGCTGTTCTCGCCTTCGATAACAGCGCATTGATCGCCCTGCTCCACCGTGTTGAAACCACGATGGCCGGCGGATCTTCACACACCGCACTTGCCGCTGGAATAGAGCAAACGCTCGCAGCCCAATTGCAGGGACATCCCTTCCCTCGCGACCGCGCGTGCGCCATAAGCGCCGAGAGTTGGCAGCAGGCTCTAGTCCTGAGCCACCTTACCTACGTTCCGGAAACCGAAGCATCGCGTTTGGGCGGTGCCGGTGCTGGGACCAACGACAACGACTAACGCAAACAGAAAGTCTCCCTTGATGGAAATGACAATGACGCTTGAGCAGGTTTACGACTTGGCTCTGAATACGCTAAAGGATGCCGGGGCTAGCGAGAGCAATGCGGCTTCCGTTGCCAAATCCACCTGGCGCGCTGAACGCGACGGGATCCGTTCGCATGGGTTGATGTACGTGCCGATCTACGCCGAGCACGTGCGCTGCGGTAAAGTCATTGGCGATGCGGTGCCAGTGGTCAGCCAGCCTCGGCCCGGCGCTGTTTCCGTCGATGCCAAGCACGGCTTTGCGCATCCGGCCATTGATGCAGGTTGGGACGCCTTTACGCAGGCCGCGCGCGACAATGGCGTTGCTGTGCTCACCCTGCACAACTCTTACAATTGCGGCATTCTCGGCCACCATGCAGAACGCTTAGCCGAAGACGGGCTGTTGGGCCTGTGTTTCACCCACGCACCGGCTTCGGTCGCGCCCGTTGGGGGTAAAAAGCCCGTTGTTGGCACCAATCCGTTTGCGCTGGGCGTTCCAGATGGCAAGGGCGGCGCGTCGATGGTGATCGATCAGTCGATCTCTGTCGTGGCGAAGTCGGAGATTGTGCTGCGGAACAAAAACGGCGAAGCCATCGAAGAAGGTTGGGCATTCGGTCCTGACGGCGAGCCAACCACCGACGCTGCTGTAGCGCTCAAAGGCACAATGGCGCCCAGTGGCGGCTACAAAGGTGTTGGCATGGGCCTCACCGTTGAGCTGCTCGCCTCGTGTTTGGCCGGGGCTGTCTTGTCGACTCAGGCATCACCGTTCGCAGGAACCGCCGGCGGTCCACCATCCACGGGCCAATGCTTTATCGCTTTTGACCCGGCGGGTTTCTCTGGCGATGCGTTCTTTGCTCAAGTCGAGACCCTGCTGACGACGATCCGCGATCAAGACGGTGCGCGTGTTCCCGGTGATCGGCGCAAAAACAACCGCGCCAGCACGGAATCAGCGGGTGTGAAGGTCAACGAAGCACAGCAGCGGGCGCTGGGTTTGATCGAATAACGATTAAACCTCATCCCTGTAGCTCTGCAGCTCGAACGGTGTCACTTTTTCAGCAAAAGTACCGATCTCCTGCCGCTTAGCAGCAACCACGGCGCGGCGGAAAGCTGCGCCAAAGGTCTGTTCAATGAAGTCGCTGTGTTCGAAACGAGCCAGCGCTTCTTCCCATGATGACGGCAAGCGCGGTAAATCTTGATCGTAGCTGCTGCCTGTAAAAGCGGCCGGCGGTGTCGCTCCAGCTTCGATGCCCTCCAACGCGGCGGCCAAAACGGATGCAATCACCAGATAGGGATTGGCGTCGGCGCCAGAGACACGATGCTCAAACCGTCTTGCCGCGCCCGGCCCTGCTGGGATCCGCACAGCAGCGGTGCGGTTGTCCATTCCCCACGACGCGGTGGTGGGCGCGTGTGTCCCCTCGCGCAGGCGTCGAAAGCTATTCAGATGCGGCGCAAAAAACAGTGTGCTGTCTGACATTACCCGGAGCAATCCAGCGACCGCAGACGCTAATGCGGGTGAGCCCAAATCCGTGCCGTTGTCGAAAATGTTGGTGCCGCTTTGATCCAGCATGGATGTGTGCAGATGGAATCCGTTGCCAGCGTCCTCACCATAGGGCTTGGCCATAAACGTCGCGCCCAGCCCATGTTTCCGCGCCACGCCGCGTACGATAAACTTGAAAAGTGCCGCGTCATCGGCCGCTTTTACGGCATCATCAGTATGCAGCAAATTAACCTCGAACTGCCCCATCCCACTCTCTGAGATCGCAGCATCAGCAGGAACGTCCCACGCCTCACAAGCGGTGTATATATCGTCCGTAAAGGCCTTGAATGCCTCCAATAGGTCGATGGAGTAAAGCGACCCTGCGGTCATTCGCTTGGCCGTGCCGGGGATGAGCGGGGGCTGCATGCCGTTTGAGGCAAGATCGTAGAGATAGAATTCCAACTCCGTCGCGCACACAGCCGTTAAACCAGCACCGCGCAGGCGAGAAACAACGGCTTCGAGCTGCGCGCGCGGGTCGATCGGGCTGATCTCACCCTCATGCAGGTACATCTGGCAGGGCAAAAGCGAGACGTCATCCTCCGCCCAAGTTAGTTGCAGAGGCCCGCGTCCGGTCGGCTTTAGCGTGCCGTCGCGATCGCCAGTTTCCAGCACCAAACCACTGTCCAACGCATCGCGGCCAAAGACGTCGACGTGCAGCGTCGATGCGGGCAGTTTCATTGCGCCTTTGAACACTTTGTCTGCTGATTGCGCAGGCAGCCGCTTGCCGCGAAAGATGCCGTTTATGTCTGTCACAACTGGGTAAAGCGCTGTCACGTGAGCCTCATGCTTGTGGTTTCAGCCCGACGCTAGGGCCGAAGTTCGCTTCCTGCAAGGCTCCTGACCAAGCTAAGCGGTTGAGGCATATTACGCGGCTGACATACAAGGACTAAGCAATGCCGCCCTTTCGCCCTCCCCAGCTTGGCGAACGCGCCTTCTCGGGTGGCTTAGAACACAGGAAACACCGTCTATGTCTTCTCTGGCCGCCTATCGCGAGCAATGGACCGGTAACGTGCGTCGAGACTTGCTCTCCGGTCTCGTTGTCGCCCTCGCCCTTATCCCAGAAGCGATCGCTTTTTCCATCATCGCCGGCGTTGACCCCAAGGTCGGGTTGTACGCGTCGTTTTCCATCGCAGTGATAACCGCGATTGTTGGTGGTCGTCCGGGTATGATTTCGGCGGCTACAGCGGCCACGGCTGTCCTCATGGTGACACTGGTTAAGGAACACGGCCTGCAATATCTGTTGGCGGCGACGGTGCTCGCCGGACTGCTGCAGATCGGCGCCGGTTTCCTGCGTTTGGGCTATTTGATGCGCTTTGTCTCGCGGTCCGTGATGACCGGCTTCGTGAACGCGCTGGCGATCCTGATTTTCCTCGCGCAGTTGCCAGAGCTGATTAACGTATCGTGGATCACCTACCCGTTTGTTGCTGGTGGTTTGGCGATCATCTACATCCTGCCTCGCTTCACCAAAGCCATTCCCTCTCCGTTGGTGTGTATTATCGTTCTCACGGCGATTGTCATGGTCTTCAACATCGATGGTTTGCGCAACGTCGGCGATATGGGCGATTTACCCGATACCCTGCCGATTTTTCTGCTGCCTCAGATTCCGCTGAACCTCGAAACACTGATGATCATTCTTCCCGTCTCCGCAGCGGTCGCCGCGGTTGGCTTGCTGGAAAGCCTGATGACCCAGTCGCTGGTTGATGACCTAACGGACACCCCATCGAACAAGAATCAGGAATGTATCGGTCAGGGCATTGCGAACACTGCAACCGGCTTTATCGGCGGTATGGCGGGTTGCGCCATGATCGGCCAGTCGATGATTAACGTTAAATCCGGTGGACGTGGCCGCCTGTCCTGCTTTGCTGCGGGCGTGCTGCTGTTGTTTATGATTGTGGTCTTGGGCGATTGGGTGAAGCAAATCCCGATGGCAGCACTTGTCGCGATTATGATCATGGTCTCGATTGGCACGTTCAGCTGGTCATCGATCCGAAGCCTCGCTGAACATCCTTGGCCCTCAAGCGTCGTCATGGTTGCAACCGTTGTGACGGTTGTTCTCAGCCACAACCTCGCCATTGGTGTCCTTGTGGGCGTCTTGCTTTCTGGGATTTTCTTCGCTTGGAAAATGGCGCAGATTTTCCGCGTGACCTCCACGCTGACCGAAGACGGCAAGCACCGAACCTATGTCGTCGAAGGGCAGTTGTTCTTTGCCTCGGTTGAGCAATTCTACTCCTCCTTCGATTTCCGAGAAGCGCTGGAAAAGGTGACAATTGACGTTTCGCGCGCGCACATCTGGGATTTGTCATCGGTTCACGCCTTGGACATGACGCAGCTAAAATTCCGCCGGGATGGTGCAGAAGTGGAAGTTCTGGGCTTAAATGAAGCCAGTGAAACAATCGTGCTGAAACTGGGACAGGCGGACAAGCCCGGCGCGCTTGAAAAGATGCTGGAGCACTAACCCATGTCAGACCAAAAAATCATTACGCTCATCGATGGTTCCGTGTACGCGGAGAGCGTCTGTGATCACGCGAGTTGGATCGCTCAAGCAAGCGGCGCGAGCATCGAGCTGTTGCATGTCATTGGTCGTCGTCAAGCTGCTCGGCAAGACGTTTCCGGCACCATCGCACTGGGCGCTCGCACGTCGATGCTGGAAGAACTCACCCGCGTCGAGGGCGATATGGCCCGCATCGCGCAGCAGCATGGCCGCGCGTTGCTCGATGGAGCCGCAGAACGGATTGCGGCGGCTGGTTCAGCACGACCTGAAACGCGCCTGCGGATTGGTGATTTGATCGACGAAACCAACGAAGCGCTCACAGACGCCTCAATGTTGGTGATCGGAAAGCGCGGTGAGGCCGCTGACTTCGCCCGCATGCACTTAGGCTCCAATCTCGAACGCATGGTCCGTTCCAGCCTCAAACCTATTTTCGTGGCCTCACGAACCTTCAAGCCGATCCGGCGTGTGCTCATCGCCTATGATGGCCACACACCCTCGCGCAAAGCCGTGGAAGCCGTGGGCACAAATCCTCTGTTCAAAGGAATGGAGGTCAAGCTTTTGATGGTTGGTGAGAGTACGGCTGCGGCCCAATCGGCACTCGATGAACCCAAAGGCCTGCTCGAGAATGCCGGTTTGTCTGTAACCGCTGAGTTGGTAACGGGTGAACCTGTCGATGTGATCAGCGCGCGCGCAAGCAGCGAACAATTCGACATGTTGGTCATGGGCGCGTATGGCGGTGGACGCCTGCGCTCGATGTTTATCGGCTCGACCACAACCGAAATGCTGATTTCGTGTCGCGTGCCCGTCTTGCTCTTCCGCTAAAACGGCGGTTTCAATAAAGTCTTTGGCGACGTGAGAAGGAGACTGACAGTGGCTGAAAAGAAGCGCGTGGCGCTTGAGTTGGGTCAAGGAACCTCGCTGCGATCTGGCGACTACACGCGCGCTGCCGTGCGCGCCGTGAAGGATGCACTCTGGCACAACTCTCTGACCATGGCCCAGGCCTTTGGCGCGCCCAAGGAAGCCATGATTGTCGACGTTGAGATTGCTGTTCAGCAGCCTGATGCGGTGGATTGCGCTGAGGTTGCAGCGGTCTTCCCCTACGGCAAAATCTCTGTCACCGCCACGCACGGCGGCTTGGACATTGCTAAACCGGATAACAGCGGCTCAACATTGGTGGCGCTCGCCGCCGTCGTGGTCTCTTTTATGGTGGAGGCGCGAACATGAGCGAACAGCCGCTTGAACGCTTGATCCTCGAAGTCGGGATGGGCAACGATCTCTATGGCGAGGACTACACCAAAGCCGCGCTTCGTGCTGTGCAAGACGCTCTGCATCATTCGTCACTGACGCTGTTCCGCTCGCTGGATCTTGATTCCGCTAAGATGCAAGTTCGAGTGACAATCGGTGTCGCGCAACCAGATTTGGTGGACTGTGACGCGGTTGCTGCCAGCTTGCCGCGTGGTCAAGCCACGGTGACGGCCGTGCTTGGCGGCATGAATGTCGTGGACGCCGGCAACGGAACCACCAGCGTGGTTGCTTCCGCGGCGATCGAAGCGTTTTACCCGATGAATGATGTTCCTTGGACGGTGGTGGAGGCTTCCTGAGTTTTATGAACCGACTTTTCAAATGCGTTGCTGTCGTCGTGACAGCCTGCTTGATCCCGTTTTCTGCGATGGCGCAGGAAAAAATTGACGTGGCGACGGCTTTTCAAAAGGCCCAGTCGGGCGAAATTCTCCTGCTTGATATTCGGACCCCACGCGAATGGAAACAAACGGGCATCGCACCCCAAGCAACGCCACTAGACATGCGCAGCCGCACCTTTGGCCCTGAGCTTATGTCGCTGATCGACAGCAATCGAGAGCGGCCCATCGCTCTGATTTGCGCGACGGGCGGACGATCGGCCTACCTTGCTGAGTTGATGGCAGGCGCAGGCTTTACCTCTGTCTTTGACGTCACCGAAGGTATGATTGGGTCCAGCGCGGGACCGGGTTGGATTGATGCTGGCTTGCCTGTCGCGGCCTACTCCGACCTCGTAACGGATTAAGACAGCACTTTGTACATGTAAGTCGTGCCGTCGAACTTGTTTGGATCGTGCGGGTCTCTTGCAAAGCAAGGGATCTCACCAGCGCGTTCAAACCCAAACTTTGCGTAGAGTGATTGTGCCGGATCGCCGGTGCGCGTATCCAAAGCAAGCAGACGTAAGCCACGGTCCACCGCAGCCTGTATCAGCGCCTCAAGCAAAGCAGCAGCAATCCCTCGGCGGCGAAAATCCGGATGGACCATCATTTTGGCAACGTCCGCCTTGTGCTGTTGGTTGGCCATCACGGGCAGCATAAGCTGGACAGTCCCAACCACTCGACCTTCGATGCGCGCAACAAACAGCAGACTTTGCGCGTTCTCGACCAGGGGTGCAGTGCGGTTAAGCCAAAACTCAGACGCATCTTCGTGCGTGAATGGTTGCACAAACCCGATGCTGGCCCCCGCCCCGACCGCCAGCGCTAACAGTTCGGAAAATGCTGCTGCCTCGTCTTGCAAAGTCTTGGCATTCATCTGCTCGATCAACATGCTTCGCCTCCCCCTCCCCAAACCGCGTTGGTGCCTTACGCCGTATGTTACACGCTAGAATGGCATGACCACGCATCCAAAAATACACCCCGCCACGTTATCGCGACGGCTCGCTACAATTCGTCTTAACAATAAGGTTTTTAACAGCCCACCACACCTTTTAACGCGAATTACAATGGTATGGCACGCTCTTAGCTACTCCTCCGGCATAGAACAAAATTTAAGTGTTCAGAGGAACGATATCTATGAAACAGAAACTATCAGGTGCCCTTGGTGTCGTCGCGTTGCTCATAGCATCCACCGCGCACGCCAACCCCGCAGCCTCCATTTCCAAGCTCGAAAACAAACTCGACCGGTTATCGCACTATTTTGACGCCAACTGCGATGAAGACGCCCTCACCCCGAAATGCAAGCGCGTCGAGGCCAGTATCATTCGAATTGGTGGCGAGATTGAGCGCCTAAAAGAAGCCGTCAGCGTAAACCTGCGAACCAGCGCCAGTGTTGCAACCAATGGCGAGGATCCAACCATACTGGAGCGTCAGTACAGCATTCTTCACGTGCGCATGGAAAAGATCATGACCTTTATCGAGCGCCTTGAGGCGTCAGATGATCCGCAAAAGGAAGCGAAAATCAAAGGGCTCAACGCGCAGCTAGACCTCGTTCGCAACCGACTGCTGCAGCTCCAAATACAGAGCGAAGGCTAAGACACCCTATTCCGCCATCCTCCATTTTTAGACAATGACGAAAATGAGATGAGGATGGCGGGTTTCTATCGCGGAAAACATTCTGCGAACGCAATTCATGATTTGCCCTATCATTAACGATGTCAGTTGCAAAAGGGCCACAATTTAGCGCCGCATTATACGTACCTTGGTCACAGTTTAAACTTCCAAGGGGGAAATATGGCAAAGGTCATTTCCCACAAAATTTATACAAATTGTAGTGGTAATCACTGTTTCGATAAAATTTGAAGGTTTTTCGCTAAGGTTTAGCGCACATGGCACGTCCCTCGCTCCAGTAATCTTGAAACGTAACGATAACGGGGGATTAATTCTCATGTCACGTGTAAAAGCCCTTTTGACGAGCCTGGCTCTAATCTCAACCGCAGGCACGGCTGCGGCCAACTCAGCCGCTAAGCTCAACAGCTTAGAAAACCGATTGGAACGGCTTAACGCCTACCATGCGCAAAACTGCAATGGCGCTCTTATTGCTCGCGATTGCCCCCGTGTCGAGGCTGGTATTGATAAGCTTAAGGCTGAGATCGTCCGACTCACCAGTACCATGCAGCAAGGTATTTCCGGCGCCGCGTTCGAACGTGAAATTCAGCTTCCCGGCACCAGCCGTTTGCAGCAACAATACAATGAGCACGTTGCGAAGTTGCAAGCTGTAAAGGGGCAGATCGACCGTATGATCCAAGCCCGTATTCCGGCATCTGATGCTCGCTTGCGGGCTCTCCAGAATGAAGCGAGCGTGCTTCACATGCGTCTGCTTCGTCTGCAGTCGCGGTTGAAAGGCGCAAGCTAGACCACTTTCCCCCGGTCAAGACGATGAATGGGATCGCTAGACGCAGGCTTCACCGCCCGTGACACGATCCCATTCGATCAAACAGTCGTTTAACGACGCGGGTTCGCCTACTTCAGCGCTGCATCCGTGATGGCATGCGTCCAAGCACCCTCTGGCGCACCAGAAATCACGGTATCACCGCCAGCGAGCAGCGTTGCAACCGTCCGCTCGTAGTCTGCTGGATCGAGCGCGCCGTTTGAGCCCGCCGTCAACTTGGCAATTTCACCCATCATACGGAACTGGTCTTCGTAGGTTGCTGTGCCGCTGTCGTCGTTGTCGAGGATGATCTCAACCGCTTCTTCAACATTGGCTTCTGCGTACTTCCAGCCTTTCATTGAAGCCGCAACGAAACGGGTCAGACGATCGACGAAGTCAGCGTCATTGAGGTTGTCTTCGAGAACGTAAAGACCGTCTTCCAACGTTGCAACGCCTTGGTCCTCGTACTTGAACACGATCAAATCGTCAGCGCTAAGGCCACCGTCAATCACCTGCCAATACTCGTTGTAGGTCATGGTGGACACACAGTCAGCTTGACCGTTGAAGATTGGATCCACGTTAAAGCCTTGCTGAAGAACAGTAACACCACTGTCACCGCCGTCGGTGCTTAGACCCAGTTGAGACATCCAGCTTAAGAATGGGAATTCGTTGCCGAAGAACCATACGCCAACGGTCTTACCCGCCAGATCGCTCGTTGATGCGATGCCAGAATCCCGACGACACGTGAGCATCATACCCGATGACTTGAAAGGCTGAGCCACGTTAACAACGGGCAGACCCTTTTCCCGCGCTGACAGCGCAGAAGGCATCCAGTTGACCATGATATCAGCGCCGCCACCGGCCAGAATCTGGGGCGGTGCAATGTCTGGTCCGCCTGACTTGACCGTTACGTCAAGGCCAGCGGCTTCGTAAAAGCCCTTGTCCTTGGCGACGTAGTAACCCGCAAACTGAGCCTGGGTCACCCACTGGAGCTGAATGGCAAATTTGTCCTGTGCCTGAGCCACGGAAGCCATCAGCGAGGCTGCAACCGCAAAGGTTGCTAACACTACTTTTTTCATCTTCTCTCTCCTGTTTTAATCTGGTTAACGCCTCTGGGAGGGGTGCCAGAAAGTCAGACTGCGCTCGATGATAAGCAGCAGCCCAAAGAAACCAGTTCCGGCAATCGCCGCGACAATAATTTCTGCCCAAACAAGATCGAGAGAAAGCGTGCCGACACTGGTTTTGATCCGGAACCCCATTCCGAGGAAGGGCGATCCGAAAAACTCAGCAACAATGGCCCCGATCAGCGCGAGCGGCGTGCAGACCTTGAGACCGTTGAGAATAAAAGGCATGGCCGCGGGCAAGCGCAGCAGACCCAGCTGCTGCAGCGGTGTGGCGGCGTAGGTTTTGAACAAGTCGCGCTCGATGGCATTGGTCGCGGCCAGACCCTGCACGCTGTTCACCAGCATGGGGAAAAAGCACATGGAGACCACAATGGCGGCCTTGGATTCCCAACCGAAGCCGAACCACATCACCATAATGGGGGCCAAGCCCACCACCGGGAGAGCCGCAACGAAATTTCCAAGCGGCAAAAGCCCACGCCGCAGGAAGTCTGACCAGCTTGCCAAAAACGCCACCAATAGCGCGGTACTGCAGCCGACGACATAGCCGGTTAAGGCTCCTTTTAGGATCGTTTGAACAAAGTCTTCCCACAGCATCTCGTAGCTAGTGAAAAGTCGAACGACCATTTCTGAAGGCCTGGGAAGGATGACAAATGATACGTTGAGGCCGATCACCAGCAACTCAACCATGACCACGAGGGTCAGGCCGAAAACGATAGGCACCGCGATGCGCGCGTATCGGTCAGAAAGCCAGCCAGCCAGTTTTACGTTAAAAGCCCACAGCGCGCCCCAAAGAACCAGCGCGAATATCGCGATCATCATGATGAGACCTCCCCGGCGGTTCGGAAGCCCAAGCGGCGGTTCAACGCCCGTTCAAGCATCCCAAAAGACACAACGAGAAGACCAGCGAGGATGGCCGCCGATACAAGGTTCGCCCACATGGGAATGGTCTCGGAGCGATAGGAAAACACCAGCAACCGCGCACCCAGACCGGCGCGCGCGCCAGACGGCAACTCAGCAACGACGGCCCCAACAAGCGCAGCCGCAAGACTAATCTTCATCGCGGGAAACAAGTACGGTAAGGCCGAGGGCAGCCGAAGCAGTAGAAACGTTTGGAATGCCGTTGCCGACCACGTCTTCATCTGGTCCTCAAGGATCGGATCGCTAGAACGCAGTCCCTTGGTCATCCCGATCACGATTGGAAAATAGCTCAAGTACATGGAAATCACGCCCTTGGGCATCAGACCCGTAAGACCCATTGGCGCCATGATGACGATGATCATCGGCGCAATCGCGATGATGGGAATTGTCTGGGACGTAATCACCCACGGCATGACCGATAGGTCCATTACCCGAGAATAAACAATGGCCAGAGACAGACTGACGCCCAAGACCAAACCCAGCCCAAACCCCAGTAACGTCGAAGAAAGCGTGACCCACGTATGGTAAATCAGTGAGCGCTTGTAGCCCCGCCGCTTTTCTTTCCATATCCAAGAGAACGTCGCCTGTTTCTTCACCTCACGCACAATTTGGTGCGGCAGTGGCAGCTGAGGCTTCTTTTGAGACCATGTATCGCTGACCAGCTCGGAGAAACTGATTTCAGCGTCGTCGGGGGCCATCATGTAAGTCCGCATCGAATTCATCGGAATGGCCGCTGCGTACCAAATCACGATAATTGCAGCGACGATTGTCGCGACAGGTAGAACTGATCGAGACAACCACGCCAGCATCAGTCCATCCCCTCGCGCAGCGTGTTCCGAACCTCTGCAGCTACGGCCAAGAACTCAGTGCTTTCCCGAACCTCCAAGGGGCGATCGGGGGGAAGCGGGTTGTTGATCACTTTAGCGACCCGACCCGGACGAGGTGACATCACCACGATCTTGGTCGAAAGATAAACGGCCTCGGGGATGGAATGCGTAACAAACAGAACGGTTTTTTGCGTGGTTCGCCACAGATCCAGCAACTGGTCATTCAAGCGGTCCCGAACGATCTCATCCAGCGCGCCAAAGGGCTCGTCCATCAGCAGCAATTCAGCATCAAAGGCCAAAGCCCGCGCAATCGACGCGCGCTGTTGCATGCCCCCGGATAGCTGCCAAGGATACTTGGTGCCAAAGCCGTCCAGCTCCACCATTTTCAGCACAGATGCGACGCGCTCTGCCATCACGTGCTTGTCTTGCCCCATCAAGGCAAGCGGCAGGCGAATGTTCCCCTCAACCGTACGCCAAGGCAGCAAGCCGGGTTGCTGGAAAACATAGCCGTAAGCCCTTTGCATCCGGGCTTCTTCAGGGCTGAGGCCCGTGACCCGAACCTCCCCGCCTGTTGGCTTTTCCAAGTCGGCGACGACCCGCAAGAAGGTGGTCTTTCCGCAGCCAGACGGGCCAATAAACGAAACAAACTCACCTGCTTCCACCGATAGGTTTACGTCTTTTAGTGCCTGCACATCGCCGGGAAACGTAAGCGACAAACCTTCCGCCGTAACAACACTCATACGGCGCGCACTCCTCTGTTTTGCTGGACCGCCACTCGCACTGGCCCTAAACGCCCGAAGGAATATTCATGGGGTCACGCTCAATCTTGCGCGGCGTATTCAGCTCTTTCCACTTGGACAGCGCGGTATTCACGGCCGCGTATGGCTTGCGGCTGACAAACTTACCGCGCCCGGGCTGTGGTTGGCTGTTTTTGCCGTAGGCCCAGACCACGTCACCCCGGCTGAGCGTGTAGCGCGCCTGCGCCGTCACGTCGAAGCCTTCGAAGACGTTGTAATCGATTATCGACTTTTGCGTGGTTGCAGAGACCGTTTTGCTCAAGCTCGGATCCCAGACAACGATGTCGGCGTCTGCGCCCTCAACTAAAGCGCCTTTTTGCGGGTAGATGTTGAGGATCTTGGCGATGTTCGTGGACGTTGCCGCCACGAATTCGTTCGGCGTCAAACGGCCTGTTTCCACGCCTCGGGTCCACAGAACCGACAAACGCTCTTCCAGACCGCCTGTACCATTTGGAATGAACGGAAAGCCCTTCAGACCCATGCGCTTTTGCTCGGTATCAAAGGCAGCATGATCGGTCGCGACCACTTGCAACGAACCGGCGGCCAACCCGGCCCACAAGCTGTCTTGGTGATCTTTTGAGCGGAACGGTGGCGACATGACGCGACGGGCTGCGTAGTCCCAATCTTTGTTGAAATACTCAGTTTCATCGAGCGTCAGATGCTGAATCAGTGGCTCACCATAAACGCGCATGCCCTTTTGCCGCGCTCGGCGGATGGCTTCATGCGACTGCTCGCACGATACATGCACCACATAGAGCGGAACCCCAGCGGCATCCGCGATCATAATGGCGCGGTTGGTCGCTTCGCCTTCGACTTCGGGTGGGCGAGAATAGGCGTGCCCCTCTGGCCCTGTTAGGCCTTGCGACATGTATTTCTCTTGCAGCTCCGCAACGATATCGCCGTTTTCCGCATGCACCAGTGGCAACGCGCCCAGCGCAGCACAGCGCTTGAACGAGGCGTACATTTCATCGTCCTCGATCATCAACGCGCCCTTATAGGCCATGAAGTGCTTAAACGTATTCACGCCGCGCTTCACCACAGCGTCCATCTCGTTAAAGATCGACTCAGACCAGCCCGTGATGGCCATGTGATAGGAGATGTCGATGCAGATTTGATCCTTGGATTTGGCGTCCCACGCGTCCAAGGCATTCACCAAAGAGCCATCTTCGCCCGGCAAACAAAAATCCACCAGCATCGTTGTACCGCCCGCGGCTGCGGCAAACGTACCTGTTTCAAACGTCTCCGCCGCCGTGGTGCCCATGAACGGCATTTCGAGATGGGTGTGCGGATCGATACCGCCGGGGATCACATAAGCGCCGGAGGCGTCGATCACCTCGTCGCCGGACAAGTTCAGCCCGATTTGCTTGATCTTTTCGCCTTCGACCAAAACGTCGGCTTCATAGGTACGATCCGCTGTTACGACGGTTCCGCCTTTGATGACTTTGCTCATGGATGTTTCCCTTTTCTCTTACATTCTTTTCCATTGATGGTGGGGGGTCCACCCAAGGTGGATCAGGCGACGATTTGCGCTGTTTCTACGACCGCGTGAAACAGAACGTTTGTCCCAGCTTCGGCCCATTGGGATGAAATTTCTTCAGCCTCATTGTGACTCAAACCGTCTACGCAGGGACACATCACCATCGCCGTTGGCGTCACGCGATTGATCCAACAGGCATCATGACCTGCGCCGGAAACAATATCCATGTGGCTGTAGCCAAGCCGTTCCGCCGCGCGTCGCACCGCGCCAACACAGTTTTCGTCAAACGTTACGGGGTCAAAATGACCAACAATTTCGATCTCGCACTCGAGGTCTAGCTCCTGAGCAATCTCCGCAGCGCCAGCCCGCAAGCGTGCCTCCATATCCGTTTGGATATCAAAGTCAGGCGAGCGGAAGTCGATGGTGAAGACCACGCGGCCAGGAATGATATTGCGCGAGTTGGGGTAGACATCGCACTGCCCTACTGCGCCCAAAGCACGAGGCTGGTGGCTCATGGCAATTTCGTGGGCCAGTTGCGTGACCTTTGCCATACCCAGTCCAGCATTTCGGCGCATGGGCATGGGGGTGGAGCCTGTGTGCTGCTCCTTACCAGTCAGCGTCACTTGGACCCAATTCAGCCCCTGCCCGTGGGTAACGACGCCTATGTCCTTGCCTTCTGCTTCCAGAATTGGACCCTGCTCGATGTGAAGCTCGAAGAATGCGTGCATGTCGCGCGCGCCGACGGGCTCGTCGCCGACCCACCCGATGCGCCGCAGCTCGTCTCCAAACTTCAGGCCTTCGGCGTCTTGCCGATCATAGGCCCAATCTTGGGTATGAAGACCCGCAAACACGCCCGATGACAGCATGGGCGGGGCAAAGCGTGTGCCTTCTTCGTTGGTCCAGTTTGTCACCACGATGGGGTGCTTGGTCTTGATCCCCAGATCATTCAGCGTTCGGATGATTTCCAGCCCCGAAAGCACGCCCAATACCCCGTCATACTTTCCGCCCGTTGGCTGCGTATCCAAATGCGAGCCGACATATACCGGCAGCGCATCGGGGTCTTCCCCGGCCCTCGTCGCAAACATATTGCCCATGGTGTCTACACCCATTGTACAGCCCGCTTCCTCACACCACCGCTGAAACAGGTAGCGGCCTTCGCTGTCTTCGTCGGTCAGGGTCTGACGGTTGTTTCCGCCCGCGATCCCCGGCCCAATCTTGGCCATTTCCATAAGGCTGTCCCAAAGCCGGGACGCGTTTGTTTTGAGGTTATCGCCCGGGGCGCTCATAGACTGTTCTCCTCTGGGTCCACTGATCGAGTAACGGTGCCACTGTCTGTTAGACGGCACCGGGGTTGTTGGGGTGTGTGGTCCAATCGGCAAATTCTGCTTCGACAGGAAGCCCGGTCCGCTCATCGATCACGCCAACATCCAAGCGTTCCATCGTGATGCACTGGTCAACAGGACAGACGTTAATGCAGAGGTTACACGCCACACACTCATCGTCCTTGACGGTGAAGACCCGCTTGCCGGTCTCATCAACGTCCATCGCAATCGCTTGGTGACTGGTGTCCTCACAGCTTGCGAAACAGCGGCCACAGCCGATGCATGAGTCTTGGTTGATGCGGGCTTTGGTGATGTAATTGAGGTTGAGGTTCTTCCAGTCCGACAGGTTTGGAACGGCCCGGCCCACAATCTCTGAAGTATCGGTCATACCCTTCTGATCCATCCACAGCGACAGGCCAGAAATCATCTCTTGCACGATATGGAAGCCGTAGGTCATCGCAGCAGTACAAACCTGCACGTTTCCTGCGCCCAAGGTCATAAACTCAGCCGCATCTCGCCACGTCGATACACCACCAATGCCCGAAATCGGCAAGCCGGCGAGTTCCGGCGTTCGTGCGATCTCCGCGACCATGTTCATGGCAATCGGCTTCACCGCTGGACCGCAGTATCCGCCGTGGGCTCCACGCCCATCGATCATAGGCTCTGGCGAGAACTCGTCCAGATTGACCGAGGTGATGGAGTTGATGGTGTTGATCAAAGACACAGCATCCGCACCACCCTTCATCGCGGCCCTTGCGGGCTGTTTGATGTCGGTGATGTTGGGTGTCAGTTTCACGATCACGGGCAGTTTGGAGTATTCCTTACACCACGCTGTGACCATCTCGACATATTCCGGCACTTGCCCAACCGCAGAGCCCATGCCTCGCTCAGACATGCCGTGTGGACAGCCAAAGTTCAGCTCCAGCCCATCCGCGCCCGTGTCCTCGACCTGCGGCAGGATTTCCCGCCACGCGTCTTCTTCACAAGGAACCATCAGCGACACGACCATCGCGTGCGCCGGGTAATCACGTTTCACACGGGCAATTTCATCGAGGTTGGTTTTCAGCGGACGGTCCGTGATCAACTCAATGTTGTTCAAGCCCATCAACCGACGATCCGCGCTCCAGATCGCGCCATAACGCGGGCCGTTTACGTTTACAATCGCCGGGTCAATACCAAGCGTTTTCCAAACGACACCGCCCCAGCCTGCGTCAAAAGCACGGCGAACGTTGTATTCCTTGTCCGTGGGGGGCGCGGACGCCAACCAGAACGGGTTTGGAGATTCGATCCCAACGAAGTTTGATTTCAGATCGGCCATGATTAGGCTCCTTCCATCAGGCTGGTGTGAATGTCTTCAGCAGCATCGCGGCCTTGGGCCACGGCTGTCACGGTCAAGTCATCGCCGCCCGTCGCGCAATCGCCACCGGCCCAAACGCCGGCCATTGATGTCCGACCCAGATCGTCAATCGCAATCTTGCCGCGGACGAGTTTCAGCGCAGTAACTTGGTCTTCGGTGAGTGTTTGTCCGATCGCTGTGAGCACCTGATCGGCAGGTAAAACAAACGTTTCACTGCTCACGTGCAGACCATCGTCGCCACTGACGGTGTAGGCGAACTCGACACCGCCGCCCTTTATGCCCAGCGGCGCGGCATTGGTAATGATCCGAACGCCCGATGCCGCAGCATGGTTCTGCTCATGCTCCGAGGCTGCCATTTTACCCTGCTCGCGGCGATAGACGATCGTAACGTCTTCGGCACCAAGCAGTTTGGACTGAACCGCGGCATCAACCGCCGTCATGCCGCCGCCAATCACCACGACACGGCGGCCAACGGCAATCTTGCCGAGGTCGTCGGCTTGGCGCAGATCCTCAATGAAATCAACCGCCGGCAGCACGCTCTCACCCTCAAACCCGAGCGCGTTAACGCCGCCCAGTCCGATCGAGAGAAATACCGCGTCAAACTCGGACTGCAGGCCATCCAGTGACACGTTTGAGCCTAAGGCCTTGCCGTTCTCTACGGTGATGCCGCCGATACCCAGCAACCAGTCGAATTCTTCCTGCGCAAAACCATCAACCGTCTTGTATGCGGCGATACCATATTCGTTCAGGCCGCCAGACTTGGGGCGCGATTCGTAAAGTGTGACGGCATGCCCGTGCTTGGCGAGCCGGTGCGCGGCTGCGAGCCCTGCGGGACCAGCACCAACAACGGCAACAGATTTCCCAGTCGATGCAGCCCTTCTATAGGGGTGCTCCGGGCGCTCCATGAGCTTGTCGGTCGCAAATCGCTGCAGCGCACCGATCTCGACCGGCTTCTGCTCGGCCAGTTCCCGGACGCAGGCCTCTTCACACAAGGTTTCGGTCGGGCAGACCCGGGCGCACATGCCGCCCAGAATGTTGCTGTCAAAGATCGTCATGGCCGCAGCTTCGGGCGTTCCCGTTGCGATTTGACGAATAAACAGGGGAATATCAATGCTGGTGGGACACGCCTGAATACAAGGCGCATCGTAACAGAAGTAGCACCGGTCAGCGGCCACTTGAGCTTCGTGCAAATCAAGTGGCGGGTGGACGTCGCAAAAGTTATCGCTCAACGTCTCTTCATCGAGACGCCCAGCGCTGATGCCGTCCTGATAGATGGGGGGCAGTTCAGTCATGGAACATAGCACTTTGTTGCCTAAAAAAAGCAACGCTGACATGCCAAACGCAATTAGGCAAGTCCAAGAGTGTCACTGCAGCACGCGACGCCCAATAAGAAAGCGCCGCGCCATTTAATCAGGCAAAGTATACTTAGTGCAGCCCAGATTTTTATATTTAGGCCATCGCCAGCCTGACTAAACCAGGTTCCAGATCGTCTGGTCAGGCCGAAACAACCCATCCTGCGTAAGGCTCAGAATGGGAAAACGGTAATTGAGCCCACGTTCCGTAAAAGCTAGCGAGCGCCTCGGTTGTAACCAACAATATCGACGAGCTCTGAGGCGCGGGCGCGCAGGTCACCAATGGCGTTGAGGTCGCGCTTATCCGGGTTAAAGGTGCCAAAACTTGCCACCACGTCGGATACGCGGGCGCCTTCGAGAACAGGATATTCAAACACTTGCTCAGCGTAGATTGCCTGCGCCTCCGCCGTGGTTAAAAACTCCATCAAGGCCAGGGCTTCGGCGTGGTTTGGCGCGTGCTTTGCCATGGCCATACCGGATACATTCACGTGGCTGCCGCGCCCTTCGTTGTTCGGGAACAAAACCTTAAGGGACGCGCGCCATTCTTTTTGCTCCGGCTCTTTCTCGTTGGTTTCCATCAGCCCGACATAATAGGTGTTGCCGATGCCCAGATCGCACTCGCCCGAATAGATGCCTTTTGCTTGTGCGCGGTCGTTGCCCTCAGGCTTGCGGGCCAAGTTGTCGCGCAGACCTTCGAGCCATGCCGTTGCGCCCTCTTCACCCAATTCGTCGATCATTGAGGCGAACAAGGCGATATTGTAACCGTGCTGTCCTGAACGCGTACAAATCCGGCCCTTCCACTTTGGATCGGCCAGTTCTTCATAGGTGATAACGTCAACATCAACACGATCCTTGGCGGCGTAAACCACCCGTCCTCGCTTGGTTAAACCAAACCATTGGTTTTCATTGTCGCGGAAACCCGCTGGGATGTTGGCGGTGATAACGTCCGATACAACAGGTTGCGTCACGCCTTCATCAACGAAGCTAATCAGACCACCGATATCCGTCGTCAGCATAACATCAGCCGGCGAACCCCGGCCCTCGGCGACCACACGGTCAACCAAGCCCTTCTTCAAAAACAAAACCTCTGTGTCGATGCCTGTCTTTGCCGTAAAGGCGTCCAACACCGGCTCAATCAAATCAATCTGGCGTGTGGAATAGATGTTTACGCTCTGCGCTTGCGCGCTCAAGGCAAGACCAAGGACGGCCCCGGCTACAAGGCTACTTAAAACGAATTTCATAATTCCTGGTTCCATTAGGTTTTGGTGTGGTGTGATCGAGTACTAAAACCAGACTTCGCTCATCGTCAATCATTATCGTACCGTTTTGGTCCTCTATCATGCAGGTTCGAGGTCAATACCGTGCTTTACCAGTTCTGAAATTTTTCTTAACACTATAGAAAAACTCCGTAAACATCTGTTTAGAAACGTTTCTTTTACATTTATACATTCCCAAAAAATAATCTGTTTCAGTTGTAAAAAACAGGACCAAAACAGTACACTTATTTAGTATTGCTCGGCTTAATCCTCTAACTGTGCGAGAATCAAGACGAAGGGATCAACGCTTCCCGATAACCCCTTTTCCGCGCCTTCTTTCACGTGGAGAATCTCAAAACCACGGTCAATCAGCATGAGTTCAAACTCGCTGCGGGAGAAATAAAGGTAGTGACGCCCCATGCCATCTCGTGATGCACCTTGTCCCGTTTTCATGCCGAGATGAAAGGTTCCGCCGGGCTTCAGCGCTTTTTGGATGGCGTCGAGATGGCTTGGAAGCTCCGCCGGATCAGCGTGCAGCAACGCAAAGTTTGCCCAGATGCCGTCAAAGGTGTCTGTCTGGTCCAACCAATCAAAACCCGCATGGACCGCCGTAACCTTTGGGATCTTTTGCACCAGAGAGATCATGCCCTCCGAGGCGTCTAGCGCGGTTACGTCCAACCCGGCGACGGCCATGTTTCGCGCAGCCTCGCCCGGTCCGCATCCAAAATCTAAAACGCGTCCATGCGGGGCGACGGCGTTTATGAACCGCAGAAGCGACGCTGTAGGCGTCAAGGTGTGAGTCAGTTTTGCGTAGTCCTGATACTTGGCGTCGTAGACGGCGATGGTTTCGCGATCCATGTTTGTGGTTCCTCCCTCAATCAACCTTAGCGTAACGCAAGATCGCACAATTCAAAACATCGGGTGAAAACGGGCTTGCTCCAACAATCCTTCCTGCGCCAGTGTGAGGCACCTCATCCTTTGGCTACAGGCAGAACCCATGTCGCTTGAAACAATCGTCGACCTTCAACGCCACCCGCTCAGCGATGGCAGTTTCCGCGCAGCGTCCAAGCAGGCGCTAGACCAGAATGGGGTTTTGGCTTTGAGTGGATTCTTGCAACCGGCAACACTGGCGGCTTTAGTCGCAGAAGCGAAGCGCAATGAAGATCAGGCGTTTTTCGCGAGCTCCACGCACAATGTCTATCTGACGCCGCCCGATCAACGCCTTGCCAGCGACCATGTCTTCAACCGTCAAGTCATCTCGACCAAGGGCTGTATTTGCGATGATCAGGTCGAAGAACTTTCGCCGCTGCGGCAGCTTTATAATGCCCCCGCGTTTCAGGCGTTTCTTTGCGCGGTTTTGGGCGAAGTTGCTCTCCACCCCTACGCTGACCCACTCAGCAGCATCAACATTCACTACGCCCCGGCGGGCAAAGAACTGGGTTGGCATTTCGATAATTCAGAATTCGCCATTACCCTTCTGCTGCAAAAGCCCACCGGCGGCGGCGCCTATGAATACATCAAAGATCTACGGGATGCGGAACAGGGTGAAATGAACTTCGCGGGCGTGGAGGCTGCGCTTGATGGCCGGTTAGAGCCAGTTGGCTTGGACATTCAGCCCGGTACGCTTGTTCTCTTCCGTGGCCGCAATGCCCTGCACCGTGTCACGCCAACCCAGGGCGATATCACCCGCTATTTGGTCGTTCTGGCTTACAACGGTGAACCGGGAGTTGAGTTGTCCGAAAGTGCGCGTCAGACGTTCTATGGTCGTGTGCGCTAAGACAGCGCTTGAAGGCTGAGAAAAGCCGCGCAAATCACGACGATATTGACGAGCGAAAACGGCAAGTTCAGCCGCCACGCGATGCGGAAGTTTGAAATCTCTGTCATTCGACTCATCAGGATCGACGATGCCGAAACCGGCGAAGCGTTGGTTCCCGTCCCCCACAACGCCATCATCATCACCGCAAACTGCCACGCCTCCAACCCCAGGTCAGCTGGCACAAACAACGTGGTGAGCAGGATAACAGAAACCAGCGGGTGCATTCCCAAAACACAAATGAGGAAGAAACCAAGAATACAAGCGACCAACACCGCAGGCTCGGGCCAATTCAGCAGCGCACTCAGGCTCTGTCCCGTCTCCCCCAAGCGCTGCGCCAACACGATCTGAATGCCGATCGCAAAGACATTCGCCGCTGCGAAAAGCAGCGCTTCACCCCGTAGGTTGGGGTACTGTTGAAAGACTTGCGCGATGCTCTTCAGCGGTCCATGCGCCAAAGCGCCTACCTCGCGCCGGATCATCAATGCCCATGCTAAGCCAAAAACAGGCGCCGTCAGCGCCAAAGCCACGGGAATGCTGAGGCCGAAACCGCCTACGGCCACCGCCAACCCTGAAAACAAGGCAAAAATGATCAGCGCGGCACGAACAACGGTTTGCCGATAGCCCAAGCGCAACGCCAGCGGCTCACGGGCGAGCAGCAGCGCTCGCGCCTTGCCCGCGCTGGGGTCCAAACGGCGATATACGCCGTCAAACAGCCATTGCGCAGTGACCAGCATCCCCCCAAGGATAAAACCGCCCAAGCCGACGTCGGTCCAGCGGACGCCCTCAACACTGGCCAGAATGACCGCCGTTCCGACAAACAAAGGCGACCACGACGTTGCCAGCATAAACCCCTTCGATACCGCCTGCAGAAGGCGTTCGCGCAAGGGCTGGGGCGTGGCAGGGTCAACCAGCGGCGCCATCAAACCAAAAGCGGCAATATTAAAGGCCGATCCGAGAACGTAGGCCACTGACATGATGGACACCGAGCGTGAACCGCTTGGCATCCGCATGACTCTTTCGCGGAGTTCCAGCAAAGACGGGCTTTGGGTGGCTTGCACCTGTAACCAAACAATCGAGGCAAACAGCAGCAAGTACTGAAGGTTCCGGGCCAATCCCTCGTAAAGCACCTGAACCGCGCCAAGGCCTAAGCCCTGCACCGACACAATCGCGATCAGCCCAAAAACAAACAACGCCGCTGACGTCCAAATCTGCAGTCGCTTGATGGACCGCAGTTCTAGCGCCAAAAACACCAGCATGGCGGTCACACCAAAGGCCGTTGCACTCTGTTTGACCCAAGTTCCTTCGCCCGCCAGCAACCCCGCCGCTGCCGCCACGCCGACGCAGAAGAAACTTACACCAGCGAAGTGCGTACGCACGATGGCTTCACCCTTAGTCGGTTATTTTGCATCCAAGCCCGACGCGCGAACTTCGAAGGTCAGTCCAGCATTGGCTTGTAGCCGCTCAACCAGAGCTTCGCCCATCGCAGGGGCGGGTGTCCAGATGCCGCCGGGTGTGTCAGCGCGATCTTTAATCAGGCACATGGCCGCTTCTGCGATCATTTTGCTGGTGGA
Organism: uncultured Alphaproteobacteria bacterium; assembly: GCA_905479265.1. Classification (GTDB taxonomy): domain Bacteria; phylum Pseudomonadota; class Alphaproteobacteria; order UBA7985; family UBA7985; genus UBA7985. The sequence goes on from CAJQLX010000006.1 coordinate 66,897, forward strand.
GCCATAGCCCGGGTCGCGATCACCCTGAACGCCCGCTTGCACCACCTCGCCGTCTTTGGTCTGGCCGATGAACAGAATCTCGTAATGCCCTGCTTCGCGCTCATCCTTGGACGGGCCTTCGCCGGGTTTGGGCGCATCGTCGCGGGTCATGCCGCCGCCACTGGCCGCGATTTTGCCGGCAATGACTTCGCCCTTCTCGCCCGGACCAGCGACAACCATTTCGTTGTACATGAAATCCTCGCCGTAAGCGTGGTTCTGCAAATAGTTCGAACGGTGGACGTTCTTGGTGTTGATCGGCGCCATGAAGAATGGAGCGACCCACATGCCCGGCACGGCGTCATCTTCACGCGGCTTAGAGCTGGACGGCTGCTTTGGCCCTTGAAAGCCTTCTGCAAGGGCAAAGGGGTTCCGCATGATGTCGATCAGGGCTGGGGTTTCCATCGCCGCAGCCATCGATGCCTTAAAGCTTGCCACGGTCCCACCCGAAAACGTGCCCTGCATCTTCAGAACACGCCCTGCAACGCTCGAACACGGCTTGCCCAATGTCTTCATGGCGTGCTGCTGAAGAAAGAAAACACCCATTTCGAACGGGATAGAGTCAAAACCACAGGAGAACACAATCCGCGCGCCAGAGGCCTTTGCCACGTCACCCAGTTGCTCAATCTTCTGCGACATCCACGCTGGCTCGCCGCACAGATCGACATAATCAGTCCCACTTTCTGCGCAAACAGCCAAAAGCGCGTTGCCGTAAAGCTGGTAGGGACCAACGGTTGTCAGGATGACTTTAGACTGGCTCGCGAGCGCTTCGAGGCTGGAGCGGTCGCCTGCGTCAGCGACCAACAAAGGCGTGTCTGCGGGTGCGCCAATCTCGTCCCGAACCTCCGCCAGTTTCTCAGCACTACGTCCCGCCATCGCCCAGCGAATACCGCTTGACGCCGGATAGGTTCGCGCGAGGTACTCAGCCACAAGACGCCCTGTAAACCCTGTTGCGCCATAGACGGTGATGTCGAATTCTTTACCCGTGTGATGAGCCATTGTGTCCTCGCTGCTTAAATACGGCGCGCACTTTGGCGTGTGGCTGTGCACTTGTCAGCCTTAAAGCAAGGGGCTGTGCCATGCGGTCAGCCCCACTGACCACCAAAATTTCGTTTTTCATGCTTTCGTCAGACATTGAAGACGGGCATGGTGCGCCCTCGCCCCGTCTTTTGGGGGTTTCCACACCTCAAAATTCGAGCTTTGAGCCAATGCATAATCAACGTCTGAAAGCCAGCATCACTCTGATGATTGGCGGAGCTTTCTGGGGGCTTCTCTGGATCCCTCTGCGCGCGATTGAAGGCGTTGGCGTGGAAAAGGCTTGGGCGACGCTGGTGGTTTTTGCAGCACCGGGCGCGTTGCTGATTCCGCTGGCTCTTTACCGCTGGAAAATCATCGCCACTCAGCTCGGAACCTTTCTGGCGGTCGGCCTTTTCTGCGGTGTGGCCTTCTCACTCTATGGCATCGCGGTTCTGCTGACCGAAGTGAATCGCGTTATTTTGCTGTTCTACTTAACACCGCTGTGGGGCACGATTATCGGTGTGATCTTCCTGTCGGAACGGCTGACATTGCAACGGGTGATCGCGCTGGGACTGGGTTTTATCGGGTTGCTGATTGTGCTCGATCTCGGTGCAAAATTTCCCTGGCCGCGCAATCTGGGCGACTGGATGGCCTTTATCGCTGGCATCAGCTGGGCCATGGGATCGGCTGTCCTGTTCCGGTCTGGCGGGGTCAAGGCGGTTGATCAGGCCTCGTCCTTTATCATCGGCGGCTCTGTCTGCACCCTTGTGCTGCTGGCCTTTGCTGGCGGCGCGCTGGGTCAAGTTCCTACGCCCGACGCGCTGGTTCGCGCGGTGCCGACGGGTGTGATTGTCGCGCTGGTTATTCCGCCGGTATTGATGATGACGATTTGGCCGGTCACGTTGCTGACACCTGGCCGGGCTGGGATTCTGTTGATGACAGAAGTGATTTTCGGCATTGGCTCGGCGTGGCTGCTGGCCAACGAGATTTTGGGGCTGCGCGAGTTGATTGGCGCGGGCTTGATCATGAGTGCGACTGTGCTGGAAGTCACAGCCAAAGACCCAAACGCGCCCCAACCAACGTGAACAAAACAGCCCTTAGCGCGTCAGTGTGCGCTTGCAGGCGACTTCCTCTTCTCGCACCCAGCCATACTGAACGCCGCCACCGGTTTCTCGCCACGATACCTTCCAAAAGCCTTCGTAGTAGCTCTCAATATCAAAGGTTTTCTTGCCGCCACCGACATAATGGCGGGGAACGCTCGCGCTTGGGCTTGCAACGGAATAAACCGGCACTCGCGCTCCATCCGCAGAGTACGCGCACCAACAGTAGTAGGGCGTGCCGTCAGCTTGGATTTTGACGCCACCGCCACGCTGTTCAGCTGTCAGGGTCACAGACCCGCTTGCTGTTCCTGAATTGGTTGTGGCTGTGGTCGTTGTGCGCGTTTCTTCGAAGCCATAGAGGCTGACAATGCCGCCGCCGGTTACCACCGTGTTACCCGTAACGGTGCCACCGCTAAAGACGCTGCCTTCAACATAGCGTCCTTCGACAAAAGTGCCGTCGCTGAGGTAATAGCCTTGGCTGGTCACCAGAACACCATCGGCGTTGTAATATCCGCCCTGGCCGACGGACACAGCAGCAGCAGCAGACCCGCCGGTGTCTTCGAGACTGAAATTATATTCGCCCGAGTTGATGTGAGAGTGCGCGTCTGAAGACATGCCGTCTTCTTTCCACGTCGTGTAAGGATGGGCCAATGCCCCTCCCGCCACCAAAAGTGACGCCGCACCCAAGCAGGCCGCCGTGATAACCCGGACCATATGATTCTTCCTCAGCAGTTTTTCGTTTGCCGCATAAGCACTCGCATTACGACAAACATTATTGGTTTCATACACGCTAGCACTGAGGAGGATTTAGTTCAAAAGCAAGTAGGTTATGCGTCTGGTTTTAGCAGTGGAAACCACCCCACGACGAGCCATCCAAGAAACGGTTCGGTCCACAGCATCCTTTGGTTGGATTTACCGAAGATCGGAAACAACTCGACACTCAAAGACGCATTTGAACCATCCAAGCCCCACCCACACCTCTACGCATCGAAAACAAGGTTTTCTGGGGTGAGCAATGTTTCTCAGCGTGTTTGATGTCTTTAAGATCGGTGTTGGTCCAAGCAGTTCGCATACGATGGGGCCAATGGTAGCTGCCGGTGAGTTCCTGCAGCAGCTGCGCGACGCGAATGTTCACCCAGCCCGCTTGCGCGCAAGCTTGCACGGATCGCTTGCTTTTACCGGCAAGGGGCATGCGTCTGATCGAGCGGTCATTCTCGGCTTAGCTGGATTCTTGCCGCACGATTATGATCATCAAGCCGCAGAGCGCGCGCTCACTCAGATCGCCGAGACCAAAACTGTCACCGTCGACGGGTTGCCCCCTATGGCCTTTGATCCAGAAGCCGACTTGCGCTTTGATTACGATCAGGTGCTCGTTGGCCACGCCAATGGCATGAAGTTTATCGCGCTCGATGTGAACGGCGCGGAGATGTTTCGGGAGATTTACTACAGCATTGGCGGTGGTTTTGTCGTGACGGCAGCAGAGCTTGATCGCGTTGGCGAAGCCGATGAAGCTGCGATTTCGTTGGTGCCTTACCCCTTCCGCAACGCCGAAGAAATGCTGGAGATGGCGAAAACCAGCGGGCAGACGATCGCGCAGATGAAGCGCGCCAACGAGCTCATGTGTTGCGCGTCGAATGAGGAATTCGATATCGGTTTGACCGAGATCTGGATGGTCATGAAAAACTGTATGAAACGCGGTTTGGATGAAGCGGGCGCCCTGCCCGGCGGCCTGAACGTGAAGCGCCGCGCCCATGATATTCATCGTCAGTTGATCGAGGAACTCGGCCAAAATGATCCCGCGCCGCACATCATCAACGACTGGATCAGCGTCTACGCGATGGCGGTTAACGAGGAAAACGCCGCTGGGGGTCAAGTGGTTACAGCCCCAACCAACGGCGCTGCGGGGGTGATTCCGGCGACGCTTATGTATTTCCTCGAACACGTTCCTCACGCCTCAGATGACGACATCCCGACGTTTTTGCTCACGGCTGCGGCGATTGGTGGCCTGATCAAGACCAACGCCAGTATCAGCGGCGCCGAAGTTGGCTGCCAAGGCGAAGTCGGCTCGGCCAGTGCCATGGCAGCAGCGGGTTTGTGCGCCGTGCTGGGCGGAACCCCGATGCAGGTTGAAAATGCTGCTGAAATCGCGCTTGAGCACCACCTTGGCATGACCTGCGATCCGGTGGGCGGTCTTGTGCAGGTGCCGTGTATCGAGCGTAACGGTCTCGGCGCGATTAAGGCTGTCAGTGCCGCCAGTTTGAGCATGCGCGGTGACGGCACGCACTTTGTCAGTTTGGACAGTTGTGTTGAGACCATGCGGCAGACCGGGATTGATATGTCGGAGAAGTACAAAGAAACCTCTCAAGGTGGGTTGGCCGTCAATGCTGTGGCTTGCTAAGCTCGGCGGATGACAGCAACCTTTCTCATCATCGGTGGCGGCATTGTCGGGGCTTCGTTGGCTTTTGAGTTGGCGCGAGGGGGCCAATCCGTCACCGTGCTGGAACAGCACGCGCCCGCTTCCGGCGCATCCTCGAAGTCTTTTGCTTGGTTGAATGCCAACTACCCGGACACGCCGGAGTATTTTCAGCTCCGCCTTGCGGCTCTGGACCATTATCGCGCTTTGGCTGCGGAACACGATTTAACGGCTTTGCTGCGATTTGGTGGTTCAATCTGGTGGGAAGATGAGGGCGAAGACTTTGATGCGCACGTCGCTTTGCTCGCCAAGCACCAATATCAAAGCTCTGTCATTGATGCCAAAACCTTCGCCAAGCTCGAACCACGCGTCAAAAACCCGCCCGCGCGCGCCCTTTACGCTCCCGCAGAAGCCGGGGTTGCTTTGGCGGCGATGACGGGCTGGCTTTTGAACCAAGCCAGCAAGCACGGCGCAACCGTTCAAACCGGAACAGCGGTCGAAGCGTTGATTGAGGTTGGTGGGCGGATTACTGGCGTTACGACAGCGCTAGAAACGCTCCATGCTGACCACGTGATCATCGCAGCTGGTGTGAAGGCGGGGGAAATGCTCGCGCCGCTGGGGTTCGAGCTTCCCATGAACAACAATGCCGGCCTCATTCTTCGCAGTGCCCCGCTGCCCGATCTGGTCGATCATGTCATCATGTCCCCCGATGTTCACTTTCGGCAGGATCCGGATGGGGTTTTGCTGATGGGTGAAATCTTCTCTGGTGCTTTCGAGGCTGGGCGCGATATTGCCGCGCTGCGGGCTAGCGTCGTTGCGCGCGTGGAGGCGCGTTTGGACACGGTGGACCCCATTGTGATCGCGCAAACATCGCTTGGGACACGTCCCATGCCGCTGGATGGAATGCCCGCCATTGGCCCCGTTCCGGGATTTACAGGTTTATCGCTGGCGGTCATGCACAGCGCGGCAACTCTTGGTCCGATGATTGGAAAAGTGCTGGCCGAGGAATTGCTCAACGAGACGCAAAACCCAATGCTGCAGACTTTCCGTCCCGCGAGGTTTGCCGCACAATAGATCCTCAGCAATGACAGGATAGAGGAGACAACAGCGGTGACATTGACGATCATAGGCTTTGGCGAAGCGGGGCAAGCCATTGCGCAAGGGCTACGGACTGAGCCCAATGGCCCGGAAATCAACTGTTTCGACATCAAAACGCTCGATCCTAATCAAGCACAAAGCATCGCTCAAGCGGCCAGTCAGCACGGTGTGGCGGTTCATGGATCACTGATTGAAGCGTTACAGGGTTCCTCCTACGTCATCTCGACGGTCACTGCCGGATCAGCGCCCGAGGTGGCCCAAGCGGTTGCGGAGATCAGCCCGTCGCTTATCGCTTATTTCGATATGAATTCCGTTGCGCCCGCCACCAAACGCCACGAAGCGGAAATGCTGGAAAGTGCCGGGATTTCCTATGTCGACACGGCTGTCATGGCCCCCATACACCCGCGCCTGCATCGAACCCCCGTGTTGCTTGCCGGGCCGACGGCGGCCGACATAGAGCCTGTTTTGGCGGCTTGGGGCATGGATACGCGGGTTGTGGGCGCAGAGATCGGCCGCGCATCGTCGATCAAGATGCTACGCTCAGTCATGATCAAAGGCCTTGAAGCACTGACCGCTGAAATGGGGCTCGCAGCGGAACGCGCTGGCGTCACGGACGAAGTCATCGACTCCCTCAATGCGTCCTTTCCGGGTGTCGATTGGGGCGCGTGGACATCGTATAATCTGGAGCGTATGACGACGCATGGTGTTCGGCGCGCCGAGGAGATGGAAGAAGTTGTCAAGACACTGCACGATTTGGGCATTGAACCTGAACTCACAGCCGGCACAGTCCGTCGCCAACGGCGTTTTGGGGAGAGCAACGTTGCTCTCGACGGCGGCTCTAAAGGGCTGAAACAACGATCTCAAAAGATTTTCGAAATCTTGAAAACCATCTAAATTAAAAATTGAAACCAAAACCACTAAAATTGAAAATTGCGGCGCTTCAACATCTTGGAATAAGAGCGATCAAAGAAATTGCGCATTTTTTCGAAAAATTGATGACGCATAGAAAAGAAACTCTTGCCTTATGAGGAAAAAGCATCACCGATATGCCTCCCTAACCCGGCTTGGAGAGAGCCTGGGTTTAGCAAAACGAGGGAAGCTTCATGAAAAATATGTTTTTGAAATCCATGCTGGTTGCGTCGACGATGTTGGTCGCAGTAACCGCTGCGAACGCTCAGTCCGTTCTTAATGTCGGTAATGGCGGAGAGCCCGGCTCGCTGGATCCGCACCAGATTTCCGGTACTTGGGAATCCTCCATTGCACGCGATCAGTTCCTTGGCCTCTACACAGAAGCCGCTGATGGTTCCATTATCCCCGGTGCTGCTGAGAGCCACACCGTTTCTGACGATGGTCTGGTCTACACCTTTACGCTGCGTGACCATAACTGGTCTGACGGTACGGCAGTAACCGCTGGCGATTTCGAGTTTGCGTTCAAGCGTATTCTCGATCCGGCGACAGCAGCATCCTATGCTTACCTGATGTACACCATCGCAGGTGCTGAAGGCTTTAACGGCGGCGAAGGCTCCATGGACGATGTTCAGGTCCGCGCTGTTGACGACAAAACGCTTGAAGTCACGCTGGCTTCCGCTGCGCCGTACTTTATCTCGCAGCTTACTCACAACACCGCTTACCCTGTGCCAAAGCATATGGTTGAAGCGATGGGTGACGAGTGGTCCCGCCCTGAAAACATCGTTGTAAACGGCGCTTTCAAGGTTTCTGATTGGACCATTGGCGAAAAGCTGACTCTGTCCAAGAACGACGGCTTCTATGACGCTGCCAATGTTTCGCTCGATGAGGTGAACTTGTTCCCGATCGAAGAAGCAACAGCTGAGCTGAACCTGTACCGCGAAGGTGCGCTGGACGTGACGTCTAGCATTCCTCCCGGTGACATCATCGGTGAGTTGACCGATGAGTTTGGTGACGAGCTGGTTGTGACTGCCTATGGCGGCACCTACTACTACGCGTTTAACGCGACACAGGCTCCGATGGACGATCCAATGATCCGTTCCGCGCTGTCCATGTCCATTGACCGTGACTTCCTGACGACAGCCGTAAGCCCGGGTAACGTCCCTGCTTACACCTTCGTTCCACCATCCTTGGGTGGCGGTTACACGGCGCAAGCTGCGGATTGGGCTGGCATGTCCTATGAGGCTCGCGTTGAAATGGCCAAAGGCGTTCTGGCTGATGCAGGTTACTCTGCTGATAACCCCCTGCCTGTTGTCATCAACTACAACACCTCCGAAGGCCACAAGGCGATTGCCATTGCAATTTCCGACATGTGGTCGGACATCGGTGTTTCCGTTGAGCTGTTTAACCAAGACGTAGGCACGCACTACGATGGTCTGCAGGCGCAGGACTTCCAGATTGGTCGTGCTGGCTGGATTTGGGATTACCCAGATGCAGAAAACCTGCTTGCTCTGATGGGTCCAAACAGCCCGTACAACTACGGTAAGTACGACAATGCTGAGTTTAACGCTCTGCTTGATGCTTCTTACCAGCAGGCTGGCGATGAGCGTCTGGCAACCATGGAAGCGGCTGAAAAGATCGCTATGGAAGAAGCCGCTTTGGCTCCGATCTACTACTACAACTCCAAGCACCTCGTAGCATCCTACGTCGATGGTTGGGTTGCGAACGGTGACGACCGTCACCCATCGCGTTGGATCAGCGTTTCAGAATAATCTGAGATGACATGAATGGTGCCGCCGCTCCCTGTGTGGGGCGGCGGCATCTCCTTTTACCGTACGCGCTTGCTGTCCTTTGGCGGCATCTCAAGCTTTGATAACTCAAGGGCTCTAACGTATGTCCTATGCCCTTCAGCGCTTTGGGCAAATGCTCGTTATCGTGATTATCGCTCTGTTGGCGGTTTTCTCGACACAGCGCCTTGCGCCCGGCGGTCCGTTTGATGGCGAACGCCCTCCACCGCCAAAAATCCTCGAAAACCTGCGCGCCTACTACGACATGGATCTGTCCATGCCAGCGCAATTCTACACCTACCTTTTTGGTATGGCGGGACGAGAGATAGGCGACAACGGAAAGCCCGGCAAAGCACACTGGTTTGTGGTTCCAAGCAACGCGGAAATCACCACCCTTGGCGGCACAAACGACCGATCGACCGCAGAGGGCGTGTTTGTTCGGCAATTCTGCCCGTGGGATCAATGGCTCGGGCAAGTCATCCCCGGCGCGAGGGAACAGCTGCGCGAACAAGGAACGGTTTTCCGAAAGTGCGGCGTGGTTCGAGGCGACTTTGGTCTGTCGATGGCGCGGCGTTCGATCTATGTGAACGATTACGTTCGCGACGGCCTGCCTGCGACCCTAAAATATGCCATTCCCTCTCTGCTCTTTGCCTTGTTGCTGGGCGTCCCTATGGGCTTTTACGCGGCCTATCGCCAAAACAAGCCCGCTGACTTCTTCATGATTACCATCGGGATGTTTGGCACCGTGGTGCCGAACTTGGTGATGGCGCCGTTGCTGATCTTCTTGTTCGCCGTGCAACTGGATTCCGTGTTCCACTGGCTGTTTGTTGAAACGTTAGAGTGGGTCGAACTGGGACGGCGGCAGCGCACCTTGAATTGGATCCCGAGCGGCAAAACAGGCGGCGTCATGCATTACGTCCTGCCAACATTGGTTTTGGGAACCGGCTTGCTCGGTCGGATTGTTCGCTTGTCCAGGGCCGGCGCGCTGGAAGCGCTGCGGTCCAACTATGTCAGGACAGCGCGAGCAAAGGGCTTACCTGCCCACGTCATCCTGCTGCGTCACGTCTTTAAGCCAGCGATCTTGCCTGTTCTCACCTATATGGGCCCGGTCACGGCTTTTATCCTGACCGGCTCGCTGGTGATTGAACGCGCCTTCTCCCTGCCCGGTCTTGGCCGCCAGTTTATCGCAGCAGCAACTGACCGCGATTATACCCTGTTGATGGGTACAACCGTGATTTTGCTGCTCGCCATCATCTTGCTGAACTTCATCGTAGACCTGCTCTACACGTGGCTGGACCCACGGATCAGACGCGGCGGAGGGCGAAGCTGATGACAGTGTTGAACCGGGAACGTAACGAAGAGGCTTTGGCCGCAGCGGGGGAAGTGCTCCGGAGCCGGTCTCTGACCCAACTCGCCATCGCGCGCTTCCTGCGCAACCGGGTCGCCGTGGGTGCGACGTTGATCGTTGCTGTGATGATTCTCATGGCAACCTTTGCGCCGCTGTTTGAGCTCATGACCGGCTACGAAATGGATTTTCAAGACCGGAATTTCTATTCCGGCAAAGCGCCGGATTGGGACGCCAAACACTACTTTGGTACGGACCAGAATGGCCGGGACATCTTTGTCAGAACCATGTTTGGCATGCGTATTTCTATGCTGGTGGCCTTGGTTGCCGCGAGTGTTGCTCTGGTCATCGGCGTGAGCTACGGCGCGATCAGCGGATTGGCTGGTGGGTTAACGGATACGATTATGATGCGGATCCTCGACCTGCTCATTTCTTACCCCTTAACCCTCATTGCCGTGATTGCATTGGCCTACTTCGGCCGCAACATCTTTATCGTTTTCATCATCATAGGCTTGGTGGAATGGCAGATCATGGCGCGTGTCATCCGGGGGCAAGTCATAAGCTTACGAAACTCAGACTTCATCGAAGCCGCCCGGGCAGCCGGCGTTCGACCCATCGGTATCCTGGTCCGGCACATCGTACCCAACGTGACCGGCGTCGCGATTGTGTACATGACGCTGATCATCCCCGAGGTGATTCTTGTGGAGAGTTTTCTGGGTTATCTTGGCCTTGGAGTCCAAGAACCAAATACATCCTTGGGCGTCCTGATCTCGGAAGGCGCTAATGCAATTGAGCGTAAGCCTTGGATGACCTACGGCCCGGGCATGTTCCTTGTGGTTTTGTTGCTCGCGTTGAACTTCGTTGGCGACGGTCTGCGTGACGCCTTTGACCCGAAGGATCGCTAAGATGAGCACCAGCCAAACACCTGTCCTGAGCATCAAAGACCTGTTCATTGAGTTCGAAACGCCAGACGGCGCGGTCAAAGCCGTCAACGGGATCAACCTAGACCTGTTCAAGGGCGAAGTCCTGGGCATTGTCGGTGAGAGTGGCTCGGGAAAATCTCAATCGTGGATGGCAACTCTCGGTCTGTTAGCGGAAAATGCCACAACCTCTGGCGAAGTGACTTTTGACGGCGAGAACCTGCTTACCCTGCCGCCAAAGGCTTTGAACCCTATACGGGGCAATCGTATTGCCATGGTGTTCCAAGACCCCATGACCAGCCTTAACCCCTATCTGACCATTGAAACTCAGATGGTTGAAGCCCTGCGGATTCATAACAAGCGCATGAGCAAGCCGGACGCCCGCAAGCGGTGTGTCGAGATGCTCGACCGCGTTGCTATTCCCGCAGCTGACAAGCGCCTAAAACAGTTTCCGCATGAGCTTTCTGGTGGGATGCGTCAGCGGGTTATGATCGCGCTGGCCCTGCTGAATGACCCAGAAGTGCTGATTGCTGACGAGCCGACCACGGCGTTGGACGTGACCATTCAGGCGGAGATCCTCGACATCTTGCTCGATCTGCAGCGGGAACGGGGGATGGCTGTGGTTTTCATCACCCATGATTTGGGCGTGGTGGCCGAGATTTGTAGTCGCGTCTGCGTCATGTATGCCGGGCGATTGGCTGAGATTGGCCCCGTACAAGACGTGTTCACCGATGCCCGTCACCCCTACACGCTGTCCCTGCTCAAGGCGACACCGCGCGCAGCACAAAGCCAAGCGGCGCAAAGCGATGACGCCCTGTACGCCATCCCCGGCGCGCCACCCAACATGCGGATGCCACCGCCGGGTTGCCCGTTTGAGCCGCGCTGTGCCTGCGCCGATGCGCACTGCCGTGAACAGGTTCCAGCACTTGAGCCCTTGCAAGGGAGCGAAACGCGCCTCAAAGCCTGCTTCCGCGAAGGTTCCAGCGCTGCGCTGTTGGAGGCCTTGGTCCATGAGCGATAGAGACACCATCCTCAGCGTCGAAAACCTGTCCGTCCACTTTCGTTTGGGCGGTGGCGTGTTTTCTCGGGCCAGTATTGTCCGCGCGGTCGAGAATGTGAGCTTCGCACTCCAACGCGGAGAAACACTGTCAATCGTGGGTGAAAGTGGCTCAGGTAAATCCACCCTCGCCCGCGCCGTTTTGCGGCTGGTGGCGATCACCAAAGGATCAGTGATCCTCAACGGTGAAAACCTTGCCCAGTTGAGCAACAACGAAGTCCGCAAGCGCAGACAGAACATGCAGATGGTGTTTCAAGACCCCATCGCCAGCTTGTCGCCGCGAAGGACCGTGGAGCAAATTATCGCCGAACCGCTGATGGTCCACCAGCCCGAGCTGTCTGGCGAAGAACGCTCAGCGAAAGTGCGCGATACGATGGACGCCATCGGCTTGCTGCCGGACATGCGCAACCGTTACCCGCACGAGTTCTCTGGCGGTCAGGCCCAGCGCATCGGGATCGCACGCGCTTTGATTGTGGAGCCGACGTTGCTGGTCGCTGATGAGCCTGTCTCCGCTCTGGACGTGAGCATTCAGGCTCAGGTTCTCAACTTGCTCTCAGACATCAAACGCCAACGCTCCCTGTCGCTGCTGTTCATCAGTCACGACTTGAGCGTCGTGCAGCATGTCTCAGATCGGCTGCTTGTGCTGTACTTGGGTCACGTCATGGAAGTGGGCGCAGCAAAAGACATCTATGCCAACCCCCAGCACCCCTATACCAAGGCGCTGCTTTCAGCCGTCCCAACCATAGATTTTTCGGCCAACAAGCCGAAGCGGACCCGGCTGACGGGGGAGCTGCCGTCACCGACAGTCGAGCATGTTGGCTGTCCCTTCGCATCTCGCTGTCCAATGGCGCAAGCCATTTGCAACGAGCAGAAACCGCAATTAAATACCGTTGAGGGTCGAGACGTGGCCTGTCATTTCCCTGGATAGAGCTGGAGCATATGGGTTTTAAAGTGCCTGAGGGCGTGGACTATATTGCCGTCAATCACGCAAGCTGGGATACGCTTGCCGATCTTCATTACCGGGATGAAAACGACTGGTACAAGATCAAAGGCTTCCTCGACGGTGAAGACCGCCGCGCCCCGATTGATATTGAACTGATGGGGGACTTAACCGGAAAGCGCGTGCTGCACAGTCAGTGTCATTTCGGTTTGGACACGCTCAGTGCCGCTCGGTATGCCGACCACGTCACCGGTTTGGATTTCTCAGAAAACGCGGTGCGCCACGCATCCGAATTGGCCCAGCGCGCCGGGTTGTCTGACAAGGCCAAGTTTGTCCTCTCGAACGTATATGACGCGGGTAAAGTGCTGGAAGCCGAGAGCTTTGACATGATTTACGCCTCTTGGGGCGTGACGGGCTGGCTGGAAGACCTGCAGGGCTGGGCCAGCACCCTTTGCGCCCTGCTCAAGCCCGGCGGCTGTTTTGTCTATGCCGAGGGTCATCCATTTGCTTGGACGCTGGATGAAAAAGACGGCGACCAAGTCGGCCCTTTGCTGGCCCTAAGCCCCTATTGGCAAGACAAAGCCATCATCGAGGAATGGCCAGAATCTTACACCGGAATCAAGATCCCGCACGGAACCCGTCGCGCGGTCGAGTTTCCCCACACACTCGAAGACTTCTTCACTGTTTTCTTGGCGGAAAAGATGCAGTTGGAAACCTTCCGCGAGTTCGAAGGGATCCCGTGGAAGATGTATAGTCGCATGGTCGAGAACCCCAGCGACGGCCAATATTACTTCCCGGCCGGTCAAACGACCCTTCCCATGGGCTTTGCGATGAAGTGGACTAAGCCGGTCTGATACCAAGACGGCGGGATTTGCGAGATTTGGTCGATTTCAGACGCGACCCGTTGTTCCAGTTGCAACAGGGATGAAACGCGGAACCGTCTATTTGGGGGGTAAAGGACATGAGCGCGGTAACAATCTTAGAGAACGGTGACATCATCGCGCTTGAGCACAGTCGTGGCGTCCTTCGGTTTCATGCGATGTGGCTGCGTGACAATGCATGGGACGAGACAACGCGCGCGACCAGCAACGGCCAACGCCTGATTGCGCTGCGCGATATCCCCGGCGATACCCGCGTCTCTGCCGCTGAACTGAGCAACGCTCACACCCTTCGCCTGACTTTTGAACCGGAAGGCAAGACCATCGACTTCGATACCGATTGGCTGCTTGCCCACGCCTATGACCGGAGCGACGCTCGGGTCAAAGGATGGGTGGCCGACACGACCGAGCTTTGGGACAGCGGACTGCGCAACCACGTTCCTGTGGCGGATATGACTGCTTTGCAGCAGGACGAAGCCACACTGCGAACGTGGCTGGGCGACATTGCGCGGCTTGGCTTTGGTAAGCTGGTGGGTGGCCCCATTCACGATGGAGCCCTGTTCGACGTGGTGGATCTGTTCGGATACGTGCGAGAAACCAACTACGGTCGCAAGTTTGAAGTGCGAACGGAGGTCAATCCGACCAATCTCGCCTTCACCGGCCTTGGCTTACAAGCGCACACCGATAACCCTTACCGTGACCCCGTTCCGACGGTGCAAGTGTTGTACTGCCTCGAAAGCTCCGCCGCGGGTGGTGAAAACATGGTCGTCGATGGTTTCCGGGCCGCGCATCGCCTGCGTGAGGAAAACCAGCGGTACTTCGACCTGCTGTCCACCTACTGCGCTCGTTTTGACTACGCGGGTGAAGCTGGCGTACGGCTGCGCTCACGTCGCCCCATGATTGAATTATCCCCCGACGGCGAGCTGATCGGCATTCGGTTCAACAACCGCTCTATGGCCGCCGCGGTCGATGTGCCGTTCGAGGATATGAAAGACTGGTACGCCGCCTATCGGCGCTTGGGTGAAATCATCGATGACACGGATATGGAGGTTACCTTCCGCCTTGAACCCGGTGAGGCTTTTATCGTTGATAACACCCGGGTTCTGCACGCTCGCAAAGCCTACTCCGGCACAGGGACGCGGTGGCTCCAAGGCTGCTACGCGGACATGGATGGCCTCAACTCCCGCCTCTCCGCTTTAGAAGCGCAACATGCCGCGCAAGGAGCCAGCGCACGATGACCACGCCAGACTTCTCCACGCTGAACCAGGGCAACATCGTTGCGTTCATCGGCGATATCTTTGACCGCTGCGGCGATGCGGAATACTTGGGCGAGCCCGTCACCATGGAACAGCACATGCTGCAAGGCGCGACCCTTGCCGAGCGCAACGGCTTGCCCGAAGACATCATCGTCGGCGCCCTCCTGCACGATATTGGCCACTTTACGTCCGAGTTCGGAACCTTCGCCATGGACGATACCGAAGATCGCTTCCACGAAGAAGCCGGGGCGCGGGTTTTGGCGCGTTTCTTCCCCCCTGTCATCGTTGATTGTGTCCGCTATCACGTGGCCGCCAAGCGCTACTTGTGCGCCACGCGACCAGACTACTTCAACCGCTTATCAGAGGCGTCGATCCACTCCCTGCACCTCCAAGGGGGGCCTATGAGCGCAGAAGAAGTGCAGGCCTTCGAGCGGAATCCCAATCTCGAAAAAATTGTGCAGGTTCGTTATCTCGACGAAGCCAGCAAAGACCCAGACATGGAAACGCCCGACTACTGGCATTTCGCGCCCATGGTGCAACGCATCGTGGATCAGACCTTGGCGGCAGACTCCGCCTCAGCGACAGCATCATAGCGATAAATCTCGTCCAAGCGCCCGCGCGCCAACCACGGCAAGAACCGTCCCCCAAAGAACAACGTGCTGTACGCTCGAATTTGCTCCAAACCCGGCTGGTGATGGAAATCGCGCGCGTTCTGCATGGCGCGCTGCTGGATCGCTCGCGTTCGCGGCTGACGCAGGCTCGCATAGCGGCGTAGGCCGTCCTCGACATGGTTTGCCCGGTCCACCAATGTTGCCACCGTCCAAGCGTCTTCCAGCCCTTGGCTGGCCC
>CAJQLX010000007.1 GCA_905479265.1 uncultured Alphaproteobacteria bacterium
GGACACACGGATTTTCAATCCGTTGCTCTACCAACTGAGCTACTTCGGCAACCGAACGGCAGGGTGTTGGTGGTGAGTCTTGTGACTCTGCTCCCCGCGTGTGATGCAGTTGTTTAGACCCCTGTTGCGCTGAGAACAAGAGCGGATTTTTTAAGCGCCGGAATGCCGCTTGTGCGCGAAAAGCATAGGCGTAACAACCAACGTCTAAGCCTCAGGGTTGAGCGGTAGAACCTCGCCCCGTTCTCCATCCTCATCGGGGTCAGGCTCTTCGACGGCGGGGATGGCGTAAGCGCCTGTTAGCCAACGGTTCAGGTCAACATCTCGACACCGATCAGAGCAAAACGGACGCGCCGCTTCGGTCTCCGGCTTGCCGCACGTGGGGCAGGCTGGTGAGTTCGGGGCTTTCATCGGTGCAACATCAGCCATCGACGGACGCCGCCCGCGCGGTGGCATAGGGCAGGGGAACGCGATCCTGAATCTGCAGCAGAGCCCGCTGTTGCTCGGGGATCGAAAAACCACGGCGCGCACGGGTGACCAAGCCAATGCCCAAGTGGTTCACCGGTTCCGCATCGGATTGGCATACGGGATGAACCAGCGCGTCTCGCAAGTGTTCGGTCAGCAGCGCCCGCTCAGCCTTGGTTTCCAGATTGAGGAAGTCGATAACGATCAACCCACCCAGATTCAGCGCGGCGATGACGCGCGCAATTTCACTTGCTGCGCGCGTGTTTGTCTCCAACCGCTCCGACGCCCGAACGGTTGCGTTCACGTCCATCATGGTTCCGGTAAAACCGGGCTCAACCAGCAGCGACAAACCGCCAGGAAGCGCAACGGTCATGCCGTCGATGACGTTCCAACAGGGGTCGGATGCGTCAATTCCGTCGGCGGTGAAAAAGTCGATCGCGATCTCGGCCCGCGCTTGCCGGATTGCCGCAACGGCTTCTGGCTTGCTGTGACAAACAACGGCATCCACGGTTTCCAGCAAAGCGGTCAGCGGATCTGCCGCGGGGCGGAGCAGTTGGGCTTTTCCTTTGGAGGAGGCGACTTCAGGGATCGGCGGGATCAAGCGACCCCGTGGCCCTTTGTCTTCCCGGGCATCGGCGATGATTTCGACACAAACCCAAGACCCCTCGCGGATATTCGCGCGTTCTTTCAGCGGAACCATCGTGCGAAGGTCGGCGTTGGTGCCTTGGGACAGGCGCGGCGGGATCGCTTTGCCCGTATCCAAAAAGGCGACACCCAAGGGTTTGGATACTTCTTGCACACGCGCCCACAACTTGGCGCCCGGTCCATAGGGCGAGGACCAAGGGCGCATCCACGGCCAGTCGATGACCCGGTGAGTCACAGGGGCTTCGAGGTCATGGGGCGCGCCGTCTTTGATGATCAGGTCACGCTGGTTTGGTCCATCGATAACGTAGAGCGTTTTCATAAGCGGTAGCCTGCGCCGGTTAGCAGTCCATGTGTCACGGCAAGATCAAGGCCCATGACATTGGTGTAGGAGCCGTTGATCCAAGGAACAAACCGGCCAAAGGCGCCTTGGATGGCATAGCCCCCGGCTTTCCCCTGCCATTCGTCGGTTCCCATGTACCAGTCGATTTCTTCTTGAGTCAGACGCTTGATCGCAACGCGGGTCAGGGACACTTGGCTGCTGATGGTCTGATCGGGTTTTACGAGCGCATGAGCGGTGTAAACACGATGGCGACGACCGCTGAGCAGCTTCAAAAACGCTCGGGCTTGATCGGCATCATTGGGTTTTTCGAGGATGCGACGCCCCACCGCCACGGTGGTGTCCGCGGCAAGCACGGCGGCATCGGGGTTGGCTTGACCAATCACGCGGGCTTTCTCGCGTGCAAGACGTTCGACGTACACCAGCGGTGTTTCGGCGTCCTGTGGTGTTTCATCAATGTCCGCAGGCACGATGTCATCAGGCACAACGCCGATCTTCGCCAAAAGCTCTTTCCGGCGAGGGCTGGCGCTGCCGAGGATGAGTCGCATCTATTTGTAGCGGAAGGTAATCCGCCCCTTGGACAAATCGTATGGTGTCATTTCGACTTGCACACGATCGCCTGCCAGGACGCGGATTTTGTTCTTCCGCATTTTCCCGGACGTATGGGCCAAGATTTGGTGGTCGTTGTCCAACTTCACCTTGAACATGGCGTTTGGCAGGATTTCCAGCACTTCGCCTGTGAATTCGATCAGATCTTCTTTTGCCATGTGTGGCTTTACTTACCTTGTTTTCCACGGCGAGATAGTCCGCCGGTTTTGCGCGGCGAAACAATCCGCCGGTTTTCCACGGCGAAACAATCCGCCGGTGTGTGCTGGCAAATAGGGGCATGGGGCCGCTAAGGTCAAGGTGCAGGGACGCAAAACAGGTGATTATCAAGAAAAATCAAAGCGTTCTCTGATCTTAGCGCGAATTTGGTCTCGGGTTTCGCGATACGCGTCTAATTTCATGTCCCGTGTCCCATCGACCAAGCTGGGGTCGAGGACATCCCAACTTTCAACATCGGTCGCTTGTGCGCGCATCGCGTCAAGCGCTTCGCCTTCGGCTTGCTTGGACAAGGCGATGATCAGATCGTATCCCCCGTCCGAATGCGCATCGAACGGACGCGATTGATGGCGGTGCATGTCCACGTCTTGCTCGCCCAATACAGAAACGACAAAACCGTCAATATCGGTCGGGTAAAGGCCCGCCGAGGCGACAAAGACACCCCGTTGGTTGGCCAGCGCCAATTCTTGCTTCATCAAACCTTCGGCCAAGGGGCTGCGAATGGCATTGCGGGTGCACAGAAACAAAACCGATCCGGGCAGGTTACTCATGTCAGGGTATCCTTCCGGCCAAGATAAAGCGCAAAGAGCAGCGTGATGAGCCGCCGTGCGGTGTTTAAATCGGTGTCTACCTTACCCTCTAACCGATCCATCAGCAGTTCTGCGACGTCATTGTGAACGCCTCGGCGCGCCATATCGATCGACTCAATCCGCGCAGCGGAGGCCGTGTGAATGGCGTCATTGTAAGCGGTGCAAATATCGAAATATTCGGCGAGTGGGCCTTTAAATGTGCTCAGTGAGATCAGCAGGAAATACGGCTTTTCCTCCCCTTCCACTGGCGCGATTTCAAAAACCAGCTTGCCTTCGTGCTCGTTGAGTTTGAGCTTGAATGGCCCTTGATCCGCAAAGGCTGCGGGTTTGAAAACGTTATCTTCAACCAGATCAAAAATGGCGATTTGCTGCTCTTGCTGCGCCTCGGGGGAGAGGTGAGCATTGAACACATCGGCAAGTTCAACGGCGGCAAGTTTGTTGCTCATGGTTACCGATTACCACGAATAGCGATCGAACGCGCGTGCGCCCCCAGCCCTTCGGCTTCAGCCAACCGGCGCGCAGGTCCGCCCAAGGTCGCCAGTGCATCGGGTGACAGGCCCAGAAAGGTTGTGCGCTTCATGAAGTCCAAGACGCCCAAGCCTGACGCATAGCGCGCGGCGCGCGCGGTTGGCAGCACGTGGTTGGGGCCGGCGATGTAGTCGCCCATGGGCTCCGGCGTGAAGCGTCCGAGGAACGCAGACCCGGCATTCCGGATTTTACCAAACAGTGCCTTCGGGTCTTCCGTGGCGATTTCCAGATGCTCAGGGGCCAGTCGATCAACCAACGCTTCACACGCGTTGACGTCGTCAACCAGAATGATCCCGCCATTGTTTGCCCAACTCGCACCGGCAATTTCGGCACGGGGCAGGGTCTTCAGCTGGCTCTCTACGGCGTCGGCAACCGCTTGGGCAAACGGCGCATCGTCTGTCACCAAAATGGATTGCGCATCCGCGTCGTGTTCAGCCTGTGACAACAAATCAGCCGCGATCCACGCTGGATCATTATCCTTGTCCGCCACAACCAAGATTTCCGATGGGCCGGCAATCATGTCGATGCCCACTTGCCCAAAAACCCGCCGTTTTGCAGCGGCGACAAAGGCGTTGCCGGGGCCGACGATCTTATCGACGGGGGCGATGTCCTCGGTACCATAGGCCAGCGCTGCGACGGCCTGCGCGCCGCCAATCCGGTAAATCTCAGTAACCCCGCACAAGAATGCAGCCGTTAGAACCAGTTTGTTCACCGCCCCATTGGGCGTGGGAACACACATGGCGATCCGCGGCACGCCTGCGACTTTGGCTGGGATGGCGTTCATATAGACGGACGAGGGGTAAGCCGCCTGTCCGCCGGGCACGTAGATTCCAGCCGCAGAAACCGAGGTCCATCGCCACCCAAGCTCAACCCCTACGTCGTCGGTGTAGGCTTCATCCGCTGGGCGTTGGCGTTCGTGGAACGATCGCACGCGGGCAATGGCCAGTTCGAGCGCGGCGCGGTCATCGGCGTCCACCGCCTCAACAGCCGCCTGAATTTCCGCGTCGGTGAAGCGCGCTGTGCGGCTCACGTCCAGCTTGTCAAACTGCTGAGTATAAGTCGCGACGGCTGCATGACCCTTTGCCCGCACATCCTGAATGATGTCTGCGACGACCGTATCAACATCAACGGACACTTCGCGTTTGAGCGACAGGAACTCTTGAAAGCGACTTTCGAAGTCTGCGTCGCTTTGGTTCAGCCAAAACACCATTTATGCCGTCTCTCTGCTCTGGCTTTCTCGAACCGCGTCACGGAAAGCATTAATCCATTTCAGAATGCGCTGTGAATCTGTTTTCAGCGCCGAACGGTTGACCACCAGTCGAGCCGTAGAGTGCAAGATGACTTCTTCTTCGATCAGCCCGTTCATCTTCAATGTTGTGCCCGTTGACACGAGATCAACGATCCGCGACGCCATGCCCAGCATTGGACCCAATTCGATGGCACCGTTGAGCTTGATGCACTCCGCGTGGATCCCCTTTGTCGCAAAGTGCTTTCGTGTGACGTTTGGGTATTTTGTTGCAACGCGCAGGTGGGAGCGGCCTGCCAGCGGGACAGCGTCCAGACTGGCTTGCGGTCCTGCAACCGACAGACGGCACGCGCCAAAGCCTAAATCAACCGGAACGTAGAGTTCGGAATAGTCAAACTCTGCGAGAACGTCGGCGCCGACAACGCCCAACTGAGCACCACCAAAGCCCACAAATGTCGCAACATCAAAGGGCTTAACGGGGATCAAATCAATCTCGGGGGAGCTGGTGCCGAACCGCAGTCGCCGGTCTTGCTTGTCGTGAAATGCGGCTTCAGGCGCAGCTCCGATGGCTTCGAGAACAGGCTGACAATCACCGGCCAATCGCCCTTTTGGCAGGGCCAGTACAAGGGGATCACTCATGGGTTCTTAGTCTCCCTGACTCACCGCCGGCGCATCGCGGACGATAGCGGCGAGGTCGTCGCCGTGTTCTGGTTTCCGCTGGGTTGGCCATGGCTCGCCCAGATCTTCAAGAAATACACGCAAATTGCTGCCGGACAAGCGGATAGCCGCTTCGCCGGAGCAGACGATGGTTAGCCCTTTTTCATCGGGAACCAGCGCCATGATGGACACAAACTGGTCGCTTGAGCCTCGTTTGATGGATTTGGTCCGGGCGCCCGTGATGCCCTCGACCGTCAACGCGGCGAAGCTGCGGGTGTAGCCGCTGGATATGTCGTCTTGAAACTTTGCATCAGCGGCGCCGGCGTCCTGATCCTGCGCGTCCAAGCGCGCAGCGCGGTCCCACTGAAATCGGTTCAGCACAGCCACGAACCGGCGCTTTTCGTCTTCGATTGTCATATCCGTTGGAACAAAAATCGCGTCCTGCACCAGCCCTGATAGCATGACAATATCGCGGCTTTCGCGCCCGAGAATTTTCAGTCTTTGGTTGGGTGCCATACGTCCCTCGTCCGCCTACTCTTGTCGTTCAATGGTCGCACCGACCGCCGATAACTTCGCTTCGATGCGTTCGTAACCGCGATCGAGGTGGTGAATATCGCTCAGACGCGTTTCGCCTTCTGCGGCCAAGCCAGCCAGAATCAAAGACGCTGACGCCCGTAAATCCGTTGCCATGACGGGCGCTCCGAACAGCTTTTCGACACCGCGTACCACGGCGACACGGCCATCAACTTCGATATTGGCCCCCATGCGGATCAGCTCTGGCACGTGCATATACCGATTTTCAAAGATCGTTTCCGTCAGGACCGCCATTCCGCGCGCAACAACCATCAGCGACATGGTTTGCGCTTGCAGGTCCGTGGGGAAGCCGGGGTAGGGCTCGGTGGTGACGTTGACGCTGTTCGGGCGCTCTTGGGTTGAAACCACATGGATGCCGCCTGCGACTTGGGTGCAAACCACGCCACTGGCTTCCAGCACGGTGGCAAGACTGCCCAAATGCTCAAGCTTCCCGTTTTTCAGAATGAGCTCCCCGCCGGTCATGCCCGCAGCGACCGCAAAGGTTCCCGCTTCGATGCGGTCGGCGACCACTTGATGCTGTGTGCCGCTCAAGCGGTCTACGCCATCAATGATCAAGTGGCTCGTTCCCACACCAGAAATCTCCGCGCCCATGCTGATCAAGCAGTGACACAGATCCACAACTTCCGGCTCTTGGGCGGCGTTGAACATTTCCGTGCGGCCTTCCGCCAATGTCGCCGCCATGACCAGGTTCTCAGTCGCGCCAACGGAGACTTTCGGAAAGTTGATTTTCGCGCCCTGTAACCGGCCTTTTCCGCCTTGGGGCGTTTCGGCAACCACATAGCCGTCGCGCAGCGCAATAGTCGCGCCCATGGCTTCCAGCCCCATCAGGTGTAAATCCACCGGGCGTGAACCAATGGCGCAGCCACCGGGCAGGCTCACTTCGGCTTTGCCTTCTCGGGCTAGCAAAGGGCCAAGCACCAGTATCGAGGCGCGCATTTGGCTTACGAGGTCGTAGGGTGCAACGATGGATTTGATTTCTGGCGTGTGCATATGCAGCACAGGCAGGCCGGAACCCGCGCCTTCGCCGATGCGCGACGCATCGATTTCTGCGCCATGCCCGCGCAGCACGTTTGTCAGCGTGCCGATGTCGTATAGGTCGGGACAGTTGGTCAGCGTGACCGGTTCGGATGTCAGCAGGGTCACTGCCATCAGGGGGAGCGCTGCGTTCTTTGCACCCGATACCGGGATTTCACCGTTTAGCCTTTGGCCGCCAGAAACAACAATTTCAGCCATCGTGTTTGCTCGATCTCTCTCAGGAAAATGGTCAGGCATTTCCCTAGCAGGCGCCAGACCTTTTGATATGACGTCTTCATGCAAAGATTGAGCAGTTTAGGCAACCACTAGAACCGAGTGTTAGAGGCGCGGTAGCGTCACGCCCGTTTGGCCCATGTATTTCCCGGCGCGGTCGGCATAGGACACTTCGCACGGCTCATCGCCTTGGAAAAACAAGAACTGGCACGCCCCTTCATTGGCGTAAATCTTCGCAGGCAGGGGGGTCGTATTGGAAAACTCCAACGTCACATGGCCTTCCCACTCAGGCTCCAAAGGCGTGACATTCACAATGATACCGCAGCGAGCGTAAGTGGATTTACCCACGCAGACCACCAACACATCACGCGGAATGCGGAAATATTCCACCGTCCGTGCCAACGCAAATGAGTTCGGTGGAATGATGCAGACATCGGTCTGGCGCTCAACGAAGCTGTCGTTGGAGAATTCCTTGGGGTCAACGATTGCTGAATCGATATTGGTGAAAATCCGAAAATCTTCAGCAACCCGCGCATCGTAACCGTAGGAGCTCAACCCATAGGAAATCATGCCTTCACGCTTCTGGGCTTCGACAAAAGGCTCAATCATGCCCTGGTTCGCAAAGTCACGAATCTTGTGATCGGGAAGGATGCCCACAGCTTGGTTACTCCGATGGTTCGGTTTCGGGGGAGTCAGAAGGATCCTGCGCGATTTCTTCAGCACTCCGCGCACGCCCTTGCGCCTTCCGGCGTCGAAGGTTGTTGCGGAGTGCATCGGCGAGCCGATCCGCGCGGCTATCAGACTTGGCTTTTTCGTTCCCCATAATGTGAGAAGGGAGTGCGGTAGCCAGCGGCTTTGGTCAAGTCGATTGCCTGTGGAAATTTTCTCTTCAACGCAGGAGTTTAAGGCGCTGGGTGCGGCGTGAAGGCGCCCGCAGTGGCTTGAGAAGACAAGGTTTTCGGTGCCGCGCGGTCCATTTGGAAACAGAAAACGGCGTCTCCGCGCTCAAAGGACAGCATCAAAGATATTTTCGGCCTGCATGGTTCCGCTTTTCAACAGATAGCCGTGCTTCCCAAGGCGCATGGGTAAAGTCTTGCGCGTCAGGGGCGAAGGTGGCAATACCGCACCCATCAAACGGTGCTGCTGTAGCTCAGGGGTAGAGCACGTCATTGGTAATGACGAGGCCGGGAGTTCGAATCTCCCCAGCAGCACCATTCTTCCCCGCACATATCATCCCCCGGCGAACGCATTTGCGCCTCGCACCTCAGCGATCCTGGCCGCAAACCAATGGCGTGCTTGTGCCAGCGTAACCCAGCGCCACGTCCTCTGCATTTTTTGCCTAGACCTAAGATAGATTAGCGCCCTGAGAGCGGTAGTCATATTGCATTTGGCGCGTGCTGTTCGGGCGGTATTTTGGGTGCGCGCAGGAAGTTCTGCATTCCCCGCTTTTGACCTTCAGTAAATTCCCTGAAAATCAAATAATTCAGACACTTAATCTGTACAATTTGAGCGATGAGCTTGATTCGCGCGGTAAACAATCTGATAGCGTTAAAAATTCGATTATTCACATTTTGGTGATTCGTCAAAAAGCCTGAGATGTATCGGAATATTGGGGAAAAGACGCAAAAAATATTAGAAAACTAGAAGAATTGACCCCTAAAACACAATCAAAAATAGCTATAACCTCTCTCTACCTATCAATTTAAGCCGATTCGCCTTTACAACGCCATAAACAAAATCGCATATAGTGAACATCCAGTTGATATTCATTAGTATTTGAGGGTGCTAGGCGATGCGTATCTCCCCTTTGGTGAGTAATCCGGCAGAAGCCCTGTCGAAGGCTCAGGACGCTGTCTACACGGGCCTTGGATTGGAAAGCCCCACTGTCGTCGGGCATGGCGAAGCCTGCTTAGGCGCTTGCGAATGCGGGTCGTGTGAGACAACAGATGCACCAGCCGGGGACAACTCCTTGGTTTCGGCTGCGGTTGATACATTCTCTGCCGACTTGGCTCACGAAGACGGCTGCGCTTGCGGCGCCTGTGCTTCTGCGGCGCGTGCAGCAACCACCGATGCGCTGGCGCCCAATGAAGCGGCGATGTCGTCCTCTGGGCTAAACTTGAGCAACCCGCTGCAGGCCTTGCATTGGGGCAGCAAGATGGATCTGACAAACAAGGTGGTCAATGTCCACTTTGTGCCGGGCGGAACCCCCGGGTACATGCCAGACGGCGCTTATGTCGTGGATTGGAATGCCTACGAGATCGAGCAGGCAAAGCTCGCACTTACAACCTTCAGCGATGCCCTCGACCTTACCATTGCCTACACCGACAACATCAATGACGCCGAATTCGTTTTGCACCTGCTTGATTCAACGGGGTCAAACGTCCTTATGGGCGGTGCTTTGGGGATGATGTTCCCGCCCGATGAAAATTTCGAAGGCTATGGTTTCTTTAATCGCGATGGCTATGGGTGGTCGAGCAATTCAGGCGGTGGCCTTGAGAAAGGCGGCTATGGCTTCATCACGCTGATCCATGAATTTGGTCATGGCTTTGGGTTGGCGCACCCGCACGACACGGGCGGTTCCTCATCAGTCTTGCCGGGCGTTTCTAACAATCAAAACCCCGGCAATTTTGACCTTAACCAGGGCGTCTTTACCACCATGAGCTACTATGATGGTTGGCCCGAGGTGAAGGGGACTTCGAACAGCGCGTCCTATGGGTGGCAATCAACGCCAATGAACTTGGACGTGGCGATCCTGCAGCAATTATACGGCGCAGGGGCTCACAACGAGGGTCCATCCTCGTTTCCACTGCCGTTTGGGAATTCGGAGGGTGTGGATTTCCAGGCAATCTGGGACTCGTCTGGCGTCGATACAATCGTCAACACCACCGGATCGACGTCAACCATTGATCTGCGCCAAGCCTCGATCTCGCAAGCGGAAAACGGTGCCGGCCACGTATCGCACATCGGCACGGTTTATGGCGGTGTCACCCTGCCAGCGGACGTGGAAATTGAGAACGCAACCGGTGGATCGGCTGCTGACGCCATTTATGGCAACGCCCTCGATAACGTCATCGATGGCAGCGGCGGTAACGACAATATCCATCATGGCGGCGGCTCTAACACCTATATCGGCGGGCCGGGAAACGATCACGTGTATTTCGAGTCATCCTTTGACTCCTATACTTTCACCGCGCCAGCAGGGGTTTTGACGGTTGTCGATGGGGCTGAAACCAGCGCGGTCGACTCAAGCGTTGAAAACTTTGTTTTCGATGGTCAAACCTACTCCTACGCAACGGTAATGAGCGCGGTGGCGTCAAACAACGCCCCGGTGTTCACGTCAGGATCGACGGCAGACTTTGCCGAAAACGGAACGGGTGTCGTCTACACGGCCGCTGCAACAGACAGTGACCAAGATAATCTCATCTATTCCATTTCCGGCGGCGCAGATGCGGGAGATTTCAGCATCGACAGTGCCGGCGGTCAGCTGACCTTTGTCGCGCCACCGGATTATGAAGCCTTTGGATCGCAAGCCAACAATAATGATTACGTGGT
>CAJQLX010000008.1 GCA_905479265.1 uncultured Alphaproteobacteria bacterium
CAAGTGCAGAGCGCGCCACCCCCTCTATTCTGTTTTTGACAAAGCAAACGCACAAATGTACGCCTTGCTGCTATGAATGGCATGAATGTATCATCTTCCCGTCCACCCGAAGCGGTGCTTGACCAGTTGGCCGCCGCCCACGGTGATATGCCGCCCCAGCTGAAGAAAGCGGCAACGTGGGTGTTGGAGAACGCTGGGTCTATTTCCGTGTCCTCCGTGCGTGAAATCGCCGAAGCGGCGGACGTTAAACCCAACACGCTGGTGCGCATGGCCCGAGCGATTGGGTTTGAGGGGTTCGAAGACTTCCGCGAGCCCTTCCGTGCCGAAGTCCGTGCGGGCCGAGACAGCTATACAGACCGCGCGCGCTGGCTGCAGGATCTCGCAGAAGGGGGGGAGCTGGATCGCCTCTATGCTGATATGGCGTCAGCCTCCATGAACAATGTCGAAGCGCTGTTTTCGGGCACCGATGCAGGCTCGATCCGCGCCGCCGCTCAGGATATTCTGGCCGCGCCGGCAACCTTCGTGCTGGGCATGGGCATCGCCAACCCGCTGGCCCGAAACTTTGCTTACTTGGCGTCGATGGCCGTCGATACCGTCAGTGCCATCCCGCAAGACGGCGCTTTGCCGGTCGATGCCTTGGCCCGGGCCAAAGCCGGGGACGTCATGCTCGCCATGACCTTCAAACCTTACCGCCGCGATGTTGTCGAGGCGGTCGAGGTTGCCCGCGAGCAAGGCTTGAGCATCATCGCGCTTTCTGACAGCCCGGCCAGCCCGATCCTGCGCGGGGCCAAACACGGCTTTCTGGTCCCCGTTGATACGCCCCAATTTTTCACCTCAACGGTCGCCCTTTCGGCGTTTCTCGAAGCGCTTATGGCGTTTGTCATCGCAGAAGCAGGCGAAAATGTCGTTGCTTCGATTGATCGCTTTCACCAGCGGCGGCAGGAGTTGGGCATCTATTTGGATTCCGGGGAGTAACCACCCATGACCACCACCACCACCACCACCACCACCTCCACCACCACCAACGACGCATCGAGCGCCAAAGCCGCCCCAACGCCCCAAGACCAGCCCGTCGTTCGGTCGCTTGAGGGGAAGTACTACACCAGCCCCGAAATCTTCGCCGCAGAGCAAGCCGGCGTTCTGATGCGCACGTGGCAGTTTGCCGGGCACGCCAGTCAATTGGAGAACCCCGGCGACTACTTTGCCTTTGAGATGTCGGGCGAGCGGCTGTTTTGCCTGCGGGATAAGGACGGTGAGGTGCGCACGTTCTACAACGTCTGCCAGCATCGGGCGCACGAGTTGGTCTCCGGCAGCGGCCATGCTTCGGTGGTAGTTTGCCCCTATCATTCTTGGACCTACGCCTTGAACGGCCAACTGCTCGCTGGTCCCAACATTCGCGCCGTGCCGGATTTCCCCAAGTCCGAAATCTGCCTGACCGGCGTAGCCACGGAGGTGTTCCACGGTTTCATCTTCGTCAACCTCGACCCCAACGCCGCCCCCATGGATGAATGGTTTCCCGGCGTCCGCGAAGAGCTGGGCGCCTTTGTCCCGCATATCGATGCACTCAAGCCTGTCGAGTGGGTGGAAATTCCGGAAAAGTGCAACTGGAAAGTCTCGATCGAGAATTATTCCGAATGCTACCACTGCTCGCTGAATCACAAGACCTTCGCCACTGGCGTGGTCAAGCCCGAGACCTACGACATCCAGCCCCAAGGCTACTGTCTGCGCCATACGACCGAGTGCCAAAATCTGGACTCCATGACCTACCCCATCGATCTGGACAGCAACGAGCACGCGGGCGCTTACAGCAGTTGGTTTCTGTGGCCGACGTTTTCGTTTCAGGTCTACCCC
This sequence comes from uncultured Alphaproteobacteria bacterium, assembly GCA_905479265.1. GTDB lineage: Bacteria > Pseudomonadota > Alphaproteobacteria > UBA7985 > UBA7985 > UBA7985. The sequence goes on from CAJQLX010000008.1 coordinate 1,852, forward strand.
GGTAACGTGCTCAACACCTATCACTGGCGTCCCCACGGGCCCGAAGACTGCACCGTCTGGCGCGGCTGGTACACCCAGGGCGGGGCACCGTCGGATATCATCCACAAATTAGCGGTTCAGGACCGCGAAACCACGGTTGAAGAAGACATCCATCTGGTTGAAAGCGTCCAACGCGGCCTGAAATCACGGGGCTACGTGCCGGGACCGCTGGTGCTGGATCCTGCATGCGGGGTCAACTCCGAGCACTCGATCCGCGCGCTGCAGCAATGGATGCGCGAAGGCGTCGAGGCTGGCTGAGCGGCGGGTTCGAGCCCACAACGGCCCGCCCGGTTCTGGACCGGACCAAGGACAGTAACAAGAACGGAGGCGGCAGCCGACATCCTATCCCGTCGGCACCCGCCGACATATTATCCTTTCGGCACCCGCCGACATATTATCCTGTCGGCACCAGCCGACCGGCGATCTCATCGCCGACCCAGCTTGCGCGTGATCGCAGCGCAGGCCGCGCAGCGGACAAGCGAAGAGCGCGCCACCCCCACCTTTTCATCAGGACATCATCAACACCCCAACCCAGCAGGAGCCGATTTTCCCATGCAACAAGACCTATTCGATACCGGCCTCACCCAACGCAAAGCCACTCTTGGCGCAGAATACGTCGAGAAAAACCTCGCGGCCGCTGATGACTTCACCCGGCCTTTTCAGGAAGCCATGACAGCGTGGTGTTGGGGCTTTGGTTGGGGGGATGAGGCCATCGACGCCAAAACCCGCTCCATGATGAATCTCGCCATGATTGGCGCCTTGGGCAAAATGCATGAATGGGAGATCCATTGCCGCGGCGCCATCACCAACGGCGTCACCATGGAAGAAATTCGCGCCATCATCCACGTGGTCGGCATTTACTGCGGTGTGCCACAATCCCTTGAATGTTTCCGCGTTGCTCGTAAGGTTCTTGAGGAACAAGATCTGCTCTAGCCGCCGACCGGTAAAAACCTGAGCGCGGATGGGGGCATGGTCTTGCGCAAACGCCGATCCAGCCAACGGAGTACGCCGTCCCGTGACCCGCAAAGCCGATGACGCCGCCGCCAGCCCCCCGGCCCGAGAACGCGGACGCCGCAACAAGCCACGCCGCGAACGTGCGCCGAGTGGTGTCGCTGCGGCCTCCCCGGCCGTATGGCCGGGCGTGATCGGCGGACGCTTTCTGCCCCTGACCCCGCCACAGATCGAGGCCATTCACCGCGCCGCCTTAAAAGTGCTGGCGCAGACCGGGATGGGTGACATTCCACCCGTCGTGCAGCAGGTTATGGCAACCAAAGGCCTGAGCGTCGGCGCGGATGGGCGTATGGTGTTTCCCGCTGCTTTGGTTGAAGACACCATCGCTGCGGCGCGGCGGGACGTGGTGCTCTTCGGTCAAGCCCCCAACAGCGCGCTGGAGCTCCACGGCGCGCGGGTTTACGCCGGGTCGGGCGGCGCGGCGCCCAACATCATCGACCGCACCACCGGACACTACCGCCCTTCAACCCTGCATGATTTGTACGATGCCGCGCGCGTGGTAGATGCCTTGGAGCACATTCACTTCTTCTGCCGGTCCTTGGTGGCAACGGACTTGACCGACCCGCTCGCCTTAGACGTCAACACGGCGTTTGCCTGCCTCGCTGGAACCGGCAAGCATGTGACGGTCCAAGCCTCCCGGCCCGAGCACGTCGCGACTTTGGCAGATTTGGCCTTTGACGTTGCGGGGGGCGCTTCGGCCTTCGCTGATCGTCCGCTGCTGTCGCTCAACATCAACCACGTCGTCCCCCCGCTGCGCTTCGATGCCGATAGTGTTGGTGTGATGGCCGAGGCGGCGCGGCGCGGTATTCCCTTCCACATCAACAGCTTTGATCAGGCCGGCGCCAGCAGCCCCGCGGCGCTGGCGGGTGCGGTGGTGCAAGCGGTTGCCGAAACATTGGCGGGTTTGGTCTTTGCCTATGCTGTCAATCCCGCGTGCCAAGCGGTCTTTGGCCCCCGTCCCATGATTACAGATTTGCGTTCCGGCGCCATGACCGGCGGTTGCGGGGAACAGGCGATTGCGATGGCCGCTGCGGTGCAAATGGGGCGCTTCTATAATTTGCCCACGTCCTGCATCGCCGGCGCAGCCGACAGCAAGAGCCCGGACGTGCAAAGTGGTTTCGAGAAGGCGCTGACGATCTCTCTTGCGGCCCACGCAGGGTGTAATTTCATCACCCAAGCAGGCGGTATGCAGGCCAGTTTGATGGGGGCATCGCTGGAATCCTACGTGATTGATAACGAGATGCTGGGCGCAATTCTGCGCTCGGTGCGCGGAATCGAAGTCAGCGACGAAACGCTATCGGTTGATATTATCGACCAAACGGTGCGCGGCGAAGGACACTTTCTCGGGGCTGCCGATACGCTCCGCCGCATGACCAGCGAGTTTCACTACCCCGCGCTCTCCGACCGCGCTTCCCACGAAGAGTGGGAGGCCACGGGCCGCGCCACGCTCAACCAGCGCGCTCATGCGCAGGTGGAAACGTTGCTCGCCGAGCATTTCCCCCAGCACGTCAGCACAGAAACGCAAGCGCGCCTGCGACAGCGTTTCGACATTCGCTTGCCCGAGGCCTCCATGCGGCCCCAGTTAGCTCCCCCGTCAGCTCCCCAGTCAGCTCCCCAGTCGGTGTCAACTGATCCGACCATCGACCCCCTGATACAACAGACCGCGTAGGACTCTCGGTTATGAAAATCGCCGTTGTTGGTGCCGGAGCCATGGGCTCGATTTATGCTGGTCTGCTGTCTGAAGCCGGGCACGCGGTCTGGGCGGTTGACCCAAACTCTGCCCATGTCGCTGCAATCAATGCCAACGGGCTGAGTCTCACCGGCCCCGATGGCACGCGCCTTTTTCGTCGGATTAAAGCCGTTGGCACAGCGGCAGACATTGGTGAGGTGGTCGATTTGGTCGTCCTTGCCACCAAAGCCGCCCATGTCCCCGCTGCCACCCAAAGCCTTGGGCCTGTGCTGGGGCCAGAGACAACGATTTTAGCCATGCAAAATGGCTTGGGCGCGGCGGAGCGTGTGCGCCAAAACCTGCCAGATGCTGGATCGTCGGCGGCGTCAGCGGCGTCGGCTGTGCATGTCGCTTTGGGCGTGGCCCAGGGCTTCGGCGCGTCGGTGCGTGGCCCCGGCGTCATCGCGTTTGCCAACATGCGTTTGATGCGCTTTGGCGAGACCGAAGACGGTGACAGCCCCGCCATGGACGCGCTGGCGCAGATTTGGCGTGAAGCGGGCTTCGAAGCCCAGGCTTTCGCCAATCTGGGGCAACTGATTTGGGAGAAGTTCATCTGCAACGTCTCCCTCTCCGCGCCATCGCTGGTGTTCGGGCAGAGCGTTGGCGGCCTGCTGTCCGTGCCGGAGCAATGGCGCATCGCGCTTGCTTGCGGGCTAGAAGCCCATGCCGTCGGTCAGGCTTTGGGCGTGCCATTCTCGTTTGACGACCCCGAGGCCTACATCACCGATTTCGCGCGGTCCGTCGCGGGCGCAAAACCCTCCATGCTGCAGGATTTTGAAGCGGGACGCCGGTCCGAGATCGACGTGATCAATGGCCGCGTCCCTGTCGAGGCGGAAAAGGCGGGCATGGACGCGCCGTGGAACCGCATGCTCGCCGACATCGTGCGCGCCAAGGAAGCTGGCCTTTCCTGACACACCTT
>CAJQLX010000009.1 GCA_905479265.1 uncultured Alphaproteobacteria bacterium
TGGCGGAGAGGATGGGATTCGAACCCACGATACGGTCTCCCGTATACTCCCTTAGCAGGGGAGCGCCTTCAGCCGCTCGGCCACCTCTCCGCGCTCAAGTGCCTCGCCGCAGGCGGCGTCAGGTCACTGCGAGGCTGCTTATAAGTCGGTTCGTGCCGACCTGCAATCATGCATTTCTGCACGTTTCAGCGTGTCGGCTATGAATGCAAGGTCTCGCTTTGCCGGACAAATCCAATTAACTAAGGCCCATGCAAACCGATACCGCCATTCTGACCGTTAATCAGGCCGCGATCTTCGCGATTTTCGGCCTCACCATGATCTCGTTCGTGTGGGGACGCATTCGCTATGATGTTGTCGCACTGACGGCGCTTGTTGCGGCGGTGTTGCTGGGCGTGGTCCAGTCTAACGATGCCTTCATGGGCTTTTCGCAGAGCGCTGTGATTACAGTGGCCATGGTCTTGATCATCTCCAAGGCCATACAGAACAGTGGTGTGATTGACCGCCTCGCCGCGCCGCTGGAAAGCGTTTCGGATCGGCCGCTGCTGTTCATGGCCATGCTTACCGGGATTGCTGCGCTGCTGTCAGGGTTTATGAACAATGTCGGTGCGCTGGCTTTGCTGATGCCTGTCGCCATATCGCTGTCTAAGCGCCCGAGCCAGATTTTGATGCCGCTGTCGTTCGGGACGATATTAGGCGGCCTGACAACATTGATCGGCACGCCACCGAACATCATTGTGTCCAACTACCGGGAGCAGATTACCGGTGAACCTTTTGGCCTGTTTGCCTTCTCACCGGTTGGCGGTGTTCTGGCGTTTGTCGGCCTTGTGTTCCTGCTGCTCATCGGCTGGCGTCTGATTCCTACAAAGCGCAAATCGCCTCAGGAACACACCGCGCATTTCGAGATCAAAGACTACGTGACCGAAATTCTCGTTCCCGAAGATCATCCCCTGATCAACGAACAAATCTTCCGCCTCGAAAGTCTATCCGATGGCGGCATTCAAGTGGTGGGGATCATCCGCGGTGCTACCAAGTTGTTCGGTAACCTGCGCCTGCGTCACATCCGAAAAGACGACATCCTGATGGTCCAAGCCGGGCCGAACGTGCTCCAAGATTTTCTCGCCGCGCAAAAGCTGGAATTGGCTGGCGCTGATGAGTTCATCGAGGAACACATGACCTCAGAGCACGCAGCGCTGATGGAGGCTGTGGTCCTGCCGGGTTCTCGCGTTGAGGGACGCTCGCCGCGCAGTCTTTACCTGCGCCGGAAATACGGGGCTAACCTGCTGGCCATCGCGCGCGAAGGCACACCGATCCAAGACCGGATTGGCCGCGTGCGCTTGCGCGCTGGTGACGTCCTGTTGCTTCAAGGTGAACCCTCCACGTTGCCCGACACGATCAATGATCTTGGCGCGGTTCCGTTGGCGCAGCGCGCCCTGATGCTGGGTCAAAACCAGCGCGAAGACTGGGCTCCGCTGGGGTTCTTTGCCCTTGCGATCGCTGCCACAGCGCTGTTGGGCGTGCCCGTGGCCATTGCCTTTTCCGCCGCTGTCGTGGGGATGCTGCTGTCGGGCCGGATTGATCCGCAGAAGCTGTATCAGGCCATCGATTGGCCCATCATCGTGCTGCTGGGGGCGATGATTCCTTTGGGTGATGCGTTGGAGAAAACCGGCGCCACGGCGCTGATTGCCGAGAGTGTTGTTTCCACCGCTGGTTCCTTTGGTCCGCTGATCCTGCTGGCGATCATCATGATCGTGACCATGACGCTGTCAGACATCATGAACAACGCCGCAACAGCCGTCGTCATGGCCCCGATTGCTGCGACCGTGGCCAATGAAATTGGCTCTTCGCAAGACGCTTTCCTGATGGCTGTGGCCTTGGGCGCCTCGTGCGCTTTCCTGACCCCGATCGGGCATCAGAACAACTTGCTGGTTATGGGGCCGGGCGGTTACCGATTTGGCGATTATTGGCGGATGGGATTGCCTTTGGAAATTCTGATTGTGCTGCTCGGAACGCCGTTAATCGCGTTTATTTGGGGTATTTAGCCCGCCTCTCAAACTACAAATTGTTAGAAAGAACTCTTGCAATCTGCCGAATCAACTCCGATTTAAGGGTTAGCGTCGGGGGCCGCATCATTCTTAGAGGAGAGGCTTCACCTTGAACTCGCCAACACTTCGAAACCTTGGTCTCGCAGTATACGTGATACTCGCTGTCGTGACTGCGTTTGCCGCCATGTCCGGAACGGTGTTCTAAGCCATGTCGCAGGGAAAACGGGTTTCTTCCAAATCCATGAAAGCTGGTGCCTTTGCAGAAACCAGCGAAAAGCAAGTGGTGCCAGTAAACGGCCTAAAGGCTGGTTTGACGCGCTGGTTGGTGGCTCTGCCACTCCCCGTCATGGTGCTTGCACTGCTCATCGAAACCGTCAGCGCCGATATCTTTACCGCTCTGGCCTTGCTGGTCGCCATTGCGCTGCAGCTTGCGGGCATCGGGCTGGTGCGTCGGGGCTTGACCGTTCGGCAGTCCGGCGGGGTTGAAGCCGCGCTAAACAGTCCATCGACCGCTCTGGGCCTGGGCTCAGCAGCGCTGGTGGCGGCTTTGTTCCTGCTGTGCTTATCAGGCCCAGCCGGGCCATTACAGGCCATAGGCGTTGCCGCTTTGGGCGCAATCGGCCTGTGGCTGGCGCTCTTCACCTCAACCGGCGCGGAACAGGCGTCGAACGGTTTGGGTGAGAAAGTCGCCGGCATCGATATGGGTGACCTGCGCAAGCAACTCGCCCAAGCGCACGACTACGTCAAACGGATGCGGACCAGCGGCGCACAGTTGTCCTCGTCCGACAATCAAGCACAAGTGGTCCGAATCGCCGACCATGCCGAGGGCGTGCTCGAAGGTATTTTGGCAGACCCCGGTGATATTCGTCGCGCCCGTCGCTTCATGGCCACCTACCTCGAACGCGCCGCGACATCCGTGGAGCAGTTTGCAGCCGCCGAAACCAAGGGCAAGGCAGACGGCCATCGCGCCGACTTTAACGCCACGCTCGACGTGATTGAAAAAGCATTTAACGACCAGAAACAACGGTTGGACGCAGAAGATTCCATAGATCTCGAAGTCCAGCTCGACGTCCTACGCAAACAAATGGAGCGGGAAGGCCTCTAAAAAGAGCCGCCGCCATCCAAGCCGAACCAAAAGGGATAAATTCCAATGGCAACCGAAACCAAAACCGCCGTCGCTGAAGTCATTTTTCCAGACGTGGCCGCAGATGGATCCGTCACCAACACAGCGTTGGTGCCCGTTGATCCGGATGATCCAACCAACCAGGCGATGGTGAACAAGTACATGTCCGAGCTGGATATGTCGGACACCAACTCGATCATCTTTTTCGGATCGAAAGCGCAGCAGGAGCTGACGACCATTTCGTCAACCATGCTCGATGGCGTGCGCAACAAAGATGTTGGCCCCGCCGGCGACGCACTGACCAACATGGTTTCGGCGCTGAAGGGCTTTGACGCGCGCTCCTTGGATCCAAACCGCAAGCCAAACTTTTTCATGCGCTTGCTGGGCATGGGTCAGGACAATCTGGTCCGGTTTCAGTCCAAATTCGACACGGTACAGGGTCAAGTCGATCAGATCGAAATCGACTTGGAGAAGCAAAAGACGGTGATGCTCACCGACATTGAAAAGCTCGATAAGCTCTACGATGCCAACCTCGACTACTTCCATGATCTCGAACTGTGGATTGACGCCGGTGAGAAGAAGCTGGCCTTGCTGAACGAGGAAGACATCCCAGCGCTCGAAGCCAAGGCAGAACAATCTGGCGAAATGCTGGATGCCCAAGCCGTGCGCGATCTCCGCTCTGCCCGCGATGATCTGGAGCGCCGCGTTCACGACTTGCGACTCACCCGCCAGGTGACGATGCAGTCCCTGCCGTCGATCCGGTTGGTGCAGGAAAACGACAAGGCGTTGGTGAACAAGATCAACTCGATTGTCGTCAACACCAAGCCGCTTTGGCAGCAGCAGCTGGCACAGGCGATTGCCATTCACAACATGGCCAAAACCGGCCAAGCGGTCGAGGCAGCACAGGATTTGACCAATGATTTGCTCAAAGCCAATGCCGATAACCTGCGCGCCGGCAACGCCCAAGTGCGCGAGCAGATTGAGCGCGGTGTCTTTGACATTGAAACCGTGCAGGAAGCCAATGATAGCCTGATCGGGGCCATCAATGACTCCCTGATGATCGCCGATGAAGCCAAGAAGAAGCGCGCTGCGGCTGTGGTCGCCATGCAATCCATGGAAAACGATCTCAAGGCCGTGCTGAAGTCTGCTTCCGGCGCTGCGATCGAGGCTGGCCAATCAGCCGTCGACGCCAACTAAACAAACACTGTCATTTGCACAGAAACGAAGGAGAAGGCCTAAAATGGCATTCGGAATTTTCGGCGGTCAGTTCATCGACGTTATCGAATGGACCGATGATACCAGCGACACGATGGTGTACCGCTTTGAACGTCAAGGGAATGAAATCAAATACGGCGCCATGCTCACGGTCCGCGAAGGACAAGTTGCGGTCATGGTCAACGAAGGCGAAGTCGCCGACGTGTTTGATCCCGGCTTATGGCAACTGGAAACGGCAAACCTGCCGGTTCTCAGCACGCTTCAATCTTGGAAGTACGGCTTTAAAAGCCCGTTCAAGTGCGAAGTTTACTTCATCAACACCAAGCGGTTTTCCGACCTCAAATGGGGCACGAAAAACCCGATCATGCTGCGCGATGCCGAGTTTGGCCCCGTGCGCCTGCGGGCTTTTGGCACCTACGAAATCCGTGTTGCAGACCCGGTCGAGTTCCTGCGCGAAGTTGTTGGCACCGATGGTCGGTTTTCCGTCGATGAGGTCAGCGACCAGCTGCGCAATTTGATTGTCAGCCGGGTTGCGGTTGGCTTGGGTAAAGCGAAGATCCCTGCGCTGGATCTGGCCGCGAATTATATGGAGCTGGGGGATTTTCTGACAAACCTCGTCGGTCCAGATTTCGCCGCCTATGGTCTGGATCTGCAAAAGCTGCTGATCGAAAACATCTCCCTGCCGCCAAATGTCGAAGAAGCGCTGGACAAGCGTTCGTCGATGGGTGTGATCGGTGATCTCAACAAATACATGCAGTTTCAGGCTGCTGAATCCCTCACGGCAGGCGGCGAAGCTGGCGGCGCTGCGGCGTCGGGTGCTGGCATGGGTATGGGCTTTGCGATGGCACAGCAAATGGCGGCTGCCTTCTCGCCCAACGGGGGTGCTTCCCCTGCGGCGGCAGCGGCACCGCCCCCGCTGCCTTCTGAGCCATCCTACTATATTGCGGTAAACGGCGGTCAGACGGGCCCGTTTCAGGGTCACGCCCTGCACGACGAAATCGCAGCCGGCCGCCTGCACTCAGACGCGCTGGTTTGGGCCGCAGGCATGGCTGCTTGGACCAAGGCATCTGACGTGCCGGCCATTGCGCGTTTGTTTGACGTGGCACCGCCGCCGGTCCCCGGTTCACCACCTCCGCTGTAGCGCAAACAACAAGGGGGCCCAGCGCCCCCTTTCTTTTTGCAAGAGCCACGGGTTTCATGATGGGTGTGACTTTCGTATTCTTGCGACCACTGACGATCAAAACGGGGACTTTCTCATGGATGCGGCATCACGCGAGGAAACAGGAACGCTCGAACGCCAAGACTACCCGTGTCAGAACTGCGGGGCGTTGCTGGCCTTCAAGCCCGGCGCTGACGCTTTGGGGTGCGATTATTGCGGTCACGTAAACCCCCTGCACCATGATGCGCGCGAGATTGTGGAGAATGACCTCGATAGCGCTCTACGGGATTTAGAAAACAGCCACGCGACCGACCATGTGGCGTCGATCAAGTGCGACAGCTGCGCAGCAGAGTTCACCCTCGCCCAAAATGAAACAGCCGGCCGGTGCCCGTTTTGTGCGGTGCCTGTGGTGGTTGATCCGGTGCAAGTGCGGCGCTTGACCCCCGATGCTGTCCTGCCGTTCAAGCTGACGGCAAAGGAGGCGCGCCAAGCGACCAAACGCTGGCTAAAACGATCGTGGTTGGCCCCCGAAGCCATGCGACGACACACGACCGCCGACGATCAATTCAAAGGCGTTTACCTGCCCTACTGGACCTATGACGCTGATACGGCGTCTCGGTATCAGGGCTTTCGCGGCGATACCTATACCGTCACGGTTGGCAGTGGGGAAAACCGGCGCACCGAAACCCGCGTGCGTTGGACGCCCAAAAGCGGCCGCGTGGCGCGCCTTTTTGACGACGTGCTGGTGCCGTCGTCCCATTCTCTACCGGCCAAATATCTGTCTCGATTGACGCCGTGGGATTTGGAAAATCAGCGCCCTTATGCGGATGAATACCTTGCCGGCTATATCTCCGAGGCCTACCAAATGCCCTTGGCCGAAGGGTTCACAGAAGCCAAACGCATCATGCAGATCGCGATTGAACGGGACGTTCGGCGGTCCATCGGTGGTGATCGCCAGCGCATCACGCGGCTTGAAACCCACTATGACGACACGACCTTCAAGCACGTCTTGCTGCCCACGTTTTTGTCTGCTTTTCGCTGGAAAAACAAAGTTTACCGCTTCGTGGTCAATGCGCGAACGGGCGAGGTACAGGGCGAGCGCCCTGTTTCGTGGTGGAAAGTCACGCTGCTGATCATCTTGGGATTGATCGCAGGGGGGCTGGTGCTGGCCGGTATGATTGCGTACGAGGGCGCTGATATCTAGCGCGGATGCCGAGTTGCTACAGCGTACCGGCCACGGACCCGCGCCAAGCATCGTAGGCCGCTTGCGCCGCTTCGCCCGGGGGTGAAGCCCAGAATTCTGCGCTGAACAGCAAGCTGGAACCAAGGTTTTCTGGTCCCGTCGGCAACCACGCCCGCAAGTCTTCGCGCGCTGCCGTTGCGGCAGACAATCGCGCCGGGCCATAGCCGGTGACGGTCGCCATGGCCGTTTGGTAAGCCCCGCGAGAGACATTGGCGATGAAGTCGCCCGCCAACCTCGGGTTCGCTGCGCCCGATGGAATGGCAAAAACGTCCATATCAACAACGTGGTTATCCCAGAGATACCCAATACGTGGCCCCGTCGCGCGCAGCTCCCGCAGGGCATCAAAGTGATGGATTAAGCCAATCGCAGCCTGTCCCGACTTCAGCAGAGCGAAAATTTCCTGCGTTGAGTTGATAAATTGAACATTTTTTCGCACACGGTTGAGCACGGCCAGCGCTTCGGCCACACCCTCGGGCGTGCCCAAACGCTCGTAAACCCGGTCCACGGCAACGCCTTCAGACAGCAACGCCAGCTCCATCATTACGCTCGCCGAGGTCGTGAACAGCCGCCGACCGGGAAACAATAACGGGTCAAAAGCATCGGTGAGCGCGTAGGGCTTAGCGCCGCTGAACAGCCGCTGATCAAACCCAAATCCGTGCGACCAGACAACATTGCCAACCCAGCACAGGCCGATGGCCCCGTCGATGAAGTCACTGGTGGGATTTTGAATGCCAATCCGTTGATGATCGATGGGTTCCAAATAGCCTTGGAGGCACAAAGCCTCAGCATCATGCCGTTCGAGGTCCAAGACGTCCCAACCCAGCGCGTCGCCTGTCTCGCGATAAGCAGCAACCTTTTGGCGCACTTCGTTTGGATGGCCGGTATAGGTGACAACATCCACCGACTTTCCAGTCTGGAAGCCAAAGGGCTCGGCGAGTACTTGCGTCTGCGCCTTTTGGTAAAAGCCGCCCCACGTTGCAATCGTAAGCTCCGCGTCCCCGGTTTGCGCCTGCGCCACTGATGCAAAGCCCAGCAGGACAGCGCCCATGCCGAACAAAGCTGCGCTGGCGAGCCCTTGGAAAGCACGAATAGTTTGCCGCATCGTTTCACCCGACATAAGGTTTTGAGATCGTGCTGTTTTTATGCGCGCTAGATCTCACGGACTCATGTAGATAAAGATCAAACTATGTTCGTGCAAATTTTCAGTCAGGGATAAAGTCAACGTGAAGTCACGGGATTCCAAGAGAGGCGTTTTCGCTCCTGTAACAGCTGTTTGGCGATGGTTATGGGCGCCGAGGAAGAATCCTCATGCGGTTGAGGAGCGCGCCGATCAGCGCCGCCGTGACAAAAGACGGCGCGGGACAAGCAACCCAGCGCGAATGCCGAGCAACCGTAAGCCAGAGGCGGCAAAGGCAACGCAAGACCGGGCCTATGTCGATAAAAGCGGAAGCGTGCGCCTGACCGATGGTGGACGCATCATTGCCCGGGCTGGCAAAGGTTCCAAAACCGCGGCGCTTGCCGATGCCGAAGCCCTATACGAGCAGCGCTTGGGTGAACTGACGGCGCTCGAAACCGCGCTGTCCAACGCCTCTGTTTCAATCGCTGGCTTAGAGCCGCAGGTCGCTCAGTTAAAAGTGGATCTCAGGGATACGCCCGGGCTCGGTGATCTCGACGCCTTGGACGCGCGATTTGCGGCGTTGGAAACGGCTTTGGAGGCGCACACGCAGGCCCAATGGGGCCAAAAGCGCGACATCATTGGTCGGCTGGAGGCCTTGAGCAAAGCGTCACCCAGCACGCTAACCGCCCGCATCGACGCGCTGGTTGAGGAGTGGGGTCAGTCCGGTTCTGCTGGTGCCGTCCATGATACCGTGCTCGAACGACGCTACGTCGCGGCACTGGAAGCGGCAACAAAGCGCGCGCAGATCGCCACAGAACAGCCAGAGCTGTTTGCAGCAGAGCGGCAAGCTGTTCTCGATGACTTGGTCGAGTTGATGTCCAGCACCCACCGCAGCAACATGCAGCCGAAACTCCACGGCTTGATGCAGGCTTGGGAAGAAGCCGGCGGGCCGGACGATGGTGCGCTGGACCAGCGCTTCACCCAGATGACGGCGGCGGTTGAACGGGACATTCTTGCGCTTGCGAGTGAAACACAGAATTTGCGCGCTGAGGCCGAAGAGGAAGCGACTGTGCTTGAGCAAGCCTTCGACAGCCTCGCGAGCGATGCGGATGCCTTAACCGACGGCAAAGATTTGCAGCGCTTGGCCCAGTCTGTGAGCACCTTGGAAACAAAATCAGGCGGGCAAAACCGCGATATTACCGACAAACTGCGTCGCCGGATTGATGAATTGCAATGGCGCGCAGATCGAGAAATCGAAAAACGTCGCGCGCAAGTCGCAACGCTGGCCAACGATGCCCGGCAGCATCTGATTCGTGCCAAGGAGATTCCCACAGAGCCCTCAACGCTCAAAGAGTGGCGCGGTATTGAAGAAGCGGCCAAAGCCGGCATGGACAGCGCGGAAAACGCGCTGGCGACCATGAAGAAATTGGGGCGCGTTGCCGCTGAGGATGTCGGGAGAATAGGCGCAGATCTCCGCGACACACGCAAAGCCGTGAACGAAGCCCGCAAAGCGTTTTTTGAGACGCTCGACGAAAGCCGGGAAACAAACAATTTCCGCAAGCGCGCCCTCTTGGACCGCTTGAGCCACCCGCCTCTGGGCGCGTCGGTCAAAGCACTTGATGAGCACGTCGAGGCTGTCATGGCCGACTGGAAACAGACCGGCAGTGCCGGGCGGGAGACGGACCAAGCGCTTTGGGCGGAGTTTCAGGATGTGCGATCGGGCATTCGTACGCTCCGCGATGACGCATCGGCTGCTGAACGCGCCGATTTTGGCGCGCGCTTGGCTGAAGCCTTCACCCGAAAACGCGAATTGAGCTACGCGCTTGAAGATGAAATCCGCATGGGCAAGCTCGTTCTGGAAAACAAACCAGACCCAAAGTTCGAGAAAGAATTAAAGCGCAAAGAGCGTCGTTTGGGGGATCTCCGCAAGGATTTGTCCGACATCCAGCGCAAACTGTCCAAGCTGTCAAAAACCAAGGCGCCACTGGTGGCTGAAGCCGAAGCGAAGCAACCCTCTGATCACGCCGCATAAATTGGAAAAACACGGCTTTTTAGCAATTGATATTGTTTTCGCCGTAAAATCGTGGTTCTCCAGACGTGATACTTTGAGGTTTTTGAATTTATGCGCTTAATTCTCGCGGCCAGTGGCTTTTTTCTGTCTCTGCTGGTCACAGGTTGCACCGCGTCTGTTGACGGCGGGGTTATGGATCCTGAGGCTGCTGAACAGGCTGTCGCAGAACTGTTCGCGGACAATGGTGAGCGGGTTTTGATGCAGGGTAGCGCCGCCGATATTCTTGACCAAGAAGCCTTGGATAGCGCGGCGTCTCCGGATGAGCGCAAGTTTGTGATCCAAACGGATCAAGGCATCTTTTCGATGACCCAAGCCCAGCTCAACCAGTACCTCGCCATCCGCCGGGCGGAAGAAGCCGAAAAAGCGCAGTTGGCAGCCAGTCAAACGGGGCTGATTAGCCCCTATGGGCGGGTGGTGTCGCGCACGGTTGTCGCGGGATCAACCTCATCGACGGCCACCCCGCAGCCAGCAGCCCGCGCCAAAGCCCCGCCCATCGACCCCACGACAATCAAGTCGACAAAGTCGGTTCCGGGCGCTTTTGACCAATATGTTGGCCCCAGCCTCGCCTTTACCAAAGGCCCAAGCGACCTCAAAAACGCGGACGGCTCGCACGCCTGTGTGCTGACATTCGACGATGGTCCTCATCATGGTCGAGACGCCCAGATTTATGACATTCTGGACGCCAAAGGGGTGAAGGCCGTGTTCTTCTTCTTGGGTGAAAAAGTCCAAGCGAACCCCAATACCGCCAAGGAAGCCAAGGCCCGCGGACACGAAGTCGGCTACCACTCGTGGGACCACAAAAACCTGCGCGCCGAAAGTATGGCGACGGTACAGGCTGACTTTACCAAGGGACTGGCCGCCTTTAACGCCGTGGGTTTGCGGCCCAAGGTGTTCCGGCCCCCTTTCGGCAATTACAACTCCGGGATCATCGCCACGGCGAAGAAACACGGCATGTCGGTGGTCAACTGGACCAACGATAGTCTGGATTGGAAGATCAAATCAGCAGCCGGTATCACCTCTCGCGTGCTGGAGCAGAGCGCGCCGGGGGATATCGTGTTGCTGCATTCAATACACGAGCGGTCGGTTGAAGCGCTGCCGGGGATCATCGACGGCCTGAAAGCGCAAGGGTGCCGCTTTATCTCCATGCAGTCATGGATCACGCGCGCCACGTCTTAAAACGGCGTCAGACAGACCTGAGTGCGCTGGTCTAGGACGGCAGTTCGTTCGACAGGATTGAACCGAAACCACAGCCGCCGACGGCGAACGAGACACCTGAAACAGGTTTCCACGCCCCGATCGCGCCGGCATCTCGCAGTCTCTCGACAAAGTCAGGATCCGTATTCTCGATGATCCAGGCGTTTGAAAAGAGCGTGGCGCGGATCACGCGCGCGTCTGTTTGATCAATAGCGTCAAAAACCACGTCCGCCGGTGTGCGCGGCGGGAAAACGGCGAGCACGGTTCCGCTGAAATCCTGCGGCAATCGTGTGGCCAACGCTAAGGCCACCGAAAGCACCATCATAGCCAGAACGCCCACCGTCAGCGCCCAAAACGCCACGGCGGTCTGAGACCAAGCTGATGGCGAGGTTGGGGTTGAGGGGGTGGCCTGCGGTCCCTGCGCGGGATCACTATCGGTCATGCTACCCATCACACATTAAGCAGCGACAGGCTGCGGCGCAGCGCGGTCGATCGGCTTTTCATCGATGGGCCAATGGATCACCGTTGCGAAGACACCCATCATAATCGCCGCAATCCACATCCACGTCAGCTCTCCGGTCACGTTTTGGATCCAACGGGCGAGGAACGTCGCGAAGAAGCTGCCAATTTGGTGGGAGACAAAAACGATGGCGTAGAGTGTCGTCATATACCGCACCCCAAACACTTGCGCGACAATGCCTTGTGTGAGGGGCACCGTCGCCAGCCAAAGAAGGCCCATACAGGATGCAAAGACCAGGGCGCTGATGGGGGTGATCGGGAACACGATAAAGCAGGTCATGACCAAAGAGCGCCCGGCGTAAATGAACACCAATGCGTATTTCTTGGATCTATTTCTGCCAAACACACCCGCAGCGTAGGCACCGATGATGTTGAACACGCCAATCAGAGCCAAGGATACCGCGCCAATACCCCCAAGACCGTTGAGCCATTGGGGTTGAACCCCCTCATCGATCAGGAATTTGGGCAGATAGATTGTAATCAGAGCGATGTGAAACCCGCACACAAAGAAACCGAAAAACAGCAGAACATAACCCCGCTGCCGAAACGCAAATCGGACTTCTTCCAAGACCTCAGCAAAGCTGCCTGACGTGTCACTTGCGCCTTTTTCAGCGGCTGTTCCTTTGATACCAGCGAACAGGAACGAAAGCGGGATGATGAGGAAGGTTAAGCCAGCAAGCACGTAAAGGGCGTTATCCCAGCCCAGTTGCTGCAACATCATCCCGGCGGGCAAGCCTACGGCAAACTGTCCAAAGGACGCCGCTGCTGTCCCGATGCCCAGCGCCCAGGATCTTTGCTCTGGTGAAACCAGTTTACTGAAGCTCATCGCGACGATGGTGAAGCTGGTCGCGGCGATCCCTGAACCGGTCAATCCGCCCATAAAAATGTACGTCATGAGTGTACCGGGGAGAATCAGCATGCCGATGATGCCCAACCCATACAGCAAGGAACCTGCAATCAGCACCCATAGGGGGCCAAAGCGGTCCACCAAACTGGCGGCATAAGCCCCCATCAAGCCCCACAGCAGATTTTGCCACCCCAAAGCCAAACCGAAGTCAGCAGCGGAAACGCCAATAGCGTCGGGAGCCCCAGCGACAAACAGACCGAATGTCGAGCGCACACCCATGGATATCAGCGCCATCATGCATCCGGCGATGATGATGAGGCCAACGCGCGGGCTGATGGCGGATGTGGATTGACTGCCTGTCATCAATACTACTCCCAAGCGAACCTAATACGGCGACTACACCCCTGACCATGAACTCTCTGTGGCAAAAGAAAAGTCTTTGTTTTGATGCAGCGCGCCTTTTCAGCCCTGCTGTCGAAGCTGGGCATGGGACCGAGGCCTTGGGCTGGACCGATGCTGGGGTTTGGTTGCGACCTTTGGCAAAGGTGACGCGCAAAAAGCAGCCTATGCACGAGGGGGGCTAACGGGTTAAGCCCATAGCAGTATTTTCGCCCCCAGAACCCCACGCGCCCTATGATCGATCAACCGACAACGGATCTCCCCCCCATCTTTGTCGCTCTGGACATGAGCGAAGCCGAAGTTGCGCCTTTAATGGGCGCGCTAGACGGTCTGAATGTGGGCTACAAAGTGGGTATGGAGCTGTTTTACCAATCTGGCGCGTCGCTGGTAAAAAGGTTGGCCGCAGACCATCCGATTTTCTTGGATTTGAAGCTTCACGATATTCCGAACACGGTCCGCTCGGCCGGCGCACGCATCGCCGATCTGGGCGTGAGAGTGACGACGGTCCATGCCGCAGGCGGCGCCGCAATGCTCGCGCCCTTGCCCGCGCTGGAACGCGATGATTTTCAGTTTCTGGCGGTCACGGTGCTGACCAGCATGAACAACAGTGACTTGGCCGGCTTAGGCGTGCTGGACGCCAATCCAGCGGCGCGGGTGCAGCGTCTGTTCCAACTGGCAACCGGAAGCGGGATTACGGGCTTCATCTGTTCTCCGCTCGAAGTTGCAGCACTCAGCGGTCAATTGCCGAACGGAACCTTTATCACACCCGGCGTTCGCCCCGCCGGTGCCGCCTTGAACGACCAAAACCGCGTGGCCACGCCGGCGCAAGCGAAGCAGAGTGGCGCAACGTCCTTGGTCATTGGCCGCCCCATCACCCAAGCCCAAGACCCGCGCGCAGCAGCACAGGCCATATTGGACGAGCTTGCACATGGTTAAGCCCATTCGTCTCATGGGTCAGTTCCCACCGCTCGCCGCAGGCCGCGTCATCCGCCAAGTCGTGGCTGACGGCCTGTTCGGTCAGTGGCGGCTGTTGCTGATGGTTGCCATTGTGCCCTTTATTCTGGCGCTGATGATCGATTTGGGTTCGGCGCTGGTTCTGGATTTTCGCGGATCGCGTAACTTGGTTGGAAGCCCCGAAGCCATAGCTGTCGACCTGATCGCTCTGATCCTGCTCGAAGTGCTGGTCGGGGCGTATTACACCACCAACGTCGCGCGGCTTTTGGGCATTGGATCCCGCAAAGGAAAAGTGACAATCGACGAAGACTGGCGCGACGCCTTTGGTGGCGTTGCCCTGCGATTGGCTGTGTTTTACTTTTTTGGTGGATTGCTCATGGGCGGCGGCTTTGTCGCCTATCTCGTCTTCCGAGACGACTTGCCCAACCCCCAGCTGGCTCCGCTGATGATCGCCGTGCCTGCGATGATCCAACTTTACCTCTATGCGCGGTTTAGCTTTGTTATCTCCGCTGCTGCCGTCGGCGCGCCCTACACCTTTGGCGACAGCGTCC
The DNA here is from genome assembly GCA_905479265.1 of uncultured Alphaproteobacteria bacterium. Lineage (GTDB taxonomy): Bacteria > Pseudomonadota > Alphaproteobacteria > UBA7985 > UBA7985 > UBA7985. Next base: position 14,435 of record CAJQLX010000009.1, read on the forward strand.
GGGCGACAGGCGGCATCACGCTGCTGGTTCTTGGGCTGAACCTCGCATTTTCCCTGCCCCTTGTGGTGGGTCAATTGGCCTTGCAAACCAGCACATCCTCCGCCCCCGCCTTTGGTATGACGTACTTCGGCACCATGCTGCTCACCCAAGCTCTCTTCTTGCTGCGTGTGGCCGTTTTCACCATCATCAATCTTGTATGCTTTGTGAACCGCACCGGCTGGGCGCCCGGTGCGCGACGCGTCTAGAAAGAGATCTCCGATGACGGTGCTTAGAACACTCTCGCAAATCATAATTTTTGGCAGCGCTGCTGCGGCACCCGCTGCGGTGTACTTGGGCGCACAATCGGGCCTGCTGGACCTGAAGAACGCCATATACGGACTGTGTGTCGTTGCCGTTCTGTATCACGCTGCGGCTTGGGAATTTACCGGGCTGATGGCCCTGCGTCGGGGGCAGCTTGGCGGCGGGCTGGCGCAGCCTGCGCCGTTCTGGTCCGGACCGGGTCTGCGTTCAACCGTGCTGGGTTTCAGCATCATTTTCGCCGCTGTGTTTGGCTGGATTGGCTTAACCATGGTTGGCTCGCTGCTGACCTATGCCGATGGCGAGACTTTGTGGGGCAGCCTTGGCGCTGCGGTTGGGGATTTCATCGAATACGGCTCTAACGACCCCCGAAAACTCGCCACCATCGGTGTTGAAACCACCCAGGCACCTGCGCTGGATCAGCAAGCGGTCAACCAAAGCGCGCTGTTTGCCGTTATTGGCGTCAGCGGCATGCTGATCGCCTATTTCTTCGTCCGCGCTTGGGCCGTTGTGCCGCTGCGTCATCGCCGCCCCAAGAAGGCATTTACCTTTCATGCATGGAGCGCGCTGCGCGGCCTCAGCGCCGTGCGAGCCGCGCTGGCGCTGGTTGTCGCCACCGGTCTGGCGGTTTGGCTGCTGAACCTATCGGCGTTCGCTGCGCTCGGCGCGTATTTATCGCTGATCGGCTCCGGGCTTGCCTTGGTCATCTTTCTTGGCGTCACGTGGTTGGTTGCCGATAAGATTCTGAGCGAGACGACGCCGCTCCCTGCCCGGTGCTATGCGAAGATTTGCGGTGTCAAAACGCCGGAGATCCTCGAAGAGGTCATTCAAAACGGCGCAACACACGTTGGTTTTGTGTTCTTTGAAAAGTCGCCTCGGAACGTCGATTTCGAAACAGCCGCCGCGCTTTGCCAGCAAGCCAAGGGCCGAATCAGTCGTGTGGGATTGGTGGTCGAGCCCACAGACGACTTCCTCGACGTGCTGCTGGCTGTGGTTGACCTCGACATGCTGCAGGTCCATGCCCACGACGGCGCTGCCCGGTTCGCCGCCATCCGCGAGCGCACAGGCCTGCCGGTTATTGCCGTTGTCTCCGTCGCTGATTCCGATGATTTGGCGGCCGTTCCGGCCATCCGCAAGGCGTCAGACGGCCTGCTGTTTGATGCGAAACCGCCAAAAAACAGCGAACTGCCGGGCGGTAATGCGCTGTCATTCGATCACCGGGTGCTGGCTGCCGCCAAAATTGGCAACACGCCGTGGATGCTCGCCGGTGGCTTAAACCCCGATAATGTGGCTAAAGCTATCACGGTAACTCAACCAACCTATGTTGATGTCTCCTCGGGTGTCGAAAAAGACGGCGAAAGAGGGACGAAAGATCCTGAGAAGATCAGAGCCTTCTTAGCCGCAGTTGCCCAAGCTTGAAACACTGCTAGTGTTTGCCCGATTCTGAATACGAGACAGGAAAACAATGTCCACGCCCAATTCATTCAAGACCGGTCCGGACGAGCGCGGTTTGTTCGGTATTTTCGGTGGTCGCTTTGTCGCTGAAACCCTGATGCCTTTGATCCTTGATCTGGAGCGCGAATGGGGCGCGGCGAAGTCCGACTCTGCGTTCTGGGAAGAGTTCAACATGCTTGCGCGCGATTACGTGGGGCGTCCGAGCCCTTTGTACTTGGCCGAGCGGTTAACCGAAGAACTCGGCGGCGCGAAGATTTACTTCAAGCGAGACGAGCTGAACCACACGGGCGCGCACAAGATCAACAACTGTCTGGGCCAAATCCTACTGGCGCGGCGCATGGGCAAGACCCGCATTATCGCCGAAACCGGCGCGGGTCAGCACGGCGTTGCAACGGCGACGGTTTGCGCGCTGTTTGGCTTGCCGTGCACCGTTTACATGGGCGCGACCGACGTGGAGCGCCAAGCGCCAAACGTCTTCCGCATGCGCCTGCTGGGTGCTGAGATCATCCCGGTGACATCGGGTTCCGGTACGCTCAAAGACGCCATGAACGAAGCGCTGCGTGATTGGGTAACCAATGTCGAAGACACGTTCTACATCATCGGCACCGCAGCAGGGCCACACCCCTACCCGGCCATGGTCCGCGATTTCCAGTCTGTGATTGGCACGGAAGCCAAAGCGCAAATGATGGAACGCGAAGGCCGACTGCCGGACTCGCTGGTCGCGTGCATTGGCGGGGGCTCGAATGCTTTGGGTCTTTTCCACCCCTTCTTGGATGATACCGACGTTCGGATCATCGGTGTCGAAGCCGGCGGTCATGGCCTGGAAGGCGATGAACACGCCGCGTCCCTGACGGGCGGTAAACCCGGCGTGCTGCACGGCAACCGGACCTACCTGCTGCAAGACGACGACGGCCAAATCATCGAAGGGCACTCAATTTCTGCTGGTTTGGATTACCCCGGCATTGGTCCCGAACACTCTTGGCTGCGCGACATTGGCCGCGTGGAATACGTCTACGCCACGGACAAAGAAGCACTGGAGGCGTTCCAGCTGTGCTGCCGGACCGAAGGCATCATTCCAGCGCTGGAGCCATCCCACGCCCTCTCGCACGTTGCGAAGATCGCGCCTGAGCTGCCCAAGGACCACATCATGATCATGAACATGTGCGGTCGTGGCGACAAAGACATCTTTACCGTCGCCAAGCACCTCGGCTTCGACATGGCGGACGTAATGGGAGAAACCACTCAATGAGCACGCGGATCGATGCAAAATTCGCTGAATTGAAAGCCCAAGGGCGCCCGGGTTTTGTCTCCTACATCATGTCTGGTGACCCGAACATGGACACCAGCTTGGAGATCCTCAAAGGCCTGCCCGCGGCAGGAGCTGACATTATCGAGCTGGGGATGTGCTTCACCGATCCCATGGCCGACGGTGTTGCGATCCAGCTGGCGGCCCAGCGCGCGCTCAAAGGCGGACAGACGCTGCCAAAGACGCTGGAAATGGTGCAGGAGTTCCGCAAGGAAGACCGCGACACACCGCTGATCCTGATGGGCTACTACAACCCGATCTACATCTACGGCGTCGATCGCTTCCTCGCTGCGGCCAAAGCTGCGGGTGTTGACGGTCTGATTGTCGTGGATTTACCGCCCGAAGAAGACGACGAGCTTTGCATCCCGGCGAATGAAGCCGGCATGAACTTCATCAGACTGGCAACGCCAACGACCGATGAAGCCCGCTTGCCCGCCGTCCTCAGCAACACGTCAGGCTTTGTCTATTACGTCTCGATCACCGGCATCACCGGTGCGGCGTCGGCCACACAGTCCAACGTCGAAGCGGCGGTGGCCCGATTGAAAAAGTTTACCGACCTGCCCATCGCCGTCGGTTTTGGCATCAACACGCCTGAGCAAATTCGCGAAATTGGCACCGTTGCTGACGCGGCTGTGGTTGGATCCGCCATTGTCCGGCAGATCGAAAACAATCTCGACGACGACGGCAACCCAAAGCCCGGCTTGGTTGATGCCGTGCTAGAGTTTACAAAGACCCTGTCACAAGGCGTCCGCTAACCGCATCTGAGGTTCTATGAACTGGCTATCCCGACACGTCCGTCCCGGTATTCAACGACTGGTCGGCAACAAGAAAGAAACGCCCGATAACCTTTGGACCAAGTGTCAGTCTTGCGACCAGATGCTGTTCCACAAGGCGCTCGCAGAGAATCTGCAGGTGTGCACCCATTGTGGTCATCACCATCGCATGACCGTGCTTGAACGTCTCGATAGCCTGTTCGACGACGGCGCCTACCAGCGTCTGGAGCAGCCCGAACTGCCGGCTGATCCGCTCAAGTTCAAGGACAAGAAGCCTTACATCGCGCGGCTGAAAGAATACCAGTCCAAGACCGATGAAAAAGATGCCGTGATCGTCGCAAAGGGCACGATGGGCGATGCGCCCGTGATCATCGCAGCCTTCAACTTTGCCTTCATGGGCGGCTCGATGGGCCGCGCGGTCGGTGAAGCCTTGGTCCTCGCTGCTGAGGCTGCTGTGGCCAACAAAGCCGCTCTGCTCGTCATTCCAGCCAGTGGCGGTGCGCGCATGCAGGAAGGCATTTTGAGCCTGATGCAAATGCCGCGCTCGATCATTGCCGTCGAGCATATGCGAGAAGCGCGCCTGCCCTACGTGGTGCTGCTGACCAACCCGACAACCGGCGGTGTGACGGCAAGTTTTGCGATGCTGGGCGATCTGACGCTGTCCGAACCCAATGCCGTCATCGGTTTTGCTGGCCGCCGCGTGATCGAGGAAACGATCCGCGAGCAACTGCCTGACGATTTCCAAACTGCCGAATATTTGCAGGAACACGGCATGGTCGACCAAGTCGTTGACCGGCTGGAACTGCGGGGCCGTCTGATCATGCTGTTTGGCCTGCTGCGCGGTGTTCCGGGGCCAACCGTGCCAGCCGATCCCGCCACAGACGGGGCGCCTGCCATGGCCGAAGACGAACCCATCGCGAGTTTTGACCAAGTATGATGCATGAAGACGAGAGCGTAAAAGCTGCGCTTGACCGCTTTCTGGCTCTGCACCCAAAACTGATCGACCTGTCGCTGGACCGTCTTGACGCTTTGCTGGACGATTTGGGTCGCCCCGAACGCCGCATGCCGCCAGCGATTCACGTCGCAGGCACCAACGGCAAAGGCTCCACGCTGGCGTTCCTGAAAGCCATGTTGGAAGCCGCCGGAAAGTCGGTCCACGTCTATACCAGCCCCCACTTGGTGCGCTTTGCCGAGCGGATCCAGCTTGCGGGCGAAACCATCAGCGATGCAGCCCTACTGGACGTCCTTACCCGCGTTGAGGCCGCAAACGGCGATGGTCCGGGCACGTTTTTTGAGCTGACAACGGCGGCGGCTTTCCTTGCGTTCTCTGAAACACCGGCGGACTTCGTATTGCTGGAAACGGGGCTGGGGGGACGCTTGGATGCGACCAACATTCTACCGCCCGAAGCCGTTGCACTGTCGCTGATTTCCCGCATCGACCTCGATCATCAGCACTTTCTGGGCGATACCATCGAAGACATCGCCCGTGAAAAGGCGGGTATCTTCAAGACCGGGGTGCAGGCGTTCTATGTACCGCAAGAGGCCAGCGTGACCGCCGTATTGCTCAGCGAAGCCCGCGCGCGAGGGGTTGAGGCACGGCCCGTCAATCCCGTATCCAAGAATGCCAAACTCAGCCTGTTGGGTGATTTCCAGCGGACCAACGCCGCGCTCGCCTCTGCTGCGGCGCGCTACATCGGGATTGATCCCCTGAGCATTGGCCGGGGGATGCGGCAGGCCACATGGCCCGCGCGCATGCAGACCATCAGCAGCGGCCTGCTGTGGACCGCAGCAGGCAGCGGCAAGCACCGCCTGGTGATCGACGGCGCACACAACGCCAATGCCGGACGCGCCATCGCCGACAGCTTGCCCGACGATCAGCCGATTTATCTGGTGTATGGCCTGCTTGAAACCAAGGACGCGCAGGGGTTTGTCCAGCCCTTATTGCCCAAAGTAAGCCGAGCGGTTGCCGTGGAAATTCCCGGTGCTGCGGCTTCGCTCTCTGCCCACAATGCCGCCAGCGCCGCCGGCCATGCCGCAGCAGAAACGGCACCGTCTATCGCAGCGGCGCTTGAAACCCTGCGCGATGAAGAGCCGGGGATGATCTTGGTGTGTGGGTCGCTTTATCTTGCCGGGGCGTTTCTTGCAGAAAATCAGGGCGTCACGGTCGCCAGCGGCCGGAAGGCGGTTTGAGCCATGCTGGATGACCTTCTGCAAAGCCAAAGGGTCTATCTGGACGCCAACGTCATCATTTATCTGGTCGAAAAGAATTCCGACCATCACCCTATGGTGCACCACATTCTCCGTGAATTGGCCCAAGACGGGGCCGAACTGATCAGCAGTGAGTTGGTGGTCAGTGAATGCATGATGGGGGCGGTACGCCGCGAAAACGAAGCCATACTGCTCGCCTATGAGCGCTTTTTCGACGGTGATCGCTTTGGGATCGAGCTTCAGCCCGTCAGTTCACGGGTTTTGTGGACAGCACCGCAAGTCTCGCTGGACTTCAAACTCGACCTTCCCGACGCCCTGCACTTCGCGACGGCTTTGGACCAAGGCTGCGATGCCTTTGTCACAAACGACAAAGGGTTCACCGACGGCGAACCCTTTCCAATCGTTTACCGCTTGTCTGATCTTTGATCAGATATTGCGTTCGATCCACGACTTGATCGAAGACTTCGGCTGCGCACCGGCGAGCATCGCAACGGGCGCGCCGCCCTTAAAGATCATCAACGTTGGCAAGTTACGCACGTTCAAACCCTGCGCCGTCGCTTGGTTTTGGTCGACGTTCAGCTTCGTGATGGTGATTTGCTCGGCCATCTCGTCAGACAGCTGATCCAGCGATGGCGCAATTGCCTTGCACGGCATGCACCAATCCGCCCAGCAGTCGACCAAAACAGGCTTGTCGGATCCAACCACCTCAGACTGGAACGTGGCATCGGTAACTTCAACAACAGCCATTATCGGCTCCTTTCACCATTAAGCGCTCTGCATTGAGCGAGACGTATAAAATCAAGAATCGTTACGACCCTAAAATGACCGGACCAACGCCGTCAATTGCCACCAGTGGATTTCGCGGAGGGAGGCAGGTCATCATTTCCGACCAGCACTTCCATCAAACGCGGCGTTTCCGTCCATAGTAAGAAAGTGCGAATTGGCTTCCCGGGATACAAGCCCTCTAGCACAGATTTATAAGCTGCCAGCTGTGCACGATAGCTCTCCGGCACGCCAGCCGCCGTTGTTGGTGGCGGGCGGTTTGACTTGTAGTCGACCACCCAGACGTCATTTTCTCGCTCCACGAGTCGATCAATTTGCCCCGAAACCACCAACTCACCGACGATGCCGGTCACGGCAACCTCGGCTCGGCTGTTGGCGCTGAACAGGTCCGCGAAGTCGGGATCGTTTGTGATGGCGATGGCTTCACGGCTCCAGTCATCGATCTGCGTTGGGATCAAGTCGAACGAAGGCCGACCCAAATATCGCCGCGCAGCGGCTTCGCGCTCGCCATGTGGAACCTCGGGTAATCGTTGCAGCAATCCGTGCAGCACATTGCCGCGAAAGAATGGCGAGGCAGAGCGGTGGCCGCGCGCCGTGGTGCCCGTCCCTTGCAGCTTGCGCAGGGCATCCAGCGGGGACGGCGCTGCGGGCTCCAACAGCATCTGGCTGGGGGTAAAGGGCCGGGGCGGTGACGGCTCAACGGGGATGGCTGTCTGCAGCTGCGCCAGCGCCCTGTCATCGGTGCGCGCCGCTGTATCAATCGCAAAGCTGCTCGCCTCGTGGTCCCCTTTGGGCTTTGGTAAGCGATCTGGTGAGGCCGCAGGCGCAAACAGCCGAAACCGCGTGCCGGCAACCTCGTCTGGCCCCGGCGTGAGCGTTTCGACCGCTTCGTTGCTTTCGAATGCAGCCTTGATGGTCTCGTACCATGTTGCCTTAGGAGGCTTGTTCTCGTCGGCTGGTGGCCGCGGCTTCCAACCACAGAGATACAGCCGATCTTCCGCGCGGGTCATGGCGACGTAGAGCAAGCGCCGCTCTTCTTCCTCGGCCTTGGCCTTGTCCTGCGCATCCAGCACGAGGGTTTCAGCCGGTGTTTCCCCGGTCGGGGGCTTCCAATAGGGCAGCGGTGCCGGCGCGTCGTCCGTGTCGAACCACCGCAGTCTATCGCGAGAAATGTCATCCATGCGCCGGTGCGTGTGGGGCAGAATGACCACGGGTGCTTCGAGGCCTTTTGAGCCGTGAACCGTCATGATTCGCACGCCGCCGTTCGCGCCTTCCTGCTCCCGCTTGACCTCGATTTCAGCCTTGGACAGCCAACCCAGAAAGCCCGGAATTGTCGGCGTCTTGGCGCGCTCATAGGTCAGTGTTGCGCGCAAAAACTCCTTGAGAGCATCCGCCGCCTGTGGCCCCAGACGGCTTGAAAACCGAATCCCCGCTGCCATTTTCGTCAGCAGAAAGCTGTAAAAGGTGTACGGCGTTGATGCCAGGCGCGCGCGCAAAGCCTGAAACAGACTGCGAGCCTCCCGCGCAGCAGCGTTCCCGTTATCAGCGGCCTTGACCAAAGCGGCTTCCAAGCTCTCGCCTTTACCCCGGCGATGCGCCAGCTCATACAACTGCTGCACAGTAAACCCACACAGCGGGCTGCGCAGGACGGTGGCCAGTGCCAAGTCTGCAGCCGGTTGCAGCAGATACTCGGTCAAGCAGAGCAAATCTTTGACAACCAGCTGCTCCTGCAACTTCATCCGGTCCGCCCCCGCCACGCGCACACCGTTCTTTTTCAGCGTGTAGGTCAGCGTGTTGATAAACGGGCCGGACCGAGACCGCACCAGCACCAGAATATCTTCGGCGCGCATGGGACGACCGTGGTTGGACAGCCAGCCCTCATGCCCTTCACCCGCCGCTTTCCCGTCAAGCCACCCACTGATCCGCTCGCCCAACAGTTTTGCAAGCTCGACTTCCGGACGGTCGGGTTCATCGAGATCGTCATCACCCCGCACGACCACACGCGGGGCGCTTTTGTCTTTGGGCACCGCTGTAATAGGATCCCAGACTTCGACCAAGCCACCCGCGCCGGGACGGCCAGTCAGGTGCATGGGCCAATCTTGGTTTTCGAAGGTGAGGCCTTTGGCATTTTCGGCATGGGTGAAAACCGCGTTTACGGCATCCAAGACCGGCTGCGAAGACCGGAACGTCACGTTCAACACCGGGTCAATCCACGCGTGATTCGGCAGGCGCCGAACGTCCTGTTCGAACCGGGTTCGCATGTTTTCAAAAACCTGTGGATCGGCGCGCTGAAAGCCATAGATCGACTGCTTCAAATCCCCGACAACAAACGTCGTACGCGGGGCGGTGCTGTCCTCGTCCGTGCCGTCGTAAAAGGCATCGGTCAGCCCACGGACAATGGCCCATTGGTCTGGGTTCGTGTCTTGCGCTTCATCCACCAACACGTGGCGCAAGCCCTGATCCAGCTTGAACGCCACCCATGCCCCAGCGCCGTCTTCGGCGGTCAGCAAATCGATGGTTTTTAGGATCAAATCATCAAAATCGACGCGGCTGATCGCAGCCTTTGACGCCGCATAGGTCTCGATGATGACCCCAGCGGTGTCCAAAAGTGCTTCTGAAACGTCCAATTGCCGAAAGGCACGGAGCGCATGGATCAGCGGCAAAACGCGTTGCTGCTCATTGAGGATGGCGTCGATGGCTTCGGGCTGCTCTTCCCGAAATTTTTTCAGAAAAACCTGCGAGCTCAGGGTGCGCGGCTCACTGTCGGTTTTGATGAACAAAGGGATGTACTGGTCAAGGGTCGCGAGCCGGTCTTCGAGGCGAGATTGGCTGACCCATTCCATCGCAGAGAACGCCAATTTGTTCCGGCTATTGGGCGCGTTGCTGGTGCTTTCCATCCAATTGCCGAACGCTTGAAACGCGGCCTGCAGCTCAGACGGTACGCCGTCTTTCAGCGCCAAAGCTGCCGCGTAAGCCTCTTCCTCAACACCCAGCTCCAACCCCAGACGTTCCCGCAGGGGCTCAAGAATAACCCGCGCCGGGCGTCGGTTCTCACCGCGCAGTCGTTCAACCCGACCCCGCTCCCGCACCAAACCAGCCAGAATGTCCCGGAACGTGTCCTCGCCCAGTGCCTCAAAGACCTGCGACATGGCCGGTTCTTCGCGTGCAATCAAACCAGAGAGAAACCGATCAACCGTTGTTTCCAGCAGCGCTTTGGCTTCGCTATCCTCCAGAACGCTGAACCCCGGCTGAACGCCGGCTTCTACGGGGAAGCGCCCCAGCAAACTTTGTGAAAAGGCGTGGATTGTCTGAATATTGAGACCGCCCGGCGCCTCCAGCACTTTGGCGAACAAGCGACGCGCCAGCGCCAACTGTTCCTCCCGAGGCCGCTTACCCGCCAACTTGAACAGCGCATCACTGAGTTTAGAATCCCCCAGCGTCACCCATTCTTCGAGCGCTTCACTGACCCGATTGGCCATTTCTGCGGCTGCTGCTTTGGTGAACGTCAGCGCCAGAATTTCGCGCGGTTCTGCCCCTTCGAGCAACAGAGCCAGCAAGCGGTTTGTCAGAACTCTGGTTTTGCCTGTGCCCGCTGACGCTGCGACCCACGCCGTCGCAACCGGGTTTGCCGCCGTTCGCTGGTCGTGTGTGGCTTGCAGATGGTTGGGCGCGGGCGTGTCACCATCGATGCGATCATCCCAAAGCCAGTTCGACGCATTATTCATCATGGTCCCCGCCTTCCCATTCATCCTGCCGCGCCAAATCGATGAAATCGCCTTTGCGCACCACACGAGCGATGAACGCTCGATCCTCGTTTTGGTAGGTCGCAATCAGTGTGCGCAGATCGTCCCACGTCGTGTTGATGAGGTCTGCGGTGATGACGGGCTCTTTCTGGCTTCCACCCGGCGCACGGACTGAGATTTTCCCACCGTCATCGGTGCCGTTGATTTGCCAATATTCCAGCGCTTCGACGTCCAGCCCAACCGGCACTTGACCAAATGCCCCCTTTTGGATCAGCGCGCCTTCCAGCGCCAACTGCGGTTTTTCGCCCTTATGAACCTCTGCCCCCGTCGGCAACTGGCCGCTTTTGTAATCCACCACCACCAGCGTCTTATCGGCGGTTACGTCAATCCGATCGGCGCGGCATCGCAGGGTGTATTGAATATCACCAACGTCAAAACTGTACTCGGCCTTGTCTTCGATCGCTGCAGGATGCCGGCCTTCGGCCCGCAAGCTCTTTTCCGTCGCGGCAAACCACGCGGCCACCTTGCGCAGCTTTGGCGTCCAAAGCGCCAGTTGGGGTTCGGGCAGACCGCTGGCCTGAAACCGTGTGAAGAGCGCGTCGTACACCACCTGCTCAAACCCCGCACCCAAATGGCCGGGATGGGCCTTGAGCACGCCTTCCAAAGCGTCGTGAATGATCGTTCCACGGATCGCCGCGTCAACCTGCCCCCCCAAGGGCCGCAGGGCACGCAGCCGCAGCGTGTGTTTGACGTAAACGTCAAAGGGATTGGCCTTCCAGCGCTCCACATCCGTGACCGCAAACACCGTTGGCCGCGCCGATAAGGGCGGCTTAGGGCGTGGGCGGCGTTCTGGTTTGATGGTTTCGGCGATGTCTATGTCCCGCGCCGCCTGCGCCAACGAAAGCCCCTTGGGCGCCAGCACGTGATCAGCCTGAACAATCTTCAAAAACGCCTTCAAGCGTTTGATAAAGCGCGAAGGCACAGTCGCACCGCCATCGACCAAGCTCGCGCGTGTCATAATGACTTCCGCCCGGCCAAAAGCCTGACAGAAATCGTGAGCCGCCAGCCCAATGCGCCGTTCTACCGGCGGCAGGCCAAAACTGCGTCGCATGGGTCGCGACATCCACGGGCCGGGCTGGGTTTCGGCTGGCCACGTGCCTTCATTCAGGCCACCAACAATAATCCGATCGACGCTGGTTAAGCGCGCCTCGATCCCACCGAGAATCAACACGCGAGGATGCCCCACAAAGGGCGACCGCAGGCTCAGCCCGCTCGCGGCCCGCTCCATCAGCGCCCGAAACTGTGGCAGCAATATCGGCACAGGCGCCACGTCTCGATCAGCCAGCGTTTCGGCCCATTCCATCAGGAAGGCAATCACGCTTTCCGCGCCCGTTTGCGCCCACAAACCGGCCCCCGGATCGTCCGCCTCCGCTTCGACCTCTGACGGCGCGGGGCGGGCAAGGTCTTCGAGCGCTGCGACCAAAGCCACCAGCCAGCTCAGTGTCGTCCAACTGGTCCCGTCTTCGCCCTTATCAGCCTCCTGCCGCAGCGCCTGCGTGGCCGCAATAACCCGGTCTAAAACGGCAAACGCCTGATTGATCCCGTCCACGTCCGGGTTGGCGCTGATCCAGTTGAGCATGGGCGTGAACCCGTTGCCCGACGGCGAATTTCGCAACACATGCAGGTCCAGCGCCGTGCGCCCTCGCAGTCGCTCTGGGTCCGACAAACCCAACTGGCACAAGGGATGGTGGAGCAGCGAAAGCAGCGCAAAATGGTCCACCTTGCCTTCAATCAAATCCAACACGATCCGCGCGAATTTAAAGGCCGGCGCGTCTTCGAGGCGCAATCCGGCGGAGTCGTCAGGCTCAATCGCCCAGCGCTGCAAATGGCCTTTGACCCGCTCCGCCAAGGCGCGATCGGGGGTAACCAGCGCAGACACAAACTCCGGCTTATCCAACCCTTGGCGCAAGGCCAAAGCGATGGTCTGTGCCTCTTGATCATCATCATCAAGTTCGTAAAGCGTGACGTCGTCAAAGGCTTGCTCGATCGCCGTCACGCTGAGCCCCTGAACCCCCGCGCGCCAGCCCTCGGTCAGACTGGCCGTCGTTTCTGCGGGTAGCATGGCTTTAGAGAGCAGTTGCGTGCGCGGTTCCTGCATGCGTGCGGGCAACCAGGGCCAAGGCTGCACGGCTTCGGGTGGCTGTTCACACGCTTTAAGAACCTCATAAAACCCATACTGAGGGTGCGTGATTTCGTGCTCAATCTCCGCCCATGCCTGCGCGCTCAAATCCGGATCCATGCCCGGCAAGACCACCGCCCCTTGCGGCAGTTTCAGCACGGCCGCGAGCAGCTTTCTGGTCGCAGGAATTGAGCCCGTGGAGCCCGCTGCGATCACCGGGCCGGTTGGCGGTGCCAAATCCCAGCGACGGATCTGGTTTTCGATGGACAGTCGGCGGCGTTTCGCCGGTGAGATATAACCCGCCGCGTCCTCAACGTTGGGCCAAACCTCGTAGAGAATCCGCAGGAACCGCAGGGATTTTTCCCAATGCGCCGCCAACTCTGTCTTTTCGACCAATTGCGGGAGCTTTGCCGCGTCCAGACCTTCGGTTTCGATCTGGTCCATCAGTCGCGCCAGCTCCTGCGCCAGCGCCATCACGTGGTCTTGTGAAAGCGTTGCATCGGTTTTTGCCACCAACTCTGCCAGCGCTGCTTCGCGCCGCAGCTTGGGCCACGGCTCGGCCAGATCGAGATCCGCATCGGGCAGCATATCGGCATCAATTCGGCCAGCAATGGCTTCCCCAACCGCATCCTCGTCCGACAAATCCCCCATCGGCACCATGCGCGGCAGCAGCATCGCTTCCCCGTCACGCAGTCGCAAAAAGGTGGTTTGCAGCGTGCGTCCGGCGCGTCGGTTCGGCAGCAAAATCAAGGCATCGGCCAAGTCCATATCCGCTTCCAGCAGACCTTGCGCCAATGTTGTCCCGAAATCTGCGTAAGAGGGAATGTTGTACAGTCCACGCAAGCTCATGCCGTCACTCCTGCGAGCCGCTCTGCCCACGCCTCTGACCCGTGAAAGTGAAATCTGCGAAATGTCTCGCGCGCTGCATCCAGCTCAAGCGTGATGTGCAGCGCCGCAGCGGGCCGGAGCGAACCTAGGCGTTCCGGCCATTCGACCAAGGTCGCGCCTTCATCCAGCGCATCATCCCAGCCCAAGTCAAAAACCTCCTCCGCCTCGCCCATGCGATAGAGGTCAAAGTGCGTGACTGTCAGCGATGGTGCGCTGTAAATCTGGCTGAAGGTAAAGGTTGGACTGGCGACAATCGCATGCGGATCACCCAGGACCGCCCGCACCAAAGCCCGGCAAAAGGCCGTCTTTCCTGCGCCCAAAGTGCCATCCAGCAGCACCACATCACCGACCGCCAGAACCCGCGCCAGCTTCGCAGCCAGTCGCTCGGTTCCGCGTTCATTTTCGACAGCAATGGTCAGGAAATCGTGTGCGCTCTCACCCATAGCGGCGAAATTCGCACGAGAACATAAAGCGTACAAGGGCGTTTTATGTGTAAAAGTCGCTAAAGTTAGCGGAACTCTTCATCTCGGCCCACACCGTACAGCGCCGACTGTGGAAGCCAGCCACTGATTTCGGGAAAGCGCATCTCGCACCAGCCGTCGATGCATCGGTCCACCTTGCCCACCAATCCATCGCCCATCAGGGCGACGACCGCGGAATCCGGTGTCGGCAACCGGTGAAGGGTCGTCCCGTCCAGCAGGACCATACCCGTTCGCTCATTGGAGAGAACCACACGGTTCATCCAACCGATGGTCCCGTCAAAGTCGCGGACTTTGCGCCAGTTGTCGTGCTCGGCAACGACTTGGATCGGCAGATCCCGGCGGAGGTAAACCCATTCGATTGCATGTTGCATGGTGGGGCCACGGCGCAAGAACGCCTTGTCCTCGCCCAGCGACACAAAACGCGGCAAGGTCTTACCCGTTTCCGGGCCCGTACCAACGTACTGAGCATCGGCTCGTGAAGACAACGCCATGAGCGACCCGAGGATCACAAGCGATAAGGACAGTACCCATGTGAGGCGTCGGAGGGTCGACGGTGTGCGCCGAATCCCCCGACTAGAACCACTGAATTGCACGGTAAATAATCCGCTTTTACACTTCAAAAATTGGTTTATTGACGCTTCAAATTCCGCGCAGAAAATTTCGCGGCACGCCAACGAATCCCTTTCTACTCAGAAAATCGTTTTGCTCAAGCGTTTTAGACCAGTTTGTTAAAGCAAATGAACAGTGAAGCGATCATTGTGCCCTGATTCACACACCCAGTCTCATAATGCGGAGAGGCCAAGTAGACACCAAATGCGACTGTGGTCGCTGCTCAGTCGCAATCCACTGAATCGCCGCATGAGCCGCCAATAGGCCCATCAGCATCGAGGATGTGGCCAGCACGCCAACGTCGGCGCAGTTCTGCTGCGGGGGTGGGCCTTCGGGAAACAGATCGGCATAGCGCCGCGTCTCGCCATCCAGACACAGCAACTGCCCGTCCGTGCCTGTGACCGACGCCGAAACCAACTTCGCCCCTGCCGACTGCGCCCAATCGGCAATGAGCAAGCGGGTGGAAAAATTGTCGGTGCCGTCAATGATCACAGCATGCCCCGCCAGCAGTTTCTCGACGTTCTGCGCTCGTGCGGGTTGGATGTTCACCCCGACCGACACATCGGGGTTCACGTCTTCCAAGACTTCCGCGGCGACCATCGCCTTGGGACGACCGACATCTGCGGTGCGGAACAGCGTCTGGCGCGGTAAATTGGAAAGATCAACCGTATCAGGATCAATCAAGGTCAAATGCCCAACACCAGCCTGCGCCAACGCTTGCGCTGCGGGGCAGCCAATGCCGCCCATGCCCACCAGCGCGATGCGCGCTTGCTGCAACGACAACTGCCGAGCTGGACCCATTTCGGGCAAAATTAGATGCCGGGCATAGCGCTCCAGCGCTTCGTCGCTGAAATGCTCCAGCGCGCTGTCATCGGTGTTGGAGGCCTCAGACACCCGTCGAACCGAATCCGCCGGCCCCTCGTTCCGTTTCGTCCAAATCAGCGACTTCCGCGAAGTCGCCTTGGACCACGGGCGCAATCACCATTTGCGCGATCCGCATCCCCCGCTCGATCACGAAGGGCTCTTGCCCCAGATTGATCAGCGGCACTTTGACCTCGCCGCGATAGTCGCTGTCGATGGTGCCCGGCGCATTAAGGACGGTCAGGCCATTCTTGACCGCCAGTCCGGAGCGCGGACGCACTTGCGCCTCAAAACCAACCGGTAGAGCCATCGCGAAGCCCGCCGGGATCAAACCGCGCTCCCCCGGTCCCAGCGCGACCGGCGCCTCAACGGCGGCTTGAATATCCGCGCCAGCCGAACCTGCGGTTTCATAGGCAGGCAACCCCAACCCGGCGCCGTTCTCCAAGCGCTTGAGTTTAACGGGCGGCATCACGGCAGGGACTCCACAATTTTCTGCACTAAACGTTCTGCAACCTGGTCTTTGGTCAGTGTCGGCCAAGCCTCGGCTTCTTGCGCAGAAACAAGGGTCACGGTGTTCGTTTGTTCGCCGAATACAGCGCCGCCTGACACGTCGTTGGCAACAATCCAATCGGCGTTCTTCCGCGCCAGCTTCCCTTGGGCATTGGCAACCACGTTCTCGGTCTCCGCCGCGAAACCCACAACCAACGCCGGACGGTGGTCGGCTTGCGCGATGGTTGCGAGAATATCGGGGTTTTTAACAAAGCTCATCGACAGCTCGTCCTGTCCGCCGACCTTTTTGAGCTTTTCTGTTGCTGTGGTCTTTGGTTTCCAATCCGCAACCGCCGCAGCAAACACCGCAATATCAGCCGGCAACGCTGCTTGCGCTGCGGCCAGCATCTGGTCTGCCGTCTGGACGGGAACCACGGTCATGCCGGGGGGCTGAGGCAGGTTAACGGGGCCCGTGACCAACGTAACCTCGGCCCCGGCAGCAGCGAGGGCGCTGGCGATGGCTTGGCCTTGCTGACCAGAGGACCGATTGGCCATGACGCGGACAGGATCAATCGGCTCATGCGTGGGGCCAGATGTGACCAGCGCGCGTTTTCCAGCAAGGGGCTTAGGCGCAAAAAAGGCCAGCGTGCGGGCGACCAAGTCTTCAGGCTCTTCAAACCGTCCTGTGCCGATTTCACCGCAAGCCATGTCCCCATCCGCTGGCCCCCAAACCTGGATCCCACGCTGCATCAACGTCGCAACATTGGCTTGCGTGGCGGGGTTGGCCCACATCACCGGGTTCATCGAGGGCGCAATCGCGACCGGACCGTTGGCCGCCAACAGGGTCGTTGAGGCCAAATCATCTGTCAGCCCATGAGCCATTTTTGCGATCAAATCAGCGCTGGCTGGCGCCACAAGAATTAGGTCGGCTTCGCGGGCCAACCGAATATGGCCCATTTCTGCTTCGTCCTTGAGGCTGAAAAGATCCTCGTAGACGGGGTTTTCGGCCAGGGCGCTCAAGGTCAGCGGCGTGATAAATTGTGCGCCCCCGCGCGTGAGAACCGGCACGACGGACGCGCCAGCATCCTTGAGCCTCCGCACCAGAACCGCCGCTTTGTAAGCGGCAATCCCACCGGAGACGATGAGCAATATCTGCTTTCCGTTCAGGGTCACGTCTTACCCTCCCAGCACGCGCGTCATGATCCACATCAGCCCCGCCCCGGCCCCGCTCGCCACCGCGAACCAAAGCCAAATGGGGCCAGCAGACCGACGACGATCCATTTCAGCATTGAAGTCTGTCAGCGCAGTCTCGGCTTGTTCCAGCATCTTTGGCAAGCGTCCAGCTGCAACCAAGGCTGTTTCTGCATGTTCTGCGAATTGGCTGATCGGATTTCGGTTGTAGATCATCCAATCCCGAACCAAAGGCCGTGCAATATCCCAGATGTTGATTTCCGGTGCCAAGGACCGCGCAATGCCTTCGGCCATCAGCATGTTCTTTTGCAGCAGGAACAAATCGGGCTGCAGGCTCATGTCAAACGTGCGACCCATCGCCAGCAGCTGACCCAGCAAGCGCGCAAAGGAAACGCGCTCAAGGGGCTGATTCACAATCGGTTCAGCAACCGATCGCAAGGCCAGCGCAAAGGCCTGTGTCGATGCTGTGGCGGGCAAGTAGCCTTCTTCGGTATAGCGTTTCGCCAAGCCGTCGTAATCGCCTTCGAGCAAGTGAGCCATGAGATCAGCGAGAAAAACCCGGCCTTTCCAGTCCAAACGCCCGACGATGCCAAAATCGACAAAAACCACGTCACCGCGCGCGTCGATAAACATGTTGCCTGCGTGCTGGTCGCCATGGAAAAAACCGTCATCAAACACGGCCTGAAAAAAGCACGTGGCGGCGTTGGTCAGAACCTGCGCCAAATCATGGCCTGCGGCGCGCAGTTTATCGCGCTCGTCGATGTTGATGCCGTAGATCCGCGACATGACCAGCACCCGCTGGCTGGTCAAATCCCAAAACGGCGTCGGTGTACTCAAGCCACCACGCTCTTTGAAATTGCGCGCCATCTGGTCACCCGCAGCGGCTTCCATGCGCAAATCCAGCTCCATCGCCGTTTGCTGGCGCAGCACTTCAATCAATCCAACGGGCTGAGCGCGCCGTAAGTCCGGCACGACACGCTGCGCCCAGCGCGCACCCCACTGCAAAAAGCGAAGTTCGCGATCAAACCGCTTTTCGATGCCGGGCCGCAGGATTTTGACGGCCACATCTTCGCCCGTCTGCAAACGGCCAAAATGCACCTGCGCAACCGACGCGGCGCTCACCGGCGCGCCAAATTCAGAAAATACCGTGTCGATAGGGCGGCCCAAGGCGTCTTCGAGGATCGAGCGTGCCTGTGCGTCGCTGAAAGGATCCAGCTGGTCTTGTAGCGCAGAGAGGTCCAAAGCCGCCTGATCGCCGATCAAGTCAGCGCGCGTCGATAAGATCTGCCCCAGCTTGATATACGTGGGCCCAAGCCGCTTGAGCGCCTGCGCCAAGTTTACGCCCGCCCCCCGCTTTTTAGCCCGCGCACTCTTGAGCGTGCTCAGCAAGCCCAGCATGGTCGCCGGGAAACTGCCCTTGGGCGTCAAAGTCAAGGCCACGTCGGTTGCGCCTTCACGGCCCAAGACCCACAGAAGGTTCAGGCCTCGAAACGGATGGAGCAAACCGCTCAGCACGCCTTAGATCCGCCAGCCATGATGCACAGCGACGATGCCACCGGACATATTACGGTGCTGAACGCGACCAAAACCAGCCTCGCGCATCATATCTTCGAGCCGTTCTTGGGGCGGAAAGCGGCGGATGGATTCGACAAGGTACTGATAACTTTCTCGGTCTCCTGCAACCATGCCGCCCAAGGTGGGAAGCAGTTTAAAGGAATACTGATCATAGATGTCTTTTAGAATCGGCAGCACCACGCGACTGAATTCCAGACAAAAGAACCGACCACCGGGCCGCAGCACGCGCCGGGCTTCGGCCAAAGCCAGTTCAGGCCGGGAGACATTTCGCAGGCCGAATGAAATGGTGTAGGCGTCAAAGCTGTTGTCTTCGAACGGCAGAGCCTCGGCGTTGCCGCAAACCCATTGCAGGTCATCCCGACCGGCAAACCGCTCGCGTCCAGCGCGCAACATGCCTTCGGTCAAATCGAAAACCAGAACCCGACCCGCCGCATCAGGACCACCCTGACGCGTGCGAATCCGCTCGGCGATATCGCCCGTACCGCCAGCGACATCGAGGCACTGCTCACCGGGGCGAGGGCGCATCCAATCCATGAGGGCATCTTTCCAAAAGCGGTGCGCGCCCATCGACATCAAATCGTTCATAATGTCGTAGCGGCTGGCAACACTTTCGAAGACGCCCTGAACCATCGGCGCTTTCTCTTCCACGCTGATATCGCGGAAGCCAAAATGGGTGGTGCGGTCATTTCGATCTGTCATACCCTCCAGATAGCGTCTAACCCTTGCTGTGAAAAGCAAAGCCGACCGTTTAATCCTGCACAGGTGATCGCAGCCCTATGCCCGAATTGCCCGAAGTTGAAACTGTCGTCCGTGGATTGCGGCCCTTTTTGCAGGGCCAGCGACTAGACCGATTGCTGCTCCGGCGCGCTGATTTGCGCTTTCCGTTTCCCGAGGGACTGAGCCAGAGGGTCACGGGCAAAACCATGAGCGCCATCGAACGACGCGCCAAATATGGCCTGATCCGCTTTGATTCGCCGGACGCGCTGAGCCTGCTGTTTCATTTGGGCATGAGTGGCCGCATGGTCTGTGAAGAGACAACAGACACACCGTTTGAAAAGCACGACCACGTGGTCTTTGAAACCCAGCGCGGGCAGGTCCGGTTCAACGATCCTCGCCGTTTCGGGTTTTTGGATTTGATCGACGGTCCGGACGCGGAAAATCGCTTTCTCGCGGCACTGGGTCCGGAACCGCTCAGCGATGCGGTTTCGCCAGATTATTTGCTGACGGTGTTCCGAGACAAAACCTCGCCCATCAAAGCCAGTTTGCTGAACCAAAAACTGATCGCAGGACTGGGTAATATATATGTGTGCGAAGCGCTGTTTGAATCCGGTATCAAACCGACGCGAAAAACCGGCTCGTTAAAGCGTGCGGAGGTGACGCGACTCTGCGCGGCCATCAAAGGCGTTTTAGCCCGCGCCATCGATGCAGGCGGCTCTTCGCTGCGTGATTACAAGCAAGTTTCTGGGGAGCTGGGTTACTTCCAGCACGCATGGGCTGTCTATGGACGCGAAAATGAGGTCTGTAGAGCCTGTAATGCCCCGATTCAGCGAATTGTGCAGTCCAATCGCTCCACTTTCTTCTGCGCTGCTTGTCAGCGATAGGAGCCTTGCCTTGCGCTCCGCCTACTTTGGGCTTATAGCAGCGCTCAATCATTTACCAAGTCTTTGGAATTAGAACCGAATGGCACACTCCCGTTCCGCACGTAAGCGCGTTCGTACCGCTGCACGTCGCACAGAAATCAACCGCTCGCGTCGTAGCCGCGTTCGGACGTACATTAAAAAAGTAGAAGCCGCTCTGGAAGCTGGCGATCAGGCAGCCGCTCGCGCTGCGCTGGTCGAAGCTCAGCCGGAGATCATGCGCGGTGTTACAAAAGGCACCATGCACAAGAATACGGCTTCACGGAAAATCAGTCGCCTCAGCGCGGCCGTGAAGCGGATGGCGTAAGCCAACCTTCCTCGCGATCTATTGCGTCTTTTGAAAAGCCGGTCGGGACTCGTTTCCTGACCGGCTTTTTGTTTGAGCGAGTCGCGGTCTGAAATGAGAAACTGAGCCCAAACTAACAAGTGATTCGCACAATTACCCGTTTTAATCGCCCCATTTTGACCACCTTCGCTGACTCATCGGAGTCGCTTCAAAGAGAATCAGAGCAGCCCCTCACTGAGTGCGTCCTCGACTCCACAAACTCCGTTTATTTTGGTTATTGACACAACTTCTGACCTTGCGACGAATTGGCCCGTGGGTAAGGTTAGCCAACGAATTTTGGTAAATCCAATAACTACTGCGGTCGAAAGAAGCCGTGTCGTTTGAGGTTTTTGGCTTCGCGCAATGATGCTTTCGGGTGGAAAGCCTATCGCGCTCATAAGGTCTTAAATTTTTAGCGAAACAAAAGATTTGAGGAGAATACTCGTGCGAGCTTGCGTTCCAAACCCGGCCCGCGGATTTGCGTCTGCGGCTTACAACGAACCCGATTTGCTTGCATTCACAGCGATGTCCTTGGGTGGACAGCTGTGAGCGACCATCTCCTAAATCCCCAAGACCGTCAGGAAATTTGGTCTCAGGTCAAAGCTGCGATCCGCCGGGAATACGGCGAGAGCACCTATCGATCGTGGCTGCGCCCCATTGAGTTTTCCGAAGCCAACGACGAGCGCATTCGCCTGTCGGTTCCATCGCGGTTTGTCCGGGATTGGGTCCAGGCAAACTACCTTGAGCGCCTGCGGTCCCTGTGGGTCATGCACGAGCCAACAATTGAGTCCGTTGAGATCATTGTTCGGCCATCGACTCAGCACGCCATGCCGGTTCCGCCGAGCAAGCAGGGCGCCAGTCATCTGACAGCACCGCTGGAAGCGGCGACAGGCGGCGGCATGAATGCGAGCCCGCTGTCTGCCCCCAGTTACGTGGAGCACGTCGGCGCGTCGCAATACCGGTACACGGTTGCCACTGACGACAAGCATTTGGTCAAGCGGTTCAGTTTTAAAGACTTTGTCGTCGGACAACCAAACGAGCTGGCCTATGCCGCAGCCCGCCGGGTCGCGGAGAGCTCTGACGTCGCGTTTAACCCGCTGTTCCTTTACGGCGGCGTTGGCTTGGGCAAAACGCACTTGATGCACGCCATCGCGTGGCACATCCGCGAAACCCAGCCTGAACGCCGTGTGGCGTACTTGTCGGCTGAGAAATTCATGTCCCTGTTCATCCGCGCGGTTCGTCACCGCGATACGATGGCATTTAAGGACGAGTTTCGGTCCGTTGACGTTCTGATGATTGATGACATTCACTTCATCGGAAACAAGGAATCGTCGCAGGAAGAGTTCTTCCACACCTTTAACGCGCTGGTTGATCAGAACCACCAAGTGGTCGTTTCCGCAGATAAGTCGCCGAGCGATCTTGAGGGCTTAGAAGATCGGCTGAAGTCTCGTCTGGGCTGGGGTTTGGTCGCGGATATCCACCCGACCAACTATGAATTGCGTCTGTCGATCCTGCAGTCCAAAGCGGAAAGCATCGCGCTGGATATTCCGCCCCAAGTGCTGGAATTTCTCGCGCACAAGATTTCTTCGAACATCCGAGAGCTCGAAGGCGCGCTGAACCGTATCGAGGCGCACGCCATCCTGATTGGTCGTCCGGTCACGTTGGAAATGGTGCAAGACGTTCTCCACGACTTGCTCAAAGCCAACGACCGCCGGGTCACGATCGAAGAGATCCAGAAGAAGGTCGCCGAGCACTTCAACATTAAGCTCAGCGAAATGTATTCCCCGCGCCGTGCGCGATCCGTGGCGCGTCCACGCCAGATTGCGATGTACTTGTCCAAGCAGCTGACCACCCGGTCCCTGCCTGAAATCGGCCGTCGCTTTGGCAATCGCGATCATACGACCGTTATGCACGCCGTGCGCAAAGTGGAAGAACTCCGTTCACTCGACGCAGCCATCGACGAGGATGTCGAATTGCTGCGCCGAATGTTGGAAAACTAAGCGCGCTAGCGCACCAATCCAGCAAGAGCCGGAACACCTTGACTGTCTGGGAACACCAGACGGTCAAGCTCTGCTGCGCGCAGGTCAAACTGCGCGGCAAGCACGCCCTTGAGCAGCTGGCGCGTATCAAAAGTTGGGCGCAAATCTCGTTGCTCAAACAGTTGATGTGACGCCAGACCGGGCCAATCGGCAAGAACGCGCCCACCACGCACCGCACCGCCGTACAACAGCGCCGCACCACCAGTCCCGTGATCCGTCCCGCCGCTGCCGTTGGTCGCGACAGTCCGCCCAAACTCGGTTGCGACCACGACCACCGTTTTTGACCATGCATCCGCAGAAAACTGGGACTTCAGGGCCAGCAAGCCTGTTGCCAACGCGTTCAAGCGGCGGTCCAGCGTGCCATTTGCCAAACCTTGACCGACATGCGTGTCCCAGCCCGAAAACTCCAGCGACGCGATCCGCGCGCCGTCTGCTGCGTTCAAGAATCGCCCTGTTGCTGCGAACAGTTGCTCAAACTGCGCCAAACCACGTTTGCTGGTGCCGCCAGCGTCCATGTCCATCGCCTGTTCTTGCAGGGTCAAAGCGGCTGTGAAGGGATCAGCCAGCACGGGATCGAGGTTATAGAGCTGCGATAAATCGTCGATAAAGGCTTCATTGCCCGACCGCAAAGCAGAGGGCGCCCACGTCGCGACGGGCACCCGCCCCTGCATCGACAGCGGCAACGGACCACCGACGGCGATGCCTTGGCTGGATGCACCACCGAGCACCTCCAACGTGCGATTCAACCACCCACTGGCCGCGCCGACCGGCTTATCAAGCCCCGTCTCTAGAATCGACTGCGCATCAAAGTGTGACCGTGTGCGATAGGGGATCGCCAGCCCTTGCACCGGGAGCAACTCGCCCGACCGGTAACTGGCCGCCAACGGTGATAAACCGGGCGCCAGACCGAACATACCGTCAAGGCGCGTCAGGTCATTGGCAGCATAGGCGAGGCTACCGCGCGCGGCCCGATAGTGGGGGTCGCCGGCCGGCACAATCGCGTGCAGGCCATCCATAGCCCCGCGCAGCAAAACAAAGACAAAGCGGCGATCCGTTGATGCTCTAGCGAAACTCAGCGATGGCGCAAAGGTCGTCGCGAGGCCACCGGCGCAAGCAGCACCGAGGAAAGAACGTCGGTTCAAAGCACGCATGTTGGCTCTACCTCCACTGAAAATCTGGACTGGCGAGCAACAGCGCCAGTTGAGTGTTACGGTCGGGTTGTTGGTCGAGGATTTGGACAAGAGCGCTTGGGTTTGCGACTTCCATCGTCTCCGCCAAGATCGCGCCAATGTCGGTATTCCTACCCCGCGTCCGTCGGGTCAGGGCTTTGGCAAGATCCGCACGACGCAGCAAACTGTCGGGATCCGCCCAACCTTGCACCGTATCACCGTAACCTGCGGGCGATGGCGGGGACCAAAACGCGTGCCGCATCGACTGAAGCGCCCGCAGCGTTGCGCGGTCGAAGTCGTTCACCCTCAGGGCTCGGGCGGCAGCGATGATAAAGTCCTGTGGAGTGCGAAACTTGCGCTCGGTGCCATAGAAGGCTGAGTCGCGCTCCAGCAAGGCCAAACTCACGGCTCTCAAATCGCCGCCAGTGCGCTGGAAGACGTGAGCAATGGCGTCAACATCGGCCTGCTGGGGTCGATCAGCGACAAAGTGCCGAACCAGTTTTGTTGCGATGAACCGTGCGGTTGAAGGGTGGCGGCACAGCATCGCGATGGCCCGCCGACCTTCTTGCTCGCCGGCCGCATCAAACCGACGCTGAAGCAGGATCTTGGCGCCCGGTTCGTGCAGCCGATCCGCAAAGCTAAACGGCAAAGGCTCGCCACCGTTGCGCCCCCGGGCCAAACCGCCGACGGTCCAGCCCGTCAGCATCAAAGCCAACTGGCGCACATCGTCCTGCGTGTAGCCCCCGTCCACGCCCAGCGTGTGAAGCTCCAGCAGTTCACGGGCGTAGTTCTCGTTCAAACCGCGCCCGTTTTTACGTCCAGCCCGCGAATTTGGGCCGATCGAACGGGTTTGATCGAGATAAATCAACATGGCCGGGTGCATGGCGCTGGCCAAGGTCATGTCTTCGAAACGGCCAAAGACGTGGGGGCGAATCGCCTCCCGCTCATAGGCGCCGGCCAAGTGGCTCACCAACGGCTCGCCTTGCATACTGATGGCAAAGTGGTTGCTCCAAAACCGCGCAAGCCGCTCAGCAAAAGGCGTCTGGGTCGTGGCCGCGTGCCGCAGCGCGGATAGCACCTCCCGCCCTGCCATTTCCCGGCCTTGCTTCCGCATGGCTTGGCGTCGATCCTGGGCCATACCGCCGGTGTTTCGGGCGGCGGCGAGCGCATCGATCATCGCTTCAGTGGTGAGAAGGCTTTTATCCGGGTTGATCGCCGCTGTGGGCTGGACCTGTGCGCGCAACCAGCCCTTGGGGTCGATTTGACCCAACTCACCGGGACGCGCGCCCAGCCCAAAGCGATTTAGGGCACGAAGTCGAGGGTCTATTTGCATGATGATCTCCCTTTGTGTGCTCTACTACGGGAGAATATCTGAAATTATCCCCGGCTAGCGGATAAATTGTTGAAACGGCAAGGGACGTCCATTGACCAAGGGCAAACCGCCAGCTTCGGGAAACTCCATCTCAAAGCGAAGCTTGCCGCCCTCCTCTCGCACAGCAAACGTCTGTAACAGGGTCAGGCCCAGAATGCCGCCTGACATGGCCTGAGAGATTGCTGGAACGGGCGTGCCGATGGATTGCTGCATGCCAATCTGCAAGGGTGCAAGCGGGCCTGTTACGAGGTCAAACGTGCCTTGTACCGGCACACGTCCAGCGCGCGGCTTCAGCCGTCCTGACCATTCCGCCTCAATCAAGCGGGATCTGTAGAACGAATCCGACAGCACCAGCTCCAGCGCACCAAGGTCATCGGGCAGTGCTTTGACAACCCCGCGCAAGTCGATCGCCAGAGCAGCACTGAGAAGGTTTTGAACATCCTCGGACTTCAAGCCCTCAACACTGATCCCCAAGGCGGCTTCCTTGGGCAAAGCGGGCGTGATGACCGTCGAGGCGAAGGGTTCCAGTTGAGCCTTGTCTTGCCAATTGGAGACTTGCAGGTCGTCGGCGCGCGCCCTGAGCTCGAAGCTTTGTTGACCATCATCCTGCGGCGCGCTTTGCACGCGGCCGGCCAACATCTTGGCACCAAAGTCCAAATCGATCTGCGGGACGGTCACATCAAACCCACCAATATCGACCGTCGCAGAAAAGGCCACAGGACCACCAAGATCAGGCGCATCAAAACCTTCGCGGCGATCCAGCAGCACGTCTGCCAGCGCTTGCGCATTGATCCCGTTCAACACGACCTCAAACGTCGAAGGCCGGGATACCGTCACTTCCATTTGCTCAAGCGTCTGCTGCATGGACTTCAGCGACGCCGACAGCGTGACACGGCTGTCCCCGGGACCATCGCCGTCCTGAACGGCTGCGGTCAGGGAAAGGGGGCCGAGTTTGCCCTTGGACGGCGGAACAATCTGTTCCCAGCTTTCCCCGTCGAACTCAAATTTGATTTGCAGACCGTTGAGACTGCTGACCAAGGGCGGTTCGGGCGCAAGCCGTTCCTGCACCTCAGTTTCATTCAACAGCAAGCCGCTGAGCCGATAGGCCAAGGCCAAAAGCACCTGACCGCTCATGGCGCGTGTCGGCACAGATAATTCAACGGCCAGCCCCTTGGCCCGCTCGGTTCCGGTGAAGCTGTCGCCGTAGTCAGCATCAAAACCGCCAACCTTTAGCGACAAAACCTGCCGTTCTGGACCGCTGGACAGCGACGCGGTGAGCTTGCGCACAGTGTAGGATATGCCAGCGCCCTGAAAACGAATGCGATCGACGGACAGATCGAAGCTATCGAACCCCCGATTCTTGATCGACCAGCGGCCCTGAAATTGCGGATTAATCAGCTTGAGCGACTGACCACTGGGCATAATCGTCGAGGTCGGCATGCCCTCCATCATCACGTCAATCAAGTCACCGTCGCTGATGCTTTGCGGCAGGCGAAGGGTGACCGGCTCTGGGACTGTCGCCATTGAACCCGGCAATCCCAGACCGTTAATAACGATATGATATTCACCTCCGTTGCCGTTCACACTGACTTGGTCTGCTTGCAAGCCCGGGAACAGAAACAGGGGGTTTTGCCGCGAGACGATCGACGCGGCCAGCTCATAGACTTCCAAAAGATCCAAGTCGCGCGCCTGCGCCTGAGCGGAGCGACTGAACGCCCCGCAAAGCAGCAGGGCGCCCACGAGGACGCCCGTGAAGGATTTAAACATCGAGATTGACGACTTCCAATGCATTCGCCTGGATGAAATCCCGGCGTGGTTCCACCTGATCCCCCATGAGCGTCGCAAAGACTGCATCCGCGGTCTTGCCTTGCTCGATCCGAACTTGCAGCAACGTCCGCGCATTTGGATCAAGGGTGGTTTCCCACAGCTGATCGGCGTTCATTTCGCCCAGCCCCTTGTAGCGTGAAACGTTCTGGCCCTTCCGGCCTCGGTCAACAATGGCCTTCCCCAAGGCCGATGGACCGTACAGCTCGATGGATGGCTCATCACCAAAAGCAAGCCGCGCTGGCTTGGCAAACAGCGATGATAACTCGGGCATGAGCGCTGACAGGCGCCGGCCATCGCGACCATCAAGGTCACGGGCAGACAGGGTGTAGCGCTGTGGTACGCCGCGCAGAGTCCGCGCAGAAATCAGGCGCTGGCCTTCCTGGTTGGTTCCGCCTTCGACGGTACATTCCCAACCCCGTTCGTGAATTTCAGACGCGAGGTTCAGACGCTCGGCGAGGGTTTGCGCCACGCGCTCCCCTGCGCCATCGGGAAAGAACCCGGCCAAACCGGCTTGTTCAACAACAAACGGACTGCCGACAATCCGGCCCATCATGGTCACCGATCGCGACGCGCTCAGCGATTTCCGCACCACGTCCGCCAAATCTGCGCCCGCGCGCTGGCTGCCATCGCCCAGCGTCAGCAAAGCGTCTTTGAGGCCTTCGTTCAGCAAATATTCGTCCAAAGCCGCTTGGTCCTTGAGATAGGTCTCTGACGAGCCTTTCTTCGCCCGGAACAAGGGTGGTTGAGCGATGTAGAGGTTGCCGCGTTCGATCAACTCCGGCATCTGACGATAGAAGAACGTCAGCAACAGCGTGCGGATGTGGGCACCATCGACGTCAGCATCGGTCATGATGACGATCTTGTGGTACCGCAACTTGTCTGGGTTGAACTCTTCCCGGCCAATGCCTGTGCCCAAGGCAGCGATCAGCGTGCCGATCTCCTGACTGCCGAGCATTTTGTCAAAACGAGCGCGCTCGACATTTAGGATCTTACCGCGCAGGGGCAAAATCGCCTGAAACTTTCGGTCGCGTCCCTGTTTGGCAGAACCACCAGCGGAATCACCCTCCACCAGGAAGACTTCAGCAACGTCGGGGTCGCGCGACTGACAGTCAGCCAGCTTGCCGGGCAGAGAGTTGATGTCCAACCCGCCCTTCTTGCGCGTCAGTTCCCGCGCGCGGCGCGCCGCTTCTCGGGCTGAGGCCGCTTCGCAGACTTTCTGCACGACACGGCGCGCTTCCTGCGGATGCTCTTCGAACCAGCGCTGCATTTCCTCGTTCACGATGCTTTCCACCACGGGGCGGACTTCAGAGGAAACCAGCTTGTCCTTGGTCTGGGATGAGAACTTTGGATCGGGCACCTTGACGGAGAGCACACAGGTCAATCCTTCGCGCGCATCGTCGCCCGTCAACGTGACTTTTTCCTTCTTCGCGATCCCACTTTCATTCGCGTAGCCGTTGACCTGCCGCGTCAGTGCGCCTCGGAAACCAGCCAAGTGCGTGCCGCCGTCGCGCTGAGGGATGTTGTTGGTGAAGCACAGCATGTTCTCGTGATAGGCATCGGTCCACTCCATGGCGACTTCGACGGTGATGCCATCTTTGGATGCGGTCATCAGGATCGGCTCGGGAACCAACGACTGCTTGGCTTGGTTGAGGTACTTCACATAAGCGGACAATCCGCCCTCATAGTACAAGTCAGCCTCAACGGGCGTATCGGGGCGCTCGTCCGTCAGGATAATCCGCACGCCAGAATTCAAGAACGCCAACTCACGCAAACGGGCTTCGAGAATGTCGTAGCTGAATACAGTCTGCGTAAACGTCTGGCTTGACGGCCAAAAGCGAATGCGCGTGCCCGTTTGATCAGCCGGTACGTCACCAATGATCGACAACGGACCGTCCGCTTCACCGTGGGAGAAGGTCATCTGGTGCTCTTTACCGTCACGCCACACGGTCAGCTCTAGCTTGGACGACAGCGCGTTCACCACCGAAACACCAACGCCGTGCAGGCCGCCCGAGACCTTGTAGGAGTTCTGGTCAAACTTACCGCCCGCGTGCAGCTGGGTCATGATCACTTCTGCCGCCGACACACCCTCTTCGGAGTGAATATCGACGGGAATGCCGCGGCCGTTGTCTTGAACGGAAACGGAATGATCTTCATGCAGGATAACCCGCGAATGGTCACAGTGTCCGGCCAGCGCTTCATCGATCGCGTTATCAACGACCTCATAGACCATGTGGTGCAGGCCCGAGCCGTCGTCCGTATCGCCAATGTACATACCGGGGCGTTTGCGAACGGCATCCAATCCACGGAGGACTTTGATGCTGTCTGCGCCGTATTCGTCTTGCTGCTGTTCTGCCATGCCATCCTACTTCAGCCTATCTCGCCAAAGGACGGCGGAGGCTGTGATTTAGCTCTCTTGAGTTACCCCGCCATTATGGACTGAAAACAAAGCAATTTCACCGCTTATTTCGCAGAATGTTATCGATTCGGTACCTGTCATCCATATTTGTCCACCCAAAGGCACCAAAGCCTCCAGCAAAGCGGCTCTTCGGGGTAAATCCAAGTGCGCAGCCACCTCATCCAGCAGCATAATTGGCTTCAATCGACGCGCCGCGGTCAGCAATTGCGCATGGCCCAGAATGACCGCGAGCAGCAGTGCCTTTTGCTCCCCCGTGGAGCATTGCGAGGCTTCTCGTCCATGGACCGCATGGTACACGTCCAAGTCAGAGCGGTGCGGTCCGACGGTCGATTGTCCCACAATGCCATCGCGGGCGCGAACCTCTGCCAGCTTGCGTCGGAATTGATCTTCGACATCCAGTGCAGAATCCACCGCAAGGGCTGTTTCGATGCCCGCTTTGAAGCCCAGCCGCGCGCCGGGAAAAGGCCCGACGCCGCCGATAATCCGATCCGACAAGCGCCGCATCAAACCCCGCCGCGCCGCCGCCATCGCCACCCCCTGACGCGCCATGGATTCTTCCAGACTGTCCAGCCAAGTCGTATCGGGGGCGGTGTTGGCCTTGGTTGCGTCTTTCAGGATCTTCAAACGCTGGCGCATGACTTGGCCATAGGCTTGGGCATTGCTCACGTGACCGGGGTCGTAGGCGGCGACCAGTTGGTCAAAGAACCGGCGACGATCCAGCGCTGGCCCCCGCCACAGCGCGTCGTCGTCAGGGGTCAGCCAGAGGATCGGCATGATTTCAGCAAACGCCGTTGCGCCGTTCTTGTTCTTGCCATCCAGCCGCAGCACGCGTTTGCCGCCAGCGGTATCCAAGCCAACACCCAGTTGGCGGCCCCCGAGTGGCGTTTCGACATGCGCCGAAACCGCCCATGTGCCACTGCCGTTCAGCAATTCACCCTCGGCGTTCCGGCTGGCCACCTCAGCGGCAGGCGCACCGCGCAAGCCCCGTCCGGGCGCGAACAAGCTGATCGCTTCGAGGAGGTTGGTTTTCCCGGCACCGTTCGATCCGACAAAAGCAACCGGGCCTTCGGGTAGGGTTACGTCAAGCTGCGCATACGAGCGGAAGTGTGAGCAGGCCAAGCGGCTGACCCAGACCGAGCCCGCGTCCACCGGAAATCGTTCCTCGTGCGCCAGTCGCTTGGTCTAAACGCGCATCGGCATCAGGACATACAGCACAGACGCGCTGTCCTTGTCCTTGACCAGCGTTGGTGATCCCGCATCGGCAAAAACGAATTCTGCGGCATCGCCTGACAACTGGGTCGCGATGTCGAGCAGGTAACGGGCGTTGAAGCCAATTTCGATATCGGTTGAGCCGTATTCAACCTCGATTTCTTCGTTTGCCTGCCCCCGGTCCGGTGCGTTGGCCGACAAGTTCAAACGACCCGCTGTAACCGCTAACTTTACCGCCCGGCTTTCAGCCGACGCAATGGTTGAAACCCGGTCAACGGCATGGGCAAAGGTGGCCTTATCGACCATCATCGACTTGTCGTTGGCCGTTGGGATGACGCGCTCGTAATCGGGGAACGTGCCGTCGATCAGCTTGGAAGAAAGCGTCACGTCAGAAAAGCGGAATTCAATGCGCGACTCAGACATGGCCACGCGCACGCTTTCCTCGCCGCCGTCGAGCAGCTTAACCAACTCACCCACCGTTTTACGCGGCACGATAACGCCCGGCATTTCCGCCGCGCCGGTTGGCAGAACGGTCTCGAACCGGGCCAAGCGATGGCCATCGGTTGCAACCGCACGCAGGGCCGCAGAAGCGCCCTCGCCCATGGCGTGCAGATAGATACCATTGAGGTAATAGCGGGTTTCTTCGGTCGAAATGGCAAAGCGCGTGCGCTCAATCAGCGTCTTGAGCTCTTCGGCTGGAATTTCAAAGGAAATCGGCATCGCAGCGCCATCGAGCGATGGGTAGTCTTCGCGCGGAAGTGTGGACAGCTCAAACCGGGCTTTGCCAGCGGTCAGGATCATGCGGCCCGTATCGCTCTGACTTGTCAGCCCAACTTCGACCCCATCGGGCAGCTTGCGCACAATGTCGAACAGCATGTGCGCCGGCGCGGTGATCGCGCCCGGCTTGACCACAGACGCCCCGGTGGACTCCCGGATGGTCAGGTCCATGTCCGTCGCGGTCAGTGTGACGGCATCGCCTTCGCACTCAATCAAAACGTTCGACAGGATCGGAATCGTGTTCCGGCGTTCCACAACGCTCTGTACGTGTGAAAGACTGCGCATCAGGCTTTGCCGTTCGATACGAAGTTCCATGGCGAATGTTCCCGTCCCAGCAAATATCAGGACGATAAGGAATAGCCCTCCGCGCTCAAAGGAACAAGAGCGAGTTGGATCTTCCTTGGGCCAGTTCAAGCATAGCCGCACGCTGTTCTTGGCTCAGCGACTGCAAGACCGTTGCTAAAGCGCGAAAAGCTTCATCATTTGACGCGCGCTGCTGATCTTGAATCTCTCGACGCAGCACGATGATCGCTTCGACATCAACCGTGTCCGACAGCAGCGCATCGCGTATGGCTTGCTCTTTGCTCCTGAAATGAGCGGCAAAATCGCGGCGCTTATCCCGGTGCGAACGCAGGAATTGGCGAATCCCGTTGGTTTGCTCGGCGGTTAGACCCAGCTGCTCCTGCATCTGCCGGAAATCGCGAGGGCCCTTGTTTCCACCGCGACCACCCCGACGCCCACCCTCAATGGATGAGCGCGTCTGAATTTCCTGCTCCAAAACGCGAATGCTTTTAACCGCATCCGTCCGGCCTTTCAGAAGCGCCGCGCCCATGCCGATGTTCAGGGCAATCAAGCCAATCACTGCAATGCCAAGTATCCGTACCATCTGCCCTGCCCTACTCGAAGCTACCGAAAACCGCGTCAAACGGGTCGATAACGGAACTGTCTGCGGCGCTGTTAAAGGCAAAGACCTCTGATGCACTTGCAGAAATCAGAATATCGTCGGTGCTGATCCCGATGTCGCCTAAGCCCAATCCGCCAAAAAGCCCGGCGCTGAACCCAAAGACACCCAACACCAACCCGGCGGTCACACCACGCCAATCGCCACCAACCCAGTTACTCAGGCGCGACAGCAAACCCCCGTCGCGCTCGACCGCCACCGACCCAGCAGGTCGGACCAACGGTGAAGCCCGCTCTGCCAACGCCTGCGCGGCCTCAACGTCGGCGATCTGCGCCGTATCCAAGCCCGCCGCTGCAACAGCGCGCAAGGCCGAAGACTGCGTTAGCCCTTTGACCAAATCAGTGTTGCTTTCACCATCCAGAAAAGCCGCCATTTCCATCGGATCGAAGTCCTCTGGCAGCGCCTCAAACTCGGCTGGTTGTTTCGTCTTTGTCATTGTCCCTGGGCCTCCGCTTTCTGTTTGGCCTCAAATGCATCCCGCAGCTTGGTCAACGCCTTGTGTTTGGCGCTTCGAACCGTTTGTGCTGCGATCCCCAACTTGGTTGCGATGTCCTCGACGTCCATGTCTTCATCAAACATGAGCTTGAGGATCACGCGTTGCCGTTCCGACAATCCGGCGTCACCCACCTCTTCCTCCACCGCTTGCAGCGCGGTCTCGGACTGGCCGATGGCGTCAAATGCCTGTGTTGCTCGCGCGTCTGACAAAGCCCCGGCGTGATCGTCGATATCCTCGGACTGAGGACGGCGACGACGCAGCCAGTCAATGGCCGTTGAGCTCGCAACCACACGAAGGAAAGTGGTCAATTTGGCCCGCTGTGGGTCAAACTTTTTTAGCAGGGCGAAATCGTGCTTCGAAAGTCGAATGAAGACTTCCTGACCGACATCTTCGATATCGTGCGCTTCGCCACGGACACCATAGCGCCCAAACGTCTGGCGCACGACGTGCAGTACCAAACCCGCATGATCCTGACAGAACGCCTGCCAAACCCGCGGTTCACCTTGTCGTAGCGCTTCGAGCATTCCGCCGTGATGTTCCCTTGCTAAACAACCACCAAAGATGGTCGAACACCTGTCCTTCCCCGGTCTTTACGGCAAGAATTCGACGAACATCCCCACTCAGCCAGATTTTTCCGGAAAAACCACCAAACAGGCTTCGGCATCGTCCAAACGATAGCTGCCCTCGAACACCGTCCCAGCCCCGCCCTCTGGCAGATCCAACCCCTCAGCCATGGATAAATAGGCATAGCCGTCGGACGCCAGAGCATCCAGCAGCGCGGGATAGTCCACCGGCGAGCCTGCCAATTCATGCAAGCGCGCAAACCACCGCCCGCCTTGGGTCGCAAAGGCCGGCTCCAGCGAAAGCCACGCTTTCGGGGTCATCAAACGGCGCGGGCGAAACGCCATATAGCGCTCTGGCGAAACCGTCGCTGCGCCCGCTGGCGCTTCCCAAATAAAGGGTACGCCGACATGCCGTTCGGGCAAAATGGCGTCGTAGAAAGCGCGGGTTGTGGCATGCTCGGGACGGGTCGACATTTCCCACCGCAAGAACCGCGTTGGACCCCAGCTGGTGTTGGTTTGCAGAATGGCCGACAGCAGGGCCCGGCCCAATCCCAACTGACGCCATGCCTTTGCAATGAACAAATCACCCAGATAGTAGCCCGGTATCTCAGGCGTTGCCGATCCGCGCCCCCCCAACGATTCCATGCCCAAGGAATAACCCGTTGGTTCGCCGTCGCTGTACGCGATGAACACGGTGAGATGCGCCAAAGCCTTGGCGAGCGTGGCTTCACCGCTGACCGCGTGGGGCGACTCCCCACTTTCCACAGCAAATTGTTTGATGAGCTGCAACAGAGACCGAACGTCGTTTGCGCCCGCACGCCGGACAACAACTTCATTCTGGTCGCTGGCTTTCATCGGCCTGCCGATCCGTCAAACACCAGCGCGTGCCAAGCATTCCCCTCAACCCGCAGCGTGTTTTTCGCAGCTTCGATATCCAAGTCTTCCGGGCATAGCGCGGCACACTGCGCCCAGAATGCCGGGCTGTGGTCCATGTGCTTGAGGTGCGCGACTTCGTGGGCGACGACGTACTCACGCACTTCGTCGCCTGCGAAAATCAACCGCCAACAGAAGTTCAATCCCGCCCGCGAAGAGCAACTGCCCCAGCGGGTTTTCGTATCTCGGACGCGCAAGGACCGAAAGGGAATGCCGAGCTTAAGCGATAGGCGATCTGCGCGCGCTTTCAGGTCTTCTGACGCTTGGGCGATCAAAAACCGCTGCAAGCGGAGAACCGGCTCACCCCGCGCAGGCAAGACCAGTTCGCCGTCAGCATTGGCCTGAATCACGGCGGCGGAGGCATCAACGACAATGCGATATTCCCGGCCACGAAAAGGAATCACGCTGCCTTCGCGAACCACTTGGGTTGAAGGACGGGTTTCGACTTGCCGCTCTAACCATGCCTGATTGCGCGCCAAAAAAGCCCTCAGCGTCGCTGGATCGACGTGATGCGGCGCCGAAATCTTGACGAGGCTTTTGTTGGTGTCGATCCGCATGGTCAAGCGTCGCGCCCGTTTGAGACGGTTGACGGTGACATCAAACATCCGACCGGCGACTTCGATGGTTTCAGGATCTCGATAAAGCGTTTGAGCAGTCAAATGGGTCTCAGAAACGATTAGATGAGCAAGGCGTTGCGATTGCTATTCTTTTGCACCGATTCGACGCTTTTCCATAGACAAAAGTCGCTGCTTCCGTTTGACGCCCCAGCGATACCCCCCCATCGCGCCATCACTGCGAACAATACGGTGGCAGGGAATCAGCAACGAGACCTTGTTTGTCGCGCACCCTTTGGCAACCGCGCGCTGACCGGCTTCCATCCCCATTTCCAAGCCCAATTCAGCATAAGAAAGAACCCCGCCGCTCGGAATCGCCAGCAAAGCCTGCCAAACCCGGCGCTGGAATGCTGTTCCTTGTACGTCCAAGGCGAGCTGCTGGCTGGGCATGGTCCCTGTTTCCAAATGGCCCACCACGTCTTCCAAAACCGCCCGCAGACCCCCTTCGTCGCGCCGCAAGGTTTCAGCGGCCTTAAACTCTGCCGCCAACGTCGCGCTCAGTTCAGCGTCACTGTCGCCGAACGACAGAAAGCAAATGCCAACCTGCGTCGCGGCAACCAGCAAACGACCCAAAGGGCTGCTCACAATATCGAAGGTAATGGCCGCGCCCTGACCGAATTTCGCGTAAGAGGCAGGCGACATGCCCAGTAGAAAACCGCTCTGCTCGTACACCCGGCTGGGGCTGCCATATCCCGCCCCATAGATGGCGTCAGTGACGCTTGGCGCGGACTTGAGTTGCGCTCGAAACGCTTGGGCACGCTTTTCCGCGCCATAGTCCCACGGCGATATTCCCACCACGCGCGAAAACACCTTTTGCAGGTGCGTGGGCGCGGTTTGCAGGTCTGCGGCCAGCACTTTGAGCGAAAGCTGTCCCGGCCTTGCCAGATCGGTCACACGCGCATCAATCAAATCGGCGGCTTGCTGCGCCAACGAAACATCCGCCGTATTTTCCGTGCTCTGGCTCATTATTCGCTCTTTCTCCCAAGATCACTCGATCATGCGGACACCAACCTAGCGCAGACCGAGCGACCAAAACCTCCGAATCTTGCGTCACCTATCCGCGTTCGTCGTCGTCCAGCGGTGCACCATTGGCAAAGCCCCACGGCTTGCGCGGGCTGAGGTTCACGTAGCCGGTTCGCCACGCCTTCTTGGATTCATCTTCGCCGTATTCGACCCAATCAAAGCGGCTGATCGAACAGTTATCGACGCCAACGGACAGCGCCTTATCCGGCGTCAGGCCCATAGCGATTGATGTCACCGCGCGGATAACGCCCCCATGCGCCACACACACAATATCCTTGCCCCGCAGCTTTTCCGTCCACTCCAGAATGCCCTCATGCACGCGCTCAATGACGTCGATAAAGCTCTCGCCCTGCGGGGGGCGATATTCGGCGGTGGTATGCCAGAACGGATGCTGCTCACCGCCGGGCAATGCCTCGTCCCACGTCAGACCTTCCCACGCGCCCAAGCCTTGCTCGGCAAAGCGGCCCTCTTGGGTGCTTTGCACCGGCGGGTATCCTTCGCGGATGATCGCATCTCGCGTTTTGTGCGTTCGGCCCGCCGTGCTGGTCAGCCACACAACATTTTCGCCCCGCGGCAAAGCGCGCGCAGCCGGGGCAAACATGTGCGTTTCACTGACATCCACAGGCATGTCTGACGCCCCATAGACGATGTGGTCGGGATTAATAACCGGCGCGTGACGCACCCAGAACCAACGCGTGACTGTAGCCATAGACCTCGTCCACCTTTTGTTAGGACATCAATGAAAGCGCTGCACCGTAAAAGGCCAGCTCTGTCAGCATTTGGGTTGCGCCGCAAACGTCACCAGTCACACCGCCGTATTGCCACCTTGCAAAAAGGGCAAAGGCCACAGCCGTGATCACCGCAACCAGCGCGCCGACAAGAACAACAACCGGCGCCAGCGGCACCAACGCCACCAGAACAGCGCACCCAATGGCCAAAGCGATCAGGCCAATGACCAACGAAGGTCGCTCGGACCCGAGCCCTTCGGTGCTGGCCGCTGGTAAGACCGCCCAAACCACCGTCATCAAGGCGCGCGAGACCACACTTGCGCCGACCAGCACGCCAAGGGCCAAGGACCACTGGAAACCACCCGCCAATGACATCAGGAACCCAAGTTTTATCGCAGCCATCAGAACCAGCGCCAGCACACCAAAGGTGCCCAAGCGGCTGTCTTTCATAATGGCTCGTTTTCGTTCCCGCGTGCTGCCGCCCAAGCTGTCAGCAACGTCGCCCAAACCGTCTTCATGCAGTGCGCCGGTCAGCATGATCGAACCGCCCATCACCAGCACCGCAATCACCACCGGATGCAGCCCCAAAGCGACCAGCAAGCCAACCGCCAAAGCCTGCGCAAATCCAATGAGCAAACCGACCACCGGAAACCCCCAAGCGGCGCTAGAAGCGGCAATATGGTCGCGAAACAGGGATGACGGCAGCGGGATCCGCGTCAGAAAAGCAAGGCTGGTGCTTAGGCTTCCCAGTGCCGAACGCCAATTCATCCTATATACCTCAAGACTGACCCGTTTTTTTGTTTCCAACGCTTTACCGCGAAGTTGATTTCATGACCACCGAACAAAAACCAATTGCCTCCCTCGCTGAAATTCGTGCCCTGCGCGAAATCCTTCCCGGTATCGATGACGCAGCCCGCGATGAAGCGATCGCGCGCAACGCCATTCTGACCAAGCCCGCCGGTGCGCTGGCCGATCTGGAAGACATCGCCATTTTCATGGCTGGATGGCAGGGCAAGGCAATGCCCGCCGTTAATCACCCACGCACCGCCGTTTTTGCCGGCAATCATGGTGTTGCAGCCTTGGGCGTATCCGCCTTCCCCGCAGAAGTCACGGCCCAGATGGTCAACAATTTCCAGGCTGGCGGCGCAGCGGTAAACCAGTTGGTCGCCGACCTCGATGGCGACTTAATGGTCTATGAAATGGCGCTGGAACACCCCACTGAAGACTTCACCAAGCAGCCAGCCATGTCCGAACAAGAATGCGCGCAAGCCATGTCGTACGGCATGATGGCCGTTGAATCAGGCATCGATCTGCTCATGGTCGGTGAAATGGGCATTGCGAACACCACATCTGCCGCCGCCATTTACCACGCGCTCTACGGCGGAAAAGCCGAAGATTGGACCGGGCCCGGAACGGGCGTCGAGGGCGATGCCATGACCAACAAAATCAACGTGGTGCGTCAGGGCGTCGAGCGGCATGGTGCAGACGCAGCCGACGGGTTGGACATCCTTGCCCGCTTGGGCGGCAAGGAAATCGCGGCAATCGCCGGGGCGATCCTCGCGGCGCGCATGGGACGGGTTCCCGTGATCCTCGATGGCTACATCAGCTGCGCGGCTGCGGCCTGCTTGCACGCTTGGGCGCCAGAATCCATCGATCATTGCCTTGCCGGGCACTTATCGGTCGAAGGCGCACACCGCGACGTGCTCGATCGATTGGGTAAAAAGCCGATCCTGCAACTGGGCATGCGCCTGGGCGAAGGATCCGGCGCGACGCTTGCTGCGCAAATCGTGCGTTCGGCCTGCAGCCTGCACCGCGGCATGTCGACCTTTGAAGACGCTGGTGTCAGCGATAGCATTCATTAACGCTGCGACGGTCTAAACCCTTTCTTTTTGCGTCAATCCTGACAGCTTAGGGGCATGACATCTGCACCGCTCCTGAATGGAATATCAGACCAACTCGAATCAACACGCGGGTTGGTCTCTTTCCGCATCGTTACGGCCATGCGCTGGATTGCCATCGCCGGGCAAGCCGCCGCCGTCATGGTCGTTTATTTCGCCATGGGTTTTCAGCTGCCCGTCGGCTTCGCCATGATACCGATCTCCATCAACATCGGTGTGACCATCTGGGCTTGGCAAGCCCGGCGCAGCAAGGGGCGCGACGCGCTCTGGCTGCGTGACCGCGAAGCAGGGCGCTATTTGGCGTGGGATCTGCTGCAATTGGGCTTGTTGCTGTGGTTGACCGGCGGGGTTTCCAACCCCTTTGCCATCATCATTTTAGCCCCCGTGACCGTATCAGCATCGATCCTTGAACGCTCGACAACCTCGATTTTGGCTTTTCTCGCCATCGGTATTGTGACGGTGCTGGCCCTCAATTCCTTGCCGCTGCCTTGGACCAGCGAACCGGTGATCTTTCCCCGGACGTTTACGGGCGCGATTTGGGCCTCTCTGGTGCTGTCGATCTTGTTTGTTGCGCTCTACGTCTCGTGGCTGGCCCAGCGCGCGCGGGACATGTCGCAGGCCCTCACAGCCTCACAATTGGCCTTGGTGCGGGAACAGCGGATGTCGGCCCTCGGGGGGCTCGCTGCTGCTGCGGCTCACGAGCTTGGCTCGCCGCTTTCGACCATTGCTGTCGTTTCAAAAGAATTGCTGCATGACCTGCCACCGGGGTCTGCGCTGGCCGAAGACGCTGCCCTGCTGGTGCAGGAAACCAAACGCTGCCGGGATATTCTGGTCGAGCTGGAACAGCGCAACGCCGGTCCACCCGATAGCGATGATCCCTACCATCATTTGCCCGTATCAACGCTGCTGGAAGTCGCCGCACACGCGCACCAGCAGGACCATGTCACCGTCACCATTCTCGCTGATCCCATCCACGAGGACGAGGACGAGCGCGCACCAGCAGATATGGATGAAGTGGACGTGTCCCTGCTTGACCAACCCACCATCCCACGCCGGCCTGAGCTGATTCACGGCTTGGGGAACTTCATTCAGAACGCCATCCAATTCGCAGATTCTGAAGTTATCCTACAAGCCACATGGACCGCTGACACGCTCAAGATCCTGATCCGCGATGATGGACCGGGCTTTGACGCCGCGGTCATCAGCCGTCTGGGCGAGCCCTACGTCCAAGGCACGGGTCAACGATCGCGGGCGAAACGTGCGTTGCGGCAGCAGGGTAAGGAGGGCGGAATGGGCCTCGGTGTCTTTATTGCACGGACGTTGCTGGAGCACACAGGGGCCACCGTAGACTTCACAAATCGTCGCAGAGGCGGGGCATCGGTTGCTGTTGAGTGGAACCGGCATAGGTTAGTCAGTGAAAGTTAATTGCCACGTTGTGAATATGTTAATTTGAGACGCGTGGAGAACCAAGAGAAGAGCCAATGTCTGCGACTTTAACCTTAGAGCCGACAGAAGCAGCAGCCTTACAAGGCGATGTTGACCGCAGCCTGCTTATTGTCGACGACGACACGCGTTTCGCCGAACGCCTGTCGCGTGCGCTAGAACGACGTGGGTTTGAACCCGTAACGGCGAACACCGTCCGCGATGGCCGCGAAGCCGCGTCCATGAGCCCCCCTGCTTTTGCTGTCGTCGATCTCCGGTTGGATGACGGAAATGGCTTGGATGTCGTGACCGCCTTGACCGAAGCTCGTCCGAACAGCCGCGTGGTCGTTCTCACGGGATACGGCAACATCGCAACCGCTGTTTCAGCCGTGAAACTTGGCGCACACGACTATCTGCCCAAGCCCGCCGATGCGGACGTCATCGAAGCTGCGCTGCTGTCCGGCGATGGCTTGCTGCCGCCGCCACCAGAATTCCCAATGACAGCGGATCGCATTCGTTGGGAGCATATTCAGCGGATTTACGAACAGTGTGATCGCAATGTCTCAGAAACCGCCCGTCGCCTGCGGATGCACCGCCGCACGCTCCAGCGCATTCTGAACAAGTACGCCCCACGGGTGTAGTCCCGCGCTTACAACAGCGAACGCTCGCGGACCAATCGGTCTGCGGCGTTTGTTGCGTATTTCATCAGCAAGGCACGCCGACGCGCACTGGGCAATGGATCCGACGCTGTAGGCGGTCGAAGCTCGAACGCTTCAAAATTATCGGCCAGAATGACCCCGACGTCATCGGGCAACTGCGCCAGCGGAAAATCCGGATCGACGGCAAAACTAAACCGGTCGCAAAAGCCAAGATATTCCTGCCATTTCTGATCGACGCGAAAGTCGTCCAAGCACGACTTGATCTCAATGGCCCAGAACTGTCCCTTCGTTGACAGCCCCATGACATCCACGCGCCGCCCCGTCGGCAGCGTAAACTCGGGCAGCACCGACCATCCCAGCGCATGAAAGTGGCCAATGACGCCCTTGAGGATGCGCGCGGTGATATCGACGCGTGAAACACCGTATCCGACCCCCAAGCCAAGCTTAGATTGAGTCGGAAGACCATCAGACCGTGAAAAATTAGAATCAGACATAATCTCAGTATGAACCAGTTTTGTTCCCCTAATCAACGGTTCAAAGTGCCCATATTTTAGACAATAGTCGCTAAAAACTGCAGTTTTTCACGGCAACCAAGGCAAACCCCATACAGCGGTAACAAACCGTGC
Organism: uncultured Alphaproteobacteria bacterium; assembly: GCA_905479265.1. Classification (GTDB taxonomy): domain Bacteria; phylum Pseudomonadota; class Alphaproteobacteria; order UBA7985; family UBA7985; genus UBA7985. Next base: position 55,968 of record CAJQLX010000009.1, read on the forward strand.
CCATAGTTGAGGGGTGGCTTAGGAGTGTTAGACACGTGGTAGCTCATCAAACGGCGGGAACGCCAGCGATCGTAAAATGGTTCAACCCGACAAAAGGGTTCGGGTTCGTCACCCCTAAAGAAGCAGGCTCTGACGCCCTGTTGCATGCCAGTGTACTGGCCAAGCGCGGTAAACGGTGGCTGCAAGAAGGCACACACGTCGAGGTCTTGATTGAAGAAGGGCCAAAAGGACTTGTGGTCTCTGAGCTGCTGACCATCGAAGAAACAGAACTTGAGACTGATGCCGCTGACGCTGGAGACTGGGTTGATGCAGAGGTGAAGTTCTTTAACTTTGCCAAGGGCTATGGGTTTGCTGTGGTGGAAGAAACCAGTGAGGGCGCCCAGGACGTGTTTTTTGACAGCCGCGCTTTGGCGCAGGCCGACCTTGACCCGCCCCGCCCCGGCGACCGCTTTCAGGTGCAACTGACCCAGCGGCCCCAAGGGTGCGCTGCGGAACGCATCAGAGTGATTTGACCCACGCCTCTATCTTGTCCAACGCCTCGTTGATGTTTTCCGTTGAATTGGCAAACGACAGTCGAATGTAATCGGCGCCCGCGTCGCCAAAGGACGTGCCTGCGATGGTGGCGATGCCAAGCTCTTCCAGCCAAATATCCTGAACTTGCTTTGACGGCATCCCAAGGGCGCTGATGTTGGGAAAAGCATAAAACGCCCCTTTGGGCTTTGCGGCACGAATGCCCGGCATGGCGTTCAGGCGTTGGTGGACAAGGTCGCGGCGGGCTTGGAACGCGGCTCGCATGTCATCCACGGCATCTTGCGGCCCTTCCAAAGCGGCTTGCGCCGCAAACTGTGCCGGCGCATTGACGCAGCTGTGGACATTGATCGCAAGTTTGGTCGCCGCACCAATCATCGTTTTTGGCCAAATCCCCCAACCCAGCCGCCAACCCGTCATCGCATACGTCTTTGACCAGCCATCCAAAACAATCAGCCGGTCGCGGAGTTCATCAAACTTGAGCAGCGTTTGGTGCTGCCGTCCATCGAAGTGCAGGCGCGCGTAAATCTCGTCTGAAAGCACGGCACAGTTGGGAAAGTCCCGCAGACCGGCCACCAGCGCCTCCACCTCACTGTCTAGGTTGGATCCCCCCGTTGGGTTGCCGGGGCTGTTCAGGATGATCAGGCGTGTATTATCGGTAAGCTTGCTCAGGATTTCTGACGCTTTGAAACTGAAGCCCAATTCCTCATGGACCGCATAGGGAAGAGCGCTAGCACCTGTGTAAGCAGCCATTGAGCGATAAATCGGAAATCCGGGGTCCGGATACAGGATCTCACGGCCCGGTTCACCCAGCAGCATCATCGCAAACGCCATCGTCACCTTGCCACCGGGAACCACAAGAATTTGAGACGAATCAATGGCTTGCCCGAAGTGATCAGCATAGTAACCCACCAGCGATTCCTTGAGGTTCGGCAAACCCGGCGCGGGAGTGTAGCCGTGATGCCCGTCTTTTAGGGCTCGAATCGCAGCCTCAACAATATGCGCAGAGGTTTTGAAATCTGGCTGACCGATACCAAGATTAATTATGCGCCTTCCATTTGAATTAAGCGCCTCTGCCCGTGCAAGAACGTCAAACGCACTTTCTGTCTCAAGTAACGAAGCATTATGAGCCAGCATTTTTGCTCTCTTTCAGTCGACTATTTCTAGAGTTTTTCACTAAATTCACGGCTTCTTTGCGCATTTTGTCTGGTTTGCGGTTTTTCTGAAGATTTGGATCTCGTGCCTTCCAGCCGCTGGCACATCCATTGCGAATTCGGTGACCAACCCTAATCAAGAGGGATGGCGTGAAGGTTGCACAATTCTGGTGCGGCCGAGAACGCCGAACTAAGCAAAAGATCATTAAGCCGTATCAATACGGCAAGGAACGAGTAATGATTGAGTCTAAATTCTGGACCCGTCGGGTGCAGCTGGTCACGACCAGTGCGCTTGTCACGGTAGGCCTTTTGGCCTGTGCGTCCATCGCAAATGCGCAGCGCGCTGTTTTGGCGTCACCTGCACCGAATACCGAACAAGCGGCGCCTGACAGCGGCCGTAACATTCCTAATGGGATTCCGTTTCAAATTTCTGTAGACGGCGTTCCCATCGACGGCTCGTTGGGCACGGCCGAAGATGATCAGCGCACAGTCGATGTCGCATTAGATAGAATGGACGTTCAGCTCACATTTGACGGGCTGAAGCTGGATAAAGCAGCGAACATTCAAGCGAACAAAGCTGGCGCGAAGGTCGGTGAGGAAGTGGTCTTCACACCTTACTGGAACTATGGGTCGTTCATCGAGCGAGCAGAGGTGCGTATTTTCCGCAGCGATGCTTCAACCGATGGCGCGCCGCTGGCGACCGTGTCGCTTCCGGCAGGTCGGTCAGTGGGCTGGCAAGTTCCCGAAAGTGTGAACACAGACCTCAAATACGTCCTGCGCCTTTATAGTAAGGCCAATCGTTTCGATGAGACGAACCCGCAGCGTTTGAAACTGTTCGAAGCGGACCACGGGCAAGAAGACAATGAACCTGTGCAGCAGGCCGGTTACGGTCGCAGCTCGCTGGTGAAATCGAATATCGCTGTGGGCGGCGGTACCGTGACTGTCTTTGGCGAAAACGTCCCGGCAAACAGCACCGTTTACGTGCTGGGACTGCCTGTTCCTGTCGATGGTCAGGGCAAGTTTGTGACAGAGCAGCTTTTGCCTGCTGGCTCTCACAACGTGACCATTGCTGTGTTGGACGACAACCGTCGTGGACTAGAATTTCAACGCAACCTTTATATTCCAGATAGTGATTTCTTTTACGTTGCACTGGGTGATTTGACGGTTGGCGCAGCCTCGGTTTCTGGACCGACGGAGCTGGTCGGCGAGAACGGCGGCTTTGGTGACAATTTTTACACCAATGCGCGCTTGGCCGGCTTTCTGAAGGGCAAGATCATGGGCGACGTCTATGTGACTGCCCAAGCCGATACTGGTGAGGCGTCTGTTCAAGACATTTTCACCAACTTCCTCGACAAGGACGCATCGTCACTGATTGATCGTGTCGATGATGACCGGACCTACACAACCTTTGGCGATGATTCATCAATTTCCGATGAAACCCCATCGCAAGGTAAATTCTATGCCAAGGTTGAAAAGGGCAACAGCCACGTTCTGTGGGGTAATTTCTCCACCGGCATCACCGGCACCGACTTCGCACAGGTAAACCGCTCTCTTTACGGTGCCCAGGTGAAGTTTCGGACCGAACAGGCGAATGAAAACGGCGACGCGTACCTGTCTGTAGATGCCTTTGGCGCGCAGCAAGGCACAGTGCCGCACCGTGACGAGTTCCGCGGTACGGGGAACTCTGTTTACTTCATGTCGTTCCAGGATTTGGCCAATGGCGGTGAGCGCCTAACAGTCGAAGTCCGCGATCCGTTCAACGATATTGTCAAAGAACGCCGCATTCTGGTTTACGGTGAAGACTATGACATTGATTACATTCAGGGTCGCGTGATCCTGTTTGAACCCCTGCCCTCGACCGTGGATGATGGTTTCCTTGTATCCTACGGCACCGGCACATCCGGCGACGAAGTCTACTTGGTCTCCGAATACGAATACACGCCGCTTGGCGCAGACTTCTCTGACCTGTTTTATGGGGGCCGGGCGTCTGCGTGGCTTGGCAAATATTTCAATGTTGGCGCCACCGCAATTCGCGATCAGCGCGGCTTGATTGACAAGCAATTGCTCGAAGCTGACGCCACACTCACATTCGGTGGCTCCACCTACATTCGCGGTGAAATCGCCCAGAGCAACGGTGATCCTTACGTGTCTTTCGGCTCGCTGGATGGTGGTTACTTTGTTGATGAAACCCAAACACCAGCAGCTGTCCAAACCCTGATTCCAACCGGCGGCAGCCTCTCTATCGTTGGGGATTTGACCAACCTTGAAGATTTGACCGTTACCCTTGTTTCTCGCGATACCGTGACCGGTGAGCAGACAGGCAGTCAGACACTGGTTGAAAACACCGACTTCACCCTGTCCGGCAACACGCTGGAGCTGATTGGGACGTATGCCGGCTGGGACGAGACGATTGACGACGCGACGGAAGCCGATGAGCTTGCCGCTGGCACCCAGGTTGGTGACGACGTTGAAGTTCTGATCAATCCAAACAATGGCTTGCAGGGCGAGGTTGGATATCGCGTTGAAGCCTCCGTTGCGGCAAATGATTTTGGCGCAGACTTCGGTGGGCGCGTGACGGGTTACTACCAACACCGTGATGCAGGCTTTGCCGGTACGGGGTCGTACACAGCAGATGAAATCAACCAATTCGGCGGAAACCTTTCCGCTCCGTTTGGACCGATCAATCTGTCAGCACGCTATGACCAGACCAACAACGTCTCGCAAGACGCTCAAGACCGCCGCGCCAATCTTGACGCAAACTTTAAGTTCGAAAACATCACAGCCGGCATTGGCCTGGGGTACTCGGACACGACGACCGCCAGCGTCCAAACCGCTCAGTCCACAACACTCGGCGGGGATATTGGCGCAAGTTTTGGCGGCTATACCTTTGGCTTGTTCGGGCAGTATGACCTGCAGAACTCCTCGGGCGTCAATGGCGGTCGCGTTGGTGTTCGCGCCGCGGCTCAAGTGACAGAAAATATCGAAATCAATGCCCAAGTCGGCACTGACTTCGACAATTCTGGAACCTCTGACGCCACGGACAACATCTTTGCGTCGGTCGGCACGGATATTACCGTCAACGACTACATCCGCATGAACGCGGCCTATGAACTGGCAAACCGCACCAATGCAGGTACGGGCCAAGGCCAACTCGGCGGTACGGTCAACTTCGGTGGTAACGCGCGCTTTAACAACGGCGTCGACTTCCACTTTAGTGAGCGGATCACCCACGCCGGCACGTCGGTCAACGCGTTGCAGCACTCGTTTGGTGTGAACTACGCGATGAGCAAAAACCTGACCTTTGGCTTGACCGGTGAAGTGGGTCAGGTGCGGGAAGATCAGTTTGCCGAAGCCAGCGACAGCAACCCCTTCCTCAACCGCCGAGCCGCAACGGTTCGGGCGCAGTATGGCAACAGTGGTCTAACCCTGGGTGCAGCGGCGGAATATCGGTGGGAAGAAAGCTCCGCAGACGAGGACGGAAACGAGGAAAACGACACGCGCGCGACCTACGTTCTCAAGGGTAATGCATCCGCCAATATCTCCCCCGATTGGAGATTGGTTGCGAATGCTGCGGCGGTATTCTCTGAATACAACGGCAACTTCGAAGACGGAAACTTCCTCGAAGCGTCCATCGGTGCGGCCTATCGCCCAACCAACAACGATCGTCTAAACGCCTTGGTTCGCGCCACGGCACTCTATGACTTGCCAACCCGGACTCAGGCCGAAACGGCCGAAGAAACCGGCAGCGGCGTGGCCAACTACCGTCAGCGCTCGTTGATTGGTGAGGCGGACGCGATCTTCCAAGTCACGAAGAACTTCGATGTTGGCGCGAAATACGGTGTGAAGGTCGGTGAAGTCACATCCTGCCGAACCTGTACCGACTGGTACGGCTCTAACATCCATCTGTTGGTGGGACGTGTTGACTGGCACGTTGTCAAGAATTGGGACGCTTTGCTCGAAGGCCGCGCGATGTGGCAGGGCAACGTCGGCAACTCTGGCGAAAGCGCCATTCGGCTCGGAGCACTCGCGGCGGTTTACCGCCACGTTGGAGACAACCTCAAGGTTGGCGGTGGTTACAACTTTGGTTCGTTTGATGACAACCTGACGGACGTTTCGTTCGACAAGCAAGGTCTGTTCATCAACGCAATTGCGAAGTTCTAACCATCCGGTCAGTAACCGCTCGTTCCCTACTGACCAAATCTTGAGGTCAGGGGCGAAGGTGCTAGCCCAATATTGAGTGTTGCCCAGCACCCATGATTTCAGGCGCCGACTGATGGCCCAAAGTCAGTCAAACGGCACCTTCGCCCCCCTTTCTGCGCGCAAGCAGAAAGGGGGCGAAGTTCGTTGTTGCCTAGAATCGTTCCAGCACGACGTAGAGCGCGTCGATGTCTTCCTTGGGCAAATAGTCATTGAAGCCCCGATAAATCTCGCGAAACAAACCATCGTCGAACAGCGCCTCTAGCGCGTCTTCGAACGGGCGTTCTTCATAGCCCTTGCCGTTGATGGAAATGACCGCGCGCGCGCCGGACTTCATCGGTGGTGCGAGATGCACCAAATGCTCCGGACCAATGACCGATGGGCCAAAAATCCCACAGCACGTCAGCGCCGCGACGCTCGCGTCTTCGATGTCGTAGGCCTGTGTCATATCCAGCTCGCCGAGCTTGCGATAGACCCCCAATGCTTCGGCTTTTGCCAACATTTCGGGGCTGAGGTCGAGGCCGTCGATGGTGGAAAATCCGCGCTGCCGCAGCTCAGTCCCCAACATCCCTGTCCCGCACGCCAGATCGAGCACGGGCACGCCTTTGTCGAGAAACTCAGCCGCAAGATCAGCGACGACCTCGTGCGCGACGTACCCCATGCCTTCGGTCGTGTCGGCATCATAGGTATCCGCCCACCCCGCATAGAGCCGTCGCGTTCCTGCAATATCGCTGATGGCGTAGGCCTGATTCTTGTTCGCCGCACCTTTGTTTTCAGCCATTTTCCCCCGTCCTCCTGCTTGCGCGTACCTTAGTGCGCGTCCATCCAATTATCTGCGACCCCCGCGTCGGCGACCAGTGGCACTTCCAGTTCGATCAGCGGCAGGCAAGCGGTCTCCATCACCTCTCGCGCGACTGAAACCAGCTTTTCGGCTTCGTCTTCGGGCGCTTCGAAAATCAGTTCATCATGCACCTGCAACAGCATTTTACCGCGCAAACCTGCGGCGGAGAGAGCCTGTGGCATGCGCAGCATGGCGCGTTTAATGATGTCGGCGGCCGTCCCTTGAATCGGTGCGTTAATGGCCTGTCGCTCAGCAAATCCACGCTTGGCGAAGTTTTTGTCATCAATGCCAGAAAGGTGGATTTTCCGACCAAAGAGCGTTTCGACAAAGCCGTTGTCTCGCCCAAAGAGCTTGGCGCGTTCCATATACTCCCGAATGCCGGGGAAGCGCTGGAAGTACTGATCGATGAAGTCCTTGGCCTCACCATTGGAAATGCCCAAATTGTTGGCCAAGCCAAAGGCGGAAATGCCGTAAATGATACCAAAGTTAATCGCTTTGGCATTGCGCCGAACCATCGGGTCCATCCCTTCAATCGGGACGCCAAAGACCTGAGAGGCGGTCATGGCATGGATGTCCAAGCCATCGCGGAACGCCTGGCGCAGGGTTTCTTCGTCCGCCATGTGCGCGGTCAGGCGGAGCTCGATCTGAGAATAATCGATGGAAACCAGCTTGCAGCCCGGTTCAGCGACAAAGGCCGATCGGATTTTACGCCCTGCCTCTGTCCGCACGGGAATGTTCTGCAAGTTCGGATCGGTGGACGACAGCCGCCCCGTCTGTGCGCCGGTCATGGCGTAGGACGTGTGGACGCGGTTTGTTCGGGGGTTGATTTGGTGTTGCAAAGCGTCTGTGTACGTGGACCGCAGCTTGTTCACCTGCCGCCATTCAAGGATCCGCGCGGGCAAATCGTGGCCCTGCGCTGCCAGCCCTTCGAGCACGTCGGCGCCCGTCGAATAGGCGCCGGTTTTCCCGGTTTTCTTGCCACCGGGAAGCCCCAACTTGCCAAACAGGATTTCCCCCATCTGCTTGGGCGAGCCAACGTTGAACCGTTCACCGGCAAGGGCGTAGATTTCGTCCTCCAACCGGGCACTGTCCTGACTGAATTCAGACGACATGCGCGACAGGATCTGGGGGTTCACCTTGATCCCCTCGCGCTCCATATCGGTCAGCACGCCAATCAAAGGCCGCTCCATGGTTTCGTAAAGCGTCGCCATCTTCTCGGGCACCAAGCGCGCCTTGAGCCGTCGATGCAGGCGCATGGCGATGTCGGCGTCTTCAGCGGCATAGCTCAAGGCCTTGTCTAGGGTCACGTAATCAAACGTCACCTGCGACTTCCCCACCCCGGCCACTTCTTTGAACGCGATGGTTTTGTGGCCCAGCATGCGGTCCGACAGCTCATCAAGGCCATGGTTGTGCTTGCCGCCATCAAGGACGAAACTGAGCAGCATGGTGTCATCGACCGGGCTGACGCCAATGCCGGAATGCATCAGGATGGCCGTATCGTACTTGGCGTTGTGCGCAATTTTCAGCACTGCCGGGCTTTCCAGCATGGGCTTCAAGCGGCTTATGGCCTCCGCCATCGGAATTTGCGCCGGCATTTCGTTGATCAGGTCGCCTGACTTGTGCGCCAGTGGGATATAACACGCCTCTCCGGGCTCAATGCACAGGGACACGCCCACCAACTCAGCTTGTTGCTGGTCCAATGACGTCGTTTCTGTATCGAACGCCACCAACCGCGCTTCACCAGCCCGCGCGATCCAGCGATCGAGCGCATCGATGGTGGTCACCAGTTCATATTTATTGTCCGCGATGGGAACTTCGGCTTGGTTCTGTGGGGTCTCGATCACCGGTTGGGTCTCGACCTTCATGCCCATCTTTTGCGCGATAGACTTGAATTCCATTTCTTCCAAAAACGCCCGCAGGGTTTCTTCGTCGTGGACTTCGTGCAGCAGGTCTTCCAGATCGGGCAAGTCAGGCACAGCCGTGTCGAGCCGAACCAGATCCCGCGAAACCCGCGCCAGATCAGCAAACTCGATCAGGTTTTCACGGCGCTTGTTCTGCTTGATCTCGCCGGCACGTTCGAGCAGCACGTCGAGATCGCCATATTCGTTAATCAGCAGGGCTGCGGTCTTCACCCCAATGCCCGGAACACCCGGCACGTTATCGACGCTATCGCCAGCCAAGGCTTGCACGTCCACCACGCGGTCCGGCCCGACCCCGAATTTCTCCACCACCTCATCATGGCGAATGGTGCGCTGCTTCATGGGGTCGTACATACAGACCCGGTCATCAACCAACTGCATCAAGTCTTTGTCGGACGAGACAATCACAACGTCCAAACCAGCCTTTGCGCCAACTTGGGCGTAAGTTGCGATGATGTCGTCCGCCTCAAAGCCATCCTTTTCGATGCACGACAAATTCAGCGCGCGCGTCGCATCACGCACGATGGGAAACTGTGGGCGCAAGTCTTCGGGCGGCGCATCGCGATTGGCTTTGTACTGATCGTAAATCTTGTTCCGAAACGTCTCGCCCTTGGCGTCAAAAATGACCGCGAAATAGTCGTGCGCATGATCCTCGACCAACCGCAGCATCATGGTCATAAAACCACGAACCGCGCCAACGGGCGTACCGTCTGACCGCGTCAATGGCGGCAAAGCATGATATGCACGAAAGATATAAGCCGATCCATCAACCAGATAGAGAGTGCGCCCCGTGTTCGCGTTTTCGTTCACCGCTTGTCATCCCCTTGGGTTTATCGCCGCTACACTAGCGTTTTGTGGCGGCCTCTGGCTAGGCGCAGAAGCACGGGCGCAAACAGGTTTTGCACTGCAGGATGAGTTGAACGGTCAATTTGGGCCTTTGGCGTGGACAAATGAGCATCGCTTCCCCACCCAATGCGACCCCCTTGCCCCGCCTGATCGCGCCTTTGAAGCATCGAACCTAAGCGCAGCAGTCCAAGCGCCTGCTTCGTTTATGATTGTTGAGGGCGAGGTTCTGGATATCTTTCAAGGCCGCAATCGATGGTTCATCAATTTTGGCCCAGACTTTCGCACTGATTTCACCGTATCCCTGCAGGACCGCCCGTTAAACATGGTGCGTCAGCGCTGGCCCCGGCCAGAGAACTGGATTGGGCAGCGCGTGCGGGTGCGGGGCTATGTTGATCTGTGGAATGGCCTATTTATCGAGTGGACCTTTCCCGAGCAGCTTTGTTTTATTGAGCCCGTCCCCTACAAACTTTCCAACGCGACAAACCAGAACGCAGGACAATGACACCCTCACATCAACCCACGCTCACCATCAATCTGGGCGCCATCACACAGAATTGGCAGAAACTGAACGGCTTGAGCGCCTTGGGTTCCGCTGCGGTGATCAAGGCCAATGCCTATGGCCTCGGGATGGAAGCTTGCGGTGTGGCCCTGCGAGACGCTGGCGCGACACGGTTCTTTGTTGCGACGTTGGATGAGGGGCGTGCCCTGCGGGAGACTTTGGGCGAAAAGCCGTGGATTGGCGTGCTGGAGGGGCTTTCAGAGGTCGCTGCGTTTCAAAAGCACGCCCTCACCCCTGTTCTCAACACGCTAGAGCAAGTGCAGGGGTGGCGGGGTCAAACCGACGTTGTGATCCACCTGGATACGGGCATGAACCGGCTGGGCCTGCTGCCCTCAGAACTGGCCGAAGCAGCATCTTCGGACACGTGGAAGACGGCGCGCACAGCCTTACTGATGTCGCACTTGGCCAGCGCCGAAGAGCCGGCGAACCCCGCAAACCAAGCCCAGCTTGCACGGTTTAAAGCGGGCATGGCGACGGCATCAAACCGCGCTTTTATCCCGTCGTTCATCAACAGCTCCGGCCACTTTCTGGGGCAAGACTTTCTGGATATTGGGCTGGGTCGTCCCGGCGTGGCCCTCTATGGCGGCAATCCCATGCCAGAGGCCAAAGCCAACCCGATGCATCCGGTCGTGGGGCTGAGCGCGCCACTGATCCAGCTGCGAACCGTCGAAGCGGGGACGCCGGTTGGCTATGGTGGCACTTGGGTTGCCCAGCGCACAACGCAATTGGGCGTGATTGCCCTGGGCTACGCAGACGGTTGGCCGCGTGCGGCCTCAGATCGCGTGATGGTGCGCTTGGGCGGTCACCTGTGCCCACAAGTTGGACGGGTTTCCATGGATACCGCCGTGCTTGACCTGACCGACGCACCCGCTGGCTTTCACCGAATGGGTGAGCCGGTGGAGGTCATCGGCGGCGACTTGACCCTTGAGCGGTTTGCCCAAGGATCGGGCACCATCAACTATGAAATCCTGACCAGCCTTTCCCGCCGGGTAAAAAGGGCGTATCTCAGCCCTGAGCGGCAACAATGATGGGTGAGCGGGAGCCAGCGTGAACTGGATTTTAGACGGACTTGCGAGAATAGGCGCCGGGCTGCTTAGTCTGCTGGCGAGCGTGGGCGCACGCACGCTGTTCGCGGGCCAAGCAAGCTGGCGCATCGTTGCCCCGCCTTTTTACCCGCGCGTGTTCTTTGGCCAAATAGCCGAGTTTTTCTATTTCTCCCTCCCCGTTGTCGGGCTAACGGCGCTGTTCACCGGCATGGTTTTGGCGCTGCAGTCCTACACAGGTTTTGAGCGTTTCAGCGCCGAAGCGGCGGTGCCGCAGGTGGTCGCGTTGTCGATCGCCCGAGAGCTTGGGCCGGTTCTGGCCGGGTTGATGGTCTCCGGTCGCATGGGCGCAGCGATGGCCGCTGAGCTGGGGGCCATGCGGGTCACCGAACAAATCGATGCGTTGAGCACGTTGCGCGTAGACCCCATGCGTTACCTTGTGGCACCGCGGATTCTTGCGGCAACGATTTCCCTGCCTCTGCTGGTTCTCGCCGCTGATATCATCGGCATTCTGGGTGGGTATCTGGTCGCAGTGGGCCAACTTGGCTTTGATGGCCCGTTGTTCATCGCCAACGTCATGCGGTTTTTGACCGGTGGAGACTTGAGCAGCGGTCTGATTAAAGCCGCTGTCTTTGGTTACCTGATCGCTGTCATGGGGTGCTACCACGGGTTTACAGCCTCAGCAGGCGCGCAGGGTGTGGGGCGGGCCACAACGTCAGCGGTGGTCTCTAGCGCCATCGCTATTCTGGCCTCAAACTTCCTGCTCACCGCCCTTTTGTTCGGGATCGTATGATGAACGAGACCATTCTCCGCGTTCAGGATCTGAGCGTTACCCTTGGCGGCAAGTCCATCATCGAAAACCTCAACTTCGACGTTGCGCCGGGCGAAACACTGGCCTTGCTGGGCGGGTCCGGCACGGGGAAGTCCGTCACGCTGAAGACCATCCTCGGCCTGTTGCCCGCACAGAGCGGTACGATTGAGTTGGGCGGTGTCGATGTCTTTGCCGCCCGAGGGCGCGACGCGGCGCAAGCGCGGGCGCGGATTGGCATGCTGTTCCAAGGCGCGGCCTTGTTCGATTCCCTTTCCATTTGGGAAAACATCGCCTTTCGCCTGACACAAGCTGAGGGCATGGGCCGGAAAGCAGCACGCGAGCGCGCGCTGGCCATGCTGGAATCCGTCGGTCTGGACCCGGCTTTGGCAGACCGCAGGCCCGCAGACTTATCCGGTGGCCAGCAAAAGCGCGCAGGGCTTGCCCGCGCTTTGGCTGCTGAGCCCGAAATCCTGTTTTTCGACGAGCCGACAACCGGTCTTGACCCCATATCTGCCGGACTGATCGACAAACTGATGGCCGATACCATCGCGCGCACGGGTGCGGCTGCCGTGATGATTACGCACGACATCGCGTCGGTGCGCAAAGTCTGCCAGCGTGTTGCCTTTCTGCACAACGGCACCATCGGTTGGACCGGTCGCGTGGCTGAGCTTGATCGGAGTGACTTCGCACCGCTGCATGCCTTTTTGACGGGACGCGACTAAATGGCCAAAACGCGATCTCAATACGTCTGTCAGGAATGCGGCGCCGTTTCTTCGCGATGGTCGGGCAAATGCGAGCAGTGCGATTCATGGAACTCACTGGTCGAAGAAGCCGTTAGCGTCGGAACGCCGGGCGGATTGGGTAAAAAGAGTGGTGGTCGCGCAGCGGGCGCGGGCGGCGGCGCGGTGCTTAATCTGGTCGAGCTGACCGGCGCAGCAGACCCCCCGCCCCGGCTTCAGACCGGAGACGCGGAATTGGACCGGGTGACGGGCGGCGGATTGGTGCCGGGTTCGGCACTGCTGATCGGCGGTGATCCGGGGATCGGGAAATCAACGCTGCTGCTGCAAACCGCAGCGAAGTTGGCGCGCGGCGACAATGGGCGAAAACCTGCGGTCGTTGCTTACGTCAGCGGAGAGGAATCCGTGGACCAAGTACGGCTGCGCGCTGAACGGCTGGAGGCCGCAGACGCGCCGGTGCAACTGGCGTCGGGCACCGCCGTGCGAGACATCCTTTCAACCTTTGACGGACCGACCGCGCCGGATTTGCTGATCATAGATTCGATCCAGACCATGTATTTGGACACACTGGAATCCGCGCCGGGTACCGTGGCGCAAGTGCGTGGCTCCGCGCAGGAGCTCATCGGTCTGGCCAAGCGGCGCGGGACCGCACTGATCCTTGTCGGTCACGTCACCAAAGAAGGCTCCATCGCAGGGCCAAAGGTCGTCGAGCACATGGTCGATGCCGTCCTGCACTTTGAGGGCGAGCGCGGTCACCCGTTTCGGATCCTGCGCGCCATAAAAAATCGCTTTGGTCCGGCGGATGAAATTGGTGTCTACGAGATGGCTGGCGATGGCTTGGCCGCTGTGACAAACCCCAGCGCCTTGTTTTTGGGACAGCGCGGTGAGGGCGGCGGACCGGCCCCAAGCGGCACGGCTGTCTTTGCCGGTATCGAAGGCTCTCGCCCTGTGTTGGTTGAGATCCAAGCCTTGGTTAACCCCTCGCCTCTGGGCACCCCGCGGCGGACCGTTGTTGGATGGGACACCGGACGGCTGGCGATGGTTCTTGCCGTATTGGAAAGCCGTTGCGGCATCAATTTCGCCAGTCAGGACGTGTTCCTGAACGTGGCCGGCGGCTTGCGCCTGACCGAGCCCGCGGCAGATTTAGCCGTAGCCGCCGCGCTGATCTCATCGATCGCCAAGCAACCTGTTCCCGGTGATACGGTCCTGTTCGGCGAGATCGGGCTGACCGGCGAAGTGCGGCCCGTGCCGCTGACCCCCCAACGCCTGAAAGAAGCAGAGAAGCTCGGCTTTGACAGTGTGGTTGCCCCCTTCCCACCCGCGCGCGGGAAATCCAAGCGCACCCGCTCCGCCCTGAATGAACACCATACAAAGCACGTTACAGAGCTGACCGCCTTTTTAGGCGTTTCGCGCCGGGCCAAAGACGACGCTTAAAACCCGGTATGACTTCACGATGCAGCGCGTCGTAAATAAGTCCTGTTTTCAATAGATACTGGTTTAGGCTAGATGTTGCATGAACTGATAAGAACCAAACGGTCAGAGCGCTTATGAACTGGGTCGATATAGCGATCATTTTTGTCATTGCCGTAACGAGCCTGTACTCCTTCATGTGGGGCTTCATTCGGCAGTTGCTGCTCATCGTGTGTTTTGGGGTTGGGTTGTACGTGGCCCTGACCTACCACGGGTTGGTCTATGAACAATTCACCAAGAATTGGGTCCAAAGCGAAACCATCGCGCAAGTGATTGCCGGCGGCTTGCTGTTCGTTGGCACTTTTGTCGTCGTGTCGATCCTGACCATTCCGCTGTTCAAACTGGTGCGCTCTCGCGCAATCCGTTTTCTGGACCACCTCACCGGCCTGTTCTTTGGGTTTGTTCTCGGTGGCGCAATCGCGTCGATTGCTTGGATCGCAACAGCGCTGACGTGGCAGCCGGCGGTTGACGACGCCAACATCAAAAATTCGCGGCTTCTGCCCTATGTTCACGTCGCTTCGCTGTCGATCCTTGGCGTTGCGGAGCGTGCGCCGTTTACACAAGATGACGACATCCAGCTCCTGATCCTCGATGCTTGGCAAGCCCTGCGCGAAGCCGATCCTCGCCCAAAGCAGCGGAACGGCGTTGACTTACAGGCGAACGGCGGCTTGCGTTCCGTCGGTGGTGATGACGCCATTGGAACGCTCATTTCAAGCACAGGAAACGAATAAACATGGGCCAGCTAGAAGGGCGTCTCGCGCTGATCACAGGCGGGACGCGGGGCATTGGCGAGGCGGTTGCGCAACGTTTCGCAGCCGAAGGTGCTGATATCATCGTTGCCGCCCGTACCAGCGAGGACTTGGAAGCCCTAGACGACGCCTTGCGCGCGCAGGGATACGACCGCGCCATCTTGGTCCCGTTCGACGTGTCGCGCCCTGAACCAGCCATCGAGCTTTCGAACATTGTGCATGAGCGGTTTGGTAAACTCGATATTCTCGTGTCCAACGCCGGGATGCTGGGAACCCTTATGCCCGTCGCACAAATGGACGCCGCTGAGTTCGACAAAATCATCGCAACCAACCTTTCGGCCCTGCAATACCAGCTCTATGCCTTCCACGATTTGCTGCGAGCATCAGACGCGGGTCGGTTGATTGCCGTGTCCAGTGGCGCAGCCCTGCACCCGCGCTCGTACTGGTCACCCTATGGCGCGGCGAAAGCTGCGATGGAGTTTGTGCTCCAGTCCTACGTCAAGGAAATCAAAGGCACGCCCGTGCGAGCGAATATTGTTGATCCGGGCCGAATCCGCACCACCATGCGCGCCGACGCCTACCCCGGTGAAGACCCGAAAACGCTGCCCGAGCCATCCTGCATCACCGGCACGTTTGTCCGCCTTGCCCTGCCCTCGTGCAGCGCAAACGGGGAGCGTTTTACCGCAGAGATCGAAGACTGGTCGCCCCAAGCCGGCGACGAAGACCGCTGGCAAAAGCTGGCCAGCGGCGCGTATATCCCCGGCTAAGCCAGCGCTTACTTCTTTTTGGAGTAGGGGTTCTGACCAGCCCGCAGCAACAAGCGGATTGGCGTACCCCACAAGTCAAAATCTTCGCGCAAGGCATTAATCAAATAGCCCTGATACGAGCCCGGCAACTCCGACACCCGCGAACCAAAAACCGCAAAGGTCGGCGGCCGGGATTTTACCTGTGTTGCATAGCGCAGCTTGATCCGACGTCCTGCAACCAATGGGGGCGGGTGGCGGTCCGTGTGGTAGGTCAACCACTTGTTCAGCAGGGCCGTCGACAAGCGCGTTGACCACGTCTTCCGCGCTTCAAAGGCCGTTTCCAGCACCCGGTCGAGGTTATAGCCCTCAAGCCCAGAAAGCGGCATGGTGATCACGCCCTTGGCTTGAGCCAAAGATGTTTGCAGCCGGTCACTCAATCGGCCCATGACCGCGGCAGGGTCTTTGACCTTGTCGAATTTGTTAACACCGATGATCAGCGCCCGGCCCTCTTCCAGCACCTGGCGGGCGATGGTCAGGTCTTGGCGGTCAAGCACGCCGTCAGAGTCAAGCAGCAGCAAAACCACTTCGGCAAAGCGAATGGCGCGCAGCGTGTCCTGATTGGACATGGTTTCAAGCTTGTCTTTAACGTGGGCTTTGCGCCGCAAGCCAGCGGTGTCCCACAGCCGGATCCCGCGATCCTTCCACGTTAAATCCACCACAATCGCATCGCGCGTGATGCCGGCCTCTGGCCCTGTCAGCAGTCGATCTTGGCCCAACAATCGGTTGATCAGCGTCGATTTGCCGACGTTTGGACGTCCTGCGACCACCAAGTGCAAAGGGCGGTTTGGCTTAATTTCGTAAGACCGGCCATCTTCGGCTTCTTCGGCCTCTTGCGCAGCATTCAAGTTCAGGCCGTCATCGACCTCCTCCACCTGCGGCGCTTCAGCAACGCGCTGCACCAAGTCCGTAAACAGACTGCCCAGACCATCGCCGTGCTCCGCCGACAGCGGATGCACATCGCCGTGGCCAAGGCTGTAAGCGTCCAGCACACCGGCGGTCCCCGCGCGGCCTTCGCATTTGTTGGCGATAACCCACGTCTCGATCCCAGCCGTCCGCAGCCATTTGGAAAAATGCTCGTCCGTCGGCGTGATCCCCACCCGCGCATCAATCATGAACAGCGCCAGGTCGGCATGCCCCAAGGCCTGTTCGGTCTGTTGACGCATGCGTGCGGCGAGGCTGTCATCGAAGGCTTCTTCCAGCCCAGCGGTGTCAAGAACGCGAAAGCTGATGCCGCCAATCTTCGCCTCTCCCTCACGCCAATCCCGCGTCACGCCGGGTTCGTCGTGAACGATGGCGCGCTTGCGACCGATCAGCTTGTTGAAGAGTGTCGATTTGCCGACATTGGGTCGGCCGATGAGAGCTACAGTAAACATGATTCACGCCTTGTACGCGACGCGCAGAAAAATACTACTGTTCCAGCCCGTTACTTGTAGGCGATCAGATCACCGTTTTCGGTAACAAGCAGCATGGTATTTTCTACGATGACCGGTGGCGCAACAAAGCCACCGCGATTTTGAACCCGTCCCAGCAACTTGCCCGTCGAAGGAGAAACCGTGATGAGCAAGCCTGTGCTGGATGCCAGAACCAAGCGATTTGCCGCGAGAACCGGGCCATACCACTCCACGCGGTCGAGCCGGGATGCGTCCGCATACTTGGGCAATGACCGCGCCCATGCAACGCCGCCCGTGTCCCGATCAACGGCCACCAAGCGGCCATCGTCCGAGGCGATGAAGTAATGCTGCGCCGACGGCCAAGCCATCTGAGTCCCGCCAAATGGCAGTTCCCACGCCTGTATGCCGCGATCAATGTCAAAGGATACGGTTCGATCCGACCCACCGACCACAATCAACCGATCCCGGTCAATCAGCGGTGGTCCGCCAACATCGTCGATGAACATGCCAGAGCGCGCCGTGGCGGTCAGCCCGGCAACCGTATCGCTCCACAGCACACGGCCCGTATCTGACGCCATGGCAAATACTTCACCGCTGGCATAGGCGACATAGGTTACGCCTGCGGCTGCGGCTGGCGCTGTTGAGCCCAAGATGGTGGTCAGCCCTTCGCGGCCTTCGTGGTCCCAAAGCTTGCGTCCGGTTGCGAGGTCAAAGGCAGCAGCGTGATTATCAATGGTGGTCGTAAAGACTTTATCACCGTCCACGGACGGGCCACCATGAATGGGCGCGCGCAAGCGCTGCTGCCAAACCACTTCGCCGGTCCGGGGGTTGAGCCCATACAGCCGCCCTGCGCCTGTACCCGCGAGCAAAACACCGTTGCCGTACGAAACGCCACCGCCAAAAATGCCGTCGCTTTCTGAGGCTGGCATGAGGTTCTTTCGCCAGCCTATGGCACCGTCAGACAGCCGCATTGCGGTGATTTGCAACTGGCTGTCCATCGCATAGATGACGCCATTGGCGACAATCGGTGCCGAGGTGATGCGGAACGCCTTGCCATTGCCGCGCCCGATCGAGCGGCTCCAAATGCGTTTTGGCCGCTCAGCGAGCGAGAGATGATAGACAGCATGGGTTGCGGTCGCGCCGGGTTGGGTCCAGTCGTTCAAATTCTGAGGCGTCGGCACGGAAATCGGATTTCCAGACCGCGGCACGCCCAAGTCGTCGTCGCTGAACAGTTCAACCCGTGTGCCCGGCAGTTTGGGATCGTCGTCGTTTAGACGCTCGATCGCCTCGCAACCGGTCAAGGCCACGGTCAGAGCCAGCAATCCTGAACTGATGAGACCCTTCATCCCGTGGCTGCCCTTTGCTTCCGTTGAACCAACTTGATTCGCATAATAGCGAGAATGTTGGTCTTTGTGTGGATTACGCGATGCGGATTGATAGCTTAGTGAGGTCAGGACCCCGAACCAAGGCTATCACGCAGTGTTTCAGCTCGAGTCTGCAAATCGCGCTCCAACCCTTCGCGTTCCAGCAGCGTTTCGAGAACCGCCAGCGCTTCTGCGCCCTTGCCGTCACGTGCCAGAACCTGAGCTTTCAGCTCAAGCGCCAATTCAGTGAACACGCCGTCTTCACCAATCAACGGATCGAGCTTGCCCAGCAGGGTCGCGGCATCGCCGGAATTGATGGCCGAATAGACGCTGAAGATTGTCGCGGCCTTGGCATAGGCATCGCCTTCGCGAACCGATGCCAGCGCTTCAAGCGCAGCGACCGCGCCAGCTTCGTCGCCTTCGCGCAAGCTCAACTCAGCGCTTTCAAAGCCAGCGAGGACGCTGTTCCCGTTGGAGGGGTCAGCCGCCAGCGCGGCGAGTTGCTCTTTGGCTGCGGCTGGATCTGTTTCAGCAAGCGCGATGGCGCTGGACAGCTCGCTGGCCTTGGCGGACGTGATCCGTGACTGGCGATCTTGCCAGAAGTAGCCGACCGTTACGACGACCAGAACCACAATCACCACCAAAAAGAAGACCCAAGAGTAACGTCGCACGCGAGCCATAAACGCATCGCGGCGCATTTCCTCGTCGATATCGCGAATAATATCAGTCACAGAATGTATCCTTAACCAAACCGCTTCATTGCTGCGCCATATGTTCCCAAGCTCTTCCACCTGCAAGAGAGAGCCGGTGAAAATGAACAAAATTTATGTCTAGGCGCATTTTGAGATTCGTCTTAGCGTATTTCGTTACCAAGCAGCAAGCACACCCATGCGCACCCTCGTTGCAAAGGTGAGCAGGCTGACCATTGAATGACAGGTACAAGCAAGGAAGGGTCTGGCCACAGCATGAGCGACATTGTTTCCCTCAAAGACTATCGCGACGGTAAGAAGGCGCTGAAATCGGGACACCTTGATGCGGTTAAGGATGGACTGAAAGCACGCGGGAACAAAGGACGGAAACATGTTTCCTTTGACCGTATGGAGCTGGGACGACTGCTGTCTTTGTATTCCGAACAAGTCGCAGCAGGTCATTGGAAAGACTACGCCATCGACGCACTGCCGGGTCAGGCGCTGTTCTCGGTCTATCGCTCAGCCTATGAAAACCCTGATTTCGTTGTTGCCAAGCAAGTCGCAGCAAACGGAAAAGGCCGGGAGTTCGTCGTCTATAACGGCGCAAAACGCGTTGCCCGTCATGAAACGTTGAGCGAAGCGCTCAAGCACTTTGACCCGCTGCGCGAACGCGCCCGCCTCCGGCTTCAATCCTTCTAAGATCGGCCACGATGGACCCTCGGCGCTGAAATCTTGATTTCAGCACGGAATTGTTCTCTATCCTCGATAGGAATTAACGTTTCTACATATCGCAAACAGAGGGGCGTGATTCGTCCCCCTGATGCATTCTTTGGGAGGATAAATCTTGATTAAGTTTTTTGTTGCCGCCGCTGCCCTGTTCGTAACAGCCGCCAGCGCATCTGCTGAAAGTCTTGGTGGCTACTGGCTGTCCGCAGAAGGCCGCTCGGGTGGCTGTGCCATCGTTGAGTTTACCAAGGATGGCAACGCCTACAACGGCAAGGTCGTCGCCATCCTCGAAAGTGACAACAAGTCTTCAGTGGGCAATTTCATGTTCACCAATCTGCGTAAGAAGACCGCTAAAAAAGGTGCGATCGAGACCTACGGCGGCGGCAAGGCCTACGCGCCGGACGAGCCAGACTCATCCTACCCCTTTGGTCATGCGCATCTGACCGATGAAAACACCGCATTCATGGGCGCGGGCAACTGCAACAATCGGATGGAAGTGGTTGACGAGTCAGCCTGCCGCATTGCCGTATTCAAGCGCACAACGCTCAGCCAAAAATCCTGCGCCTAGGCGTCACAGCTTTTTGCGTACTGAAAAAGGCCGCTTCCTGCGGCCTTTTTTTGTGGACCGGTTTAAGACTATCATCGCATCGCGAAACGAATTGAGGTTTGGATCATGATCCGTCGGTTTCCGTGGTCAGCGCTGCTATCGATGCTTGCCCCTTTGGGCCTGCTGCTCATCATGGGGCTGCAGAATGGTGCCTTCTACCGGGACGTTGGGGTCAAGGGCACGTTGGTTTGGAAGGTTGACCCGAGATGGTTTTCGGACAATTGGCTCCTAATCACCATCGGGATGGTCTTTTTTGTAGGCTTCGGCGTCATCCGTTTTGTGCGCCAATGGCGCGCATTCTTGGATTTCGAGCGGTTTGATGAGGACGGGTATTTGACCTTTGCCACCCTCAAAGAGATCGGGTGGGCCAAAGATCAAACCGCCAACGCTCTGGTGTCCACAATCGAAGGGCGAGACGTCGCGCTTAAAAACCTACCGGCCCTCGCGCTCAGAGGGCGGGATGTCGGCGATCAGCTGCCCATCTATGCCCTGCCGAACAAGCCAGAGCGCGTGGTCTGGGCGGGGGAGATCGACGCACCCGCTGATCATGTCTTACCCGCGCAGGCCACCGATGACAGCAGCCTCGCCGCCCGCGACGCCCAAGAACGCTATGACATGCAAGTCAAGCAAGCCGCCGCCGAAGAATGGCTGAGTGATTTCACAGCGAAAGCGACCGACGCCGAAGCGGTCAACGACGCCATCTCTCGTTCAACCGATCCCCGTGGAAGCGGCATCGATGCTTCATCCGCTGGCGCGATCCATACGAAGTTTGTCCGGCTGACCTTCTTCGATTTTTTCGTCATCCCCTTCTTCGTCGTTCACGGCGGCATCTTTCTGACCGTCGGCTTGGGCAGCTTTGGCGGTGGTGGCGCACCGTTTTTCCCAATCGCTGGTATCTTCGCTTTGGTCGGATTGATCGAGATGGGCTTCGTCGTCTTCATGGCTTCACGGTTGATCCGCAAGTTACTTCGACGCGGCCAACTGGGGTCGGTTGGCGTGCGCAAGACGGCTTTGTTCTTGGGGTCAAAAGACACGCTGGTCCGCGTCAATAACAGCCCTCGCCGTGCGTTGATCTTGGAAATAGACGGCCAACGCTATCAGCACGGCCGCTTTAGCCCCGGCAAAATTGCGCATTTGCGAGAAGGCGGTTCCGTCGAAATCTTGCAAAATCCCAATGACCCCAAAGTAATTTTCCTGCCAGACCTTTAGTCCGCGTTCCTGCGACGCCGATAAGACTTGCATTTCAGGGCGTTGACCCCGCGCGCGTCAAAGCTCAAAACCCTGCCAAACAAGCGCCATTTCCCCTCCACCACTCCGGCGCATTCGCAAAGGCACTCCACCATGAGTAAAATTCTGCGCAACATCGCGATCATCGCGCACGTTGACCACGGCAAGACGACCCTCGTTGACTGCCTGCTAAAGCAGTCCGGCCAGTTCCGTGATAACGAGCGCGTCGCTGAACGGGCGATGGATTCCAACGACATCGAGCGCGAGCGCGGGATCACCATTCTGGCGAAAGTAACCTCCGTTGAGTGGAAAGACACCCGCATTAACATCGTCGACACGCCGGGCCACGCCGATTTCGGCGGTGAGGTTGAGCGCATTCTGTCCATGGTTGATGGTGTTGTCCTGCTGGTTGATGCCGCCGAAGGCCCAATGCCACAAACGAAGTTCGTCCTGACCAAAGCGCTTGCGCTTGGCATGCGCCCCATCGTTTTGATCAACAAAGTCGATAAGCCCGATGGCCGTGCTGATTGGGTTCTGGACGAAACCTTTGACCTGTTCGCCGCGCTGGACGCGACCGAAGAACAGCTCGAATTCCCAGTGCTCTACGCCTCGTCAAAACAAGGCTGGGCCACCGACGAGTTGGAAGACGAGCGCACAGACATGGCGCCGCTGTTCAACAAAATCATCGAGCACGTCCCGGCACCAAACGTGGACAGCGTCGATGAGCCATTCCGCATGCTCGCGACCACCATTGAAGCCAACCCTTTCTTGGGCCGCATTCTGACCGGTCGTATCCAGTCTGGCACCTTGACACCCAACATGGCGATCAAAGCCTTGGGCATGGAAGGCAACCATCTGGAAAACGGTCGCGCGACGAAGATTCTCGCCTTCCGCGGGTTGGAGCGCCAGCCGATTGAGACGGCACAAGCCGGTGACATCATCGCGATTGCAGGCCTGACCAAAGCAACCGTGGCTGACACCCTGTGTGCGCCAGAGGTGACGACCGCGCTGAAAGCACAGCCCATCGATCCCCCAACCCTGTCCATGACCTTCAGCGTCAACGACAGCCCCCTTGCGGGTTTGTCCGGTGATAAAGTCACCAGCCGACTGATCTGGGACCGCTTGCAGAAAGAAGCCGAAGGTAACGTGGCGCTTCAGGTGTCCGAGACCGATGGCAAAGACGCTTTTGAGGTCGCAGGCCGAGGTGAATTGCAGCTTGCCGTCCTGATCGAAAACATGCGCCGCGAAGGCTTTGAGCTTTCGGTGTCGCGGCCACGCGTGGTGTACCAGCGCGACGAAAACGGCAACCGTTTAGAGCCGTTTGAAGAAGTCACCGTGGACGTGGACGCCGACTATTCCGGTGCTGTTGTCGAGAAAATCGGCATGCGCAAAGGCGAGCTCAAGGACATGCGGCCATCGGGTGGTGGCAAGCAGCGTTTGTCGTTCATCGCGCCGTCGCGTGCTCTGATCGGCTATTTGGGCGAGTTCCTCACCGATACCCACGGCACGGGCATTCTGAACCGGCGCTTCAGCCACTATGGTCCGCACAAAGGCACCATTCCGGGCCGACGCAACGGCGTACTGATCTCGATGGAAAACGGCACTTCCGTTGCTTTTGCGCTGTGGAACCTCGAAGACCGCGGCCCGCTGTTCATTCAGCCCCAGCAGCCGGTCTATCAGGGTTTGATCATTGGTGAGCACGCCAAGGGCAATGACCTCGACGTCAATCCGCTCAAGGGTAAAAAGCTGACCAACGTCCGGGCCTCTGGAACCGATGATGCCGTGTCTCTGACCACGCCCATCGATATGACACTGGAAAAGGCTTTGGCCTACATTCAGGATGATGAGTTGGTGGAAGTCACCCCAGAAGCCGTGCGCATTCGTAAGCGGTTCCTCGACATTCACGAGCGCAAGCGCGATGCCAAGGCCCGCGCCGCAGCAGAAGCGGCATAGAACGGCCATATCTCAAGGGTAAGCGAGGGCGCATGAAACGAGCATTATTTGCGGGCCTTTGCGCCCTTGCCATCACCGGATGCGAGGCCTCTGAAGAACCTTCAGAGTCCTCCGCCGCCGCCCGAACCACGCAACCCGCGACCCAGGCTCAAGCGGCCCCCATGCCGGCTGTTGCCCAGCCCGCACCGGCGCTGGCCAATCCCGCCGTTGCCCGTGTTGCCGGTGTGCCGACGAATATGCTGGTCAGCAGCCCCCGTGCCGTGGCCCAAGGCGCGATTTTGGGCGATGCGGACCTCCAGCAACTGTTGGTCGGAAACTCGATTAAACAGGTCGATGACCAATACTGGGCCTATTTCCTGCCCGGCGGTCAGCTCCGCGGCCTGCTGGTGAACCTCACAGAAACCGGGTCTTATTCGTTCTCAAACGGTGTCGTGTGCAAGTCTTGGCCGACGTGGGCAACGGGAACGCAGCTTTGCTACCGCGTGCTCGCTTTGGGCAATGCGCGTTACCGGTTCAGCGGCATCGGCGTCGATAGCTTCGACGTGGTGATCTCGCGCGGAAACCCACAGCGCCTGTAACCCATCTCTACTCTCACCCTTGGATACAAAAAAGCCGCCCTCAATCATGAAGATCGAGGGCGGAGTTTTGCATTGTATCATCTTTTCTGGCGTTGAGCGTCGCACGCGAAACCCAGCTGTCCAGTGAACTGCGCTCCACTTGAGTGAAGCGCAGTCAGCCAATTGGAGAGAGGCTTAGAAGGACAGCGTCGCGCCGACCTTGCCACCTTCGTCAGCAGCGTCGTAGCCAGCGTAAATGCTCAGGCCACCCATGGACTTAGACAGACCAACAGTAGGCTGCATGTCCTGGTCAACACCCAAGGACAGACCGAAGCCGTTCAAGGACGTGGACGCACCAACAGAGTAGAACAGGCCGTTCTTCTCATGATCTTCGGTCGCCTTGTTGTAGATGGTTGCATCTACGCCAAAGCCAGCGATACCCATGGAAGCGCTCATGCCCCAATCGTTCTGGCTGTCGTAAGCGAAGGCAACAGACATGTCGCCCATAGCGTAGTCGAGACCAAGGTCCCAAGACGCGATGTCTACGACGTTGCTGGAGTTCAGCATCACGTCAACAGAAGCGGAAAGACCGCCCATGTCGATTGTACCACCGGTCAGGATCTCAAGGTTAGACGGCGCCGAAGCTGGAGCCAAATCAACCGCTACGAAAGGATTCGCACCCAAGAGGCCTACGCCTTCAACGATAACAGCCAAGCCGTCAACGTCGAGGTCAGCAGCATCACCAGCGTCACCAATCGCGGAAACACCACCAGCGTAATCGCCGGTCTGCAGTGTCAGCTTACCGAAACCACCTTCGATGAAGATCGAAGCGTCAGACGCGGTAACAATCTTAGAAGCGTTGTTCAGGAAGAAGTTGGTCGAAGACGCAGCGACACCTTCAACACAAGCAGCACCTACAACCATCTTTGTGGAAGAAGAACGCAGCATTACGGACATGAATGGACCAGCGTAAACGTCACCAGTCAATGCAGCAACGGTACCCGTGCCGTCAAAGTCAACACCAGACGCTGTTACAACAGCACCACCAGCGGTCAGCGTAGCCGTGCCACCGGTTACGTGACCAGCAGGCAGGTAACCCGTTGCAGCGAGAGTAGCTGTGTCGGTTGTGTTAGCAACACCACCAGCGGTCTGGCGCGTCACGGTGAAAGCGGCTGCGGTAGCGCGGCCAGCAACTTTACATACGGTGGAAGCCGCAGCTGGACCGACAGGGAGGCCGTAACCGGTGACGGTTGCGCCAACAGACTGCCAAGAGGAGTTGATCTTAACGCCAACGATGTCTTCAGCAGCGATCGCCTGGCCACCAGATACATTGTATACAGCAGCTTCAATGTCTGTTGCGCCGGAAACCGTCATCTTAACGAGGTTCTTTGCGCCAGCAGCATCAAGGTATGCGCTAACTTCAACTTCAGTAGCGGTACCAAGTGTGAAGGAACCACCGTACTTCATGCCAGCGTCCGTGGTGCCAGCAGCTGCGATGCTCAGGGAGATGCTGTTGTAAGCTTCACCAATGCCGAGGTCGCTTTTATTCTTACCAACGCCGAATTCGACGCCCATGTCGATGGAACCGCCGAGGGTTACGTCTACTGCGCCAGCGGAGCCAGCAGCAGCTACTGCTGCGAGGCTAGAGCCTGCAATCAGGAACTTTTTCATTTTTTCTCTTCTCCATATGAACCAACCGGACGCACATCCAGGTGGATTCAACAATTTAGTTTTCGCCTCAGAAAGAGGACTTGTTCCCTCGCACAAGGGAAACTGCCCATACTCTCGCACAAGAGGTCCGGGCCGCTGCGTGCCTTCTATATTGAAGAACACCACGACTGCTTATTGTTCCCCCCGAGCAAGAATGTCTTGAACAATATTCTCTATTTTTAGGATAGGTCGCGGATTGTTGCGCGAAAAACACGAATCTCTCAGGGTAACTTCTTGTTTTTAGGCCAACTTGGGACAAATCAGGCAGCCGTGTGGCCAAGCCCTTCCCCCGCTGGATCTCATGCGAATTTTAAGCAATTTTGAGTCGCTGTCGATATAACGGCACCTGACTTGCGAGTGTCACGCCAACACTTTTCACTTTTGGGGTTTCCCATGTTTATACGACTCGCAATGGCATTATGCACCGCAACGGCCCTGTCGGCCTGTGGTAACGTCGATTACGGCCTGAAAAATACCAATCACCAGATCATCAAAGATCGCGTCGTCTGTCGGGGCGATAAGTACCCCACCGGCTTTCAGGCGGGTCATGTTGATCGCGCGACGCTTGAAGTGCTTAAAATGAAGTGTGACCTTCAGAAAGGGCACGGTAGTTATCCAATCGAAATCGTCATCTCGCACGACCCCAACATCCAGCCGTTCGAATACCGTGACGACTATAATGACGAAACCGGCGCGCTGCAGCATCAGATCTACGGTGTCTTCTGCCCAACCACTTGGGACTATAAAGTGAAGATCGACGGCCACGAAGTGGGCGGCAATACGCGGACGATTGGGGAGTGCAAATACAAGCACCTTGGCAGCCGGGAAATCAGTGACAAACACCACAACGGCAAGCCCGTAAATCCGTTCTAAGAACCCGTCTTTTTGAGAGAAGCGCTCGACCGCAAACGAGCGTTTTTCACGTCCATTTCATGGCGAAAATGAGCAACATGGCCATTTTCGCCTAAGCGTAGGGCGCAAAGATTCCGAAACGGCAGACGGGAATTCCGATTCGCTCGAGCGAACTACTATATTAATCCAATATATTCGTCTTTTTTCGGTACAAGTGTTACCCATTTGCCGAAGGGTTTAGGGTTAAGCGCCCTAAATTGTTATTTTGCCTCGATTTTGGCAAACTTCGAGGCGATGTGAGAGTGTACTGTTGCATGAACTCCAAGGGTTTGATCGCCACTGGATCAAAAATCCAAAATTTCTTGAGATCGCGGATTTTATGGTGTTATGGAGCACTACCGTTAAACTAAAAATGGGATCGGAAAATATGAAAACACTTATTGGCTCTGTTGTAGCCCTCTTCGCTTTCGCTGCAGTTGCTAACGCTTGCAACGTTATTACCTCTAACGGCAAAGCTGTTCGCTCTGCAATGGGTTGCGTTCTGACGTCTGACGGCGTGAACAACCTCGCTGAGTGCGAAGTTATGGCTGAAGGCCCAGGCAAGGGCTAAGTTCTAGAAATCTTGTCTGCAGACAAAATTTCAAAAAAAACGGGGATGCGGCGCAAGCCACATCCCCGTTTTGCTTTCCAGGCTCTCTGCCAATCAGCCGGCTGACGATGCCGCCGTCACTGAACCATGGCAATGCTTGAATTTCTTCCCTGAACCACAGGGACACGGATCGTTCCGCTTTGTGGTCTTCATCTGCGCTTCTGTCAGCTGGCCAGCGGGGGGCGACGCAGGGGCGGCACCTTGCTGCTGAGCCTGTGCCTGTGCCTGTGCCTGTGCCTGAGCTTGGGCTTGGGCCTGAGCTTGCGCCTGCTGCTGTTGCTGCTCTGGAGAACGCACTTCAAGGTTCGCCAGCACCACCACGACCGAATTGCGGTAGCGTTCCAGCATTCCATCAAACATCTCAAAACCATCACGGCGGTATTCCGCCAAGGGGTCGCGCTGACCAAAGGCGCGCAATGACACCCCTTCACGCAAGCGCATCATGTTCTGGATGTGCTCCCGCCACAGCTGATCGAGAACGCGCAGGGTGATTTGCCGCTCTGCCGCCCGCATGGTGTCCGGACCGATTTGTGCCGCCTTTGCCGCCATATGCTTGTCAAAGGCTTCCAGTGTCCGGTCGATGATCACTTCGTCATCAACGCCATCTTCCGCCGCCCATTTTTGGATCGGCAAGCCAGCGGGAACAAACGCCGCTGAAGCGCTCTCCAGACCTTCCAAGTCCCATTGCGCCGGATAGGATGACGGCGGGATATAGCGGCCAACCAAGTCCTCGGTTGCCTTCTCCCGCATATCTTCGAGCTTTTCGGTCAGGTCTTCTTCGTCCAGAACCTCGTCCCGCAACTCAGAATAAGCCTGTCGCTGATCGTTCAGAACATCATCGTAGCGGATCAGCTGCTTTCGAATGTCGAAGTTATAGCCCTCGCGCCGTTCCTGCGCCTTGGCGATGGCATTCGTGATCCACTGGTGCTCGATCGCCTCGTCATCACCAATGCCGAAGCGCTTGAGCCACGTATCCAGACCCTGGCCAAAAATCCGCATCAGATCGTCTTCGAGCGACACGTAGAAGCGTGACTTACCCGGATCGCCCTGACGCCCAGAACGACCCCGCAACTGGTTATCAACCCGGCGCGACTCCCCGCGCTCGGTTCCCAAGACGTAAAGCCCGCCAGCATCGACCACACGCTGCCGCGCCTGAGCGATTTCAGCTTTCAGCTGATCGGCAATCTTTTGATGTTCAGCCGGATCCCGGATCCCCTTGATCGCTTCGGTGTAGGCGAAGTCATAATTACCGCCCAACTGGATGTCTGTGCCTCGGCCAGCCATCGACGTGGCAATGGTAATAGCGCCCGGTGCGCCCGCTTGGGCAATGGTGAGGGCTTCGCGTTCGTGCTGCCGTGCGGAGAGGACTTGGTGCTCAATACCAGCCTCTTTAAGCACGGCGGAATACATTTCCGAGCTTTCAACCGTTGGCGTCCCCAGCAAGACGGGTTGGTCCTTGGCGTGTGCTTCTTTGATGTCCTCAACGATTGCCAGAACCTTTTGGTCCGCAAATCGATAGATGACGTCTTCCTTGTCTTCACGGATCATCGGCTGGTTGGTTGGAACCGCCGTCACGTACATGTTGTAAATGGCCTCGAATTCCGCAGCCTCGGTCAGCGCGGTTCCCGTCATGCCCGCAATCTTGCCGTACTGCCGGAAAAAGTTCTGGTAGGTGATTGTCGCGATCGTGGTGGATTCAGGCTTGATGGTCAGGCCTTCTTTCGCTTCCAGCGCCTGATGCGCGCCGTCGCCCATCCGGCGGCCCGGCTGCGCGCGACCTGTCAGCTCGTTAATCAGCACGATTTCGCCGCCCTGCACCATGTAGTGCTGGTCTTTGAAGAACAGGCGATGAGCGCGGAGCGACGCCATGATGTTGTGCAGCAGGCCAACGTTCTCGGGCTGGTAGAGTCCGCTGTCTTCGCCCAAAAGCCCGCGACGGCGCAGGATGATTTCCAGCTCTGGCACGCCTTCCTCAGAAAGCTGAATGTTCCGTGTCTTTTCGTCCACCGTATAGGCTTCTTCGGACAGCTCCTGCGCGATGATGTCCGTGGCGCGGAAGACGTTCGACACGTCAACCGCCGGACCAGACATGACCAAAGGCGTCCGCGCTTCGTCGATCAGGACAGAGTCAGCCTCATCAACAATCACGAAATTGAACCCGCGCTGCACCATTTCTGCGCGCGTCGGCTTCATCTGATCCCGCAGATGGTCAAACCCGACCTCGGCTGCCAAAGAATAAGTAACGTCCGCGCCATAGCCGCGACGCTTGGCGTTATCGACTTCGCCCGGGGTTAAAACGCCCCGGTCCAAACCCATGCCCGCCGTCACATACCCTGTGCTGAGACCCAAAGCCTTGTACAGCTTGCCCATGTCTGCGGAATCGCGCTGTACGAGGTATTCGTTCACCGTGATGATATGAACGCCTTTACCGGCCAAGGCGTTCAGGTACGCAGCGGCGGTTGCGGTCAGCGTTTTACCTTCACCGGTTTTCATCTCCGCCACACGACCTTCGTGCAGAACCATGGCGCCCATCAGCTGCACGTCGAACATCCGAAGGTTCAGCGCCCGCTTGCCCGCTTCTCGCGCCGCAGCAAAAGCCTCAACCAACAAGTCATCCAGCGTTTCGCCCTCGGCCAATCTTGCTTTGAATGCAGCGGTCTTGTCCTTGAGCGCGCTATCGCTCAGCGCCTCGTACTCAGCCTCAAGGGCATTGATGGCCTCAACCTTCGACTGAAGGCCGCGCAAGTACTTGGCATTAGCATTGCCGAAGACAGCTTTTGCGAAGCGCTGAAGCATGATGTCTGTCGTCCCAAAGAAATGTTTACGTGTTTAACTGGCTGTAGGTAGGCGTTGACGGCATCAAAGTCCATGACCCAGTGCAGTTTGAATCAATGCCGGAAGTGCCTGGTCCCCGTGAAGACCATAGATAGGCCCGCCGAATCCGCAGCGCCAATCACTTCGTCATCCCGCATGGAACCACCGGGTTGAACCACAGCGCTCACCCCTGCATCGATCAGCGCTTGGATGCCATCGGCAAAGGGGAAAAACGCATCAGAGGCTGCGACAGCGCCAGTGACGTCCAGCCCCGCTTCGCCGGCTTTCTTGATCGCCAGATGCGCGGCATCAACGCGGCTCATTTGCCCGGCACCAATGCCAAGCGTCGCCCCACCCGCGACCAGCACGATCGTGTTGGACTTCACGTGCTTGGCGACCCGCTGCGCGAAGGCGAGGTTGTTCAGCGTCGTTTGGTCAGGCTGGTTCGCGGTAACCGCCTTGAAGGCTTCAACCGATGCCTGCTCATCATCGCGGGATTGAACCAGCAATCCGCCGGCGATTGACTTGACCGTCAGCCCCTTGGCGCTTGGGTCCGGCATATCGCCCGTCAGCACCAATCGCAGGTTCGGTTTTTGCGCAAAAACGGCCCGCGCGGCATCGTCCGCGCCGGGGGCAATCACCACTTCCGTGAAAATTTCCGTAATCGCAGCAGCGACCGACCCATCGAGCACGCGGTTACACGCAACAATCCCGCCAAAGGCTGAGGTCTCATCGCACGCCAAAGCCCGGCGATACGCACCATAGAGATCATCGCCCAAAGCAACGCCGCAGGGGTTGGCGTGCTTGATGATTGCGACGGCAGGATCGTCAAACTCCGACACCAACTCAAAAGCAGCATCGGCGTCATTGAGGTTGTTATAAGACAGCGGCTTGCCCTGCAGCAGCTCGCCGGTTGCGATGCCCGGGCGCTGGTCAGCGGTCAGGTAGAGAGCAGCGCTCTGATGCGGGTTTTCGCCGTAGCGCAGTTCCAGCGCCTTCGCACCGGCAAAGCTCAGCTCTTCGGCAAAGGCCGCTTCGCCGTCAAGCGCCTGCAGCCACCGACTGATCTGGGCGTCATAGCGCGCCGTATGGGCAAAGGCTTTCGCCGCGAACCCGCGACGGGTATCGGCGTCCAACCCATCCGCTTCGATCAGCGCAATCACGCGGTCATAGTCGCTCGGATCAACAACCGGCAGCACAGAGGCATGGTTTTTCGCACAAGCACGGACCATGGCCGGACCGCCAATGTCGATGTTTTCGATGCACGTCGCAAAGTCTGCGCCGCCCGCCAGTGTCGAGGCAAAGGGGTAGAGGTTCACCACCAGCACGCCGAAGGGCTCGATTTCCTGCTCGCCCAACGTCTGCATGTGCGCCGGGTTCGCCTGATCAGCCAACAGGCCGCCGTGGACCTTGGGGTGCAGCGTCTTGACCCGCCCCCCCATGATTTCAGGAAAGCCGGTCACGTCAGCGACTTTTGTGACGGCCAAACCTTCGTCCGCCAACAGCGACGCCGTCCCCCCCGTGGAAACCAGCTCAAAACCCATTTGGGCGAGCGATCGGGCAAAAGGGACGAGGCCGGCTTTGTCAGAAACAGAAAGAAGGGCGCGCTTGTGTGGTGTGGTCACGTGTCGTTATCCAAAGAGTCATTCAGTTGCGCCCCTTAATGACACTTAGGCGACTTTGAATCGAGCCGCGAAAAATCCGTCCACGCCCCCGCTCTCTGCATAGTAGCTGGGGAGGATGCGCATCGTGCCGTCTTCGTTCAACGCTTCGGGGATGGCCTCAAGGTCGGCTGCAACGAAGGGGTCAAGGCTAACGTTGTCCCGCCGCGCGAGAAGGGCTGCGGCCTGGGCCTCGCCTTCTTCTTGCTCCAGCGAGCATACGATGTAGAGCAACGTGCCGCCCGGCTTCACCAGCTCGACCGCTTTATCCAACATTTTTGCCTGGCTCCGAGCGTGCTCCAACAGCGTTGTTGGTGACCGCAGCCACGGCGCTTCTGGGTTTTTACGAAAGGTGCCAGAGGCACTGCAGGGGGCATCAAGAACGACCAGATCCACCGGCTTGTGGCTGTACTTCAAGACATCAATCTTCTTGACCGCTGCTTTAAGGCCCGTGCGCTCAAGGTTCTGATTGACCCGCTCAAGCCGATGGCCGCTGTTATCGACGGAGACGACATCCGCCCCGGCGTGCGCCAATTGCAGTGTTTTACCGCCGGGCGCAGAGCAAAGGTCGATGGCCGTCTTGCCGGTCAACTCGCCCAAGGCCGCGATGGGAAGGTGCGCGCCCAAATCCTGCACCCACCATTTGCCCGCTTGCCCAATGTCGCTGTCTTGAAACGCGGGAAAGCCGTCTGTGAAGCGAAATTGACCCGTGGGCAAAGCCTGCGCGTCCGAGGGTGGTGCCGTCGGCGCGCTGACCAGGCACACATCAACCGGCGCCTCTTGCCGTGCCAGAACGTCAAAGCGAGCGACATTGTCCTCACCCCATTGCTTGCGCCACCGATCCGCCAACCAATGCGGAAGCGCTGGCTGCTGCGAGAGGATCTCCATAAAGCTCTCCCGCTCCCGATCTGCACGACGCAAAACGGCATTGACCATGCCCCGGTAGCGCTGTGTAGACCGCGTGCCGAGCAGGTTCACTGTCGAAGAGACCGCCGCATGGGGCGGCGTTTCCAACAGCAAAAGGTCGGTAAAGCCCAACCGGATCACGGCCTGAATAAACGGCGGAACGCCCGTCCGGCCCTTGTC
Source organism: uncultured Alphaproteobacteria bacterium (assembly GCA_905479265.1). GTDB lineage: Bacteria > Pseudomonadota > Alphaproteobacteria > UBA7985 > UBA7985 > UBA7985. The sequence continues at coordinate 88,914 of CAJQLX010000009.1, forward strand.
CAAAACTTCGGTCATCAGGTGCAACAAAGGCCCATGATGGCGCATTGCCGTGCGAACCAAGCGCCACGCAAAGCCACGGTCGCGCGGTGAAAGTCCTTTGGCTTGCCGGTTAAAAGCCTCGTCCAAAGACAACCCTTCTGCTGGCACAGCTTCAAGCGTGCGGGCTGCCGCCAGACGGGCATAATCGACCCGGCTGGCCTGTGGGGGACGTGCGCCCTTTTGGGGTCTTTTACCTTGCGCCAAGAAACACTACTTTCACTCTATGAGTTCAAAATTCAAAAAATCAGCGGTTCAGACCGCATCAATCCCGCAACCCGCCGCGCCCTTATCGGGTGATACGGGCGACATGCGGCCCGTCCATGAAGTGTTTAAAGGCCTCGCCGCAGCACGCCAACCCGAAGATGGCGGACCTGATGGGCAGGAGCCAACGACATTTGGCGATTGGCAATACAAAGGCCGCTGCATCGATTTTTAGGCTTTCGCTGCACCCGCACCGGTTATGCCTTCGCTGCACCCGCACCGGATGACTTAGGCGCGTCAGGGTCCAAAGGCCAGCGCGGACGCGGTGCGACATCCAGCTGCGCAAACCATGCCTCGGGCTGACCCAGCGCCAATCGCTCCGCACCCGCCCACGCGATCATTGCGCCGTTGTCCGTGCAAAGCGACAGCGGCGGCACCACAACTTTCAAGCCCAATTCCTCGCCAAGACCCAGCAGCTCAGCGCTCAATACTTGATTGGCAGCCACACCGCCGGCAACCACCAACGCGCTCAGAGGGTCATCAATGCTCTGCGCTGCACGGCGGGTTCGATCAATCAGCGACTGAAACGCGACCCGTTGGAAGCTGGCGGCGATGTCTTCTGGACGATGGCCCTGATCCCCCTCGATGGCCCGTCGAACGGCTGTCTTTAACCCTGAAAAAGAAAAATCCGTGCCGGGGCGCCCTTTGAACGGGATTGGCAGGGGAACGGCTCGGTCATCTCCGCGCCGCGCCAAACCCTCGACCGCTGGACCTCCCGGCATCTCCAGCCCCATCATCTTTGCGGTTTTGTCAAAGGCCTCGCCAATCGCATCGTCGATGGTTGTCCCGATGCGCTGGTAATCACCCACGCCGCGCACCAACACCGTCTGGCAGTGGCCCCCACTGACCAGCAGCAGCAGAAATGGGAAAGGAACATCGTCAACCAAGCGCGGGGTCAGTGCATGTCCTTCAAGATGGTTAATGGCCAAAAACGGCTTTTCAGCGCCCAAGGCCAGCGCCTTGGCGTAACTGGCCCCGACGATCACGCCACCGATCAAACCCGGCCCGGTTGTCGCAGAAATCCCGTCCAGATCCGCAATCGAGACCCCGGCTTCGGCCAATGCTTGATCAACAACGGGATCGATTTTCTCGACATGGGCCCGCGCCGCGACTTCAGGCACAACGCCACCGTACTTGCGCACGGCGTCCCATTGGCTGAAAACAACATTGGACAAAATGCGTTTTCCAACCGGGCGCGCCGCGTCCACAACGGCCGCAGCGGTTTCATCACAAGAAGACTCGATGCCTAGAACCAACATAAGCCCTGCTTGGCGCAACCACCCAAGCGCCGTCAACCGTGCAAGCACAGCGCGGCCATTGGTGCTGATGTGCGCAGATCGGCTTGATCCGGCGGCATCACCCTATGCATCCATCCTTGCGCAGCGCGGTTTTACCGTTTTGACCGCAGATTTATTCACTCAAAGCGTCATCCAAACACCAAGGCCCGAGGGCACGCCCCTCAAGGACCGACTTGCCATCGTCCCCAGTCCACGCGCCGCGAACGCTTTGGCGCGACAATCGTGGTTTGCGGAGGTTCAATCGTCATTGCGCGCCGTCACGCCCGGCGCAGAAACCACGCGCCGCTTGCAGGAACTTGGCGTTCAGCCGGTTTGGTCCGCCAAGGGCGGATTTCTCCGCGAAGATCTCCCCGCCAGCCTGCGCGCCCGTCCGAAGTTGTATTTGGGCAATGCCGCACTCAAACCCGCCGAGCGCAGCGCGGCGCTTCGCCCCGACCAAGGCGACGTCTTTTTACCAATCTACCGGCGAGAACTGAGCCATCGCTGTCCGTGGTCCTTACAAACAGCCCGCCTGATTACGCAGGCTCCAGCGTTGACCGTGGTGGCTCTTTCACCGACACAGCGCGCCGGATTCGAGGCCGTCATGACGAAATTGGGGTCTCATCGCCCAAAAGACCTGAGGCTCATTTGCCTAACAAACCGCATAAGAGCCCCATTTTCGGCGAATTTTTGGACTGAAATAGCGTGTCCACCGCATGCCAACCGTGCATCGATGATTCAATTTTTGAATTTCCTTGCCTTTTGATAGCAATTTATAAAGAATTTTATATATATTATGGTGTGCTGTAGGCCTTTGGGCATTCCTTCACCTGTTCTTGGCTTGTGAAGGAGCCAGCGGTAGTTTGTATCAGAGCCTGCTCTTTGCGAACGCATTACACCGAACCTGAGAGGGTTTGACCCCACCACTCGCCTTTTTGCCTCGCTTACAAAGAAACACCAGCGCGCTACAAATCGTTAAGGAACCAATCAAATGGTCGAGAACAACACCGAAGCAACGATCATCGACGCCGATGCGGAAGATGTCACCGAAGCTTCAGCAAAGAAACCAATGAACCTTTCGCTGATCGTTGCCGTTCTGGCTTTGGTCGTGAGTGCGATCGCGTTGATCTTCGTGATCCGCGAAAGCAGCGACATGAACGCCAGCTCAAGCCAAGGGACGTTCGACAGCATCGAAGCCCGCTTGCAAGCCATCGAAGCCGCACCAGCGAGCGCGAGCGGTGACACGTCTTTGCTCGAGGCTGAATTGGCTGCTGTGAAATCCGACATTGAACAAGTGGAAGCAGACCTTGCTGCCACCGTAACCGCCCTCAATGGTGAATTGGACCGCGTGAGCGCCAGCGTTGAAAGTCAGGCTCCTGCCGCCGCTGCCGTCGCATCTGCGCCCGTTGCGCTGAGCGCGAGCGGCCTGTCCGCAGCTGCGGGCGAGACCCTCGACGCCCTTGATAACAAAGTCGCTGCTTTGGCCGAGACGATGGATGGCTCTTTAGCGCGAATCAGCGAGTTGTCGGCTGACATGGCCAACGGCGAGTCCGTCGTTTCCGCTCTCTCTGAACGCTTGAATATGGCAGAGGGCACGCTCGAAGCGCTACCCAACCAACTCAGCGATCAATTCGGCCTTGCCATCGATGAGGTGAAGCAGAATTCCGCCAGCCAACTCGCAGGATTGAAGACCTCACTCGATGAAAGCATGAATGCGCTGTCGGATCTTTCCAGCCAAACCGATCAAGCCCTCGCAGAAACCCGCGCCACCATTGCCGCGCAAGTTGAAGAGTCAGCCGCAGGGCTGAGCGAGCGCTTGGCCGGGGTTCAGTCTGCGGTGGGTGAACAAGTGATGTCGCTGTCAACGACGTTGGACGAAGCCAAAGCCGCCACAGCCGATCAGCTGGCCGCCGTCGGCGCTACGATGAGTGGCCTCAACGATGAATTCGTTGCGATGAAAGAGGTCTCCGTCGAAACCTCAACCAAAGTGTTGGCCGTTAACCAGTTGCGCGACGCCTTGGCGTCATCGGCACCTGTGCGCCCTCACATGACCTCGCTTTCGGCGCTGAACCCAACCGAAGACGCCCTGTTGGGTGTGTTGGCGACCGTTGATACAATCGCCGATGATCGAGTGCCAACGCAGAAGATTTTGGTCGAAACCATTGCGGCACTGAGCCCCAAACTGGTGAACGAAACGCGCATCAACTCGGCAGATGGTCGAGGCGGCAAGATCCTCGCGCGTCTTGGCAGTCTGGTGACCGTTGAGCGGATTGAAGACATCGAAACCATTCCGGGCATCGAGGGCAACATGGCCCGCGCCGCTGCGCGCGTGGCAGAAGGCGACTTCGAAGCGGCTCTGACTGAACTGCAGGATGACAGCCTCGACGTCGAGCTTTCTGACGAGACCCAAGCCCGCTTCGACGGTCTGGTCACCGACATGGGCAACCGCGCCACCTATGAAGAACAACGCCGCTTGCTGGGTGATTGGGTCACAACGACCCTGAATTCCGCTCGCGCTACGGCGTCCAACTAACCGGCTGGGAAGCCTCATCGGGAGACGACACTATGGTCCGCTTCATCCTGTTTGCTACCCTTATCGCTGTGTCGGTATTGGTCGCCTACGTCTTCAGTCAGAACCCTGACTGGAACGCCGCTTTCGAGGTCTTCGGCTATCGGCTGAAATTGCACCTCGGGTTTCTTTTCTTTGGTTTGGTTCTGCTGCTGTGGCTCTTTGGTTGGCTATACTTTGGCGTCCGCCGCACATTGGCGATGCCCGCAGAAATGGCCAAGAACGCGCGTATTTCTCGACAAAATCGGGGGTATAAAGCGCTGACACAGGGTCTGGTTGCCTTGGCTGCCGGTGACCCGGACGAGGCAGACAAGCAAGCCCGTCGCGCCAACAAACTGCTCGAAGAAACCCCAGCGACCCTGTTGCTGACCGCTCAAGCGGCACAGCTCAATGGCGACGAAGAATCGGCTGCTGTGTACTTCGAGGAAATGACCAAGAACGACGACACAGCCTTCCTCGGCCTGCGCGGCAAGATCATGCAAGCCTTGGCGCAGGGCGACCGCAAGGAAGTTCAGCTGTTGCTCGAACGCGCCCGCAAAATCAAACCCAATGCGCCTTGGATTCTCGAAACTGAGTATGAAATGGGCATGCAGACCGGTCAGCTCGAAGGGGCGCAACGTGCCGTCAAGCGACTGGCCAGCCGCCGCCTGTTACCCTCCTCCGTTGCGAAACAGCGCTTGGCGCTGACCGAGGCTGATTTGGCATTTCAGGCCGCGGAAAAGGGCGCTTGGCGTCAAGCTGTTGATCATGCCCAGCGTGCGATCTCAGACGAGCCAACGCTGCTGCCCGCCCGCTCCCTCGCCGCGCGTGCGCACTTGGAGCTGGGCCACCTGCGCAAAGCCAAAGAACACGCGGTGGAAGCATGGCGTCTTCGTCCCACTGCTGGCGCTGCGACAACCTACCTTCGTGCTTGCAAGCCACGGGACATCGCCGCAAAGCGTGTGGCGATTGCTGAGTTGATCCAAGCCAACCCCAACGCCCTGTTCAGCCAATATCTCAGAGCCGAGGCCGCCATTGAAAGCGCCGACGTTGCCATTGCCCAAGAAGCGGTTGGCGATCTGCCTGAAACGTCGGCTGCGGTTGGGATCAACGCGCTCAAGCTGCGGATGGAAGACCTGAAATCAGGGGGAGAAGACCGTACGCCGTCGCCGTTGGACGGTCACAGCCTGCCGGTTGAACCGCAAGTTTGCTCGAATTGCGGAACCGAGCACACACGCTGGCGTGCTGTCTGTACCGACTGCGGGACGAGCGGCAACATCGGCCTGCCAACCCGTGCGGCCCAAGCGCCAAAAATGCTGCCGCCAGCCTGAGCCGAAACCCAACTTTGTCCTTAACCAAAGGGCCAGCCAACACCTGTTTGGCTGGCCCTTTTGCTTGTGCGCCTACGAGCTCGACTGATCGGCCAAAGAAACGCATGCCAGTGAAAGCGCGCTGTGAACCGCATCCTCCACCCCTGCGCCGGCTTCATATTCCTCAATCAATCGCAGCAAGGCACGGCGAAGCATGGGGGCAGGCAAAGCGCGCTTGGCCCTAACCGAAGCCGTGATTTCACAACTGACCACCGTGCTGGCGTGGCCATCGCACAGATCAAACGACCAGGGACCATGACGGTTAAAGGGGGGAAAGGCCGAGGTGTCGCAGACTTTGGCCTGCAGCACGCCAGAGGGCAGCGCAGCCTGCACCGCCTGCTGTTGAAACTGAGCCGTGGCACAAGCGGGAAACAGAACAGCGGCCGCAGCCAATCTAAAAACGAGATACACAATAGAAACCCTAAACCGAAGCGAGTTCGTCTGCGTATCCACTTTTTCAGTTGTTTTGAACTATTATTACCTTATGCGACCCATGAACGATTGGAAGCGCATAACATATCTAAAAAGGCACATTTATCTGGCTTTTAAAAACCTTCGCGCGATTTTTTAGTCAGAGACTGACAATCAGCCGAAGCTTATCAAGTGCCGTTTCATGGTTTTCGCGATAGGCGATCGTGCCGCGAAAACGACCTTTTCGGTCAATCAGGATCACCGAAGCGGTGTGGTCAACGGTGTAATCCCCATCATCCAGCGGCACCTTGCTCACGTGGATTCCCCACGCTTTGGCCAGCGCGCTGATCCCCTCCGCATCGCCCGTGATGCCCCGAATGTTGTCGGCAAAGGGTGAGATATAGGACGCAAGGACTTCTGGGGTATCGCGCTCGGGATCAACGCTGATGAAAAACGCTTGGAGGTCACGCCGTCCCCCGCCCATTTCATCCATCAGCGTGGACACTTCATACAACGAAACAGGGCAGACTTCCGGGCATTGGGTGAAGCCAAAGAACAAAGCCGTTGGACGCCCTGCAAAGGCTGCTTGCGTGATGGGTTCGCCCGTGGCCTCGATCAGGTTAAAGGGCGCGCCCAACGTGGGCGCTCCGTCGTTCTGAACCTGCTGGCGCTGCTGGAACACCGCCCAAATCATCGCAAGCGCGAGCAATGCCGCAACCGCGACACCGGCCCAGAGGGCATAGCGCAACACGCTCAATGCTTGTGTCCTTCTGCTTCTGGCTCATGCCCGTCTCGCATTGCGGCGCGATCCATACTGTCGCGCATGGACAGCACCTCGAACGTCACGTCCTTTGAGCCTGCGCGTTCAAAAGTCAGCGTTGCTGAAAACGGCTCATCGACAACATGGGGCTGGTTGAGCTGCATGAACATCAGGTGAAAACCACCCGGGGCCAAGTGCAGGGTTTCGCCCGCAGCAATAACCAAGCCTTCCGCGACAGGCCGCATGATCATCACGTCGTCCTGCATCGTCATCATGTGGACTTCGGCTGTTCCAGAATGCTCCGACGCTACGGCGAGCAGTCGGTCGTCATGGGGGCCATGATTGGTGATGGTCAAATAGCCGCCCCCAACGCGGGCGGTCGGTGTGGTTACACGGCTCCAAGCCTGATCGATCATCAATCCTTTGGCATGCGCCGCATCTTGCGCGTGCGCCAAGGTTGAAACAGTCAGCAATGGGCTCAGCGCCAAGGCAGTCAAAAGCTTTTTCATCGGGTATTCCTAAAGTCAAAATGGATGTTTTGAGGGGTTTAGGAACCCACCGGCGGCGCTCTGGGACCAAGGGTACTGCGCAGCCCCCCACCCAAGCAGACAGCCAACGCGTCAGCCCACGGCGCCAAGGTTGCGAGGGTTCGCACGGTCGCTTGGCTGGCAGCAAACGCCGGCTGAGCAAATGCTAGGTCGCCGCACAGCACGCAGCCCGACAAACCGTCACCCGTCGCGCCTTGACTGGCACTCAAGCAATAGCTCGGGCGGTCCAAGCTCGGCTCAGCGAAAATCTGTTCCGCTTGGGCCAGCGACAGGCACAGCGCCGCAAGCCCATATAGCAGCAGCATCGCCAAGCGCACTTGTTTATCGCGGAACACCGTCATCATCAGCCGTCAATGTAAGTTTGAACGCCCAGCGTCAATGCCCACCGCTGATCAAATCTGGATGACCAGCCCCTTATCTGGGTCAACCCAACCCAGCTCGACGCTCTGTGCCCCCACGGAAAAAGGGCCCGTCACTTCGCTGTGACGCGCCCTTTTCCCGCATGCACCGAACCAAGCTGCGTCAACAGCCGGTCCGTTTTTGGAGAAACTTAGCCCTTAGAAGGAGAGCGTCGCGCCAACGGCGCCGCCTTCGTCAGCAACATCATAACCGGCGTAAAGGTTCAAACCACCCAAGCCGTAAGAGACCTCGAAGGATGTTTTCATATCCTGATCCAGCCCCAGTGAGATGCCCACGCCGTTTAAAGACGTTGTCCCGGCAATCGAGTACACGATCCCTGACTTTTGGTGGTCTTCGTTACCCGTGGCACCGAATTCTGCATCGACGGCGAAACCGTTTGTCGCCATGGATGCGGCAAGGCCCCAGTCGTTGTTCGAATCTGCAGCAAAGCCAACATTCAGCCCGCCCATTTCGTAACCAAAGCCCAAATCCCAGGTATCCACGGCAATCAAGTCACCGGTCCCGACTTTCAGGTCAAAGGCTGCAATCAAGCCGCCAAAATTAACGGATGCACCGGCCAGCAGCTCTAGCTCAGCGATGGCTGCCGTTGGCGCCAGATCGACAGCAACGAACGGGTTTGCACCCAACAAGCCAATGCTTTCGCCAATCGCAACCAGACCGTCAGCGCTTATGTCTGCCTGATCACCTGCGCCAGCAATCGCTGCCACGGCACCGCCGTAGTCACTGGTTTGCAGCGACAAACGACCAAAGCCGCCCTCAATAAAAATCGAAGCATCGCTGGCGGTCATAACCTTGGATGCGTTGTCGAGGTAGAAAACCGCTTCCGATGAGTTCAAGCCTTCGATACAGGCCGCACCAACAACCATTTTGGTCGTCGAGGACGCCATTTGCACTTCCATGAATGGACCAGCGTAGATCAAAGCGTCAGTGACAGTATCCGTTGTCACCGTGCCGCCGCCGTCAAGATCCACGGCACCCTTAACCAGATAGTGGTAACGGGTGATCGACGCTGCCGCGCCCGCCGGGTTGGTGAAACTGGCTGCTGCGTTCGTGGTTTGCGTGATGGATGCCGTAGCACCGCGGGTGGTCGTCAAGGCACCACCAACCGAAGGCGTCGCTGAGCCAGCGCCACCAGCTGCAATCGTTGTCGTGTCAACCCGAGCGAACTGACCAACGGCCAGGTAACTACCCGTAACGGCGTCTGCTTCGCTCTTATTTGTGCTGTTCAGTGGTCCAGCAAACAGTCCTGAAGGCGCTGTGCCGCGTCCTGCGAGCTTACAAATGTTAGATGAAACAAAGCTTGGAGCGATGCTCAGGACGTAATCGGTCCGGGTATCGCCAACAGACCGCCAAGACGAGTTGATCTTGACGCCCACAAGGTCCGCAGCCGCAACAGCACCGCCGCCAGACACGTTGTAGACAGCGGCCATAATATCGCTCGCCCCTTCAACAGTGGCCTTGCCAAGGTACATCTTGGTGCCCTCGACATACGGATTGAACTTGATCGACGCTGTCGTGCCGAGCGAGAACGATCCGCCGTACTTCATGCCGGCGTCCGTTGTGCCGCCCATGCCGAAAGACAGCGTGAAACGGTTGAAGGACTCTGAGAACGTCAGCTTGCCGCTATTTTTGTTAATGCCAAATTCGACGCCCATATCGATGGAACCGCCGAGTGTGATGTCTACAGCGCTAGAAATATTAGCAACCGTGAGACCTGCGAGACATGATCCCGCGAGTAAGTGGTACTTCATAATCATTTCTCCAAAAATGGCCGGTCAATTTCAAAAAACTCAACCGGATGCGCTGATATGGTGCGCTTCAAATTCAAATGCATTTGCCTTTTACAAAATGATTATGCCTTATTTCAATAGGTTACAGAGTGTTTTTACAGTAATGTTGCAGCCGTGCATCACTATTTATGCGTTTCCCCCGGTTTTGTTGGCTCGATAATGTTCCAGATCTTGCCAATTCTGCGACCAAGGGCGCTTGATTTTGGGTGTTTTGAGAAAAAAACGGCGCGCTCCCAAGACCAAAGCAGCATCACCGACCCCAATTTTGAGCACGCGCACCAAGACTTGCCGCCAAAACGCTGGCCTGAGCCATCCGCGCTTTCGCTTTCATTTACGCGGGCCTCTCCGGTAAAGGTTATCAATGTCAGGATCTGCGATGAGTTATGTACAGCACGCCCGAGCGATGCTTGTTTTAGGCGTTCCGCTGGTGGGCAGCCAATTGGCCCATGCGATCATCGGGCTCACCGACACCGTTATGTTGGGCTGGTACAGCATCGAAGCTTTGGCGGCTGGGGTTCTGGGGACGTCGTTCTTCTTCACTCTTTTTGTGGTCGGCAGCGGTTTTTCTTTGGCGGTGATGCCGATGGTTGCTTCGGCAGCCAGTGCCAACGACCCGACGCAGATCCGGCGCGTGACCCGAATGGGGCTTTGGCTCTCTGCCTTGGCTGGGGCCGTCATAATGCCCATTTTTTGGTGGTCGGAAACCTTGCTGCGTGTGCTGGGCCAAGAACCAGAGATTGCCACGCTTGCGCAAACCTACCTGCGCATCGCGGGCTGGAGCATCTTTCCCGCGCTCTTGGTCAAAGTGCTTCAGAGCTATCTCGCAGCCCAAGAGCGGGCGTCGGTGATTTTCTGGATCACCGTCCTCGGCGGGGCGGGCAATGCCTTGGCAAACTGGGTTCTGATTTTTGGCAAGTGGGGATTTCCTGAACTGGGCATCGCTGGCGCCGGGATTGCGACACTGTTGAACCAAAGCCTAATGCTGGTGGGTTTGTGCCTCTACATTGTGCGCAGCTTTCCTGAACACGCGCTGTTTCAACGGCTGTGGCGTCCAGATTGGGAGGCGTTTCGCGCGGTCTATCGCCTTGGGTGGCCCATTGGCCTTACCCATTTGGCTGAAAGTGGTCTCTTTACCGCAACGGCAATTATGGTTGGATGGATTGGCACCCTCCAACTCGCCGCCCACGGCATCGCCATGCAGATTACGTCAACCATGTTCATGGTCCATCTGGGTCTCAGCCAGGCCGCAACGGTGCGCGCCGGGCGAGCCTTTGGCGCGCGGGACTTGGCCGGCTTGCGTCGCGGTGGGGTGGTCGCTTTTGCGATGTCACTGACAATGATTGTCTTCACCATGACGCTGTTTCTGGTGTTTCCGGACCTCTTGGTGGGGCTGTTTCTTGACCCGTCCGAGGTTAACCGAACAGCCATCATCCAGATCGGGGTTGGCCTCATGGCCGTAGCGGCGCTGTTTCAGTTCGCTGACGGCACTCAAGTTATGGCCATGGGCCTGCTCCGCGGCGTTCAGGACACAAAGGTTCCGATGGTCATGGCGGCGGTAAGCTATTGGGCCATTGGGTTGCCAGCCGGTTACGTGCTGGGCTTTTGGACACCGCTTGCCGAAATTGGTGTTTGGCTTGGTCTGGTCTTTGGTCTGTTTTGCGCCTCAGCGCTCTTGATTTATCGCTTTAGCTTCCAGCAAAACCGGCTGGATAAGCTGCATAACCACAAAGCCTAGCGCAACGCGCGCGCAAGATCTGTGGAGCCCCCCCCCGCGGCGCTGAGCCTCTCAGGCGTCCCCGCATTTCTTAATTGCTATGCACTTCACTTAAAGCGTTTAACCTAAAAATTGTTTGGGCCTAGCGACGGCGCTGGCTATTGTCCGTTCCAATCATCGACAACCGGTTGGCAAGGGGAATGCATCTTGGATCCAGTTTACAAGCAGTTTGAAGAGGCCTCGAGGGAAATCGGGATCGGATTGGACAACATTGAGCTTGGCGTTGGTGCTTATGGTGTGAGTGTGCAGGCCAAAGATACGAGCCAACCGATCGGAATCTCGATCCCCAAGAATGTTCTCCTCCCCGGCGCTCAGGTGGACTACGGCACCAATAAAGTGAAGGAAGATGTCGAGATTTCCGATCAGCTTCGGGAATACTGGAATTTTTACCTCGGCCTCAGCCTGGGCGAACGCGCAATACAGCGGCGACAAGACGTGGAAAACGCCATTGCGAAGGAAGGGCTGGAGGCATGGATGCAAGACGAGAACATCTCAGCGTTGCAGGCCTTTTTAAAGGTAAGAGGCTCTGAAATCGAAATACGCCGATACTTAGCCGGAGCCCGGACCTTTGGGCACGCCGAATTAGGCCCGGTCCATATGCCCTATCTCGACTTCGTGAATCATAAACACGCATCACGGGGTTTTAAGGTGGGAGACAGCGGGATGTGGATTACCGGTGAGACCGACACCAAAGAGGTCTTCGTTTCCTACGGGCGTAAAGACCCGCTGATGCTGTTAGACCGCTATGGATTTGTGACGACCGCCAATTATTTGTTTTCCACCAAAAGCCAAATCGCGCTGCCCAGTTTAGACTGCAAAGTTAAAGTTGGGCGTAATATGATCAGGACCAATGACGTAAACGGTGTGCGGTATGGCCCCAAAATAGAAAAGATAGGGAACAGGATTGACGTTTCTTTTTGCATGCTGGCGGCCCGAAACGCGCCGATGGCGGCGAAAAAGTCGTGGCAATTGGCGCTTGATCACGCGACAAATTTAACCGCCAAAGAAAAGCAAAGCATGAATCAATTTCGCAGTGTGATCATTAATCGAAACTTCAACCTGCTATGGCAAATTTATCGTCGTTCAGAGGAAATCCAAGACGAAGGATTGCGCACGGTCATGATGGATGCAGCGGCTCAGAGCATCAGGCTTGTAAAGTAGCTCGCCGGGGCAGACGGGGCCGATCCTGTTTTAGGCAAGAGCCTAGCTCTAGCCCCATCCCGCATTTTTGCGTCGCTCCAGGGCGTCAGCGGACCAGACTTCTGCGGGTTCGTAGTTCTGATCAAACGCCGGCACCGATGGCGGAAGATCAATCCAAGGAACCTTGGCCTCGACCCATAAATGCGCGCCGACCGTGATCGAACCCAGATCATCGAGCGTTCCGCCCTTTACAAGGGAAAGTTTTTCGTTCCCGCCGTACTGGCTGTAGAGCGCTGACTGACAGGTCGAGCAGCGGAACAGTTGATGCCCACCGCCCGTTGTTGAAGGCCCATCGACCCGCTCAATTTTACCGCTGATCGGCTCAAAATGCGCGGTCTCGATAAAGACATGCGTCACAAAGGCGGTCCCGGTTTGGCGCTTGCACTGGCTGCAATGACACACGTGGGTAAACATCGGGTCTTTGGTCAGTTTGTAGCGCGTGCCCCCGCAGGAACACTGCCCCGTTCTCTCGCTCATGGTTTCTTTTCCTCTTCCATGCCCTTGAACGTTGATCGAGTGGCATAGCCCTCACAAGCGGAAACTGCGCGATACCACCAAAAGAAGGCGCGCCAGCCGCTCAAAAGCGGTCCAAGTCTTCGGCAATCGTGACATGCCCCGCATAGCGACTTGCGATCTTAGCGGTATAGGCGGGCTTGGCTTCTGCGTTCAACGAATCAAAGCCGATGTGAACCGCAACAACATGCTCAACCCCCGTCTGACGGGCCATTTCACCCAGTTGTTCGGCGGTCAGGTGATGAGCCTCCATATGATGCCGCATGGCCGCCAGTCGTGCGTTCGGGGCATCGGGATTGCGGGCGACCATGCGCTCCATCACGATTTCAATGTCGATCAATTCACCCACCAAGAGCTGCGCGCCAGAGGCGAATTCGACCAAGCCCTGACATGGCCCCGTATCGCCGGTAAAAACGATGGACCGATCCGGCGCGTCAAAGCGCAGCGACAGGGACAGCGGCCCGTCTTGCCCAAACTCTTCCTCTGGCCGGTAGTGGGTGTTCTCGCAACAGCTGATCTGAATACGCCCAATGGTGAACACATCCTTGGGCGTGATTTCGTGGACAGCAACAAAATCTCGCGGATGGGTCAGCGACCCCCCTTTGGTGCCAAATCCCGTTGCGTGCGGGACATCGCACGCGGTCAGTAGCCCCTCAATGATCTGTTGCGTGCCCGGTGGGCCATAGATGTGGAGCGTCTGCTGGCGATGCAGCATCATGTTAAGCCCCAAGCCAGCAAACAGACTGCCGATGTGGTCAAAGTGGTGATGACTGAGAATAATATGGTGCACGTTCTGCAAATCGATCCCGGCACGCTTGAGCTGCTGAAACGCGCCCTCGCCGCAGTCCACCAGAATGGTGTCGTCGCCTGAAACAACCGCATGCGCGGGCGGCGATCTGTGAAGCTTGGGGACGGGACCGCCCGCTGTTCCCAGCGCGATAAATGTCGTTGTTTCCGTCATCTTTCCCTCCCGTTTTGCCGGTCAAAAGTCACCTTCAACCCTGAGCCTGCGAATCCGTGTTTGCTGCATCCAACATGCGGTTCAGCAACTCAATCAGCGTTGCTGTTTCTTCGTCGGTCAGCGCTTGATCGATCTGGCTGAAATACGCGGCGACGCGAGGCATCGCGTCCGCAACCGCCTGCTCCCCTTCTTCAGTCAGCTTGAAGATTTTAGCGCGCCCATCTTTTTCGCTGGTCGTGGAACGCACCATCTCGGCCCGCTGCAAGCTCGCAAGAATTCGACTCGTTTGCGCCTGATCGCCGCCGGTATAGTCCACCAGACGTTTTTGCCGAGACGCGCCAAAGGCATAGAGACCCGACACCACGCGCCATTCGACGATGTTAAAGCGCGTGATCGACGCAAACTCCTCGGCCGTATTCCGCGCCAGCAGCGTGCTCATTCTATGCATAATTTTAACAAGGAAACCGGAGCTTTTAGGCAGAGTTTCGCTGTCGATGTCTTGGAACTTCATTTTATGGCCTGTGCGACGAACATTGACTCGCTTTTATCATGACTATACATATATGTGAAAACATATAACAATCGAGTTCGAGTATTTAGTGATGACATTAGAACTTTACTACCTCGAAGAAACAGACTCGATATGCTCAAACCGAGTGATTGTTACGCTGTCGGAAAAGGGAATCACGGACTGGATCCCGCACAAGATGCTGCTTGTGAAGCGCGACCAATTCAAGCCGGACTACCTCAAGCTCAATCCCCAAGGCGTTGTGCCAACATTGATCCATGACGGCAGGCCTATTCGTGAATCGTCGCTGATCTGTGACTACCTCGATGACCTCCACCCCAGCCCAGCGCTCAAGCCAGCCGACATGGTTGATCGCAACCGAATGAGGGAATGGGTGAAGCTGTTTGACGAGCGGGGGTTTGAAGCCACTGCGGTGGTGAATTTTGTTACCAAGTTCCGGCTGACAGTTCCGCGCGAGGTTATGGAAGAACGCTGGAAAAGCGTACCGAACATTGATCGCCTCTATCGTCAGCAATCTGTGATCCGTGAAGGGGTCGATTCACCCTACGTGATGCGCGCCATTGGTGCCTTGGAGTCTATCTTCTTGCAGATGGAGCGCGCGCTGAGCGATGGTCGCCCGTTTTTGATGGGGGACCAATTCACCCTGGCCGAGGCCAACTTTGCCCCCTTTATGAAAGTGGTAGAGATGGTGCGTTTCATGGATTTCTGGCTCGAAGCCTACCCCCACGTTCGCCAGTGGTGGGACCGTGTGGCCAGCCGCGAAAGCATGAAGCAGCTGGATGATTTTCCCTATAACGCGATCGCAGAAGATTCGGCTCACGCTTGGACCGGACGCGAAACGGCCCCGGCCTTTGAGCGCAAGCTAAAGGAATACCGCGCGGCCTTCGCGCACGCTTACAAGACCCAAGACTGAACCCGATGATCAGGAGAACACACCATGGTTATGATCACACCGACGAATGCCGCTGTAAGGTCTCTTGAAGGTCTGCACCTCTATCATTCTGCGCGGTCCAACTGCTCGGCGCGGGTTCGGCTGCTGCTGGACGAGAAGCATCTGGACTGGACAAGTCACGCACTGGACCTGCTGAAGAAAGAAAACATCTCGGAAGAGTACTTTGGCATCAATCCCAAGGGCTTAGTCCCGGCATTGGTGCACGACGGGACCGTCATCATAGAATCCAACGACATCCTCGTTTACCTCGACGAAACCTTTCCCGAAACCCGCTTTGGCGTGGCGCGCGAGGACGATCGAGCGCGGCTGGATACGTGGTTGCAAAAGTCGACAGACCTGCACATTCCAGCGATAAAAACCTTTCAATATTTCAAAATGAACGCTGCGCTGCTGCAGAAAACACAAGCAGAAGAAGACCTTTATTGGAAGCTTCAGAAAGATCCCGACTTGCGAGCGTTTCACGGCAAGCACAGCGGCGGCAAGACCTTTACCAGCGATGACGCTGCAGCCGCGGTTGAGCTGCTCAACGGTGTCTTTGCAGAAATCGATCAGGCCTTGGTGGGCCATGAATGGATGATGGGCGATGACTACAGTCTCGCTGATATCTCTTGGGGGCCATCCATGACCACCTTGCTGAGCGGCGGCTTTGATTTCTCACCCTTCCCGCACGTCGAACGCTGGTACGACGCGCTTTGCCAGAGACCAGAATTCGATAAAGCTGTCATCCAGTGGCGCAAGCAAGCGAACTGGGAAAAGCTCCTCAAGAAGCAGGGGTGATCCACGCCTCCGCCCTCCCCGCCCCTGCCCTGCCCTGCCCTGCCCTGCCGCGCAACAAAGGTTAAGAGATTGGACGATAACAATGCCCATTAGACCGACCGAAAACCCGACGATCCTCGCCATGCGCGGGCTGAACCTGTTCCACTACTCGTATTCGAATTGCTCCATGCGCATTCGGCTGTTTTTGGACGAGAAAGGCATCCCTTGGAACGACCAGTTCGTTGATTTGCGAGCGCAAAAGAACCTGACTGAAGAATACTTTGCCATCCATCCTCAAGGGCTGGTTCCCGCCTTGGTCGATGATGGTGTCATCGTCTATGAGTCAGCAGACATCCTCGAATATCTCGAAAACAAGTTTCCGGAGCCGTCCCTGATCCCAGAAGATCCCGAGGACCGGGCAGCGTTGGAGAAGATTTTGGAGTTCACACGCTCTGGTCACTTCCCCATCATCAAAACTTGGGCCTATGGGCGGAACAACAAGCCCACCAAAACCCCCGAAAGCATGGCAAAGCTCGAAGCCTTGCAGAAGGACAAGTGGATCGTTGATTTTCATGCTGAGACCTTGCAGGAGGGCGGGATCGCTGAGGAAAAGATCCTCGCGGCGGAAAAGATCCTGCAGGACATGTTCGCCGACCTTGATCGGCGGCTGTCCCAGCATGAGTGGATTCTAGGCGATCGCATGACTCTGGCGGACATCGCATGGATCCCCCAATATGCGCTGTTTCAACGGAACAATTTCCCGTTTGATCCCTACCCGAACTTCATCGACTACGTCGCCCGCTGGCAACAACGGCCCGCTTATATTTCGGCCATTGGAAACCATATGCCGGGCTCGATGGATTTACCCCGCTAACGCCAAGAATGTCGCGCCACACGCTGATTGGCCCAAGGAAACAGACGATGTCCGGCGCAGAGGTCTGCGCCGGCGGGTGGGTTAGCGCTTGGTCCAGCCTAAGTTCAGCGGGTGCGCCGGGCGCTGTTCATGGGCCGCGCCTTTGTGCTTGCCCGCTTCCCAACCCACGCGGCTCAGCACCTGTTCGGCGAAGTCGATGGACTCCTGATCGGTGACGGTCGCGATGGTATCGTTCCAGCGGTTGAGAAAACCCCCAGCCGCGATCACAGCCACTACCTCGATCACCTGAACATCGGTGAAGTGCTTGCGCATTTCTGCAAAGTGGCTGGCTTCGGTCGCGTTTGGCGACGAGCCACCGGCAACGGCAAGATTGAGCGCTGCTTTCTCCGCCTCCGTAAAGTGCTCGGATTCTTCAAGATTCCAGATGGAGAGGATCTTCTCCTCCGACATACCGATCTGGTGCAGATGATAGGCACCATGCGACTGGCAATGCCGACATCCACTTGCCATGCTGGATGCCAGGAACACCAATTGCTTGAGTTCTTTGCTCACTTCACGCCCAGCAAAGATAAGTTGCAGGAAGGAATTCCAACCCTGTCGCAGTTCTGGCCAATGGCCCATTTCGAAATTCTGGCGGTTTTCATACTCTTTGTCGGTCATTGTCGGCCTCTAACCCCTCTTAGGATGCCCCGTGAGTGCGTCTCAGTCTGTTTTGCAGAACGAAACCTGAAGATATAAAGTGAGTGGAACACAGATGAAGGATCCCAAAAACATAAATATTTGATTTTTTTGATTATTAGGTCGGTATTTCTGGTATTTTAGGATCCTATATAGAAATATTTCCCCTCCCTCAGTAACCGGTGAAGGTCCAGCCCATGCCAAGTCCCGTTTTTCAGGCAACCAAAGAATACAACGCCTCCGTACAAGAGCGCCTGGTCCTGGATAGCGAGACCATTTCGCAGGCCGCGCAACGGGGGAAGATTGCCGATCTGCCCGACGGCGGCATCATTCGCGCCGATGGTGGCAAGGCTTGGGATCCGGCATGGTTTGACTTCCTGCGGGCATCCTGCCCCGACACCGTAAACCCTGCTCTTTGGCGTCACGCGCAACTGAACGCCATCAGTGGCTTGTTCGAGGTCACGGACGGGGTCTGGCAAGTCCGGTCCGCCGACTATGCCAATATGACCATCATTTCCGGCGCAACAGGATGGATCATCGTCGACCCGCTGCTGACCACAGAATCAGCGCGCGCAGCGCTCAATTTGGTCAACGCAACCTGTGGCGAGCGGCCCGTCAGTGCCGTTCTGGTCACCCATACCCACGCGGACCACTTTGGCGGATTGGGTGGCGTGGTGGATGAAGGCGCCGACACCCCCATTTATGTCCCTAAAGACTTCATGATTTACGCGGCTGCCGAGGGCGTTCTTGGCGGCAACCATACCTCCCGCCGTGCCATCGATCAGTTTGGTTTGGCGCTGCCGTTTGGCCCCGAAGGTCTGGTTGACGGCGGTATCGGCAAGACACTGGCGCGGGGCCATCGCGGCTTCCGTGCGCCAACCCATGAAATCAGCGAGGATGACCCGCACGTCTTGATCGACGATGTGCCGTTTGAGTTTCTCATGGGATCCGGCACCGAAGCGCCTGCTGAATTCACGTTCTTCCTGCCTGACCACCACGTTTTGTGCATGGCCGAAGTTTGCACTCAAACCCAACATAACCTGCTGACCCCTCGGGGCGCAGAAGTGCGCGATGCGCGGCTGTGGGCCAAAGTGATAGACGAGGCCCGCGTCCGCTTTGGGGCGCGAACCGACGTGCTGATCAACTCCCACAACTGGCCCGTGTGGGGTCAGGACGGCGTTCATCAGTTCATGCTTGAACAGCGGGACATCTACAAATACGTCCACGACCAAACGCTCCGTCTCGCCAACCACGGCATGACCATCAAAGAAGTCGGCGACGCGCTGCAGGAACCAGATTTTGCCAGCGATGCCCTACACATTCGCGGCAACTACGGCATGCTCTATTTCAACGCGCGGGCGGTTTACCAGAAATACTACGGGGCTTTTGACGGTCGAGCCGTTGACCTGAACCCCTTGCCGCCAGAAGCCGAGGGCAAGCGGTATCTCAAGGCACTCGGCGGTGAAGCCCGTGTGCTCGAACTGGCGCAAGAAGCTATCGACGGTGATGACTTACAGTGGGCCGCCACTTTGGTGAATCACGTGGTGTTTGCTGGTTCAGCCAGCACAGAAGCAAGGGCGCTGCTTGCCGCGATTTATCGCAATATGGCGTACCGGGCGGAAAGTGGGATCGAGCGGAATATTTGTCTGGCCGGCGCGCAGGAACTCGAAGACGGCGTAAAAGTGCTGCCCGCTGCGGGTGGCAGAAACGCCGAACTCGCGGCGACGCTGACCATGGAAGACTGGCTGGACGCCTTCGCCATTCGGCTGAACCCCGAGCGGGCGCGCGGGGAAGCGTTTACGGTGCTGCTCAAAACCCCCGAAGGTACGGCGCTTGTCTCCGTCGCGCGCCAGACTGAATTCGCGCGCACGGTTAACCAAGACAAGGTGGATCAGGCTGATGTCACCGTGACCGCCACCCGCAGCGCTTTGGAAGCCCGCATGAGCGGTCAGGCTGCTGCTGAGATCGCTCTCGATGGCGATTCAGCCCTCTTTGAGCGGTGGCTGGAACTGCACGACACGTTTGACCTCTGGTTCAGGATCGCAACGCCATGAAAATCTTAGATTTCGACTATATCGTGGTTGGTGGCGGCGCTGCGGGCTGCGTGCTGGCGGCCCGTTTGGCACAGGATACGGAGGCCAAAGTCGCCTTGATCGAACGGGGAAAGGTGGACAAAAACCCTTGGATCCACATCCCGGCGACGTTTTTTAAAGCCATCCAGAGCGAAAACACGGACGCTCAAGTTTCCGAGCCGGACCCTTCCCTCGAAAACCGGCCCTTTGTCGTTCCTCAAGGGCGCGTTTTGGGTGGTGGATCGTCGGTTAACGGCATGATCTACATGCGCGGTCAGGCGCGCGATTATGATGATTGGGACGAGCGTTTTGGCTGTGAAGGCTGGCGATATGACGACGTCTTGCCGGTGTTCCGACGCCAAGAGCGTAACACTCGGCTTTCGGACGATTTTCACGGTACGTCAGGCCCGCTGGTGGTCGATGACCCCAGCGAAAAGCACCCCGTAACCCAGCGCATCATCGATGCCGCGATTGAATGCGGCCTCCCGGCGAACGATGACTTCAACGGGGCCAAGCAAGACGGCGTGGGGTGGTACCAGATGACCGCACACAAGGGGCAGCGGCAGTCCGCGGCCACATGCTTCCTCAAACCCGCTATGAGCCGAGAAAATCTGACAGTTTTGACCCAACTTGATGTCCATAAATTGCAGATCGAAAACCGCAGAGCCACCGGCGTGGAAGCCTTTGATCCGGCGGGCGCGCCGGTTCTGATGACGGCGCGGCGTGAGATCATTCTGTGTGCTGGCAGCTTCCAATCGCCGAAGTTGCTGATGCTGTCCGGTATTGGCCCAAAAGCGCATCTGCAGCAGCACGGGGTCACGGTGATCCACGATTCACCTGAGGTTGGGGCCAATTATCAAGATCATGTTGGTGCGCCTTTGACCGCGCGCTTGTCCTCAAACATTGGCCTGCATGGTTCGGACAAGGGCTTAAAGGCCCTCGGGCACGGACTGAACTACGCCCTGTTCCGCAAGGGCTTGCTGACCACAAATTTGCTCCAAGGCGGGGCCTGCGTCGATACCGACGGCACGGGCCGTCCAGACGTGCAGTATAACATCGCCCCCTTTGCGCCGGGTTTACCGGGCATGCCGCCGCTAGACTTTCATGCCCTGCAAATTCACCCCATGACCATGCGGCCAGAGAGCCGAGGGCGGCTCAGCCTGCGGTCTGGCGACCCGCGCGACACCTTGCGGTTCAGCGCGCAGGCGCTCGGTAACGACACTGACTTGGCAACGTTGCGCCGGGGGGTTCGGCTGGCGCGGGAGATCCTCAACCAAGCGGGCTTGCGGGAACTTGTCGCCGAGGAAATCTGGCCGGGGCCGGGGATCAGCGTTGCCGAGGGCTCGAACAACCTCGACGACGCCATCCGGGCGCAAGCACGAACGATTTACCACCCCTCAGGCACCTGTCAGATGGGGGGAAGCCCTGAGTCTGTTGTCGATCCCCGCTTGAAGGTCAGGGGTGTGGAGGGGCTTCGCGTGGCGGATTGTTCGGTCATGCCGGCGCTGGTTTCGGGCAATACAGGGGCACCAACCATGATGATCGCCGACCGCTGCGCTGATTTCATCCTCGAAGACGCGCCTTAACCGAACTCATAGAATGTCGTTTCCGGGTGAAACTGGATCCAAGCGCGAACATACTGCTGGTAACTCTGCACCAACGTCAGCGTCTTGCCCTTCATCGGGCCATCCAGACAGATGCCAAACCAGTTCCACGTTGAACCGGTTTCCGTGTCTGTCATCCCCTGCTCTGTCGCTGTGAACGCAAGAATCCGCCCATCCACCGCGCGCGAATACACCGAAGCAGAGGTTCTGGCCGGGTCCGTCGTCAGGACGATGGATGCTTCGCCAACGGTGTCGATCACCACCCCAGCGGATTGGAGCTGCTTCCAATCATAGGCTTTCGCCGTCCCGGCGATCTCGACGCCTACGATCAAATCCGGCGTGTCCTGCATGTGCCACGCGGGTTTGGTGGCTTCGAAATTGTGCAGTTTGGCGATGAAGGTATAGGGGCGGGCGAACTTTTGATCGTATTGCAGCACTTTGCCTTCCGGGTATTTCTGCAGCCAGTTTTCGAGCGTCATTTGCTCAAAGCCAACATCTTCGAGCACGCGGCCTTTCAGCTTGCCCTTGGCCGCTTCACCTGTTTCCTGTCGCCACCATGTCCCGGTCTGATGATCCTCGAACGTCGCATTGAATGAAATCGCCCCGACCAGCGTGAAGTCGAGCGCCATTCCATCGACATTGCGATCATAGACCCGGCCACTGCGACACAAGCCGCAATAGGTCACCCACAGCGGCAAGTCGCCAATGGTGTCAACGATTTGGTGATGGAAGGTCACCATATTGGTTGGATAAGCCTTGCGCTCGCCCCCGTGATCGATACCGATCACGTTGATGTGGGAGGGAACGGTATTCTCGTCCCGTCCGACGAACACTGTGCTGGTGATCGGGGGAAACTTCACGCGGCCGGTCCAAACCTTGGCGAAGAACCAATAAACCCCGCCCCAGATCAGGCCCAGCGGTATCGCTGCGCCCATCATAATGAATTGAACCCCCAGCGGGGCCGACACAACGCAAGCGATCAACCCTGCAACAAAAAGCCCCCTGAGCACCTGTATGCTCGACCACATAAAATAGGCCAGATGCAACTGGCCGGGCAGCTTCTGCAGAACTGGCGGTGTTCCATTGGCACTGAGGCCTTTAACCAACTCGGCGAGAATAAGGATCAAGAACAGGCCAACAAAGAGGGTCAACACCATGATTTTTTGACTTTCGAAAGGCTAGAGGACGGCCATTGCGACCAATTGGAAGCGGCAGGCACGGGGCAGAGACACTTGGTGCGCTTGTCGCGCAGGACGATGGGCTGGATCGGGCCAAAGGCGTTCCCAATGGTGATTTGCGATGGCTCGGTCTTGGCGATCAGCGAAATAGAGATCCAGCTTAACAACATCTTGTGGACCGGCCCCGGCTTCCGCCAAAATCAGGGGTAATTGCTCAAAGGCCAGTCGGATTTGCTCGGCTGTCTCTTGGGCATATTCGCCGGTCTTGGGGTCTTTCCCCAGCACCCCAGATGTCACCAAGATCCCGCGGTGGACAGCGGCGTTGGGGACCGGATTGACGTGCTGAGCCGCCCCTTTCGCGTAAATGGAATCAACCATTCACGCGCCGCCTTTCTGATGCTTGATCGCATTTTCCAAACGCCCTAGAGGGTCGATTTCGATGGAGATGGTGCCGTGCTGCTGTCCGATCAAAACGCTCTTGTGTCCCCGAGGGAACTTTTCGTTGCCCTTGCCGGTCGTCCCAAAGCTCAACAAATCACCGGGCCTGAGCGTAAAATGCTGGCTTGCCTCGGCGATACAGCGCTGGATGGTAAAGCGATAGTTGCCGGTGTGGTCTTGGGTGAAAACATCATCGTTCAAGCGTCCGGTCACGTGCAGGTCATTCGGGTCCGCAATTTCGTCTGCTGTGGTAATCCACGGCCCCATCGGGCCAAAGGTATCGGTCCCCTTTGACCGCGTATGGTAGACGAAATAGGCGTCGGTATCGCTGTCCCCATGCAGGTTGCGCCACGTATAGAATTCGGGCTTTGCCATGTCGGGCGGATAGGTTACGGCGATGGAATCTTTCATGAATTTCAGACCATGACTGGTGACATCATTGTGGATCAAAAACCCAAAAATCACGTCCAACGCCTCGTCCTCGCGGATGTGTTTGGCGCGCTTTCCAATGACGGCACAGACCTCCGGCTCTGGGATCACCGCCCCCCATTCGGGATCAACAACAATGTCCTTGCCCGAGCCAATCATGCACGACGGTGGCTTGAGGAAAAAGTTGGGAACGCCGGGGTCTTTATGGGCGTTCTTCATCAGCTCTTTGTTATTAAAGGCCACGTTTAGGATCATCGACGGGTTGGGCAGCGGTGGTGCCCAATCGGTCCCGGTTTCGGGCTCACCCGGCAGCGCGTCAGGCTGAAGCCGGCTGAGCAAATCGGGCTGCTCGTCGGTCGCGCGGACCAGACTGAGAACGTCGCCAATTCGCCCGAGGCCTGCTGCTTCGGTCACATCAGCCAGAGCGCGAATGGCCCCATCTGATCCTCTGACGATGGCCTGCTCGCGGCCATTGAGATATCGGGTGCCAAACTTCATGATCGTCCTATTCGCTTGCCAGATAGTCTTCGAGGGTGACCGGCGGCGCATCAAGGGTGGGCGGATGCACGGGCGTGCCCTCGAACACTGACGCTTCGTAAAACCACTTTTTGGGTGCCGGAAAGCCCCAGATTTGTGACCGTCGGGTATCGCTGAGATCCCAGCGGGTCGGCGGGTGGTCCTGATCAATCACGTTGTAGTGGCTGGTGAAGGTCTCAACCCGGTGACCATCTGGATCGCGGTAATAGACGAAAAAAGCGTTGCCGATTCCATGCCGTCCCGGTGCCCGATCCATCGTATTTGCCAAGCCCAATGACGCCATCACGTCAGCGCCGTGAATCACATTGGCGATTTCTGGGGTGTGAAAGGCGAGATGATGCAGGCGCGGCCCCGCGCCGTTGGAATAGACCACATCTTGGGTGTTGTTCTTCCGCTTGAGCCAGACACCCCAAAGCTCGTCTGTGCCGTCAGTGGCTGTGTACTCGGTCAACCGAAAGCCAATGGACGTGTACCAATCAAAAGCCGCTTGAACATCGTGCGTGGCGACCTGAACGTGGTCAAGGAACACCAACTTGCCGCCCGCGTGGGTATGGAAATGACGCATCCTGTTTTCGGGGCCGGGCATGGTTGCGGTAAATTCAACAGGAACCCCCACAGCATCGATGATCCGCAATGTCAGCCCCTGAAACGGCCGCTCAACCCATTCTGGGCTCTCACCCCGAGCGGAGAACCAGTCAAAGGCGCGACGCAGATCGTCATCGGAGAACATGCGATAGCCAATCGCACGCACTTCCCCCGGTCGATCGTGCGCTACTTTTTCAAAGCGCAGGGAGTGGTGGGCCACTTCTTCGATTGCGCGCACGCACAAATGGGTCGCGCTGTGTTCGGTCACTTCTAAGCCAAGACCGGCTTCGTAGAAATAGCGTGTCGCGTCGAGATCGCGGCTGGTCAGAACAACATGACTCAAGCGCGTGATATTGAAGGGAACGTCCTCAACAGGGTTGCTCAGCACCAGTT